>DATFXM010000047.1:0-119957 GCA_035315885.1 Blastocatellia bacterium
TTCGCAAGACGGGCGTATCCAATCGTGCTCGCGCATCTGTATCTTGATGCATTAGCATTCCAGTCTTTACGGAAGGCTGGCACGGCGATAGGCGTGTTTTGATCGCGCTCTGCAACGGCGCGAACACAAACACTCTGTGAACTGTTTTCAAACTTCCGGTTCCTGTTAAGGAGTAGCATCTCGTTCTTGCATAGGGAGAAATCATGAAAGCAAGTGAAAAACCACCCGCGACTATAGACGAGTACATTTCGCAATTCCCGAGCGAGATTCAGGAGATTCTGGAGAAGATCAGAAAGACTATCAGGAAGGCTGCGCCGCGCGCTGAGGAGGCAATCTCGTATCAAATACCGACTTTCAAGCAGAACGGAAACCTGGTGCATTTTGCCGCCTACAAGAATCACATCGGTTTTTATCCCGCGCCCAGAAACGACCCGAAGTTCAAGGCGGAGTTGGCTCGATATGAAGGCGCGAAGGGGACGCTGAAACTTCCGCTGGACAAACCGATTCCTTTGGCGTTGATAAGCAAGATAGTGAAGTTCAGGGTCGAAAAGAACATTGAAAGAGCTGCGGCCAGGCAAAAGAAGCGATAGCGGCGCTCTTGCGGGTTCAGGGCATGAAGATTCTGGTTACCGGTAGTGCGGGGCATTTGGGTGAAGCGCTGGTTCGCACGCTGCAGGACACCAAACACGAGGTCGTCAGCGTCGACCTGATCGACTCGGAATTCACTAACCGCGTTGGATCCATCGCCAATAGAGAATACGTCAAGCGCTGCATGAAAGATGTAGAGGCGGTGGTGCATACCGCAACGCTTCATAAGCCTCACGTTTCCACTCATAACCGGCAGCGATTCGTCGACACCAACATTACCGGGACGCTCAACCTCCTTGAAGAGGCGGTCGCAGCGCAAGTGGCGTCGTTTGTTTTTACCAGCACTACGAGCGCATTCGGGAGCGCTCTGACGCCCCCGGCCGGCGCTCCGGCTGCGTGGATCACCGAGGCAGTCCGGCCGATTCCCAAGAACATTTATGGTGTCACCAAGATTGCAGCGGAAGACCTGTGCGAATTGTTTCATCGAAGTTTTGGACTGCCATGTCTGGTGTTGCGGACCTCGCGGTTTTTTCCCGAAGAGGACGACGACGAAACGACTCGATTGTCCTATGATGATGGCAACGCTAAGGCTAACGAGTTTCTGTACCGGCGTGTTGATTTGGAGGATGCGGTGAGCGCCCATATGCTTGCGCTCGACAAGGCGCGTCTGATCGGCTTCGGGCGCTACATCATCAGCGCAACGACTCCTTTTACCCCGGAAGATTTGCGGGAGCTGCGGACGAACGCGCCGCAGGTGGTGAGGCGACTGTTCCCGGACTATGACGAAGAGTACGCACGCCGGGGC
This sequence comes from Blastocatellia bacterium, assembly GCA_035315885.1. Classification (GTDB taxonomy): domain Bacteria; phylum Acidobacteriota; class Blastocatellia; order UBA7656; family UBA7656; genus DATFXM01. Next base: position 1,394 of record DATFXM010000047.1, read on the forward strand.
TGGAGGATGTTTCCGGGCATAGGGAGGGTGTACGTGAACGAACTGGCAAGGAACGAGCTCGAATGGCATCCGATATATGACTTTCGCCGCGTGCTGGACACGTTGAAAGCGGGACGCGATCCGCGAAGTCCTCTGTCACGCGCGGTAGGATCGAAGGGTTATCACAGGGGGAAGGAAGTGCTGAGTGCTGAGTGCTGAGTGCTGGCTACCGACTGCTGACTGACTGCTGACTACCTCGTCTCGTCGCTTTATCGGAGTCAAGAATGGCCAACATAGATCGCAGTGGTGTAGTTCGTTTCGTTGACGCTCAGAGGCGTATTCCTGGGCCGGCGGGCGAACACTCGGTGAGCCTCTTGCAACGCGGCACTCTCAACATAAAGCTTTCGTTGCCGGTGTTGCCCAACCGGCAGACGCCTCACGACCAGGATGAGGTCTACGTGATCACACGTGGCCGAGGCGTACTGGTTCATGATGGGAGGCGCGATCAATTCGAGACAGGCGACTTGATGTTCGTGGCTGCTGGAACAGAGCACCATTTCGAGGACTTCACCGACGACCTGGCCGTTTGGGTCGTTTTTTACGGGCCCGCCGGTGGCGAGATTCAGTTGTGAGTACCGAGCCCTGGGGTCCCTGCACCCCGTCGACCTCTGGACGGCACGAATGTCTTAGCTCCCCGCAGCGCCCTATGGCAATGTTTATCGTCTATTTGAATGGGACCTGTAGGTTGTTACTCGGAACTCCGGAACTCAATGCTCACTACTGAGAACCCTGTGAGGCGTTATGGCAAAACACGAGTGTAGATCTCGACTTCCACTGCCGCTGAACCGAAAGTTCTTCTGCAAGCTGTTACTCGTCTCCGGGGGGCTCGTGTGTATGCTCTGCTCAACGATCTTCGGTGATGCGCGGGCCAGCCAAACTGCGACCTCCAAAACTAGCCCTGAAGGACAAGCGGCTAATCCTCCGGCTCTGGAGGTCGGCAAATCTATTACTCGCGATTTTGCTGGCAACGAGGTCCACGTTTACCTCTTGAACACGACCGCCGGTCAGTACGCCAAGGTTGGCGTCGATCAGCGACAAATCAACATCGGGCTGTCGGTGTTTGACGCGAGCGGGCAGAAGGTGCTCGAGTCCCATACATTCGGCGTTGGGGATTGGGAGACGGTTACTCTCTTATCTGAGAACGACACCACCTACAGGATTGAACTTCGTTCAGAGGACGGTGAGTTCGCAAAGGGAAGTTACGAGATCAAGATAAAGGAATTGCGAGCGGCGGTGCCGGAAGATAAGAGCAGGATTGCGATCGACAGATTGATCGCCGAAGGTGTGCGGCTGCGTCAGAGCTCGGAGACTTCGGACTGGCGCAAGGCTATCGAAAAATATCAGCAGGCCATAGTGCACTGTAAGGCGATAAAGGATTCCATCAACGAAGCAAACGCCCAGTACTTGATAAGCGCCGCCTACGCGGTGCTCGGGGAGAAGAAACCGGCGTTGGACTCAGCCAACGAGTCGCTGGCAATTATCAAGGCTTCGCCGGAACCGTCCAGCTCAGACGATCGATGGGTCCGCACGCGCGTTCAGGCAAACGCGCTCGAAGCGCTCGGCAATGTCTATCTTAGTTTCGGTGATAAGAAACAAGCTCTCGAAGTGTTTACTGAGTCGGTGCCGCTTCGCGAAGCAATTCATGATCGCCCAGGCTTGCTCAGGTCAGTGAACTATATGGGAATCTCGCATGGCTATATGGGCGACGGACGAAAGGCTCTTGAATATTTTGAGAAGGCGCATCTGATTGCCGACGAACTCGGCGATCATCAAGCGGATGCAAGCATCCTCAACAACATGTGCGTCGTGACTAGCAATCTCGGCGAGTACAAGAAGGCTCTTGGAATCTGCCATCAAGCCCTTTCGACCACAGTGTTCACACGCAACAAGCTGGATGAAACAATCACCCTGGATAATATTGCCACCATCCATGCGAGTATGGGCGAGTATCAGGAGGCTTTGGACATTCACAACCGCTCGCTGGCGATCTATAGGGAGTTCAAGGTACCTCATGGTGAAGCCATCACGCTAAACAATATTGCATGGATCTACGGCTCCCTTGGGGAGTATCAGAAGGCGATCGATCTGTACAACGAGTCGGTGAAGATATTCCATCAGCAGGGCGACGAGTATCGAGAGTCGCTGGCCTTGTCCAACATCGGGGTCCACTACGGGCATCTCGGAGACTATCAAAAAGAGCTCGAAGTCGAGCTTAAGCTCCTGCCGGTCAGGCAGAAGCTCAACGATCTGGAGGGACAGGGTGCTACTCTCAACCGAATAGCTGTCTGCTACGCACAGCTTGGGGACAAACAGAAAGCCTCGGATAACTACGAGAAAGCGCTGACGCTGTTCCAGGGAACGGGCAGGCATCGTACTTTTCTGACAACGCTTGATAACGCCGGAGAGCTCCAGAGGCAGATTGGCAATCTTCCGAAGGCAATGAGTTATTTCAACGACGGACTCAGCATGAGCAAGGATAGCGGAGATCGCAAAAACGAAGCGCAGATACTCGCGCACATTGCTCGTCTCGAACGTGACCGCGGAAATCTAAGCGAGGCGAGGACACGAATTGAAGAGGCGCTCGCGGCCGTCGAGTCACTGCGAGTAAACGTGAAAAGCTATCAACTCCGCGCTTCGTTTCTCGCCTCCGTAAAGCAGTACTATGAGTTTGATATAGATGTTCTGATGCGGCTTCACAAACAGAATCCGTCGGGAGGCTTCGATGCGGCGGCCCTTCACGCCAGCGAAACGGGACGCGCCCGATCGCTGCTGGAACTGATCTCGGAAGCAAACGCGGAGATCAGACGTGATGTAGATGCCACGCTGCTCGAGCGCGAGCGGGCCCTGCACCAGATGATTTCTGATAAGGCTGAACGGCAGGTGCGCCTCGTAGGCGACAAACAGACCGAACAAAAGGCAAAGGAGACTGCCAAAGAAATAGAAGAGCTCACGACGGAATACGAACAGGTTCAGGCTCGGATCAGACAAAAAAGTCCTCGCTATGCCGCACTAACACAGCCGGTCCCGCTCAACCTGAAACAGATTCAGACAGATCTCGTTGACGAGGACACTCTGTTGCTCGAGTACGCTTTGGGAGAAGAGAAGAGCTATTTGTTTGCGGTGACGCCTGCTGCTTTAGGAGCGTTTGAGCTTCCAAAACGGGCAGACATCGAATCTGCTGCCCAGCACGCTTATGAATTGTTGTCCGCGCGCAATCGAGTGATCGCCGGCGAGTCGCCTATGCGCAGGGACCTTCGAATTCAAAAAGCTGATGCAGAGTACCCCAAAGCGGCAGCCGCATTGAGTCAGACGTTGCTTGGCCCCGTAGCATCCCATCTAAAGAAAAAACGATTGTTGATCGTCAGCGAGGGCGTGCTGCAATATCTCCCGTTTGCCGCGTTGCCCGAACCGTCGACCGCGCAGGGTGAATCTGTCCCTCAACGTTCTGCTCCGAGAGACTCTTCGGATGCGGTCAATCGGCTACCGCTAGTATTCGAACATGAGGTTGTGACATTGCCGTCGGCATCGGTGCTTGCGGTTCTCAGGCAAGAGTTGGCCGGTCGCAAAAGCTCGGATAAGAGAATCGCGGTGATTGCCGATCCGGTGTTTACCGCCAGCGACCCGAGAGTGAAGCTGGCCGGTTCAAGTACCCCACCGGCGAATGCCGATTCGCTTGATGCCCGACAGGTGAAGAGATCGGCTGCAGAATCGGATCTGGCGGACCTGGTGCGGCTGCGGTTCAGCCGACAGGAGGCCGCGCAGATCGTTCGCTTTGCTCCCGAGGGGCAGGTTTTAGAAGCCGTCGACTTCGAAGCTAACCGCGCGACCGCTACGAGCCCCGAACTCGCTCGCGTTTCGATTCTTCACCTGGCGACGCACGGGCTCATAAACAATCAACACCCCGAATTGTCTGGTGTGGTGCTGTCGCTTGTAGACAAAGAGGGTAGACCGCAAAACGGATTTCTACGGTTGTACGATATTTACAACTTAAAGTTGGATGCTGACCTCGTGGTGTTGAGTGCGTGTCAAACGGCGCTTGGCAAGGAAATCAAGGGAGAAGGGCTGATCGGACTGACGCGAGGGTTTATGTATGCAGGGAGTCCGCGAGTGGTGGCGAGTCTGTGGCAGGTGAACGATCGGGCTACAGCGGAACTGATGGGTCGTTTTTATGAAGCGGTGTTTCGGGAGCAGTTGAGGCCTTCGGCTGCGCTGCGGTCGGCTCAGATATCTATGTGGAAGGACAAGCGCTGGCAAACGCCGTACTATTGGGCGGCGTTCACTCTTCAAGGCGAATGGAAGTAATTCGGAAGTGCTGACTGCTAATTGCTGAGTTGAGTTGTTTGGGATTTGAAAATTCTTGAATGCCGAGGTCGCGTACACTTCGGAACGCACTCAGCACTTCGGAGTGCCTCCCTCACCTCCCGTCGCCCACCAACACGAATCCTGCCCAATAAAAAGGATGACTCGTACCTGGATTCCTCATGACCTTCAGCGCCGCTTGTCGAAGCGCTTGCGCCTTCGTAAGGCCCACTGCTCTCCCGGACCTCGGCGAAGGCATTAACGCGCGGTGCAGATTCACCATCAAGTCGCGCGTGCTTGCCGATTCAACCTTCCATTGACTCACCACGATCGACGGGACTCCAGCGATGAACATAGCCCATGAAAACCCAATGATGCCTTCGCCCGGGCCGATCCGCCCGCGCGCCGTATCGCAAGCCGAGAGCACAGCAAGGTCCGCCTTCAAATCGAGACGCATCAACTCCCACGCTTCAAGCAGCCCATCTTCCCTCGCGCCGCCCGGAGCAAGCGCAAGATGTGAATACATCGGCGACGCGTCGTTCAGCATTCCGTGCGCAGCGAAATGAAGGATCCGCGCTCGGCCAGCCTCGTTCTTGACATAGTCTTCTCGGGCTTCACGGCCGATATAGATTTTGCTGTGCGTTGTGCCATACAGCCGTGCGATCGCCCTGACCTCCTGCTCGGCCTCGGGCAACGGGTCCAACTTTTCGTCGCGCAGCGTCAACGCAGCGCGGCGGATCGTCTCCTGACCAAGAGTGGGATTGCCAATCGCCAGCAGCGCCGTAGAAGTCTCATTCCCGCTCTGCTTCGTTCGCCGCTTCTCCATGTCGCGCAGTGCCGTCAGCGAAGGTGCATAAGCAACAGCCGCTTCCTCGATCAGCAGTCGGTTGGCACCGGTCACCAGCGCCTGAAACGGCAAGTCCCACAACGTGGCATCCGGTGCAATAACCAGATTCGCTTTGCCGCGAAGCTGCGACTCGGCCGGTTTAAGGAGCGACTCATACAGCTTGCTGGCGGACCCTCGAAAACCGAGGTCACGCCCCGCAAGCTGACGTCTGAATATTTCGGTCTGCTTCGCAAGCTCATCGCGCTTAACAGGGAGGGCATAGACCCGAACCTCGGCTTTCTCGGAGCCACTCGACCTGGTGACGACAAAAAGGTAGGTCTCGTCATCGGTGACTACGTACTCGAGAAGCGCAGTCGCCGCGTCCGGCAGCAGGTTCGCAAGTTCTTCGCCGTTGATGATCGGAGCCTCGCCTCGGTGTACCTTCAGCTCCGGATGCACCACGTAGAGGTTGGTCTCAAGCGCTTCCTGATCGAGTCGCGCCTTTGCAATGCTCGCTTTCAACTCATTCACGCGCGTCCGGTCTGGCTTCTCGCGACGAAGCTCGTTTGTGAGTTGCGAGTTGAGCGAAACGAGTCGCAGCCGTTGCTCCTCTTCGGTCTGGCGCTCGCGTGGAGACAGCGATTCTCGGAGGCTGGCGCGGCCCTGAAGCGCGTCGACTAGAACTCGCGCCTTTGACTGCTCTGCAACCCTCAAGGCTTCGGTGTATTCGCGTTGTGAAACCAGCAGAGTGATCAGCCCCAGCCAGGGCGAGACTCTGTTCTCAAGAAAGCTTTGCTGCTGCTGCTCGCCACCCGCGACTTCCCGGCGGAGATATTCGATAGTTGCAATCGCGCTGAGGAAACTCCGACGCGCTTCCTCGGGCTGACCGACCGCGGCGAGGGCACGCCCGATCCGTTCCTGCGCGGCCCAGAGTTCTTCGGGCGCGTTGATCTCTTCGGCGACCGCCGCGGCGCGGCGGCTCACTGTCAGCATCTCCGCGTACTTGCGCTGGTCCTGATACAAGCGGCTGAGATTGTTCAACGTCAGACAAACTCCTCCTCGATCGTTGCTTTGCTCGCGCAGCGACAAACTCTTCATCAGAGGTTCCGACGCCTGATCGAATCGCCCCTGCAGTCGATAAGTGTCGCCAATATTGTTCAGGCTCCTGGCGATGCCTGCTTTGACCTGCAGCTTCTCGTACCTTTGCAGGCTCTTTTGAAACCAGTCGAGGCCTTCGTCGTAAAGGCCCTGCGATTTGTAGATGACTCCGATGTTGTTTTGTAGATTGGCTATTCCAAACTGGTCGTCGAGCTCCTCGAGGATCTCCAGACTCCTGCGCGCGTACGCGAGCGCCTGCTCCATGCGGCCTTGACGCCTGTAGATCAATCCGATGTTCTGCAGGCGGATCGCCATGCTCGACTTATTCTGATCGCCCATCTCTTCTTTCAGCTTGAGGCTCTTCTGCAGATAGTCGAGGGCTTCCGCGTAGCGGCCATGTGAAATGTAATGGGTCGCGATGTTGTTGAAGGTCAGCTCGAGCGTCACCTTGTCATTGAGTTCTTCACTCAGCGCCCGGCTTTTTTCGTAAAGCTCCAGGCCCAGGTCATAGTGCCCGAGCGCGCTGTGAGCCAGACCCATGCTGTTGAAGACCAGGGCGGTGAGGTTTCGATCGCCGACCTCTTCATTGACCGACAGACTCTTTTCGTAGTACTCCAGCGCCTTCTCGAACTGTCTCTGCGACGAGTAAGCATACCCGATGGAATTCAGCGCCTGCGCCTTCCGTCTCTTGTCGCCAGTCTCTTCAGCAATGGCGAGGCACTTTTGAAGCGGATTGAGCCCTTCAGCGCCGCGATTCTGACGGCTGTGTATGGCTCCAAGATCACATAGCGCTCGTGCAAGTGCGGAGCGGTCTTCGATTCTCTCCGCAAGACGAATGCTGAGCTGAGTTATTCTGAGAGCCCTGGTGTAATCACCCTTCTGAATCAATGGATCGCTTATCGTCTTCAGCGCGGATAAGAGCTCGGAGTTTATGAGGTCCTTCTTGGCCGCCAACAACTGCTCCTGTTCCGCCTCGGTTGCGGCCCCAGCCAGCAGGGCTGCGAATTCACTTATCGGTGACGAACCTGTCGGCTGCTGAGACGATTGAAGATGAGCCAGACTCGGCGCGGTGAGGCTCACCGTCAGCGTAAAAGTCAGAAACAATCGAATGCCGATAGCGGAATACAAATTCGATGACTGCCGGCAGCGCATTCCGCGCCGGCCAAAAAAATATTTTGCTCGAAGGTAATATGGCTCGTTGTTCAACAACTTTAACATTAGGTTGTTTGAAAAGAGGTGGAGCAGCTTCGTTCGCGAGCCTTCTAGGGCTGCAGTTTAATCCATCTCACTAAAAAAGCAAGGAATCTATGTGTAATTGATAGATCCGGGGAATGGCGTTTTGCAGTCTCACGAACAAGGAGGGGTCACAGTTTCAAATCGAAGCCGGGCCGGTTTATCGGCGGCCTGCGACTATAAAGTCAAACCGCGAGTTTTATAACAAGGTGATCGGAGGTTGAGTTGGAACCATCACGTTTCAACAAGCAGTTTTTTCGCAGCTTGGATTCAAAGTTTCTATCGGCCGAGTAATCAATTCGAAAGGAGAGTTTAGTGTTTACGAGGATTGCGACGTTTATTTACGGGGTACTGTGCTACTTGATCTTCTTCGGCACCTTCCTCTACGCGGCAGGTTTTGTAGGCAACCTGATCGTACCCAAGTCGATCGATTCCGGAGTGCCGGCGCCGATCGGTGAGGGCTTGCTGATCAATGCAGGCTTGCTCGCGTTATTCGCTTTGCAGCACAGCATAATGGCGAGGCCCTGGTTCAAGCGCGTCTGGACCCGAGTGATTCCGGAGCAGGCCGAGCGCAGTACTTACGTGCTGTTCTCGTCTCTCGCACTGATCGTGCTGTTCTGGCAGTGGCGACCGATGGGCGGAGTAGTTTGGCGCGTTGAGTCGCAAGCTTTCAGCATTGCTCTGTACTCCGTATGCGCGATGGGCTGGCTGTTAGTGCTGATCAGCACATTTCTACTGAACCACTTTGATCTTTTTGGGCTGAGACAGGTTTATCTTTTTCTGATCGGCAAGAAGTGTACGCCCCTGGTATTCAGGACGCCGATTCTGTACCAGCACGTGCGACATCCTCTTTACCTGGGTTGGCTGCTTGCCTTCTGGTCGACTCCTGTCATGACTGCGCCACACCTTGTGTTTTCGATAGCAACGACCGCGTACATCTTCATGGCGATACAGTTTGAAGAGAAGGACCTGACCGATTTCCATGGGGAGTCGTACCGGCGCTACAAGAAGAGTGTGCCCATGATATTGCCGCTCAAGTTTGGCAAAGGCAAAGCCAGCGAACTTACACCAGAGCGCGAAGCAAAGTCCGCGTAGCACGAGAGGCGAGTCCGCGTAGAACGAGCCAAAGTCCCGCCGTGTATGGTCCCGCTGTACTCGCGATAGGTCGATAAACGTAGTAGAGGTTTCACGCAAGGGACGCAAAGTCTCGCAAAGAACCCAGAATCTTTGCGTTCTTTGCAAGACTTTGCGTCCTTTGTGTGAACCCCGGGTCGGATTGCCGGCTGTTCCGGGGACAGCGATCCATCGTCCCGCCACGATCAATTCCGCTGATATAGGCCGCTAACTCACCACCTTACGGCCGGCTGATTACTGATTCCCTGACAACCCGAAGAATTTTTTTCGGCGGCGCCAATATGGCGAAGACTTCAACAACTTTCAATTTTTTCGGCGTCAATGCTGATCGCCGAGAGCGAACAATAACTTTCAACGATAAGGAGAAGAATCGATGCGCAGCATAAAAACAAAATTCGTCGCAATACTCGTCTTGCTATTGGCCCTCAGCGGGATCGTGCTGGGGAATGCACCGGTCGCTTTTGTGGACCTAGATGATTTCAAGTCAACTCCACCTCCCGCAGCCTGCACCGAAATACAAGTTCCAGAGGGGAACAGAGTCTCGTTCCACGTTTTCGCGATCGGCGTGCAGATCTACAAGTGGAACGGAGTTACCTGGGACTTTGTGGGACCGATGGCGACGTTGTTCTCTGACGCCGGGTATACCGACGAGGTTGGCATTCACTACGCCGGACCCACCTGGCAGAGCACCAGCGGCGGCAAAGTGGTGGCTAGCCGTGTAGCCGGCTGTTCCCCTGATCCGACTGCGATCCCGTGGTTACTGCTCAGATCGGTGTCAAACTCCGGCGCCGGCATTTTTCGCTCAGTGACCTACATCCAGCGCGTCAATACGACGGGCGGTTTGAGTCCAGCAACCCCGGGATCAGCAATCGGAGACATAATGCAGGTGCCCTATACCGCAGAGTATTACTTCTACCGCGCGGAGGCCTAATCGATACCTCATAAAAGGATTCAGGAGTATTCGTGCAATTGATGTTTCTGGATTGTCTGAAGCAACACGGATGAATCAGAGTTCCTGAAGATGTCCGAATTTTTTTTGGAGAAGAGAATCTCGAACTCGGAAAAGTGAGAACAAGGATTGAAGAACATGAATAGGATAAACAGGACCCAATCGATTCACTGATACAAGATCGATTTGAAAATCCATCTGAATGGATAGGACGGCGGGCCACGGTCCGCCGTCCGCCACATTTACGGCAAATCGAGTCGAGACTCAGGCAAGCGCGCGCGGGGCCTCGCGAAGAACACAAGTCTCATGCTTCGCGGTGTTTCGGAATCCGGCGATCTATTGGATGACTCTGAATTGTTTCGGCCCGCAATCGCGTTGGGCGGTGGCCCCTCGCTCAGCGACTTGCGATTAGAGTGATGCAGTCGCTGATGCAGTCGCTGAGATATGGCATCGAGGAATCGCGTGGAATCGACGAAGCCACAAATTGGCGGTCCGGGTTGTCGGAGGCAGCTACGAGATTGTTGGGAACTCTGTTGAATTCGATGGTGTACTCGCCGAAATCGGAAGGCCGGACATCTTCTCCCTTGTCCGTGTATTCTCCGATCATCGCCACCCGGTCGGTACCTCGGAATTCAACGATTCCCTGGAAAGTGAACTTTGAGAACTTGTCCAGATCGAAGTCGAAGATATCAAGCTCCAGCGGCTTGTTGTCATAACTGATCTTGTACTTCGCGTGAACGACGCCCTTTGTTCCATCCGGTCTTGAAATGGACCACTGCATTGATTCATCGTCGCGGAAGATCATCGTTACGACGTCGCCATTCGGCGCAGTCCCAACCCACTTTCCCTTGATGTCCGGCGTGAGCGCGCACATCATCGGCGCACTCATCACGAGGATCAAAGCAATAACCAGGGGCAGCCGTCGAATAGTCGTAGCCAGTTTCGTGTTCATTCCACCGCATTGTCATACCGAATTGCCTGAAGAACAATAGTATTGTTTTTCGCCGTTGTCCTGATTTGTTTTCAGGATCGAGAAGATGAAGACGAAGGCGAGCTTAGCTTCTCGCGGCGCCTTCATCGACTAGCGAGCGGCAGCCGAAATGCAGCCATCTCCTCGCCGTTGCGCACAAGCAGTACATCCCCTACGAGCACCGGATGATTCCACGTCTTTCCTTCGAGCGCTGGAAACTTCGCGACTTCGCCGAACTGTTCGGGCGTTGCGGATACCAGCGCCAGCTCGCCTTCCTCCGAAAGAACCAGCAACAAGTCCTGGTCCGGTAACAGCACAAGCTGACCGTGACCGTAGCGTCCGCCCTTCCATTTGCGATTGCCGTCCTTGAGGTCGATGCACGCAAGGATGCCGCCGTCAAAACCGTATGCATAACCTTTGTGAACTACGAAGTCGTTGTAGTATGGCTTCAGTCCTGTCGAGGTCCAGCGCTCGTCAACTGTCCACCCGCCCGAGCCGTGCGCTACCGCGATCCGCCTCGTACCAACGCCGCCGGCCATGTCCCCGGTGGTGATCAGCAGGTCCCCCTCAGCGGTCCGGGCCGGCTGCAATATCGGGACGCCCGTCCAGCCGTACTCCCAGAGCACCGCGCCATCCGCCGGCGAGACGCTGGTCACGCCGGTGCTGCTCAGCAACAGAACCTGCTGCACTCCGCCGATAGACATCAAATGAGGCGAGCTGTAACTCCCGCCTCGAGCCGGCGCCATCCATCGGGGATTGCCAGTGGCGCTGTCGTACGCAGCAAGCCTGCCGGAAGCAGCCACGATCACAAGGTCGTTGACCACCAACGGCGAACTCGCAAAGCCCCACCCCGGAGTCTTTGTCCCTGTGTCGGACGCCGCGTTTCGCGACCACACCACCGCGCCGTTTCTCGCATCGAGCGCGTTCAATATTCCAGTAGCGCCAAACGTGTATACTCGTCCGCGGCTGAGAGTCGGAGTCGCGCGCGGCCCAGCGCCTGCATTCGATTCCCAGAACCTTGCGGGATCACGGTGTCTCCAAACCGGCTTGCCTGTAGGCACGCTGTAGCAAGAGACAATTTCATCCTCTCCTCGCTGCTCCTGGGTGTAGGCAAGGTCGCCGCGCACCGCAAAGGACGACCAGCCGGGTCCTACCTTATGTCGCCACATCTGGACCGGAGGAGACTTGGCCCAGTCAGTCACAATCTGCACACCGCGAACGATTCCGTCGCGATTCGGTCCGCGAAAGCCCGGCCAGTTTGCCCGCGTGTCCGCTGCGTTTGCCGGCGAGGTTTTGTCGGTTGTCGCAGCCGCATTCGGAGCTGGTGCCGGCGAAGATTCGGGCGAAGAGTCGGCACCTCCTGTTGAAGACTTCGAGGCCTCGGCTGCGTCCTCGGGCGCTGCTGCGACAGCAGGCACGAGGGCCGGCTCATCCGCGCCCTCCGTCAGGAGCCGTTCCTCGGGAGTCCGCACCCACCGCCAATGCCAGTCTGAGCTGCCTTCACCAGTAATCCCACCGGTGCGAACTACTGTGAACGCGGCGCAGATAAGCAAAACGATAGCTACTATCGAGACACGACGAATCGTATTGGATAGACGGCGGGTCGCCAGCGCCCAGACTACGAGGGCAACGCTCAGCACCTGAGCGCCGTACAACGGGAGCAACATCCCCATTCCGGCATTCGCGATGGATTGGTGAACTACGCGAGATGTCGCAAACATTGCGACTGCCATCAGCACAATGACGCCCACGCGCTCCGACCACGCGGCGCGGCTGAACAACAGCCACCACAACAGGATGGCCAGGCCGATCACGATTGCGCCAAGCATCCCGAAGGCCATTGCTTCCGGTATCAGTGCCGGGACCCCAAATCTCGCCGTCAGGAGCAGCACGGCGCCCAACACGCCGGGCCAAAGCCTTAGCAACTTCCTGGGAGTTGCTTCCCCCGTCTGATTGTCGGTCATGCCCTTATATACTTTTCACACGGAGCGATTGTTCCGTTGCAGGGCATACGGAAAAGCGACATTCAGCCGCTGCTCGTTTCATTAAGCGGCGCGCGACTTAGTCTAAACCTTCCATCTCAATAGCTCGAGGAAAGAGAATGTTGTTCTCAAGATGAATGTGCTGATGCAGGTCTTGCTCTAAGGACTTCAGGGCATTGTACAAAGTCTGATAACTTAGGCAGCCGTCTTCGGGCACCAAGAAGCTGCCGGTGACCTGGCGAATCTGCGCAAGGATGTCTCCAGCCTTCTCGTGCTCGATCATCATCATTTGAATTGGATTCTGGACAGTTCCGAAAAACGGGATAGCGGTCCGGGTCCCGGTGCTCGCAGCCGTTTCCAACTGTGAAATAAATGGAAACAGGATCACCTCTTCCTTATGCATGTGGGGAATCAGGTCATAGGTCAATTCCTTGATGAGGCGTTGAAGACGCAGCAACTCGGGATGGTTCTGCCCATGAGCCCAGCACACCTTGGAAAGAAGCGCGTTGAGACGGCTCAACTCATTCCTTGTGAAGTCGTGATGCTTGGCGACGATGTATGAAGTCAGTTCTGATAACGGCCTGAACTGCCATTCTATGGATCTCTCATCTTGCGAGTCGGGCTTGCCGGCTTTTCCGAGCGTTTGTGCGACCTCGTCGGTCGACACACCAGCGTCGTCGCATGCCTGCTGAAAAGTCTTTCCGCCGCTGCAGCAGTAGTCTATTCCCAGCTTCTCGAACACTCGTGTCGCGCCGGGGATCTCGATTGTCAACTCTCTTACTGTCTTTGTGCTATTGATCTCCATCCTAAATCCTCCAGGTCACTGGCCCGCGTCTATCGGTCTACCTAATAATTGCTCTCCGTTTTGAGTCCGGTGGTAAAGAAATCCCAGACTCGGAATCAGAACAACCGGATGGCAACTGGCGTTCCGTACGCTAAACAGGACAATCGCGCTAATACAGAACTGCTTTGAGGCTTTTGACGCGGAAAAAATCGCACTGGTGGGGGTTCTTTCCCGGTGTTGGCTTGATACGAGTCAGTGGTTCGGCAGTCATACAGGACTCGAACGCTGGACTGGGAAGAGATAATGACCTACAGTCTTCAGCCTCATAGACAAACTCACCAAGGAGACCTATGAAAACTACCCGAGCCTTTCTTATGCTGGTTTTGTTTTCCGCCGGATCATTCGCACAAGGGCCTGCCGCTGAACGACAACAATTTGTTCGCGTGGAAGCACCAGTCGTTGTCCTCAACCACGTAAGAATAATCGACGGCACTGGAGCTGAACCTCGCGAGGATCAGACAATAGTCATCGCCGACGGTAAGATTCAATCTGTCTCGGCAAGCGCTCCTTCAAAGCTGCCGGCTAATGCTCAGACGCTGGATCTTCGAGGTTACACCGCTCTACCGGGCCTGGTGGGAATGCACAATCATATGTTCTTTCCTCAAGGTGGCTCTCCCCCGATTTATTCCGACATGGGTGTGAGTTTTCCCCGTCTCTACCTTGCGCTGGGCGTCACAACGATTCGCACTACCGGCAGCGTTGCGCCTTTCACCGATCTTGAGATCAAGCGCTTAATCGACTCGGGACGCATGATCGGACCCAAGATGCACGTCACCGCACCGTACCTGGAAGGTAAGGGATCGTTTACACCTGTGATGCACGAGCTGACCGGGCCAGACGATGCGCGAAGGATGGTCAACTTCTGGGCAGACGAAGGCGCGACATCTTTCAAAGCCTATATGAACATCACGCGCGATGAGCTGCGCGCGGCGGTCGAGGAGGCGCACAAACGCGGGCTCAAGGTAACCGGGCATCTCTGTTCGATCGGATTCCGTGAGGCGGCTGAGATCGGCATCGACGATTTGGAGCACGGCTTGTTGGTGGACTCGGAGTTTGTTCCGAACAAGCAGCCGGACCAGTGTCCAGGCGCGTCGGTCAGCCAGAGCCTCATGCAACTGGATCTGAACAGTCCCGCAGTGCGCGATACGATCAGCACGCTTGTGGCGAAGAATGTTGCGATCACTTCTACACTGCCGGTTTTCGAGGCCGCCGGAGCTCCGCTGGCTCAAAGCGGGATTGGAGCGGCCTCAGCACTACTCAATCCGCGGGTGCTCAATGTGATGTCCACCGATGCGAGGGTGCGCTATTTGGCCGCGCGGGCCCGCGTTTCTTCAGATTCCGGATTCCTGGTGCTCTTTCGCAAAGCAATGGAATTCGAGCGCGCATTTGTAAAGGCCGGGGGGCTGTTGATAGCCGGCCTGGACCCCACGGGCAACGGCGGCGTTGTGGCGGGATTCGGAGATCTGCGTGAAGTTGAGCTTCTGGTCGAAGCCGGCTTCACACCTCTGGAAGCCATCAGGATCGCCACCTTCAACGGCGCGAAATTCCTCGGTGAAGACGCGCACATCGGATCGATTGCTGCGGGAAAGCAAGCCGACTTGATGCTCGTAAAGGGAAACCCCGCGGCGACCATCAGCGACATCGAAAAGGTGGAGATCGTCTTCAAGGATGGAGTGGGTTACGATTCTGAAAAACTGATCCAGTCGGTTCAGGGCTTGGTTGGAATCAGGTAATTGAGGCGTGGGCTCGCTCAGTCGTGTATTATTCCGCGGATGAAACCCAGAGAACTCACGATACGTGGTCTGATCCTCGGCTCGCTTATTACGACGGTGTTTACCGCGGCCAATGTTTATCTCGGCCTCAAGGTTGGCCTCACGTTCGCCTCGTCGATCCCAGCCGCGGTGATCTCGATGGCTATCCTCAGCGTTGTAAAAGACTCGTCCATTCTTGAAAACAACATCGTTCAGACCGTCGCTTCGGCGGCCGGCACTCTCTCGGCGATCATCTTTGTGTTGCCGGGACTCGTGATAGTCGGCTGGTGGACCGGATTCCCGTTCTGGCAATCGTTTCTAATCTGTGTGAGCGGGGGCGTGCTGGGCGTGCTGTTCACGATCCCGTTGCGGCGCGCGCTGGTGACGACGTCCGACCTGCCGTATCCCGAAGGAGTGGCCGCGGCCGAAGTGCTTAAAGTCGGCTCTGGAACCCGCGGCGAAACCAAGGACGAATCGGGCGAAGCAAGAGAAGGGCTCGCAGCGGTCATGCTTGGTTCGGTAGCTTCGGCGGTCCTTGCCATCGTGACTGCAACGCGGATCGCTGCAGCTCAGGTCACCGGTTTCTTTCGCGTCGGCGTCATGGCTTCGACCGGTTACGACATCGCGTGGTCCCTTGCGCTTGTCGGCGCTGGACATCTCGTAGGGTTGTCGGTCGGGATGGCTATGCTGACGGGACTGGTGACCGCGTGGGTTGTAGCGGTGCCTATATTGACATCGATGCAGCCTGATGTCACCAGCGCAGGCCTCGTCGCGCATACAACGACTATATGGCGGACGCAGGTGCGATTCATCGGCGCCGGTGCGATCGCGATCGCGGCAATTTACACGCTGGCCAGACTGGCAAAGCCGGTTGTCGGCGGGCTGGTCAGCACGCTGGCTGCATCCAGGGCCTCGGGCGAAGGCGACGACCGGGACCGCGATCTCTCTCCCCAGTGGATTTTCGTGTTGACCGCCGGGTGCCTGATCATCGCCGGGTGGCTAGCCTTCTCGTTCGCCAGCTCTACCGTACTCACATCCAGCGCCGTGCGTCTCACGGTTATCGCAGTTCCATTCGTGCTGATCGCCGGCTTTTTGATAGCGGGAATCTGCGGCTATATGGCCGGGCTCATCGGGGCTTCGAACAGTCCGATTTCAGGCGTGGGCATTCTGTCGATAGTGCTGTGCGCATCCACGCTTATTGTCGCTGTGTCGCCGACGCCGGAGACCCGGCCAGCGCTGGTAGCTTTCGCGCTGTTTGTGACCGCCATAGTCTTTGCGTGCGCCACGATCTCGAACGATAACCTGCAGGACTTGAAAACGGGCCAGCTCGTGGGGGCCTCACCGATGCGACAGCAGGTGGCGCTCATTGTCGGCGTAGCTGCCGGCGCCTCGGTGATCCCGTGGGTGCTGAACCTGCTCGCCAAGGCGTACGGTTTTGCCGGAGCGGCCAACATCGGCGTCGTAGCACCTAATCCGCTGCCTGCGCCACAGGCCACGCTCATCTCGAGCCTCGCGCAGGGAGTAGTCGGCGGCAATCTCGAATGGAAGATGATCGGCATCGGCGCGCTTGTTGGCGTTGGGCTAATACTGCTCGACTCCGTTCTTGGGGCGCTGAAGAAGCTGCGCATTCCTCCGCTGGCCGTCGGCATAGGAATTTATCTTCCAATGTCCGCGACATTCGCAGTGGTCGTCGGCTCGGTGATCGGTCATTTGTACGACAAGCGCGCTCGTTCGGCCCCGAACCCTGAGCGAGCCGAGCGGCTGGGAACACTCGTAGCGTCGGGGCTGATTGTCGGCGAGAGCCTATGGGGTGTGATCAATGCCGGTCTGATCGTCGGCTTTTCAAAGGACGCGCCGATCGGAATCGTCCCCGAGGAGTTTGCGCCCGCCCCCTGGCTGGGTCTGCTCGGCTTCATAGCCGCGATAGTTCTGTTATACGGATGGATGCTACGGCGATCGGCGTCGGCCCAGGCCCGAGGCCCCGTAGCCGTCGAGCGCTGAACTATGGTTGTCCGATCTTAACGCCGGCAAAGTGCACACAACTCCTTCTATTCACCGACTGATTCGGCGAGTGATCCATGCGAAATGATTCAGGCGAAATGATTCAGGACGCTACGCTGCAAGCGAGCGTGCTGTGTTCAGACCAGTGTTCGCGGTTATTCCCTCGTACTAGCGTGGAAGAGTTACTCCGCCGGATGCGGAGATCGCTTGCGGCTTTACTTCTCCCAGCGGATGCGTGGTGAGATAGCCGAAGATCCTCACCAACTGCGTCGCCAAACTCGTCGTAGCGATCTTGAAGTTGTTGTCGAACTGGCTTGCAAAGCCGATTGCATCGTCGAAGTCGACTATCGACTTCGCGGCCATGAACTGTTTTTGCAAGAGCATTGTCATCTTGGCAACCGCGGCACACTCCATTTCAACGACCGAGCCGTCAAGATTTCTGATCTGCCGGTCATCGAGCAACGAGTTTTCGAACGATCCGCTTGTCACGACAATCCCGGTCTTGAGTCCCAGGGCCGAGGCCATCTGAGAAGCATCCACCACCGGGTAAAAGCCGATCGCATAGTCCTGATAATTCGGACTGGTGATCGATACGCGGCGGTCAAGATAACAGACGGAGTCAGCGCTCAAATACACATCGCCTATCTTTGCCTTCGACTTGAATCCTCCAGCGACACCGGTGCTCATTACCAGATCGGGCGAGAAAGCCTTGATTCCGAGATAGGTGGACAGGGTCGCAGCATCGGAGCCAAAGCTATCGAGCTTATAAACCGGGTCCTGACCGTTGACCACCAGATTGATGTTGAGACCTTTGAAGTTCGTCGTGTAGGAGATCGGGGGAAGCGGGGGTTCCAAGGGAGTTCCGGCTTCATTGATGCCCAGAGCCTCGAGAATTGGATCCGCTTCAGCCTGCATTGCAATGACCAATAGAATGTTCTTCACGTTCATGGGAGCCTCCTACTCTTTCTGTCGGTTGGAATCTCAGCGAATGCAAGCACAACACGCGTTGCCGGTCGCTTCCGGCAGATGCAGTTTACCCTACAATTCAAGTCCTTTGAACGGAATTGCGGAGTAGATTGGCGAAGGGGCGACGCGGGGACGCGGGGACGCGGGGACGCGGGGACGCGGGGAGGTTCTTGCGGTCTCTGCGAATCTTTGCGGTCTTTGAGTGAAACCCGCCGTCCGATCTTCACTGACTGCGGGGACACAACGCTTGTCCCCGTTGCAGAAGCCATTCAAGTCGGAGTTTCACTCAAAGAACGCAAAGATTCGCCAAGGCCGCAAAGAAGTTCTCCGCGTCCCCGCGTCGCCCTTCACTCTTTCTTGACCAGGTTGACGTTATTCGGCTTGAGCCGACCGGCGGGAATCTACTTCAGCTTTCTAATGTAAGCCACGAGCCCCTTGCAGGTTTCGGCCCCCAGAGATTTTTCATAGCCAGGCATCTTGCCTTTGCCTTTCAAAATGAGCGTCAGGAGTTGGTCATCGCTCATACCTTGCACTTCCGCCGACCGCTGGTCTTTCAGCTTCATCGCCTTGCCTGCTGCGGTTTGTCCGCTGCCATTGGCGCCGTGACAGCTTGCGCATTTGGATTTGTAAGTCGCTGCCGGATCGGCCGCCTTCTTAGGCGTTTTGGCGCTGAGATTGGTAGACATCAAAAAAGCGGTGCATGCGATTGCAGTAACCGCCAGAATCTTTCTCGAGTGTTCCATTATTCGTTCCATTGTTTCTCCAGATTGTTCCCTCAATGATTAACAGCGAAAGCAAAGATGCCGGCTAAGAAGCGTCGGTCATTCTGCCCGGCCGACATAGAATCTCAGCGAGCTGTAAGGCAGGTGCGCCTGATAGAACTGATTGTTGGCAAACCGCTCTTTGTAGTCATAGTACTGATAGCCCACTATCCAATCTACGTTCCGATGCACCTTGGTAGATATTTTCACCTCGGGTGACCAGAGCTGGAACGGGTAAGAGTTCACGAACACCAACGGCGTCGATAACCGGTCCCCTTGACCCTGGTCGTTGTGAAGCCGAACTGCTCCGTACACGCTCACACGCCGGTGAGGTTGCCAAAAGGCGGTCGCAAACGCGAAGTGATCTCTGACGAAGTATTGCGCGGGGCCAATGTTTACCTTTCCGCCCGCGGTGTTGAACTGGACCACTATCGAGCTGGTCTGGTGCACGTAGGTATAGCCCCCGGTAAGATTCAACTTTTCGTTCGCGAACCATTGAGCCGACCCGCTGAAGATTCGCGTGTTGATGTCGGCGCCAAAGTCGCGGTTATTGATCACCGTTGGATTTGTGTTGTCCCGGGTAATCAATGATGCGTTGAAGCTGAGGGTACGGGTGGGCCTCACAATGCTTCTGGCTCGAATGTTGGTGTAGTCATAGTTGGCAGTGCGAACGAAGACGTTGTCGTTGCTGCCGTGCTCGAGGTCGAAGTAGAGCGTCCAAATCTTCACCGGCTTCGCCTTGAAACCGAAGATGAACGTGTTGGTGTTATTGTCGAACACCTCCGGTTCAACTACGGGCACCGGCTGACCTACGGTTATTGAAGTTTGAAACTGCTCGATGTGCCTGTTCGTGTAGCGGTAGCCGAGATGGAAGGAGAGACGAGTACTGAGATCAACGTCGCCTTCAATAGTGTTCAAGTAGCGCCGGAAGTTTGTAGTCTCGAAGTCCTGCTTGTTCGATACGGTGACCGGCGGGTTCGCCGCCGGAACCTGGGTAACCTGTTTGAAGAAGTCCCCTCCGTTTATGCGGAAGATCTGGATCCGGAAGCTGTCCGAGATCCTCAGCCACGGCGTCGCGAGTACAGTCACCGAAGCATCGCCTAACGAATTAGGCCGCTTCGCATTTCCCAATACGTTGATCGCGTCCGACCTGACTCTCAGATTCGACGAGTTTGTTCCGCTCAGATTGTCGAAATACGTATAGTCGCTTGTATTGCTCGAGTAGATGTACCGGCCTGTGAAGTCCACTCGGTTGCCAAGCAGCGTATGCAGGCTGAATCGCGTATAAGGCACCTTCGCCCTGATCGGAATGTCGCGGTGATAGGTGTCGATCACCGTCGTGTTTGTGGTGTTGTTCCCGGGCTGCTGCTGATCGATGAAATAGGTGGTGTCCTCTTTGAAGAAGCGCCAGCCCTGCATGAACGATATGTCAAAAAGCCACAGCTTCGAATCGAAGCCAATCCTGTAGTCGTGAGCGGCGATCCTTACTGGCGCAAGCACTGGAAACTCGTCGCTCGAGTAGCGGTAGGTGCTCACCGAAGGCCCGCTGTTGAAATCCAACGAATACCCCAGATTCAGCCGGAACTTCTCATAAGCAGGCCAAAGCGTCAGTTCGAAATCTCCCTGCCGGTATTCGGTGTTCGCAGTGTGCTGGCTATTGGCGATCCCTGCCGGCGCGGCAAAGTTGGTCAGGCTGTTGAAGTAATCTATCCTGCGATAGGTCGCATTGAACTTGTACAAGTCGGTCCTGGTCGCGTTCACCCGCACGTAACGGTTGGGATCTGAGCTCCAACCGAACGTGTTGATCATGAGCTCATCGAAGAGTATGGCCCCGGGCCCGGTCGACCTCATCATCAAGCTGGCATCGAAGAGCCTGAAACCCGGATCGTAGTTCTCGTCACTACGAAACTTGTTCCCATTGCCATTGATGGCGATGCCTCGGGCTCCGACCTCGATACTGGAGGAGACCTGGTAGGGCCCCCAAGTCACCTCCTGAGATGGATCAGGTATCTGAGCGCTCGTCGAGCTGGCCGTCGCCTTGGCCGCATCGGCCGTCCCTTTGGCCGCATCGGCTTTGTCACCGCTAGACGAAGTCTTTGATTGAGTCTTTGATTGAGTCTTTGTTTGGGTCTTGTCGGCCGCCTCGGATTTTTCCTGCCCGCTGTATGCGCTCGGGCTGAATGACGCCACGAGGACAGCCGCCGTCAGCAACATCACTGAACCCCAACGGAATAAGGATCTCTGCTTCATGGCAACCTCTTTTTGAGTCAGTCCTATCGGAAGAACTTGTTGCTTGCGTTTGACCCATGAACCTTCGCGTGGCAGATGGTGCAGTTTCGGTAGCGCGGGCTTGAAAGATCGTGGGGAACTTGCGCTGCCCCCGAAGGATCTTCCCCGGGTATAACCCCAATGTTGCTGTGACACTCTATGCAAAGCTGAGCAACGCTACTTCGCTTCAGCAGCTTGGGATTTGCGGAGCCGTGGGGATCGTGACAAGCAGCGCATCCCTCAACCTTCAACGGCGCATGTTCGAAGACGAATGGTCCCTGCTTGTCCGCATGGCATTTGTAGCAGGCGGCGTCGGCTCCGGTAGCGAGTCGTGCTTGTTTCAGCTCGAACCCTCCATGCGGATTGTGGCAATCGCTGCAGTTCAACACCCCTTCCAGCACCTTGTGATGGAACGGTAGATTGAACTGAGCCTTCGTCTCATTGTGACAAGCCATGCAAAGCACAACCTCAGGTCTTTTCAGCATGTGCACCGGGATGAAGTTGCTTGCGTGAGAAGGAAAGGGTCCGACGGGTTGCAGCGAGGACGAACCGTCGGTTGTTGGCCCGGGAAGCTGTCGTGATGAGGCATGAGGGGAATGGCAATCGGTGCAGCCTACGTCGTTGCGCCAGTGCTCGCCGCGACGGAAGTTGTTGTGCTCTTCCTTCCCAGCGTGGCAACGGAGGCACGTATCCGAGATCTGCTTGGATGTCTCATTTTCGAAAGTCCGGATCTTTGTCTTGTCTCCGCCACCGTCGATGTGGGCTTTGCCGGGTCCGTGACAGGACTCGCAACCCTGATGCTCGCTCTTCCATTTCGCTTTGGTAAGACGTGAGTGTACGGTCTTCGAGAAGCTATTGAACTGCAACTCGTGGCAGGCCGAGCATGCGTCGCTGCCAACGTAATCACCCTGGGCTGCCGTATCATCTCCCGTCCAGTAAGCGCCCGGAGCCTCTGACTTCGAGAGCGACGCCGGCGCGGCGAGCAGAATCGGTACGATCAACCAACCTGCTATGACGGCCCACTTGATAAATCTGAGTCCGGACATCGTGCTGCCTCCCAGTGTTGGAACCGCCGTATGGTTCTCCCTGCCCGAGACGCGGGCAGATCACCATACATTGTCACGTGGTTATGACTTCATCGAGAACAAGCTCCTGAAGATATCGCGTTCGAAGACGGCGGGATTCGGAATGTGCTGGAAGCTCATATTTCCGCGCATCTCTTCAAGCGAATCCCACTCGTTTTCCTTCATCCAGGCTTCTATGTCTTCCCGGACTTTGCGCAGGTGGGCGGGGCCGTTGCGGATGAGAGCCGAGACCATCTGCGTGACATGGGCGCCGGCCATCGTTGACTTGATGACATCAAGCGCAGTATGAACTCCGCCCGTCACTGCCAGCGACGCTTTAACGTGACCTGCCAGTACCGCTGTTCCCCTCAGGCGTAGCTGAAGATCAGCGGAGGTTGACAGCTCCACTCTGCGAACTACCTCGAGCGCGACCACATCGAAATCGGCCTGGTGAAAGCGTGTGAACAGGACAATCCCATCCGCTCCAGTCGCGTCAATTTGGGCGGCGAAGTTGGCAAAAGCCGTCAGCAGTGGCGTGAGCTTGACGGCAATCGGAATCGTGACTTCCTGTTTCACGTCGCGCACGATCTGGATCAATTCGCGTTCGACTTCGGCCGCGCCTTTGGACGCATCGCTTGCGGCGTGGTAGAGGTTCAGTTCTACGGCGTCTGCTCCAGCCTGCTCCAGGAGTTTGGCGCACGATGTCCAACCCCCCGGCGTCGTGCCGTTGAGCGACGCGATCACCGGAATGTCGACCGCTCTCTTAACTCGGTTCAAGTGCTCGAGGTACTCTTCGGGCCCAAAGGCCGCCACCGGGTCCGGGGCATAGCTTTGAGCCTCGGCGAATGAGTCTCCGTAGCTCTCGCTAGAAAAGAAGGCGGACATCTGCTCGCTGGTGATCTCTTCCTCGTATAGCGATCGCAACACCAGGGCGGCAGCGCCTGCGTCCTCGAGCTCTCTTACCGTATCCAGATCGTCGGTAAGCGGCCCTGATCCCACGATCAGTGGGTGCGGCAGCGACTTTTCAAGATAGGTCGTCTTGAGGTTCAATTTCCCTCCTTTTGGGCTATCGCCCTGGGCGAGGCTTGCTCGGACGGAGTCTTGACCGATGCTTTGGATCCGTTGCCTTGCTCTTCATCCCTGGCTTCGATAATAGGCACGGTGATTCCGGCGAGTTGCTCGTAAACTGAGTAACGGCGTTCTGCTGCCGCTTGAGCCTCCGCAAGGAAGTGTTTGAAGCGCTGCGGGTCGGCGCGTTCGATCATGCGAAAGCGGGATTCGTTTCGCATATAGTCGGCCACCTTTGCCTTGGGCGGTCCGTAGTCGAGATTGAGCGGCGGCTCCCCCTTCTGCACGCGCCGTGGGTCGAAACGATAGAGCGGCCAGACGCCGGAATCGACAGCGAGCTTCTGCTGTGCAGCGCCCTGAGCCATGTCGTACCCGTGCGCTATGCAGTGACTGTACGCGATGATCAGAGATGGTCCGGGGTAGGCCTCGGCCTCCAGGAATGCCTGAGTGGTCTGGGCCATCTTGGCTCCGAACGCCACTCTTGCAACATAAATATGCCCGTACATATTTGCCAACAGCCCCAGGTCCTTCTTGCCGACTGGCTTTCCGGCGGCGGCGAACTTGGCTGCAGCTCCGAGCGGCGTTGACTTCGACTGCTGCCCTCCGGTGTTGGAGTACACCTCGGTATCCAGTACTAACACGTTCACGTCGCGGCGGCTCGCTAAAACGTGATCAAGTCCGCCGTAGCCGATGTCGTAGGCCCAGCCGTCGCCTCCCACCAGCCAAACGCTCTTCTTGACCAGATAGTCAGCCAGACTTTCAAGCCGGCGCGCCTCGGCTGAGTCGATGCTCGCAAGCTTGTTCTGCAGAGCTCTGACCCGCTCGCGTTGCGCAACGATTCCCGCTTCGGTGTCCTGATTGGAACCGAGCAGTTGGCCCGCGAGTGTTTCCCCAATCTGAGGTGCCAACCGTTCGACCAGCGCTCGTGCGGCTGCGACGTGAGCGTCGAGGGCGAGCCGGAAGCCGAAGCCAAACTCGGCGTTGTCTTCGAAAAGCGAGTTGGACCAGGCCGGTCCCCTTCCGTCGCTGTTCGTGGTATAGGGTGTGGTGGGCAGGTTGCCGCCGTAGATTGAAGAGCAACCCGTGGCATTTGCAATCATCAAGCGATCGCCGAAGAGCTGCGTCAGAAGCTTGAGATAAGGAGTCTCGCCGCAGCCGGCGCATGCTCCCGAGTATTCAAATAGCGGCTCGAGGAACTGCGAGCCTTTGTGGTCCAGCCGCACGATATCACTGCGCGGCATCTCAGGCAGCGCGAGGAAAAAGTCGTAGTTGTCGCGCTCGGCGTCGCGCAACGGCGCCTGCGGCTCCATGTTGATCGCTTTGTGCCTGGGATTCGTTCTGTCTTTGGCCGGGCAGACGTTGACACAGAGATTGCAACCGGTGCAGTCCTCGGGAGCGACCTGAATCGTAAACAGTTTTCCCTTGTACTCATTCCCTCGGTAAGCGGTGGACTTGAAGGTCGACGGGGCGTCCGCGATCGCGGTCTGGTCGTACACCTTGGCGCGAATAGCCGCGTGAGGGCATACCACCGCACACTGATTGCACTGGATGCAGACCTTGGTGTCCCACACCGGGATCTCGAGGGCCAGGTTCCGTTTCTCCCACTTTGCCGTTCCAACGGGCCACGTGCCGTCTACCGGAAACGCGCTTACGGGAAGCAGGTCACCCTTGCCGGCCATCATCACCGCGGTGACCTTCTGAACAAAGTCCGGCGCGCGTGTCGCGACCAGAGGAGGCCGGCTGCGGGTCGCGGTGGCTGCCTTTGGCACCGGAATCTCCTGAAGGTGGGCAAGGGCAAGGTCCACTACCTCGCAGTTCCGGCGCACCACCTCAGGTCCTCGCTTGCCGTAGGTCTTCTGGATCGACTTCTTGATCTGCTCAATCGCCTCATCACGCGGTAAGATCCCGGAGATGCCGAAGAAGCACGTCTGCATGATGGTGTTGATGCGCCCACCCATCCCTACCTGCTTAGCAAGCGCATACGCGTCGATGGCGTAAAAGCGAATGCGCTTTTCGATCATCTGCTCCTGCATCTCTCTCGGAAGAACCTCCCAGACCGACTCGATGGGACTTGGTGCGTTCAAGAGAAAGACAGCACCTGGCGTGGCATACTCGAGCACGTCGATCTTGTCCACGAACTCGAATTGATGACAGGCGACGAAGCTTGCTGAATCCACCAGATAAGCGGAGCGAATCGGACGCGGACTCGACCGAAGGTGCGAGACCGTTATCGCTCCCGACTTCTTGGAGTCGTAGACAAAATACCCTTGAACGTAACGTTCGGTTTCGCCGCCGATGATCTTGATCGAGTTCTTGTTGGCTCCCACTGTGCCGTCTGCGCCAAGGCCATAGAACAGCGAGGTAGAGACGTCGGCGGCTTCGGTTCGAAACGACGGATCCCACTGCAACGAAGTGTGAGTGATGTCGTCGATGATTCCGATCGTAAAGTGCCGGCGGGGACTCTTCTTCTCCAGCTCATCGAATACCGCTTTGACCATCGCTGGAGTGAATTCCTTCGACGACAGCCCATAGCGGCCGGCGATCACCAACGGCTCAGTCTTGAATCGCGATTCCTGCTCCGCCCGCGCTTCGGCAAGCGCGGTCATCACATCAAGGTACAGCGGATCTCCCGGAGCGCCGGGCTCCTTCGTTCGGTCGAGAACGGCGATGCTCCGGGTGCTCCCAGGTAACGCGCCGATGAACGCAGCTCGTGAAAACGGGCGATACAAACGCACCTTCAGGAGGCCCACTTTTTGGCCCTCGTTCAAGAGATGTTCCACAGTTTCGTGCGTGGTTTCTGCGCCCGATCCCATGATCACAATCACTCGTTCGGCCTCGGGATGACCAAAGTACTCGAACAGCCGATAGCTGCGGCCCGTTCGTTGGGCGAGGTCATTCATGCAGCGCTCGACAATTGTCGGACAAGAGTCGTAAAAGGAATTCGCTGCCTCGCGAGCCTGAAAGAAGACATCCGGATTCTGAGCTGTTCCGCGGAGCACAGGTCGATCGGGAGTCAGAGCGCGCCGGCGGTGGTCGTGAATTGCTTCTTCGGAGATAAGGCTGCGCAAATCGTCGTCGCTGAGCTCCTCTATCTTCGAGACCTCGTGCGAGGTTCGGAACCCATCAAAGAAATGTAAGAAGGGAACGCGGGACTCGAGTGTTGCCGCGTGGGCAATCGCCGCAAAGTCGTGTGCCTCCTGAACCGAGTTAGAGCAGAGCAGTGCAAAACCTGTTTGGCGACATGCCATCACGTCCGAGTGATCGCCGAAGATCGAAAGGGCGTGTGTAGCGAGCGTACGTGCGGTCACGTGCATGGTGAAAGGCGACAGCTCGCCCGCAATCTTGTACATGTTGGGGATCATCAGGAGTAAGCCCTGCGAGGCGGTGAACGTCGTAGACAGCGCTCCGGCTTGAAGCGCACCGTGGATTGCTCCCGCCGCGCCGCCTTCAGACTGCATCTCTGCTATCTCGGGGATGACGCCCCACAGGTTGGTCTTTCCGCGGCTTGCCCACTCATCGCAAACCTCAGCCATGGGAGAGCTGGGGGTGATCGGGAAAATTGCGATGGCCTCACTTACTCGAAACGCAACCGAGGCAGCGGCCTCGTTGGCATCAACAGTAATCCGGTTCTTGTCAGACGTATGCCACCCCTTTCTTAGCCGGCCGGCAGCGTTGCGCGTCCGGCCTTCTTGACGTGAGAGTTTTGACGGTGCGCCGCGAGCTTTGCTCCAATAATGCGTTAGCCGCTGGGTCTGTCTATTCCGTCTCTTAGGTCCACCAGGTATGGGCCGGCTGGCCGTTCCGCCGTACGCACTTGATTTCCATCACTCGGCCACGATTTGAGGAAGCAAGCGCGATAATAATTGCTGGTCCGATACGATTACTGAGAAGTCTCAGACAGTTTATTTTGCGTTAGCCGAGCAGAATAACTGTCAGAATTGACAGGCGCCCGAGGAAAAATTGCCAGCGTCAAAAGAGTTAAGGCGAGAGAGGTGGAGAGCCGACTACGACGAGACTCGATATGATCGAGTCACTTTGTGTGAAAGAGTGGCACATGGAGTCTCAATCCCTGTTACTTTTACGAGTATTCGCGCAACTGCGTTGCTTATAGAATGCCGCCAAACAATGACCGAACAATCTGGCGGGCCAATCAGCAAGTTTCTCCGCAACCCGATGAACTGGTTGCTGGCTTTTGTGCCCATCACGGTGACCCTGGAATACGTCGGCAAGGTGAGAGCTCCGGTCCTGTTTTTTGCGGCGGCGCTCGCCATCATTCCGATTGCGGGCCTGATTGTCAGCGCGACTGAACAGATCTCGACGCGAACGGGTGACGCAGTGGGTGGTTTGCTCAACGCTACCTTCGGGAACGCTCCTGAGTTGATCATTGCATTGGTGTCACTGCGGGCCGGCTATCTGGAGATGGTGCGTGCATCGCTGGTGGGAGCAATTCTTGCGAATCTATTGCTCGCGCTCGGACTGGCCTTCCTGCTGGGTGGGCTACGGCATCACGAGCAGCGATTCAATCCTTCGGCGACGAGCGCCTACAGCACGATGATGTTTCTGGCAGCGGTCAGCATGGCCGTGCCGAGCGCGTTCAGCCGATACTTTGCGCCTAATGAAACAATACGGCAGGAGCAACTTCTCAATATTGGGATCGCATTCCTGCTGCTGTTCGCTTATGGGCTCTACTTGTTCTTCACGATGAAGACGCACCCCGGTGCCTTCGCCAGTGTGGAAACTCAAGAGGAGACCCATTCCGAAGAAGAGCACTGGGGAGTGCCGAGAGCTGTCGGGAGCCTGGTGGTCGCATCGGTGCTCGCAGCGTGGATGAGCGAGATTCTGGTGGGAGCGGCCGAGGAGACCGGCAAAGAGCTGGGGATGTCACAGGTGTTCATCGGAATCGTGTTTCTCGCCACTGTAGGGGGTGCAGCGGAGAGCGGATCCGCCATTGCGATGGCGCGGAAGAACAAGATGGACCTGGCAGTGGGAATAGCGCTCGGAAGCTGCATTCAAATCGCGCTTTTTGTGGCTCCGGTGCTTGTTTTAGCGAGCTACTTCATAGCCCCTCAGCCGATGGACCTGGCTTTTAATCGAGCAGAAATCGGCTCGCTTTTTATCGCGGTGCTGATAGGCGGGATGGTATGCGGCGATGGTCAATCGAACTGGTACAAGGGTATTCAGCTTTTCACTGTCTACGCGATCATAGCCTTGATGTTCTATTTCATTCCTGAGCTCACTCACTGAAACTTAGACCGTACACTTAACCCGTGCTGCCGATCAGAGCAGCGGGAGACCGGTTAAGAATGGGTTTAATAGTTGTTCCGGT
This sequence comes from Blastocatellia bacterium, assembly GCA_035315885.1. Classification (GTDB taxonomy): domain Bacteria; phylum Acidobacteriota; class Blastocatellia; order UBA7656; family UBA7656; genus DATFXM01. The sequence continues at coordinate 29,973 of DATFXM010000047.1, forward strand.
CGACAGCGACGGTTCTCACTTGCCGCCTCGTGCTCCAAAGGTGTATTAGACGTGCCTTGAGATTCTGGAAACATCAGGCAATTGTCGTGACCACTGATAATCAGGTTGGAGAACAACAATGAAAACAAGGATCGTGTGGGTGCTGTTAACGCTAATCGTGTCGGCTGGTGCATTGCTGGGGCACATGCTGAGCCCATCTTCGAGGGCGTCTTCGACGTCGTTGAGTCCAAACATGTCGCCGCCATTAGCCCTCAACGTCAACAGTACGGCTGACATTCTCAACCCGCCTGCCGGGACGGTCACCCTGCGTTCGGCCATCGTAGCCGCAAATGCCGATCTCAGCGCTACTCCAGCGATCATTAACCTGACTGTGCCGGGCACCTACAACCTGACCCTCACCAATGCCACACAAGAGAACGCCGCGGCATCGGGGGACTTGGACATTACAACGACCCTTCACACGGTGACCATCATTGGCGGAGGGACTACTGGACCGAATGCAACGATTATCGATGCAGCAGGGCTGAATATCGGAAGCAGTCACGACCGGGCGTTTCAGATCGCTTCTGGAGCCTCCGCCATCTTTCAGGACCTGGTTATACGACACGGCCAGGCGGCTGACGACGGGTCAAACGGTGCGAGCACCGACCCGACATCACAGAATACCAATCGTGCCGGTGGAGGCATCCTTAATACTGGCGGCACCGTCACGTTGATGAACGTGATCATTGATTCTTGTCAGGCGTTGGGCAAAGGCGACAACTCCATAAACGATCACCTCGACGCATTAGGCGGCGGGCTGGCCAGTCTAATGAGCGGTACCGTGACCGTCTCCGACAGTACGTTTACGGGTAACACTGCAGTTGGCGCGGCTGGCAACAACATCAACAATGGTGGCGGCTCCAATTCGAAGGGCGGCTCGATCTATTTCGAAGGCGGAACGCTCAACATCAACGGGGCGCGAATCGACAACAGCGCAGCCAACGGCGGTAATGGTGGCAACGTTGATCAAAACGGGATGTTGAATGGCGGCGCGGGAGGAATCGCTCAAGGCGGCGGAGTATGGGTTGGTGGCGGGACAGTGACCATTAACAACACCACCTTTGAGAACACCACAACGCACGGTGGTAACTCAGGAACGGGTGGCAACGGAAGCGAACCGGCCGGGGAAGCGGATGGTGGCGGCCTGTACAGCCTCGGCAATACAACGTTGACCAACTCGACGTTTCATCTCGCCGGAGCCACTGGCGGTAATGGTGGCAATGCCTTCGGCACGAGCTGCGTGGGCGCTCATCTCGCTGGCGACGGCGGCGCGGCCCGCGGCGGCGCCGTATTAGCCGACGGCGGAACAATGATCATCAACACAGCCACATTCGCCAACAACTTTGCTATAGGAGGCAACGGCGGCAACGGTGGGCAAACGGACGGCGGCCTCGGATGCGGAATGCACGGAGCAGGCGGCCTCGCGCATGGCGGCGCGATCACCAACAACAATGCCGCTACACTGAATATCAAGCATGGGACGATCAGCGCTAACAACGCTCAGGCCGGCAACACCGGAGTCAACCAGGGCGGAGCTAGCAAGCCCGCACGCCTCGTGGCCGAAGGTGCCGGCGGCGGTATCCGCGTTGGTCCGGCAGCCGTGACTTTGGAAAACACGATCATAGCTGGTAACACGGCGGCAAACGGCCTCGGTGACACTACCGGTGCCCCGACTCCCGGCCCGAATGTTGACGGCGCGATCACAAGCAACGGGCACAATCTGCTCGGCGTTGCCACCGACGCGACCGGTTTTACGGGGCCCGGTGACCAGACTGGGGCCAACCCGATGCTTATGGCGCTGGCGGACAATGGCGGACCAACCCAGACAATGGCTCTCACAACCGGCAGTCCAGCAATCGACGCAGGCGTAGCGGCTGGCGCCATGTTCGATCAACGGGGCAGGTTTCGCACATTTGACGATCCTGCGGTAAACAATGCGGCGACTAGCGACGGTACCGACATCGGCGCCTTTGAGCTCCAACCGCTTTGCAGCCTCACATGTCCAACCGACGTAACCACGTCGAATGATCAGAATCAGTGCAGCGCGGTTGTCAATTACACGACTCCATCAGGCGCAGGTTGCGGCACTGTGACGTGCAATCCGGCGTCGGGTTCGTTCTTCCCGGTGGGAGCAACAACCGTGACATGTACAAGCCCGGTTGGTCCGACGTGTAGCTTCAAGGTCACCGTCAACGACACTCAGTCTCCGGTCATCACTTGCCCGGCAAGCCTCAACGCCAAGACCCCTTCGAGCAGCAGTATGTGTACGGTGGTCAACTTTTCTGTCACCGCGCAGGACAATTGCCCGGGAGTGACCGTCGCTTGTGCTCCGCCATCGGGTACCTGCTTCGTTGTGGGTACGACGACGGTCTCGTGCACGGCGACCGATGCGTCGGCAAATACCGCGAGCTGTTCCTTCACGGTGTCCGTGTTCAACGTTGCCTTGCAGGATGATTCAAATCCAGCGCTGGGGTTCCTGGGCAACAGCTCCACCGGCGCATATCGCTTTTGCACGGGCAGCATGACATTCACCGGGGTAGCGACCGTGACGAAGAAGGGAAACGTCATTACGTTCCAACAGACTCAACCAGACCGGCGGGTCGCAGTATTCGACGACGAGGGAACGTTCAGAGGGACGGCGGTGCTGCAAATACCGTTGGGTACGATCAAAATCGCCATAACGGATCGGGACACTCGCAATAGTGTCCCATGTCCATAGAGCGGTTCTTGCGGGATGCTGATTCCTGCATGACAGGGCGTCATCGCTAGTACCTGAGTCCAAGCGATAAAGATTAGGGTCCCAGCCCTCCGGTGGAGGGTCATGTTTGTGGCACGGCAGCGTACCTAAAATACCTGCGATCATTTCTTGGGTACACGACGGAGGAATTGAATATGAGGGTTCTAAGGTCATTTCTGCTGGGGTTCTTTGGTTTGTCGTTCCTCGTGGGGAATTGTCTGCTATCGCCTGATGTGTCCGCCGCTGACTTGTTCGCTAAGGTCCAATGCGGTACTGACATTCCCAAAGCGTTGATTGGCGGATCCATGTCGAACGAAAGGTCTGCTTCGATCGAGGCTAGACACAAGGCTCTGGGCCTTAAAGACCTCGGCGGGTCGGAACTGACGGACGATATGTTCTTGTCGTCATGGCTGATTTGTGGAAATGAGTACCTGTTGATTCTGGATAAGAAATCCGTCGTACGTGACGTTCTGCAGTTTCCTCAGCACTCAAAAGCCTCACCCGAATTCATGGGGTCGTGCCGAGTAAATGGCAAGGAACTACCCGGAACCATCGTCGCAGTGCTGAACAATCAGCCGGGGGCCAAGAACCTATCAGCAAAATCTGCCTGGAAGATTGATCCGAGGAAGGCAACCTTCGTTAAATTGCCAACTGAAGGAATGCAATGCCCGCGGTCGGGCATCATCACCGCAGATGGTGGCAACTGATACAAGACAGGTCTGAGTGGTTGCCGCCGTCCCCGTCGTGCGCCATTGGTTAAATCGGCTTCACGCAAAAGCCGCAAAGTCCCGCAAAGGGCGCAAAACTTCCCAAAGCTCCTGAGACCTTTGATGCCGCTTTGCGAATCTTTGCGTTCCTTGCGTGAAACTCGTCTCGCCAGGTCGGTTATCAAGTCGGACGGCGCCTATCTATTGGCACCTTAGTCTTCACCGGCGCGGGCCGCTATCAAACCTGCCTAAACCGTCGACTCAGCCTGTCGAGTTTTTCAGCAATGAATACGTTCTTCACCGTTTCAACAATGAGCGACTTTTAAGCAACTCGCCTCGACCATTGGTCGTCTGCATAGTAGTGACGGAGTTCACGCCGCGTGGTTGCTTGCGTTACTCGCGGCGTGAGTCACTGTGAGTTCAACAGGTATTGATCTGCGGCTGTTGAGAATCAACAGAATGAGCAAGGGAAAGAACCAGTTGTGACAGCCACGTCCATACAAAAACACGCCGAGAGAGAGAGGTTCGAGCCTCGGTTCAACGGAGCAGAAGGAGAGAATTCAATGAAGAAGTGGTTATTTATACTTGGGATGTCCGCCATCTTAGTAATTGCGGGAGCGCTTGCAGTCCGAGCGCAAATCGTGGACACGATCGATGTCGAAATCCCGTTCGGCTTTACCGTCCAGAACAAAATGTTCCCCGCCGGCAAGTACAGCCTGGTTACGCTTGGCACAACACGCGACGTGATGGCTCTTCGGGACGAGAGGGGGCGCACGGTGACGATGTTTCTCACCGAAAGCGATATCCTGACGAAAGAGCCGGAGAAAACGGAGTTGGTATTCGATCGGATCGGCGACGAGTACTTCTTGTCACGAATCTTCGAGGAGGGCAACACTATAGGAGTCGAGCTACCGAAACCTCGCGCCGAGCGAGACCTGGAAAAAACAACCGCGATGGTTCAAGTACAGTCGGTCGAGGTACTGGCCCAGGTCGCTTCCAGCTCGAAGAAGTAGTTTCGAACGACTGGGAATTTCAAGACGCGATGTGACGTTGATTGAGCAAGGCTCCGCTGTCGAGTGATAGAGACCACAAGAATCGTTTGATGCGGTCATCACATCAAACAGCGGACCCTTGCGTAGCTTCAAATACCTACTCGTTAAATCGCTCTTTCACTGGCCCACGGTAGCCATAACACGGCGCGGATCGAGACGCCACACATTGCCGGCTCGCAGGTTTGATAGCCACACCGAGCCGAGCCCCACTCTGATCGAATCGCCGCCCTCACCCGCGAACTGCTGCACCACCTTGTTCGTAGCCGGATCGATCCGCGAGATCGGAAACTCAAACGAAGTGACCCACACCGAGCCTTCACCAAACGCGATCTCCCCGCCGCCACCAGGCACCCCGACTTCGATAGTCTCAACCACCTTGTTGGTCTTCGGGTCGACCTTCGAGACATCACCGCTGGTTTGATTCAACGTCCACACAAACCCGCCCCCGATTGTCAGAAACCGAGGGGCCTTCCCAACAGGAATTGATTCGACCACCAGATTTGTTTCGGGGTTGATGCGAGTCAACACATTCGTCTGCGTGCCTGTGACCCAGACTGCTCCTTCTCCGAAGGCCACAGTGAACGAACCAGCAGGGACTTGAATCTCCGCGACTACCTTGTTTGAAGCCGGATCGATTCGCGCGAGAGTTCCTTTCTTGTCGGTCACAAGCCAGATGCTGCCGGCACCCGACGCCAGTCCGCCTTCAGAGTCGCCGATTCCAATCGGAATCGTGGCGGTCACCTTCCCTTCCTTGAGATCGACGCGCGCAAGCGCCTGATCACCGCAAAGTGGAACCCACAAGCTGCCGAAGCCGGTTGTGAGTCCCGAACAAGGCTCCTTGCCCACCGGTATTACCGCAATCACCTTGTTGGTCTTAGCGTCGAGCCTCGCGACGGTGTTCTTTGGCTCGTTAGAGACCCAGACCGATTCATCGATCGCCAGCCAGTCGGGAGCACCTGGTACGTCGAACACGGCGTCCGGCTTCAGCAGGGTCATCGGGACTCGCACTCCCGGAGTTTTCACTCCGGGCCTCGGTTGCCTTGGAGGCTTAGGCGTCTGAGGCGTTGCCGTCCCAACCAAAAGAACAAGGCTCTGAGCGATACCAAGCATCCGTAGCATGGAAGGCATCTTAGCAAAAAGTCCGGGGCGCCGCAGATGAATTCAATTTGCACGCAAAAATATTGAACATCTGCCGCGTGTGCGTTAGATTTGCCGAGCATGGCAAGCAGAACACCTCAACAAGTTGCCACGCGGCCGCCAGGTCCGAAACCAGCAGGAAGTTAAACCCGGGGGAAGTTTCTAACAGAAATCACTCATATCCGAGCACCCTATGAGATATCAGCGCTTATTACTTTGTCTCGCTGTATTGATCGCTGCGGCGTGGACCACTCGCTCTCAAAGCAAGGACGATTTCTTCGAAACCAAGGTGCGGCCGATACTCGCGACAGAATGCTTCTCGTGTCATACCGATGCGCAGCTTGGCGGCCTGCGGCTGGATTCGCGCGAGGGCATGCTGCGCGGCGGCAAATCCGGACCGGCAATCGTGCCCGGCGATCCGGACAAGAGTCTGATCATCACCGCGCTCCGTCAGACCGGTGAACTCAAAATGCCGAAAGGTGGCAAGTTGAAACCGGATCAGATCGAGGCGATCGCGCAGTGGATTCGAGCAGGCGCGGTGTGGCCGGAGACTGGTAAGACTCCGGTTGCGAACAAAGGTGCGTTAATAGATCCCGAGCGACGCGCTTTTTGGTCATTCCGGCCGCTGCACCCTACGCCGGCGCCCGCGGTCCAAAACAATCATTGGCCAAAAAATGAAATTGATCGCTTTATTCTGGCTCGGCTCGAGAAGGAAGGGCTGTCACCGGTTGGCGCCGCCGATCGGCGCACGCTTCTTCGTCGAGCGACTCTTGATTTGACAGGTCTTCCGCCGACCGTCGAAGAGATTGAAGCTTTCGAGAATGACAAGTCGGCGGATGCTTTTGCAAAGGTGATAGATCGACTCCTCGCGTCTCCGCAGTACGGCGAACGTTGGGGAAGGCTCTGGCTGGATGTTGCTCGTTACGGCGAAGACGACTACCGAAGCCTCGACCCGATGGGTCGCGGGTTCGCTCCGTACCCCAACGCGTACTTGTATCGCGACTGGGTTGTAAAAGCGTTCAACGACGATTTGCCCTACGACCAGTTTGTGCGAGAGCAATTGGCGGGCGATCAGATGGACGAGAAAACGCGGGTGAGGACTTTGCCGGCGCTCGGTTTTCTGGGTCAGGGGCCGTGGTTCTACGACAACGGGGCGGTGGAAGTGACCCGAGCCGATGAACGTCACGATCGTATCGACGTGGTCAGCCGTGGGTTTCTCGGTCTCACTGTAGGTTGCGCCCGCTGTCACAATCACAAGTACGATCCGATCCTGACCACCGACTACTACGCAATGGCCGGAGTCTTCGCGAGCACTACATACAAAGAGTATCCGCAGGTGCCGACGAGCGTGGTGGACCAATACACGGAGTTGGAAAAAAGACTGAAGAACAAAGAGAAGTCTATGGGAGAGTTTCTTCAGACCGAATCCAAACAGCTATCGGAGAGCCTGACGCTTCAGACCTCGAAATATATGCAGGCAGTCTGGCGCGTGGTAGGCGAACCCAAAGAGGACCTCAACGAAGTAATCGAGAAGAACAAACTCGACTACGAGCTGACGCAGCGCTGGATCAAGTTTCTGGCGAGGCCGCCTCGCTTTTATCCATATCTGAAGGACTGGCAGGCGATGGTGCAGAAGGGTGGGACCGCCGCCGAAGCCAAGAAGCTCGCCGACGACTTTCAATCGCTGTTGCTCGATGTCCTGTTTGAAAGAAAGGATATCACCGAGCAGAACGAGATCATCCTTGCGAAGGCGCTCGCCGGAACGAAGAAGAAAGAGCCGCTGTTCAAGCCCAACGAGTTCGTGACAAACGACGATTTCTGTCCAGGCTGCAGCGTCGAGACCAAGGCGATGTCCATAGACCGCACAAATCTGTGGGTGGATGTTTTTGTGCGCGACCTGGACGACCCAATGCTCCCGGGTGTCACGCAAAAATTCAAGCCGGGACTTCTTTCGTTCAGGGGCTGGGGACTCGAGCGCCAGTTGAGCGCTGACCGCCGCGCGTATCTCAACGCTTTGCGAGAGGACATCGAAAACTTCCGCAAGTCGATGCCCGCACAGTACCCTTATGTGCATGGCGTCGGAGACCAGGAGAAGCCGGTTGATTTGCCGGTGAGTCTTCGCGGGAGCCCAACAAATCTGGGTGAGATCGTGCCGCGAGGCTTTCTGACGGTGCTGTCACCCGACAGCAGAAAGTGCTTCACAAAAGGAAGCGGGCGCATGGAACTGGCGGATGAGATCCTTCGCCAGCCGATCGCGACGCGGGTCATCGTGAATCGGATTTGGAAGTGGCACTTCGGCACCGGGATCGTTGACACACCAAGCAACTTTGGCTTCAACGGTGAGCGCCCTGTTCATCCGGAGCTGCTCGAGTATCTGACCGATTTCTTTTTGCGGAACGGCTTGTCGATCAAGAAGCTGCACCGCGAGATCATGTTGAGTGCGGTCTACCAGCTCAGCAACGATTATTTGAAGGAGAACTACAACAAGGACTCGGCGAATCGATTATATTGGCGAGCCAATCGGCGTCGAATGGACGTCGAACAAATCCGCGACTCGTTGCTTGCAGCATCGGGCGCGCTCGATAAGAAGATGGGTGGGCCCTCAGAGTCGTTGACGCCTCAGTCGACTCGACGAACGCTGTACGGGAAGGTGAGCCGCTACAAACTGGATGACTTCTTGCAACTCTTCGACTTTCCCAGTCCCAACATCTCCGCCGAACAGCGCTACTCCACAAATGTGCCGCTGCAGCGTTTGTTCTTTATGAACAGCGACTTTGTCCAGCAACAGGCAGAACTGCTCGCTCAACGGGTACTCTCGGAAACGACGGTGGAAGCAAGAATTCAAAAAGCTTACCGCCTGGTGTTCGGCCGCTCCGCGACGCCTGAAGAAATAAACCTTGGCGCCGACTATCTCAAGACTGAGCCGCTCAAGGAGTACGAGGAGCGAAAGAAGGAAGAAGAGGAAAAGGAAAAGAAGAAGGCCGAAATGAAAGACAAGCCGAACGCTCCAGCCGCACCGCAGCCCTCTCCGGCGGAGATGCCCGAAGCCGGCGCGATGGATCCCAACGGCATGATGTCGGGTGTAGTCCCGGGCGCCGCAAAGAGCGATGACAAAAAGCCCCTTCTTCCGGTGACCCACTGGGGCCGCTACATGAAGGTTCTACTAAGCTCGACCGAATTCATATTCATCAATTAGACGATTCGAGGGAGATGCGATGTCACACAAGCAACCTGCGCCGATAACGCGCCGCGAAGCGCTCTGCCGAATGGGCGGCGGATTCGGAATGATGGCTTTTGCCGGGATAATCGGAGAATCGTTGGTGCGCGCCCAGACCTCAGCGTCGCCCGATTCCTCGAAGTGGCCCAAAGGCGGAGTGCATCATCCGGCGCGCGCAAAACATGTCATCTTTCTTTTCATGAACGGCGGGCTCTCGCAGGTGGACAGCTTTGACCCCAAGCCGATGCTCGACAAGTATCATGGCCAGCCGCTGCCGGGCGGGGCCATCGCTACAGAGCGAAAGACTGGTGCGCTGCTGCGCTCGCCTTACACCTTCAAGAAATACGGCCAATGTGGAATGGATGTCAGCGAGTTGTTCCCTAACATCGGAGAGTGTGCCGACAGTATTTGTTGGGTCCGATCGGTATGCACCGACATTCCAAATCACGAGCCTTCGATGCTGATGATGAACACCGGCTTCAGCCAGGCCGGGCGCCCGTCGCTTGGGTCGTGGTTGACGTATGGACTTGGCGTGGAGAACAAGAACCTGCCGGGGTTCGTGGTCCTGTGTCCCGATGTCCCTACGACTGTAGGTCCGCCGCTCTGGAACAACTCGTTTCTGCCTGCGATTCATCAGGGAACGTACATATCGGACAAGCCGGGTGAGAAGCAGAATGCGGAGGTGTTGGTTGAGCCCGGGTTCGATCCACAAAAACTGATCGCCTACATTCACAATCAAAAATTCGCGCTGCCTGAGCAACGCCGCGAGCTCGATCTTCTAACGCGGCTCGACCGGATTCAAATGGAGCGCGAAAGGACGCAGGATCCTCAGCTCGAAGCGACGATCCAATCGATGGAGACGGCCTATCGGATGCAGACCGAGGCGCCCGAGGTCTTTGATATTCGCAAGGAGAAGCCCGAGACGCTCAAGCTCTATGGGCCCGGCAGCACGGCGCGCGGCTGTTTGTTGGCGGTGCGCCTGGTCGAACGCGGTGTGCGAATGGTTCAGGTCTACTACGCCAAGGGCGATCCGTGGGACGCGCACATCGACATCCAGCAGCATCGCAAGTGCGCCCTTGATTCAGATCAACCGTTTGCGGCGGTGATCAAGGACCTCAAGGGCAGAGGCTTGCTTGACGACACTCTTGTGGTCTGCGGTTCTGAGTTTGGCCGCACGCCGGTGGTAGAAATGGGCGGCAACGGCATTCAAAATGGGCGAGACCACAACCCGTTCGCGTTCACGGTGTGGATGGCTGGCGGGGGCGTCAAAGGCGGGCACATCCACGGGGCTACGGATGACTTCGGCTTCAAAGTCGCAGACAAGCCGGTGCATGTGCACGATCTCCACGCGACCATTCTGCATTTACTTGGAATCGATCACACGAAGCTGACTTACCGTTATAGTGGTCGAGATTTTCGGCTGACCGATGTTGCGGGAAACGTGGTTCAGGATTTGATCGCGTAGCTCAGCGTCGAATTGCAAACCAGAGAAAAGGGCCGCCCAGGTTAACCAATCATCAACCTGGACGGCCCAATCGTTTTTCAGTTCGAGACGCTTCGATCAGTCGAAGCGACCAGTTCAGGTTACGAGCCTGAACTAATGATCGCCAGTGCGACAACCTTTCAGCGCCGCATTATCTGAAGTGCTGTCCGCCCTCGCTGTGCTTTGACACCGAGGGCCGGCGTTTTGTCACCGCCTTCGGGTTCTTGGCCACGGTGGGCGGATCATTGGTGATTTTCATGGGGCGCATCATGTCGTTGTCTTCGTGATCGAGGATATGGCAGTGCCACACGTAGCCGGGCCCTGCAGTCGGGTCAAACGGGAACGCGTTCTTGCCGGGAAACAGGTCCGACTCTTTAGTCGACTGAGGTGCGATTCGAAGCAGAATTCGCGTGACCTTTCCCGGTGGCGCAATGAAGACGTCCTTCCAACCGCTTTCCTGAGGTGAGGGTGGTTCCGAAGGACCGGTTAGAAAGTCGTGCGTCGTTCGCGTTGCGGGGTCGAATACCGCCGTTTCGACATTGGCTCGTACCGTCGGATGATCCAGCGGAAGAGTCGTGCCGTTCAGGCTCTGCCAGTAAGCGGTGAAGCGGTCGACGTCAATATTCTGACGATCCTCCAACTGAAACTCCACAAGGTGAATGTGGATGGGGTGAGCGTCTTCGGTGAGATTCTGGAAGTACCACGACTCCGTAGTGCCCACCCTTGGGATTTCAGTGATATCAGCATCGAAGTGTTGCCCGTCGATGAGGACCGCCACCGGGTCACCCGTGGCGCTCTCCTGTTCGTTCAGGGTGAAGAGCTTGGGATTTCCGATGTCCGGAGTTTCGATGAGCGTCGGAACGGTGATCAACGTAGCAGGCAGCGGCCTGGGATGCACCGCCGGTGTGTTCAGCACTTCGAACTGCATCACTACGCCCGTCGTGTTCGGATCCACCGGGTCACCGCCGGGGAAGGGCGCGTTAGCCGTGTTCTGGAGGATGATCTTTGTTCCGGGCGGCAGTATTGAAAAGTCGATCAGTATGTCCGCCCGCTCGCAGGGCGCCAAAAGCGCCTCTGTCTCAGCGACCGGGGCTGGCAAGTAACTTCCGTCGGCGCCGATTTGAATGAACGACTGCCCATTCGACAGTTGCAGGTTGTAGAACCGCGCATTGGAACCGTTCACTATGCGGAAGCGATATTGCCGTCGTTCCACTTTGAAGTTGGGCCATACCTTGCCGTTCACCAGAATGGTGTCGCCAAAGTATTCTGGGTCCCAGTACGGGTGGATATCGGGGTTGTCGCCCACCTGTGTAAAATGGATCGAGCCATCGCTGTTGAAGGCCTTATCCATTATAAAGAGCGGAACCTCGAACCTCCCCTGCGGAAGAAGCGGTGCAACGTTGTCATTCGGGTCACGAATGATATACGTGCCCTCGAGACCCGCGGCAACATTCAACCGAGTCATTCCAAGTGCGTGGTCGTGATACCACAGTGTCGTTGGCAACTGCCCGTTGAAGTACTCGAAGGTTGTACCGCTGAACGTTTCCCCTGTTCTCCTCAGGCCCTTTGTGAACCAGGACCTCGGAAAGCCATCCGAGTCGGAAGGCGTTACTCCTCCGTGCAGGTGGGGCACGGTAGCAATTGGGTCCTGAAACTGCTGATAGCCTGGAGGGAAGGGCTTGAAGGGCGGCGTCGGTATCGGTGAGTTGTTGACGTTGGCGGCCATGATCGTCGGATCGACCGGAAACATGTGAGGGCCATCGAGGTCGTTGATGTAATGAACGAAGATCCGCTGGTTGCGGACTGCCTCGAAGGTCGGTCCGGGCACGGAGAAGGCCGTCACGATATTTTGCTGCTGGCCGGGGCCCGCAATGTTGACTTTTCCACCGTACGCATAGGACTTGGTGGTTGGGAATCCCGGCGGCAACAATGGAATCTGAACCGTCTGTTCGATGACCTCATACAGAGGGAGGTTTCTGCCGGTGGACGGTTCCCGCTTTGTGCCGATTGGGACGAAGGTCGGCAGTCTTATCAGTTGGTTCTTGAACTTTGGGATCGTTGTGGGATCCAGAGGAGTGACACCGGCGATGCCGGTGGGCTCCAACGCCCAGTTCTTCATGTGCATGTGTTTGCTGTTTCGGTGATTGGATTGGTGGCTGTGACTCATCATCATCTTGCCCTGTTGCGCAGCCACGGTGAACCGAACAGTCCACGGCAAAGCGATTGTCGCGGACAGGAAGAACACACTCAGAATCCTCATTTTTTTCGACATTTTGGGTTAACACCTCCTAGGAAGAACGCAATCTTGTGAAAGAAAGGCCGAGCGTGGGCACAGCACAGCCCAACCCGGCTTTCTCCGGAATCAGAAGCTTCCCTTGGGTTCCCTAGGCTTGATCTCTAGCTACATCTGTCGAGAGTGCGTGGCTGATGTAGTTCCGCAGCGCGTTTGTGGTACGAGGTGTGTGGTACGAAGGCGCTGTGGCGCATCCATTATATACCTGTTTCAAGTCGTGTAAAGTGGCACCCCCTCGGAGAGAGCGGTGTCTTTATTGAGTGAACGAGTGAGTTGCACGCTTGTCCCAGCGATGAGTGAACTACTCAGTCGGGTCTTACACCAGGATCGCAAAGATTTCGCAAAGGCCGCAAAGCTCCCGGGACTTTTTGCGCTCTTTGCGAAATCTTTGCTCCTCTTGCGTCTGACTTAACCTGATCCCGCATGGCGGGAAGAGCCCCGTCGCCAGTCACGTGGTTAGCACAAACTAACACACCGCCTCCACAGCTCAGTGTATTTATTCGAAAGGTACATACGCCGAACATCTTGAAGCTGATTCGCGCCGTCGTATAAGTGCGGTTCAGTACTCTTCAGAACGGCGAATCTGGCCAGCTAATGAGCGGTTTCTTTCCTCTTTGAAAGTCCTCCAGATGGAGCAGCCACGCGCCGATCCCTGCCGCGCCTTGCATGTGTCCGGTTTGCGCTACAAGAAGTTCTGGTTTAATTCGGTGTTCCGCTTGAATCCATTTCAGCCCATTTGCGTCACGAGTGGCTCTGGCAAGAAGGTTTGCAGTCACTCGTACTGCAAAATCAAGGTACTCTCGATCACGCGTTATCTGATAAAGACTCAATACGAACTCTGCTACTCCCGCTGACCCGCAACACTGTCCGACGTTATTCCAAAAGCCGGGCGTTTGCTTCTCCGGTATGCCACTGTTGAGGATAGACCGCGCAGCTTTCTTAACCCAGTTCATCCACGTCGGGTCGCCTGTCACTTGAAAAAGGCGATAGAACAACCGCGCTGTCCCTGCTGGACCGTGACACCAACTCAGATAGTAAAGATTCTTCCCGTCTGGCTCGTCGTGGAAGATCGTGCAGGTATCGCCCTCGGTATTTGCGATCGATTGCAAATACTTCGCGCCTCCTACTGCCGCACGCAGGAACTCCTCGTCTCTGGTCTCCGAATACAGCGTCGCGAGGAAATAAGCTACGCCGGCGGTGCCGTGCGAAAAGTTAGGCATCAGACGCGGAAACTTGGAATCCATCGCCCACTTGATCCCGCCGGTGTCCTGCTTTTCAAGCTCAATCAACCGCCGGCCACAAAGCGTCGCAAGCTCGCGGGCGGAAGAATCCTTGAGCTCCCGTGCGGCATACAACAAGAAGAGCCCGGTCCCTGCTGCGCCGCTGATGATATCCGTAGTGTCGCTCCACTCGACGCCGCGACCCTTTTTCACGGCGCGCTCGCGGAGCAGCTTTAAGCACTGCAAAACGCCCGTTCTGTACTTCTCTTCGCCGGTCGCTTTATAAGTCTCTTGCAGGGTAAACCCGATACCTGCAATCCCAACGTAAAGACCAGTTCCTTCTTCCCGCGAAAGAGCAGACAGGAGATGATTGGCGCCAGCCCGTGCATCCTCAAGGAAGGCTTTGTCTCCGGTTGAGGCGTACATTTCGATCAAGAACAAAATGACTCCCGGAGTCCCACTGTACAAATCATGCTCTACGGTCTTTGGATCGCGGGGGTCTGCGGGCCAGGCAACTCCCTGGTCGGTGCGAACGCTCACCGATCTAATCCACTGGGCCGCTTCTTTCGCAGCCTGGAGGTAGGGTCGCTGAGAGGGCCTCGACTGAAAGCCGCTCGAGGCGCTGAGAACAACCAACAGGAAGACACCGGTCACGCGCTTATGCTTGATCATATCCTTGGAACCTTCGGGGTTGATTCTCCAGAAAAGGCGTTCCCTGATCAACTGCTGCGCAAGGCACGGGTCGATTCTCGAGGCGCGGCGGACCGGGATGTAGCCGGCAATGAAAGGCCACGCCGATCAGCAGAAGGGCAGTTAGCGCCGAAAGTGATCGGATTGGTGACGGCGTAGTCTGTCACCGACATAAGAGGGTCGTTTCGCTGGTTTCGCTCTACCTGGTGGTGCACAAACGGAGAATCGCAAGGCCTAACGCGACAGAACATCGACTAAGTCAAAAACTCAAAACTAAGACAACGCGGCCGGGGCGCATTGATCGAAGCCCCGGACTCATGTAGTTTGTATCCGTCAGTCAGGAGCGCCGCAGCAGCAAAGTCAACTTTGAAACGGGGGGCCAATTATGGTTAAGCGCTTTGCGTTCGCCAACCGCTCGTCCGCGAAACTGGTTTTCGGATTGTTGTGCGCCGCCTTCCTCGCAGCCGTACCATCCGCCAAGGGCCAAACGTGCGAGAAGCTCGCCGATCTCAAGCTGCCCAACACCACCATCACCGCGGCGCAATCAGTTGCTCCCGGCGCATTCACTCCAGCAACGGGTCCGGCGGCTCCATACAAGGATTTGCCGGCCTTCTGTCGAGTCGCAGGAGTAATCAAGCCTACGGCGGATTCAGATATCAAGTTCGAAGTATGGATGCCAACTACCGGCTGGAACGGAAAGTTTCATGGCATCGGAAACGGAGGCTTCGCCGGCAGCATCGTCTACCAGGCTCTTGGCGCAGCGTTGTTCCGAGGTTACGCGACAGCCGCGACCGATACTGGTCACACAACCTCCGATGCAAGCTGGGCGCTGGGGCATCCCGAGAAAATCGTGGACTATGGGCATCGAGGCATTCACGAGATGACCGAGAAGGCTAAGGCCATCATAAACGCGTTCTACGGTTCGGCTCCAAAGCGCTCGTACTTTGCAAGCTGCTCGAACGGCGGCCGACAGGCGTTGATGGAAGCCCAGCGTTATCCCAAGGATTACGACGGCTTGATCGCCGGAGCACCGGCGAACTATTTCACTCACATTTTGACCGGCTTCGCGTGGAACTTGCAGGCGATGACGCTTGATCCCGCCAGTTACATTCCGTCTGCGAAATTGAAAGCGATCGAGACCGCGGCCCTGGCGTCTTGCGATGCGCGCGACGGCGTCACCGATGGCGTTCTGGATGATCCAACGCAGTGCCGATTTGATCCAGGTGTGTTGCTGTGCAAGGGCGCGGAGTCCGATAGCTGTCTCACGGAGAAACAGATTATCGCGCTGAAAAAGATCTATGCAGGTCCTCGAACTGCAAAAGGCGAGCTGATCATTCCAGGGTTTGAACCGGGGGGCGAGACTGGCCCGGGTGGTTGGGAGGCATGGGTCACCGGTTCGGGAGCCAACAAAGGGCTGCAGTTCTTTTTCTCATCCCAAGCCTTTGCGAATATGGTTCACAACAATTCGACTTGGGACCTCAAGACCTTTGAGCTCGAGAAGGACAACAAGCTCGCGGATGAGAAGCTGGGTTCGAATCTCAACGCGATCGATCCAAGTCTGAAGGAGTTCAAGGCGCGCGGCGGTAAGCTGATCCTCTATCACGGGTGGTCCGACGCTGCGCTTCCGCCGATGAATACGATCAATTATTTTCACAGTGTAGTTTCGAAGATGGGGCGGCGCGATGCCGAGTCGTTTATGCGGCTCTATATGGTTCCGGGGATGCAGCACTGCAACGGTGGTCCGGGACCAAATCAATTTGGCGCTTCGGTTACGCGGACTCAGTCCGATGCTCAACATGATCTGACGCTGGCGTTGGAGAAGTGGGTTGAGGAAGGCGTTGCGCCTGAACAGATCATCGCGACAAAGCGGCAGAGCGGCGGTCAAGCTATGCGTACGCGCCCTCTATGTCCTTACCCGCAGGTAGCGCGATACAAAGGAACCGGCAGCACCGATGACGCGGCGAATTTTGTCTGCACTAGTGAAAAGGCCGCTCCGCTTCAAAGCAAGAAAGACTGAAGTCGTACCCTCGCGCGGTGTGCGACTTTGCCGCTCCGCGGTCGGCGTTGTCTTAGTTTTGATTCTTGACTGAGTGAGTTGGTGTTGTGGCATCTCGCGGGCGCCGTGCTAGCGCAAGGTCGTGAAACAGTACAGCGCGCCGCGAGTCCGCACATAAAGCCGTCCATCGCTCAGAGCCGGCGTTGCATTGACCTCGTCGTCGATATCGTTGACCGCGAGGACTTCCCACTGCCCACCAGCCTTGAGGACGCTTATCTTGCCTTCAGTGTTCGCGAGGAACACCTTGCCGTCTGCGGCAACGGGTGACGCGTAGTATTCGCCGAGCGCGCCGGGGCTCCGTCCCTGCTTCAGAATCCGGCCGGTCGCCGGATCAAGCGATGTGATGATACCGCCGGTCTTCACCATGTAGTAAACGCCCTGGTACAACAACGGCGCAGGAATATAAGGGATATTCTTCTGAAGTCGCCAGCGAATCGCGCCGGGTTCGAGCTGACCGCGCGCGTTGCCGGGGCGAACGGCTATCGCCCCCCAATCACCCATGCCCAACGCACGCGCCTTTTCCCATTCCTGGGCGTCGATGAACTTGTCTTCGTTTTCGTCAATCCAACCGAAGTGCTCGCCAAAGTCCGGATCACCGCGAAACTCCTCCAGCGACAGACGCCCGTCCTTGTCTTTGTCGTACTTCGACAGGGCCGATGCGAAAGTGGTCATCATTGGCTCATTGCTGCCAAGAGTCGAGACCATCAGCGTGTCTCCATGAGCCACCGGCGTGCCGAGCGCGCCCGCAGATGCTACCGGCAGCCACCAGCGATGCGCGCCTGACAGGAGGTCATAGGCGTCAAGACGCGTCGTGCCGAGCACGATCAAATCCGTCCGCGTCGCGTCCGGTCGAAACACAATAGGCGTAGACCACCCAATCGAAATGCCTGGTCGCTCGGTCTTCCATCGCAAACGTCCGTTCGAGCGATCGAGCGCAATGACAAACGACGCCGACTGTTGGTCGCATACCAGCACTACCATGCCACCGTCGATGATTGGCGAACCTGCCATCCCGTAGAAGTTCTTGAACGGTCCGAGTCGGTAGTTCCAACGCACTTGCCCGTCGTTGTTGTAGGAGACCAATCCAAATTCAGCGAAGAAAGCTACGACGCCATTCTCGTCAGCCGCGGGAGTTGGCGATGCCGGATCATTTGCCTTGTAGGCAACCTGCGCGCGCTCGCGCCGGACATCACGCCGCCACACTTCCCGACCGGTGCGAGTGTCCAGACAGAACGTGATCAAGCGCTCGCCTTCGCTGGCGGTGCCAAAGAGCCGGGTACCAACCACTACCGGTGATGACTGTCCGTAAGGCACCGTCGTCTTCCAGGCCACGTTCTTGGTAGGCGAAAACTCTACGGGATAGCCTAATGACAAATCGACACCAGACCCATTGGGCCCTCGAAACCGCGACCACTGCGCATCGGCGCGTCCAGCGATAAGGAACAACAACAGACAGGACACAACGAAGACGAATAAGCGGTTCATAGAGATTGTGCCTCCCGATGCGTGAAGGGTTGGTGCTTCGCTGGAAACCTTTGCCAGTCCGAGGTGCGTGAGCTTCACTTCATCGGTTGTGGCAGCGACAGACGATGTAGGCATCCGAGTTTTTCGATTCTTGATTTGCGAAGCACAACGGCGGGGAGCCTATCGTGACCGATTCACACGTGTCAACATAGTTAACCCTGAAGGTGTGCCCCGGATATAGGCGTCAGGGAAGAATTCGAAAAGGTCTCTGCCTAAGGAATGCGTCGACATTTGGACCGAGTGGGAGCAAATTCGGAAACTGACCTGGAGTTACTGTCGCAATAGCGTCAATAAACTCCTGATAACCGCCGGCAAAGCTGCCATTGGCCCACACTTCAAGCAGCCCCTGTGTGAATAGACTGTTGCCGGTTGGGCTCGAAGCGGAAGCCGAGTTTTGATCGTCCTGGCAGGCCGCCAGTAGAATCACTGATGCCGAGAGGTCACGTCGCTGAGAAACCCTGAATCGTGCGACGAGCCTGTCATAGAATTCGTTGTTTCTGGAGTACTCCTTGGTTATTGCGACCAAGGAAGGAGTTTTTGGCTGTGGGACGTTGACTTTGGTTGCGCCCGTCAAGCCTTCCAGAGCGAAGCGTGTCACCGCACGCCTTTCAAACCGCCTCATAACATTCGCACTGAACTCTCGGGTGTCGAGCTTGGGAGTCCGGGTATTGGCCAAGATCCGAACTATCGTGCCGCTATGACAACTGTCTGACACAACCACGACTCGAACACCCGGCTGAAAATCCGTCAAGAGGTCATACAGTTCGTCGTCGATGAAGTAGTCGTCAAACAATACCCAGCCTTCGTCCATGCCATCGGCCTCGTCTCCCGAAAAATCGGGGAAGGTGGCGCCGTGTCCTGAGAAGGTCAACAGCAATATGTCCCCGTCAGCGAGGTCTTGTGACGCCCGCTGGATGGCGGCCCTCACCGCAACCGTAGTAGCCTGAGCTCCGAGCAGCGGCAAGTCACCCGTGAAGTCAACCGACCGTGCAAGATTGTACATAGCTCGCGCGTCGTTCTCGCAACCAAAGAGGTCGTCGAAGCCAAAACTTGCCCGAACCGAATCGAGCCCGATGTTTATCGATACTCCTTTTGCCACTTTCTAATCCTCCGGCAAACTCGAGTCTTGAAACGCGGTCTCGCGAGTCCGCTGACGCAGTGGCCTTGCGAGACAGGTCCACATCTACTTCGACTCGGAATCCGTTCAACTAAAGAATCAAGGCCGCCCCAGGCTGTTGGTCTGGCCGAGGAATACCAGATCACAGTTTTGAGGGAATTTGCCTTTTGTTGAGCTTTTCTCAAAATCGAACTTGACGGACGTCGTAGGGTCTTCCACCACGTCGTAGTATCGTCGGAAATCGCTTCCGACCAGCGACGGATCTGGTGGTATCGTGCACTCGTTCTTAACGTAAATGAGATATCTCGTGTTGGGTTGCTTCTGAAGAGTAACGGACCTCGCCAGATCATCAGGGTTTCTTATGAACACTGATCCGCTGGTCCTCTGGATGGAAATATCAACACCGACGACGTCGCCTATAGTGATGTTTCCCAGCAGGATTCGCGGAGGCGTCACACTCCAGTCGACGAGCTTGAAGAGATCCTGAACACCAGATGAGGACTGTCCCGTGAGTCGCGCACTGTAGAACACCCCCTGTTTTATCCGGATGAGAGGGTCCAGCTCACTTTCGATCTGAAACGCGCGGGGATGTCTATTGATTTGCAGCTTTTTACCGTGAAAAGGATATCCCTCGAGATCTACTATCCACCTGAAATCCTCAAAATCGTCATGCGTCCCGCCGATGGGACCCACCCTTCGATAAAAGAAAGGGGTAGGCATATACGGCGTGGTCTCGTGCGTACCCATATCGTTTGTATCGATCTCAATTGCCATTGTGAGATCTAGGTCGTGCTGAATCGGAAAGAAGCCCTGAGGCGTGACTCGCGTAATGTCGATCGTAAGACTGTGGCGCGGATTCTTGAGGACTGCCAGCTCGCATTCTTTCTGCGCGTTGAAGCAGAACAATCCGAGGCCATCCATCAAGATTGTGACGTCTGCGTTCGAGTGATCCAGTGGCATAGCTCTGATTCTCCTTGGTGTTTTCAGAAATTGGCGTACCCGCCGATCACGGAGAAAGAAGCCCAGTAGAGCGGGTAGTCACGATGATTCTCGGTATCGGAGATCATATCGACCTCCGCCTGACACAACGCTTTTACAGAAGAAAGACCTTGTGTTCGATACTTGTGAAAGCTCTTCATCAAATCTACCGTGGCATCCGAATTGACTGGCCAGAGACTTGCTACTACAACCGGGACACCAGCAGCCAGAAACGCGCGAGCAAGGCTTATTGCGCCCTCGCCTTTAAAATACCGTTCGATGCCGGTCTGGCACGCCGCTAACACGACCACTCGGCACGGGCGAAGATCTAAATCGAAGATCTCATAGCTATGAAGTACACAATCTGCAGGTTCTCCCGCCGATGATGACGATGCCAACAACAGCCCCGAAAGCAGAGGATATCGATCGTTGACTATGTAATGAGTCGCAAAATGAATCAGATTGGATCTGGTCATCTCACGCTTCACATCCGCCACAGTCGCGGCCTTGTCGGTTAACAAAGCTGGTCCAGAGTAGCATCTGGTGAATTCTCGAACCTCATCCTCAGTGGAATACAGCCGCGGAAGGTGATATCGGCTCTTATCGAAGGCCGGATTCCCGACACCCAGTGCGCGTTCATTCGCAACTCCTTCCTTTTCTAGTGCGGCTTGGGTCTGTCTCAGAAATACAGTGGCGCTAGGACTGGTCATTACCGGATATAGCTCCACAAGCCGCTTCTGCGCTGACCGGCTGTACAGCGCGGCGAATGGGACCTGGTTGAGAACCTTGTCAGGCACTACGCAAATCACCTTACCCGGATCCAGTAATTCAGCTACCGGCTCGACGAGGAGATCGTAGAGCCGTGAAGCCTGCGCCCGTTCGCTTCCGTCACCTCCGCCCGCCGCCGTCCTGATGCTTTCCAGGAAACCAGTTACTGTGCGCTTCAACTCATCGAGCGATACAGCACTGCTGCCGTGACGAAACTTGTCTTTGGCTATCACCCAGATCAAGACCTTGTCGCTGAGCACCGAGTACTGTATGAGCTGCACGTTGGCCGGCATCGTCCCTTCGATTTCGGGCTCTGCCATCGGTTGGGCTTCAGCCCTCTTTCGATTCATCTGAATGAGAATCTTCGGTTTGGCGTTCAGGGATTCAAGTCGCGGCCGCGCGTCCAGCATCGCCAGGAGGTTTCGAGCCCTGTTTGTTTCCGAATACTCAAAAGCCCTCTCTGGCCGCGCCATCCTGGAGAACTCGTAGTCAATCGCGAGGTCGTAAACGTCCTGCTCCTGATCGAAGAAAGTATTTCGACTAGCGTCGTCCCGAATCTTGGAGCGATGTAAATCGAAAAGGTTCAGAGTCGTCGCGAGCTCCTGGTCCGTCCCAGGGTCGTTCTGTTGCAGGTAACAAAGCAGACGCCCCTTGTGAGCACCGTACAGATAGGCTTCGAGGTTATGCTCCTCTGATAGCTCGATAGCCTGCCTGTACGAGTCCAGAGCTTGGGAGAAACTTTGCCTGGATCTGTAAATGTGTCCAAGCTGCAATAAAGAGAATGCGACGGACGCTGCACGATCTTTTTCCGTTGGGAAGGCTCGAGCGGTTGCAAGGCCACGCTCCGCAAACGAAAGGGCCTTCTCATATTCACGCAGCTCACCGTACACCGCTCCGAGTCGCGAAAGTGAAAGGTACGTAAATGACGGATCTCGAACTTCCAACACACTGAGTTCCAGCGCTTCTTGTTCGAACGATGCGGCAGCGGTACGCAGCCCCATTTGGTCCAGAATCGTCGACGCTGTGTCGAGATTTCTCCAGGCCTGTCTCGGGCCCGGCCACTGTGTTGCTGAAAGCAACAGACACTTTTCAAGGCAGTCCATCGCGTCCGTAGTGTTTCCCAGCGCACCGTATTCTGAAGCTAACTGTGCAAGCCCCTTCTGCAGAGCTGCTCGATCGTTGATCTTTTCGAATATCTCAAGGGATCGTGTGATGTATTCAATATACGCGTATGATTCGTTGAGGATCGTTTGCGCGCGAGCTATCGAATTGTAAACGTGCGCCAGGAGCCATAAGAATCGTCGCTTCTGGCACAATTCAGTGATCGGTTCAAGCAGCGACAGGCTCTCCTTCGCCTGACCCCTCGCGAGAAAACAATGCGCTACTCGCAATCTCGCCAAAGTCGATTCCCAGATGTCTCCCGCAAGATCGAACTGTTCTGCCGCGCTATAGAAGAACTTCGAAGCTAGCTCGTAGTTGCCTGCAAAATAGTTCTCGCGAGCATCGGCGATGAAACGGTGGGCCGCGCCCAGACTACTTTGCCGGGACTCAGAATTGCGCGAGTAAAAAGCGGCCAGTTCAGGAACAAACAAGTCACCGGTTCGCTGTGATTCGAGCATCCCATCCTTTAAAAGGGAAGACAGATCGGTCCGGGCGCGATCTCCGCGTCTGCCGGCCGAATCCAATACCAGTTCCGTAGCCAATCCCTCCCAAATCAATCTCCCAGAAATAACATCGCGATTGGAGCACAGAATCTCCCACGCCCGGTCGTCGTTGCCTTCTTCGAGTGATCTCACAAAATCATCAATCGTCAGAGCGCCCTGACGTTGCCGTTCCTGGTTCTGACTTCGCACTTCATTGAGCTTTTGTCGAGCCTCATCGGCCCACTTCTGGTCGGTTTCTCGTTTCAGATAGTCCTCCCAATCCGCTTGAGATTGCTTCAGCAGGAGCATTTTTTGATAAAGCAGCGCGCGATTGAAGAGTGCTTCGAGCAGATTGGGGTCGAGGGCTATTGCCAGGTTCAGGTGCTCAAGGCTTCTGGCGTGCTCATCGAGCCCTTTACCCGAGTTATCTCTTTCGCGGTCGATTGTTCCTTTCTCGAACAGAGCCGCTCCGTAGTCGCTGTGTATCTTTGCATTGTTAGTGTCACTCTGTAGCGCCCGCTCAAAATTTGTGATCGCATTATCGTAATCACGTTCGGCGAGGTAGAACTGTCCAAGCGCGTGAAACGATCCTGCGCCTGGGTGATCGGACGCCTCGTCGATCAAGAGGCGTTCCGCCCTGTTCAGTGAACGTAGGTCCGCTTGATTGGTCCCGCCGCCCGCCCTCGGCGGAGACGCGTAAGGAAAACCAGTGATGCGAGAATCGATGGGTCGTTGTGATTCATACGCCTTGTTTAGCGCCCTCAGACCCTCGTTCAGTTCCGAGCGGCCGCGACCTATCAGCCAGACAGCAATACCCAATGCCACAATCAGCAATGCAGCGGTCGCAAGCATAAAGGGGGTGACTGTGACAGGTCGCCTCCACCACGCCGTGCGCGCGCGAGCGTCCTGCGAAGTTAACCTCTCTTCAATTGGTTCAGTGGTGCTCTCGGCATTGCTGCGTTCTTCCGCAATTTGGGTCTTTTGTGCGTACTCTGCCAGAGCCCTGGCGACCGCTACTTTTCGCCGGCCCTCGCGAGTACTAAGGAACGACGCCTCAAATTGAGACTTATGCTCGTCCGGAAGCTCGCCTGTGACGTAACGCTCAACCATGTCGGCTTCTGCCAGCAGCACCCGATCGAACAGGTCGTCGTCGGACATCAGGCGCTCTTCTAACTGCTCGAGCTCGTCTTCCTTAAGCTGCGCGAGCAGATATCGGGTGATCAGGGCCCCATCATCTTTGTCATAGGGCATTTTGCTGTGTCCTCTTTCAGCCCGACCCATAGTGTCATGGCTGATCCGGCGAAAACATGACGACGTTCTCGCCGGCGCCTTCGCGATCCAGGCAATCGGCGAAGCATTTTTCCAGTGACTCGGTGATCCTATGAATTCTCATTCTGAGCGTATTCAGAGTCACACCCAGCTCGTGCGCCAGCCGCTCTCTGTTTTCAATCTTTTTGCGCTTATCATGCCGGTGGTATTCAACAATCAAATCGCGCCTTTCGAGATTGAGATGGTCCAGGCATTGCTCAAGGCAGGAATGATTCAGCTCAAGATTGTGGTCCCGCTTACTGGGAACCACAGACTCGGCTTTGAGCCTTTTTCCTTCGTCACGCAACCACTCCTGATAGACTTTTCTTAGCACACCGAAGAAATAGCGTGCCGGGTCGCCGGTATACGTGGGAGCAATGCGGTTGATCACATTTGTCACACGATTGAACACCTCGTCGGCGAGCTCGGCAGCCTCGTAACACTGCCGACGAACCAGGATTTGGATTAGTTTACTCTGTATTCTTAAGTAAGTTTCGGCTGCAGCGTCGCGATCAGGATTCAGCCAGGCGAGAAGCGCCTCAAAGTCATCCTTGTTTGGCGTGCTGGTCTTCACTACCGCCCTTCCGTCTCAGCGTGCCGCAAGATCTCTCAAGAAATGCAAGTCCGCTTCGCGCGTGTTGAGTTCGAGCCTCTTGTGACAACGCTGACACAGTCCGTTCTGAACTGCACTTCATTACCAAAGACTCAAGGCTCGGAACTCAGGCTTGAAGGCTCGGAGATTGGATGCTTCTATGGAGCCCAAGGACCACAACCCTCCCGGGACTTGGAAGGTGATAGTCACAACAATTCCACGGGGCTCATGATCAACAAATTATTGGATTGTAGCAAGCGCAAAAAAGACCGCTCCGCAGCCTGCAGATGAACTCCCGCAAACTTGCAAACATGACGGCGCACCGTATTCTCCCAAAAGGGGGGAATGGACGAAGTGAGCTTATTGTCACGCTCCCGACTGTTATTAGTCGTCTAACACTACCATGGCGATAATGATATCAAATATGGCATTCTTGCCTCTAGGCAGAATCGGGCATTCGGACGTAGTATCGGATTGGCCGCTAATTCGGCTAAGGAAATGTGAGAATACTTTCACAAGGAGATTTGAAAATGCTTTCACTTGGATTGTTTGTACGACTTGAGGCGAAACCCGGGAAGGAGGAAGAAGTCGCTGCCTTCCTGCTGAAAGGTCTTGAGCTGGCAAATCAGGAACCGACCACCCCGCTGTGGTTCGCGCTGCGTCTTGGCCCATCCACGTTCGCGGTATTCGATTCATTTCACGATGAGTCGGGAAGAGAGACTCACCTCAACGGGCCGATTGCCAGAGCACTCATTGCCCAGGCGCCCAATCTCTTCGCCGAGCCGCCTTCCATAGAAAGAACTGAGGTTCTGGGGGCCAAGATTTCGCGGAAGATTGGAAATGTAGATTAAGTTTCAGACCGCTTTGATCACTGACAGCTAACGCAGACTGGCGCAGCAGACTGTAGCGAACCCGGCTACGGAAGTATCGGCAGGAAACTTGTATTTCTGCTCCGCACTAGCCGCGTTCTTTCCATAAGAGTCTTGTGGGCCAGCGAGTTATCCGCTGAACACAGCGGCTTCACCAACACGGCGACGTGTTCCTTAGCCACGTGTCAGGGCTGCTCGCTGGCCCTAATTCCACGATTGGAATCTTCGGAGTCTCGGGGTGTGAACTCCCAGGCGTATGGATTGTGTCCGCTTGACCGGGCGTTCAGGCGGTTCTTTTGATTTCCTTGATTCCGAGTTTTAACCTGCGCCGCAAGAGGTTACGCAAAGTAGTACCATCGGCGTAGCCCACGCGGGCGGCG
Organism: Blastocatellia bacterium; assembly: GCA_035315885.1. Lineage (GTDB taxonomy): Bacteria > Acidobacteriota > Blastocatellia > UBA7656 > UBA7656 > DATFXM01. The sequence continues at coordinate 55,786 of DATFXM010000047.1, forward strand.
ACCTCATCGACGCTGGCGCTGCCGGTTTTCAGCAGATGGACCGCGCGCTCAACCCGCAGACTCTGAAAATAAGATAGGGGAGATTTGCCCAGCACCGCGTGCATGTGGCGCGCGAGTGTTCGCTTGCTTGATCCAACTGCCCGGGCAGCGTCGTCCAGAGAGAATCCATGCTTCAATCTCGCGCGAGCCCAGTCTTCGAAACGCTGGACAATGGGATCGGAGTGGACGAGGTGATCGGTCAACGCATAGGCGGACTGTGAGGGCCTCGAGTCGACGATGAGATACTTCGCGGTTAGCGAAGCGAGTTTCGGGCTGGCTGCCCGGATGATCCACAACGCAAGGTCAATGTGGCTCAGCGCAGCTCCCGCGGTCACGAAACGTCCGGACTTTACGATCATGTTCGATTCGTCGAGGGACACGTTTGGGTAACGCTGACGGAACATTGGTGCCAGCCACCACGTGGTGGTAGCGCGTTGATGATCGAGCAGGCCGGACTCGGCCATCACGAAGGTCCCAACGCAAGCGGCCGTCATTATCGCACCTCTTCGGGCCCACCGCTGCAAGAGAACCGCGGCATCTTGAATGTCTGGCCGCGCGAGTGCTGCCTCTAATGGCCCGGGCATCTTGAACCCAATCGCCGGAACCACTATGCAGTCGGATGCCTTTGAGCCAATCAACTGCACCGGGACAGTCAGGCCTTGCGATGTCTTGATTGACTTGTTTACGCCAACGATCTTCACGTCAAATCGCTCGCCGGAAAACCCAGACATCTCGGCAAGTTCGTTGGCGGTCTGAAAGGCATCGAGGACAGCGGACAATCCCAGATCGAAAACCCCATCGAGGGTAAGCACATGGATGCGCATGGCAAATATGATACTAAAAATACCATAAAGGCCAAAAGGAAAAAGGAGATGAGGAGATGAAGAGATGAGGAGTTTCAGACAAACACCGCGAGGGTTCCCTCTTCCCCCTGATCCCCTCATCTCCTCATCACCTTTTTACGGTAGTCTATCGAGGACTCGTACCGGCATCAGATATAAGGCATAATACCCCGATCGCGTTTCATGTTTGGTATCCAGAAAACATGAACAGAAAACCCAAGTGCATCATCATCACCGGCAGGCCGGGATCCGGAAAAACCACTTTGGCCAGGAAGCTTGGGGAACGCTTGTGGATGCCGGTGATAAGCCGTGATGAGATCAAAGAGGGCTACGTCAACACCTATGGTGTCAAACACGACCAACTTCCACCCGGCACCAATGGTCTGGTTTCCGACTTTTTCTTTGGCATAGTGAACCAATATCTAGCCGGTAATATCTCTGTTGTCATAGAGGCGGCATTTCAGCATCAGGTTTGGGAACCAAGGATGCCCAGAATCCTTGAGTTGGCCTCAACATGGATTGTCTTATGCTGCGCTGATGATGCGGTGTCCGCAAGACGCCATCTCCAGCGAGGCTTAGAGAATCCAGATCGCGAGCTTTGTCACGGCGATAAGCGAGTTGCTCATTACAAGGAAACAGGGGAATTCTTATCTCCGCCAGATTATGCAGTGCCGAAGTTCAATGTACCTACGATCCAAGTCTCCACAGATGGAGAATACGTCCCTTGTATTGACGAGATCGTGAAGCAGATCCAATCGTCGGCTTCCAAACACGGCGGTGAGCCCGACACCTAAGAGAGGTTAAGCGTTTAAGCAGGTGAGTATGATTAGAATTGGGCGTAAGAGATTGGAGGTCACATGACTCGCCCTGAAATCTCGGGCATCTCGCCGTTTTTCATCGTGCAGGATATCGCGGCGTCGCTTTCGTTTTATCGCGATCGGCTAGGGTTTGACATCATGTTTGAAGGGCCGGCCAATGATGTCTTCTTCGGAATAGTGCGCCGAGGCGGCGCGATGATCATGCTCAAGGACGTTGGTGTAGATCCGCTCCCCAATTACAGGAGAGAGCCGTCAGCACGATGGGACGCCTACCTCGACGTTCCTGATCCCGACGCATTGGCGGCGGAGTTTTCGTCGCGCAATGTCGAATTCTCTCAGCCACTCAAGGATACTCACGATGGTTTGAGGGGATTTGAACTCAAGGACGCTGACGGCTACGTATTGTTTTTCGGTCGTCCTCGTTAGTGATTGCTGGTTATGTGTGGGCTGCACGCGCAACAGCCCGCTGCCGGTGACTTGCGAGGCCTATGCGACTGAGCGGCAGACGTTAAGGCGACTAAAGTTGATACGAAGGAGGAGTGAATGAACAGCCCAGCTCTCAAAGCCGTCACTGAGGTAACTGGCATAGCACCACAATTCCTAGTCGATGACTTGTCGCAAGCTGTCGAATATTACCGCGACCGGCTAGGCTTTGAGTCCGACTTTGTGTACGAGTCGTTTTATGCGAGCGTTAGCCGCAACGGTTTTTCGATTCATCTGAAATGCGCGCCGAAAACCATTGCGGATCGGACTCACCGCAAACAGAATGAGCACATCGACGCCTATGTCGGGGTTCGGGGAATAGAGGCGCTATTTGATGAATTGAAGTCCAAGGGAGCCCATATCATTCGATCGCTCGAGGAGAGACCATGGGGTTGCAAGGACTTCTATGTCGAAGATCTCGACGGATATCTTCTCTGCTTCAGCGAAGAAACCACCTAACTCACCGCTGCGGTCCGACGAGCATTGCTAGTCAGCTTGTAAGCAATCTGTTTGTAGATCTTCTGTGGTCTGCGATCCTCTTCCATCGCCAATCCGAGTCCTTCCTTTTTTTCTTTTTCTGCAAAAGGAGAGCATCTCTCAAATCGGGCCAGCTTGGTCAGCGCTCGACCGTACTGATTCAGGCCTATCAAACATCCGATTCTGAATAGACATTAATCTCTCGTTTCTCATGGATTAATCTCATGGTGTTAGGTTGGAGCCCTGGGCATTTCCAAAATGGCCATGGGTATGTAATTTATCAGCTTGTTCGAGAGGGGTGCTGTATGAACAAATTCGCGGTCGGTATTACTTGCTTGGCGTTGCTGCTCGTTCTGGAAGCGTGCGGCAGGGGAGAAGAAAACGATGGCGATGAGGATGAGTCTTCCGCTGACTCGGCGAGAGTCGAGCCAGAGAACCCGGCACCGGTGCAGCCGTCGGGAAAACAGTTCTCATACAACTTCGACACTGATGTAGTTGATCAGTTGCCGGCGAAGTTCCACACCGCTCTGACTGGAGGAGGACGAAAGGTCGAATGGCTGGTGAAGGCTGACCCGTCCGCCCCTTCTAAGCCGAACGTTCTCGCACAGACCTCGACAGACAAGACCGACTATCGCTTTCCGCTTGCCATAGCCGATGAAGGCTCGTTTCAGGACCTCGAGATGAGCGTTAAGTTCAAAGCTGTGGACGGCAGCGTAGATCGTGCAGGAGGACTCGTATTCCGTCTGCGAGACGCAAACAACTACTACCTCGTGCGCGCGAATGCACTTGAGGACAACTATCGGCTCTATCACGTAGTGGCTGGCAAGAGAGTGCAGTTCGCGGGAGCAAACCTGAAAGTCACCGCTGGTGAATGGCATGAGTTGCGCGTGGAGTGTGTAGGCAATCACATCACGTGCTACTACGACGGCGAGAAGAAAATCGATACCACTGACAATACCTTCAAGGAAGCCGGCAAGATTGGCTTGTGGACAAAAGCCGACTCGGTAACTTACTTCGATGACCTAATAGTGTCCGCGAAGTAGCCGCGAGCGCGATAGCAGCGACAAACAGAAAGGGTTTAGATGAGAGTGACTGCAAAATATCTGAGCATCGTTGGCATCACGCTTCTGATCTTTGAGTTTGCTCCAGGAGGGCCGAGAGGCCTGACGCGGAGCAGTGAGGGACCTTCGCGCGAATCGAAGAAGGACTCGATCACCGTCACCGGCTGCTTGATCAAAATCGACAATGAAGGAAAAACGTCGATCACCAGCAAGGACGGCAAGAACTATGTGTTGAAGAGCAGTACGATTCGATTGAAAGAGCACATAGACCAGACCGTGAGAGTGACTGGTACAGTCGGGAATATCGATGATGACGAAGACTACGAGAGCGCAGAATACCGCGAGGCCGGAGTAAAGCTGCTGATCGTCAAGGATCTCAAAGTGATCAGCTCAAAATGCACGTAGAGCTGAGAGATCAGCCGCTTCAGTCGAACCGAGAAACCTGATTTCAACTTACCTCAATCCGTATGTTACCAGTCTGCTCGGCGGCTATCGATATGCGCAGTCGCGCTGTCGCCTGATCGAACTCTGAGCTGCTCGGAGTGCCGTTGATTCGCACTCTCGGTGATTCATTCTGCAGACCCAGGAGGTCGACATGACTAACACGACGCTGATACTCGCAAGATCCGACCCTGGAAATCTCGATTTCATTCGGACCGACTGCAACGGTCAGTAAGCTGAAATTACCTTCAAGATAGTCGTATCCATTGCCCGAGTCTTCATAAAAAGACATCGCCCGTCGTTCACCCAACGTGGCCGTTACAATCAGCGGTTGACCTTGCATCTCACCGGTGTGCTGCACAACTGACTGCGTAACGACCGCTGCACCGGCTCGCAAGAACAGCGGCAAGCAATCGAGAGGAGCATTGACCACCGCTTCTGTGCCGGCTTTGAAGCGTTCACCACTCTTCCAGCAAACCCAGTCATCGCCGGCAGGGAAGTATACCGACCGGCTGAGCGCGCCCTCGGTCACGACCGGAGCAACCAATAAGTTTGCACCTACGAGGAATTGATCGTCGATGTCGTAGCTCCTGGGGTCGGATTGATATTCGAACCAAAGAGGACGCAATGGAGGAGCGCCGGTTTCCTGGTGCTCATGAAACAACGAGTACAGATACGGCAGCAGCTCGTACCTGAAGTTTATCGTCCTTCGGTTTATTTCTTCGAACTCCTTTCCGTACGACCAGGGCTCCTGGTCTTTGCTTCCGGTCTCGGTATGAGACCTACAGAGTGGCGTCAAAGCTGCCGCCTGTAGCCATCGAGCATACAGCTCACCGGAAGGCGCCTTGGAGAATCCCCCGACATCGGCGCCGACGAACGGTACGCCAGACACTCCGAGATTTGTCAGCATCGGTATTGATAGCGCAAGGTGTTCCCAGCTCGAAACGTTGTCACCAGTCCACACCGCTGCGTAGCGTTGAATTCCGGAGAACCCGGCACGCGTTAGCACGAACGGTCGTTCGTCAGGCCGCAGTCGCCTCAACCCCTCGAACGTCGCTCGAGCCATCTGCAGCCCATACACATTGTGATATCGCGCGTGATCGCCTGGATGGCCATCTCCAGCGTGGCGCACTTCGAGAGGAAACGTTTTCGCGGGGTTTTCGAAATCGAGCGGGTCCACCTCGTGCTCGGGAAAAACCGAAGGCTCATTCATGTCGTTCCAGAAGCCACTGATTCCCACATCGAGATGTCGAGCATATTGTGAGCCGAACCACTTGCGAACCTCGGGATCGGTGAAGTCAGGAAATGCGGACACTCCAGGCCACACGCGACCCTTGTACTCCTTTCCATCCGGAAGCAGACAAAAGTATCCGTGAGAATCACCCTCATGATAGAGGGGATACTCGTCCTCTACTTTCACGCCGGGGTCTACGATGACTACGAGGCGAATGCCCGCTTCGGCCAATTCGCTCGCCAGTCGCGCAGGATCAGGAAACCGTTCGTTGTCCCAGGTGAAGATACGGAACTCATCCATGTGATCGATGTCCAGATGAATGACATCGAGAGGTATTCTGCTTTCTCGAAATCTCGCGGTAATCTCGCGAACACGCGAATCCGGATAGTACGACCATCGGGACTGGTGGTAACCCAACGACCACAGCGGCGGCAATGGAGTACGCCCCGTCAGGTCGGTGTAGTCCTTAAGCACGGCGCGCGCCGATCGTTCCCGTCCTCCAGTGAAGACATAGTAGTCGAGCTCTCCGCCTTCGGCGGCAAAGCTATATCGCAACGGATCGTCGGCGCCCATATCGAAGGAGGAACGGTAAGTATTATCGAAGAACAGTCCGTAGGCTTGTCTTTCGCTTATCGCGATAAAAAACGGAATGGACTGGTAGAGCGGGTCGGCATCAACGGGATATCCGTATGTATCACTGTTCCACATCCTGGTTCGGAGGCTGCGTCGAGGCTTCCCAAATGCTTTCTCTCCAAATCCGAAGTAGCGTTCGTCATTTCCTCTGAGCTTGGTGGCGGTTACCGAACCTGGTAGCGGACCGGACAACGGTGGTTGGTATGGATCGTCTTCGACAACGATTCGACCGTGCTCGTCAAAGATAGTGAGAAGACCCGACGGCCGCTCTATGCGAACTCGCGCGCCGTCCGAGGTCCACAGGTCAATCGTGTCTGCCGTTTCTCGAGTCTCGACTGAGCAGACTCCAGTCGTGTTTGGCGTTAGCGCGTATGAAAAGTCCCGATGCAGGTTCTCCAGGTTGGCAACGCGAATACGTATCACATGGGGTGATAGGAAAGTCGCGATGAGTACGCCTTGCTCGGGCAATCGCATCATCAAGCCGTTGGGAAGGGGAACAGCGTGACCCGGTTTATCAACGCTCGTGAGGGACCGTCGGGCTAATGCAATGTCTTCTTGTGTGGCTGTCATCGCCTCGGAGTGAACAATTCGCATGCCATTCCCGGAGCGATCCGACAAATCACTCATAATAGGGACTTAGCTTGTGGCCTTCTGCAAAGAAAGTCTCAATGAGAGCCAAAGAACGGGAATTTGGCAGGAGAACGCAGGGGGACTATGACAAATTGCGGGACATCAGACAAGGCGGCGATTTGGGTGGGGAGAGCCTGTGCGAGGTTGGCTGGTCGTCCGCAGTTTGATTGGCGATACGCTATGTGGAGATCGTCTGCATTGTCAGCGATTGAGCAAACGCAGGATAGTGCCAGCCCAATGCTTCTGTGTATACGTTTCGCATCTTCTGGACGAGACGCGACCAGAGCCAGTTGCGTCTCACTTCTCGAGCTGCCTCGGCGCCGATACGAAGCCTTAGCTGTTCGTCGGTAACAAGCTTCAGGATCGCGTCTCCGAGGCCGGAAACGTCTCTGGGCGGGTACAACAGTCCGGTGCGACCGTGTTTGAGGATTCGCATCGGGCCACCCAGAGCCGCCGCCACGATCGGCAACCCGTAAAGCATCCCTTCGAGCACTACCATTCCAAACGGCTCGTATCGACTCGGAACGACTTGTACGTCGGCTGCGCAATACCACTCTTCAAGCTCATCGGGTCCGAGCCAGCCCGTGAAATGTATTCGATCGCGATAAGGCTCGCACTCAGGAGGCAGCCACTGCCTCGCGACCTCCTCGCCCGACAACGGCGGCGGTCCACCCGCAAGAACAAAGCGCGTCGAGGGCGCGCGTTCCATCACGTAAGGTACGGCTGCAAGGAGGTCCCTTATTCCTTTCCGCTCGACAAGCCGGCCAGTGTACAGGACCATCGGCGACTGGGATTGTTTTGGCGTCCGCGCAGCATGAACGGCTGTCGGAGAGTCGTCGATGCCGTTGCCTACTACTCTTATTCGTTCAGCCGAATCCGGGTAGTAGTGAACGAGCAGATCGGTCTCATTTTGAGTCAGCGCAATCAGCCGCTCGGCCCGATCTATCGCGATGCCCTGTTCCTGGCAGTGTTCGAGGATGTGGCCGAGCTCTTGACCGATCTCATACTCGGCGCGGTCCACTGAATGTATGGTGTAGACCAGCGGGATGCCGGTGCGATTCAGGATCGCCTCAGCGAATGGCCAGACCCATGCAGTGTGGAGGTGCAGCAAGTCAGCGCCCCATTCGCGGGCGACTCGCACGGCAGCTTCCACGTGGTCAAACGGCGAGATCTGAAAGAATGTAACTCCAGTCGGACTCACCACCCCGTGAGGCGTTGTGGTGCTTTCAGGTTTTGCGCCCGCGGGCCTTCCGTAGCCCTCAGCGATCGACAGGACTCCACCAACAAGCAGAACCGCCACTGACATATCTGCCCGCGCGGATGCGTTCACCAGGCCGCCTACTGCCGTACCAAGTCCACCGAATACAACCGGCGGAAACTCCGTGGTCATGTGTAGAATTCGCATCCACTACTCCCGTCGCGTTTGAACGATAGAGAACGACTTGGCTCCAATGTGTAGTCTCAGAGTTTCTTGATTCTAATATTTCTAAACGCCACCAACCCGGTGTGAGCCTGTACACCCACGTAGCCAGAGAGCGGGTTCTGGGATTGAGCCCTGCCACGGTTCGAGTCGATGTTTGTGAATGTAGTGGTCTGTTGGCCGTTTAGCGTTACCGTGTAGGTGTCGTCTACGACTTGAATCTCGTAATCGTTCCACTGACCGGCTTGGATCGCCGGACCTCGGTGGTAGTCTTGTTGGCCCGGCGCCGCGCCGATTTCGATGTCGTAGATCGCGGCGGTTCGGTGTTTGTCCAAATTGTCGGGCACCGCCAGTTCGTCTATTTGAACCTCGAAGCCGGTTAGCACCGCTACCCATGCTTTGTTCCCAATTACTCTCGGGTCGCTCTGTATCGAGGCGGGTGGCTTGAGCGGATCGATGAAACGAACAAACACTCCAGAGTTGAAATTCACATCGTCGAGTCTGAACTGAAGTCGCAGTACAAAATTGCTGAAGGCCTCGGGCGCGTAGTAGAGAAGTGCGAACTCGTTGTTGCGCGGATACGCTACGATCTCGCCGTCTGTCAAATAGAACGTGCCTTGTCCCGGCGCCTTTTGCCATTGGGCGAATAACTTGCCAGTGCCGTCGAACAAGTACTGAAATCCTGCTTCGAGTGCAGGCGCTACCGGGTGTGGCATTGATGTAAGGAGCTTGTCGGCCGTCCTACGCGCCAATGCGGTGCCGGTCAGCATCGGGTTTGGCGAGCCTACTGAAGGAAACAGTGCAGGGCCGGCGACATAGGCGTTGTCTGCAAAATGAAATCGGCCATCCGAGTTTGTAACAGAGGTGGCAGCATCTTCCCCCATCCACAGCCCTCCAGCTTCGTGATGCGTAGTGCCTATGCCGTCACGGTTCTTGAACAGGATTTCCGGGTTCGTCGCGCCGGCAAAAACCTTCGCGATCTCCAGCGCGTTGTTATCCATCGCATTCCACAGCTCGCGATCTTTTTTCGTCTGGGCGCTGTCGCTGGGGCTTTCAGGCTCTCGTGGATCTGCAATCGATACGAACGCGCGCGGCACTTGCACCTCGTCAAGCTGATCGAGCGCCAGTGTGATGCGGGTATTGGGATTGTGGCCTTGCATCTCTCCTATGCTGCGCAAGGTTATGACTACGCGTTCGCCATCCGCGGCGCGGTAGAAATTCAACAGGTCGATATCGGGTACTTTCTTGAACAGTTCGGCGTCGCTTTCTACTGCGAGACCGCCGCCGCCTGCAGACCCGGTGATTTGCTGGTGGTAGTACCCTTTGGACTTGTCCTGAAATTGGTGCCGCGACTTCACAAACAAAGCCGATTGCTGAAGGTCCTGCACGCTGTGGTTCAGATCGCCCAACGCAGTTCTGGGTATCCTTATGGTGAGGTTGGAGCGCAAATGCGCCATAACGTTGGTGCCGATCAGTTGATAGTTGGTGATCCCTCCGAACGAAAGCAGGGCAACGCGCGAGTTCTCGATCGTTCCCAAAGCCATCACTACTACTCCGTGCGCTGGGAGCGGGATGAAGCCCTGGTTCGTAAGCACTCCGGTAACGTGTGCGGTTCCGCCGGCGATGTCGGTGATCAGTCGAATGACCCGAATGTTAGGCACGATCATCAGGCGCTTCCTTGCGTCATCGCCGGGCACGCCTGGATCGAGGCCCTGATGAGACTCTGCCCACGCTGAACGTGACGCCTCCATCAGCAGCGGAACGGAGCTGAACTTGTTGAACGGGAAAAACCCGGACCTCGGGTCTTTGGCCTGAACTGCCAACGGCGCTTCGAGTTTGAACAACTCTTTCTTCTTGTCTGGCACGTCATCCAGATGCAACGGGAGTTCGTTTGTCGGAATCGCCTCGGTCACCTCTTGATTCTTGATGCCATCGAAGAGCTGCCGGCGCATCGAAGTGTGCAGCTTGCCGTGAATGAAGTCATTTGTTTCGGTGACCCCGATCTGCTCGGCAGCTTGTCTGAAGTACCTGGCGTTCAAGTCGCTCACGACAGCGTCCGGCCATCTGTCTCTAGGCATCTCGGTGTCGTTATCGGTATCGAGAAGCTGCGGCGACCAGCCGCCCCAAAACACCGATCGTCCGCCGACACAATAAGCCAATCCCGGGAAGCCGGTCTTCACATTCGAGCGCCACGCCAGACCCCAAACCTGTTCTCTCAAGAAGCCGGGATCGTTTTCTACCGGACCCGGAGCGGTGATTCCTACCATCGGCAGGTTTTGGACGTGCTCAGGCAAAAGAAACGGCCCGCTCTCGAGCACCAGAATGCGCCGGCTGTGAGTGCTGTCACCGCTGAAGATGTGTTGGGCGATGACTCCCCCAAAGCTGCCTCCACCGATGACGATCACATCGAAGGGCCGGGCGTCGGGACGCAGGTTCTTATTCGTACTAAGCAACGCCTCGTCGAGTCCGTTGCATATGAATCGTCCGAGTACATCCAGGCTGAAATCTGTCTTCTGCGGACCTTGCGTGGTCATAGAGCACCTCTCATTGACGGCTTGGGTGAGCGCACGAACATCTCACCACTCTCGAGTTGTCAACAGTCGATCGCCGCTGGTTGTTAGCGGCTGCTGCCGGGATCTGTCAGCAGGCAATCGCCTGTGAATACGATCAAAAAGAGCAGCGCGATTTGCGCGGTGCAGGTCTTGTACTGCGTCGGCGAGGCATCGCGGAGTATCAGGTTGGATAGTCGTGAGACCTTTTCAGAATCAAACGGAGCGCCTACGGGCTAGCAGATCAGCTCTGCCGATCCGAATGATTCTCGACGTTCCCACACCACCCACAATATAAACAGACGAAAAATAGCCGTCACAATTTGCATCTATAGGTCTGAAGGCTCTCGACCCGCCGAATTCTCGAGGCGGGACCGAGCCTCGCGGGAAGCTTGCCTGAGTTGTCGACCACGAGAGTTCGGTGGAGTTCCACTTGTCAAATCCTTCGCCCGCCAACCCCCTTGCTTACCGAGAGGAGGGAGTGTATTTTTTTCTCTCGGTAACCGAGAGAGAGCCAGCATAGGCCATAAGACCTTGTCCGAGGGAAATCTCAACGGCTTGCTTACTCGGCTATCCATGGACTCGAACAAGACATTTTCGCGCTGCTGGAGCTGAAGGAGGCAAAAGGCCGTGCGCTTTGAACACTGGTTTTACACCCTACCTATGCGGCTTCGCTCGCTGTTTCGGCGGAGCCGGGTCGAAGATGAGTTGGACGAAGAATTGCGATACCACCTCGAGCGTCAAATCGAGGAGGACATCGCCAACGGGATGACGGCGGAGGAAGCTCGTCGGGCCGCTTTGCGAGCAATGGATGGTCTGGAGCAACGAAAGGAGGAGTGTAGAGACATGCGGCGCGTGAGATTCATAGAAGACCTCTTCCAGGATTTTCGCTTCAGCCTGCGAATGCTGTCGAAGCAGCCAATCTTCAGCAGCGCCTCACTCCTGACGCTCGCGCTCGGCATCGGCGCGAACACCGCCATCTTCAGTGTCATCAATGGAGTGCTGCTCAGGCCGCTCGGTTTTAGCGATCCGGATCGACTGGTCATGATCTGGACGGACAACCGTGCTTATCAACTCGGTTTTCACGAATTCCCGCCGGCCAATTCCGACGTGCCGGAATGGCGCGCGACTACGACGTCGTTTGAACAAATCGCCATCTGCCAGTCGAGTCTCGCTGACCTATCCGACGACGGCAATCCTGAACGCGTTGGCGGGGTTGATGTATCGGCGAATCTACTGCCGATGCTCGGCGCGCAACCGATCCTTGGCCGGCAGTTTTCTGAGGAGGAGGAGCGGCCTGGCCAGGATCGAGTCGCCGTCATCAGTTATGATCTGTGGCAACGACGCTTTGCCGGGAACACCGAGATTGTAGGTAAGACCCTCAGCGTAAACGGCGTGCCGCGCACGATCATCGGCGTTCTACCCGAAGGCTTCAACTTCCCGCGAGCGACAGAAATGCCTCGGAGTTACAACTTGCCCGAAAAAGCCGATCTCTGGACTCCATTCGCTAGAGACGCTGGCTACTGGCAGAACCGGATACAGAGACAACTCGTGATTGTTGTTGCGCGCCTCAAAGCGGGCATCGCGCAGTCGCAGGCGCAAATCGAGATGGACTCAGTCGCCGCACGGCAAGCTGCTGCTTATCCGGAATCACATGAAGGCTGGCGGATTTGGCTGACTCCGCTCTTCAACCAGATCGTCAGTCAAACGCGTGCGCCGCTTCTCATTTTGTTGGGGGCCGTGGGCTTCTTGCTGCTAATCGCTTGCGCCAACATGGCTAGCCTGCTGCTGGCGCGCTCCGCGTCCCGGCGGCGTGAGATGGCGGTGCGAGCTGCAGTCGGTGCCGGCCGTGGCCGCATTATTCGTCAGCTCTTAACCGAGGGGCTGGTGCTGTCGGTGCTCGGCGGCGGCCTTGGGCTACTGGCGGGCTATTTGGGGATGAACTTCCTGTTGAGTTTCATGCCACCGAATGTGCCGCGCTTACAAGACATCTCACTAGACCTTCGCGTGCTTCTCTTCACTGGACTTCTGTCGATCGTGACCGGTGTGCTGTTTGGTTTGGTGCCCGGATGGCAGATGTCCAAGGTAAGCCTCGCCGAAGCGTTCAAGGATGCTGTTTCCTCAAGGTCCGCGGTGCGCGGCATCCGGAGCCATAGTCTGGTCGTGACGGTTGAAGTAGCGTTGGTTGCGATCCTGCTCGTCGGCGCTCTTCTGATGTTACAAAGTTTTCGACGTTTGGCTGCGGTCGATCCGGGATTCAGCCCGCAGGGTGTCGCAACTTTTGAAGTATCGCTGCCTCGGGCTCGATACATGGATGGCGGTCAGCGAGCGCAATTCTTCGAACAAGCGCGTTTGAGATTGACGAATCTGGCGGGCGTTCGCGAGGTCGGCGCCGTCTCTGCGCTGCCCTTGAGCGGAAATGAGAGCATGAACTGGTTTTCCGTAGAAGGCGCAGAGCCCGTGCCTCGCGGCAAAGAGCCCTTAGCGGAGGATCGCGTGGTTTCTCCCGGCTATTTCAGCGCAATGGGAGTGAACCTCATAAGCGGACGCGACTTTGATGCGAACGACGTTACTGGACGGCCGCTGGTCGCGATCATCAACGAGACGTTGGCACGCCGGTTCTTCCCCGGAGGTGATGCGCTGGGAAAACGAATCAGATGGGAATTAGGAGAGATGGAATGGAAAACGATTGTTGGCGTCGTTCGTGATGTGCGCGGGTTTGCACTGGAGTCGGACTCGCGTCCGCAAGTCTATCGTCCTCACACGCAGGTTCAGACCGATGCGATGGTAATGGTGCTGCGCGTCGATAAGACGGCATTGCCTCATCTTCGGAGCGCGATTCAACAGGAGTTCAAGCAACTCGATGCGGCGATTCCGGTGGCCAACTTTCGCATGATGCCGGAGCTGGTCGACAGGGCTGTCGCGAAGACTCGCTTCACCACGCTGTTACTTGGCCTCCTAGCTCTGGCGGCGCTTGTGTTGGCAGTGGTGGGACTCTACGGCGTGGTTGCTTACGGAGTGAATCAACGCACCCGCGAAATCGGGCTTCGCATGGCGTTGGGGGCACAACCGAGGAGCGTGTTAGCGTTAGTTGTTCGACAGGGTCTGCAACCGGCGATTGTCGGGTGCGGGATCGGATTGCTTGGCGCGTTCGCGTTGATGCGCATGTTCGCGAATCAACTCTACGAAGTGCAAGCCACCGATCCAGGTACGTTCGCACTGGTTGCCGCGGGTCTGCTACCCATTGTTTTCGCCGCCTGCTACATCCCGGCACGGCGCGCCACGAAGATTGATCCAATGATGGTATTGCGCCACGAGTGAAGAATGGGTAATCGCTATTGCTTCGATCCCGCAATCGGTAGGACGCCGGACGCTTAAGGCGACACCACCTTTCCTGAACTATCTATGTATAACGCAGTCATCGATGCTCGCCAGTCCGTCTTTGAAGCCGGAGCTTCGATTTGACTGATTGTGTGGTCGCTGTCTCGGCGAATGGCTAATGGCGGGGACAGCGTCTACTTCATGTAGTCACAAGCCAACTAGGACAACGACCGAAAAACAAGGTGCTTGATATTTTATTTTCTTTTTGATCAAAATATTCAACTATGACGAGTTCGACACTTGCGGTGGCCGGCGGCAAAGCCCAACAGTTTGCGATTCTGAATATCGACACGATATTCAACTTCTACAAACCGACTCCGCCGCTTTCGAAGTTTGTAGACATTTTTTGGCTATACGAAGGCTACGAGCCGGAGCGCAGAACCGAACGCATTCTTCCGACCGGCACGCTCGAACTCGCAATCAATCTCCGGCAAAACGAGCAGCGATTTTACGACGCCGAGCGTCCTGAAAACTGCACCCGCTTATCCGGTGCTATCGTTTCAGGTGCGTCTGGCCGCGGCTTCACACCCGATACTCCGGAAGAAGCTTTGATGATCGGCGTTCACTTCAAGCCGGGCGGCGCTTTTCCGTTTCTCGGACTCCCGGCAGGCGATCTCGCCGACACTCACGTCGATCTCGAAACACTATGGGGAGCGTCTGCAGGTCGGCTGCGGGAGCGGCTTTGCGAAGCGAGAACTTCTGCCGAGCGCTTTCAGTTGCTCCAGGAGGCTCTGTTGAGTCGATTGTGTTCCGGCGTGGAACAGCATTACGCGGTGTCGGCGGCGTTGAAAATATTCGGGAACGGTCAAGCCGGGCCGAGAGTCAGGGACGCCGCAAAATATCTCGGTCTAAGCCAGCGCCGGTTCATCCAGGTCTTCAAGGCGGAAGTGGGCATGACGCCCAAGCTGTTCAGCCGTATTCAACGGTTTCAGCGAACGCGGACTTTCATCCAACACAATCCCACGATCAATTGCGCGGACCTTGCCGTTGATCTCGGATACTTCGATCAGTCCCACCTGATACGCGAATTTCTCGAGTTCTCGGGTCTTAGCCCGAGCGATTACATAAATCGCTTCAAACACTTTACGGAAACCGAGACGAGTAGCGCGAGCGATCACTTGCGTTAGTGTCGACGGAGGCGTCACTGCTTCTCTCGTTGCTTCGCCGCAGCCAGCGTGCCCGAGTGCCACATCGAATTTCCGAGATTGCTGCCGAGATTGATGCCTGAAAGCACCGAGGTCTTACCTTGTCCCACTTGTACGCGCCGAGCGCTACACAATCCGCCAATCCGCCGGAGTGCCGTTGACTCTGTATGCTTCAAAGTTTCTGATCGGCGTACGCTTATATATATGACAGCGGCCGTGACGAAGTAATCGCATGACCGGCAGACGAACGCTCGACGGAGCTACAATTCTGACTCGCCAAAGCCGGCCGCAACTTCGGCAAGCACCGCAATACCCGGACTATAGATCCCATCATCCCATAAAGCGGTTGCGTCGAAATTATGAGATAGATCATCTTGAGTTAATTGCCCATCGTAGCCATTTGCAATGGGATCACCACTCGACGACGCGGCATGTAGGATTCGAGATGGCAACCCGCAAGCAGCACGAGCTCATTGCTAAGCCAGCCAGTGTTAGTATGAGCCTTCTTATTCGTGTTCTGAACATTGAGCACCAGGCTCTAGTACGCGGTAAATAAAAGTCAATGATGATTAGTCCGGGCGTGATGACGATGGCCAGACGTTATATGATCCCTCGTCTGATCGTTCCAGGTTCATGCCTCTAAGAATCGCCCTAAGGCGCGGAGTTTCGCGTAGCCGATCCCAACTCGGATCGACAGTGATGAACGCCGATAGGAGTACATCGCGCACGCTGTAGGCTTGCTCGAGCCAGTCTAAAGCTGCCTTGTCTTCGCCCAGGCCGTTGTGAATCAGCGCAATGTTGTGTGGCGGGACGTAGCGCTTCACTGAAATGGCCACCAGTTCTTCAAGTATGGCCCTTGCCTGTTTGTGATCGCCTGACCGTGCAAAGGCATAACCGATCCAGGCGATCGTCTGCGTGTTGCCTCCTGAAGAGACCCTGGCCTTACTCAACTCGGTGATCGCATCACTGTACAGTTCCTGGCGCACGTAAATTTTTGCCAAAGTCAGCAGGGCTATCCAGAAAGTCGACTCTATCTCGAGCGTCTTTACCAACTTCTCTCGCGCCTCTTCGTACCGTCCATCGTAATATAGGAAGAGCGATTCGTGGGTGCGCGTTAGCAGCGCGAGCGGGTCGAACTCTCGCGCCTGCGCCGCAGCTTCGATCGCTTCCCTTTGACGTCCCAGCGTCGAAAGCAATAGTGCGTTGGCGCGATGAGCCTCGGACGAGTTGGGATTGAGTTCGATTGCGCGTTTGGCTTCGCGCTCAGCGCCGGACCAATCCCAGTCGTACCAACTATTCAGGATCGACAGAGTCGCGTGAACGTCAGCGAGTTTGTCATCAATCTCCAGCGCCTTCGCAACCGCCGCATGCGCCAGGGGAAAGGAATCATCCGGTTGGACATCGCTGCTGATCGGAAGTGACCGGTACGCTTCAGCTATTCCAGCATATGCGAGCGCGTAAGTCGGATCGATATCTATTGCTTTCCTGAAGAACTGAATGCTACGCCTGACCTCTGTAGAGATGAGTTTGTTCCAATGGTAACGACCTTTCAGATAAAGATCGTATGCTTCAAGATTCTCTGTCGAACGATTGGTCAGCCGCTGTCTCTCCTCATTGCTCAGCGGCACTGCCAGAGCACTCGCCACCCGTTCAGAGATGGCGTCCTGTACGGCGAACACATCGGTTGCCTTCTCGTCGAACGTGCCAGCCCACATCGACGAGCCGTCCTCGACGTTGATGAGTCGAGCGGTCAAACGAATGCGGTCGGCTGATCGCTGCAGACTCCCATCGAGTAGCGATTCGACGCCTAACTCTCGCCCGGCCGCCTGCGGGTCTTGCTCCAATCCACCATATCTTCTCACCGAACTCAGCGGGCGCACGATCAGCTTTCCGCTGCTGCTCAACCGCGCGATCAATGTGTCGGCCATTCCGAGTTCGAGCGCCTCATCTCGGCTCGCTTCCACAATCGGTTTGAACGGCAATACCGCGATCGTTCTAGCCTGTGCTTTCTTGATGGGGAGAGCCGCTTTAGCTCGTCTTATGGTTTTGACTTCTGCAGCGAAACGATAACCACTTCCGGGGACCGTCAAAATGTACCGAGCCTTTCCCAAAGCCCTCCTCAACGTCGATACATTCTGGCTCAGGTTGTTCTCTTCGACGAATGAGTCCGCCCAGATCGCGCGCATGAGTTCGTCTTTTGTAATCACCCTGTTGTGATGTTGCACAAAATAGAGCAGCGTATCGAAGACTCGCGGAGTCAAGGTTAGTTGTTCCCCGCGACGAACCAATAGCCGTTGATCCGCATCGAGCCGGAACTCGTCGAACTCATAGACGTGGTCGTCGAGAACACTCATCTCTTTTCAGAAAGTTCAGAAATTTTCATACGGATTCTAAAGATTTTCATCGACCGATGGAAAGACAATCACGACGCACTAACCGGGCGCCGCCCGGTCAAACCTTAGAAAAGGAGAAACGAACGTGAAATCTAGGATCCGGAATCTGGTTGTCGGTCTTATGCTGCTCTCCTCGCTCAATGTCGTTTGTGGAATATCGATGAGCCGGGCAAACATCGCTCCGGCAGCGACGCCGGCCGCAGCCGAGTCTAAGGCTAGACGAATCGAGGGAACCTGGCAGGTGCAGGTCACTTTGCAAAACTGCCAGACAGGCGTCGCCGTGCGAACGGCCCCGGCCTTTTTGACATTTGCTCAAGGGGGAACGCTTGTGGAAACTACGGCGGTATTCAGTTCCTCGCAGCGCGGCCCCGGGCATGGTTTCTGGGAACACACCGGCGGGAGAACCTTCAAAGCAGTCTCCAAGGCCTTCTTCTTCAACCCCGACGGGACGTTGGCCGGGACACAAACTATCACCCAGAACATCGAGTTCGGCGACGATCCAGACGTGTTTAACAGCAACGCAACTACCGAAATAGTCGCGCCAAACGGCACCGTAGTTCTGAGTGGATGCGCAACTGCCGTCGCGCATCGAATCGAGTAGGATGAAAGGAGCTTTGACCGTGCTGGCGACTTGGGCCGAGCGTTTTCTCACCGCTCACAACGATAGTCAGGCGGTACAAAGCGGGACTCCGCCGCCTAAATGACAAGGCCAGTTGAGGCCCTGCTGCATAACGATGTGAATCCTTATACACCTGCTCATGCCTTAAGGGGTCACGCTTGAGATTGTGAGATTCGCATTTCCGACTGCGATCTGCTTCAACCTTGAAATTCTTGCAGCACGATCAAAAGTCAATATTTCCTGCCTGACCCCTCTCAGGCTTTCTGACGGTTGTGAGATTCGCATTTCCGACTGCGATCTGCTTCAACCTTGAAATTCTTGCAGGACGATCAAAAGTCAATATTTCATGCCTGACCCCTCTCAGGGGATTTCTGACGCCGGTAGTGGAGGTGAACTACTCCAGACGCGAAACGGCGTTCGGTCCGCAAATCGAGCCTCAGGCGAACGCCCGCGGGGAGACTCGGCTTGCCGCCTCCAATCACGACGGGCAAAACCATCAGATGGTACTCATCGACCAACCTGGCCTTTATAGCTTGCGCGGCAAGTTCCGCGCCGGCCACGGTGATGTCACGGTCTGCAACCTCTTTCATCCTCCGGACGGCATCCGGCTCGAACTCTGGTTCGATCCGCGTCCTGGCGGTCGAGACGGTCTTCAGCGTCCTGGAGTAGACAATCTTGTTTGCCGCCTGCCAGATCTCCGCAAAGTCCCCTATGAATGGGGCTTGGCCGCTTGTGTTCATTGTCTCCCAAACAGCCATTGTCTCGTACATTCGGCGACCGTAGAGGTAAGTTCCGACCGGACGCAGGAGGTTGCCGATGAATAGGTGGACCTCCTCGTCCGGCGCCAGCCAGTCGAACTTACCGGACTCGTCTTCAATGTAGCCATCCAGCGACGTGTTTATTATATAAATAAGGTTGGCCATAACAGTCTCCTTGGTGCGTTTAAAATCACAACATATTTTGTGCACCCTGGTTGTTTCGCGCGTCTTGGATTAGTCGAGTACTGTACACACTTATTTCTCTAGATAGTCAGTGCCAAATTTGCCGGTGCCGCTTAGCTGAACTATCGCACCGCCTTCCTTCGCCGCCACGAAATGAGCGACGCCCGCCGGAATGACAATAAAACTGCCCGCCCGATACCCTTTGAGCTTGGCTGGGTCGAATCTTTCTCCCGCGCCCAAGTACCAGGTCCCTTCGATGACCGTAACCAGTTCGTCATGCGGATGCGTATGAGCGAGGACCCGCATGCCTGCCGGTATCTTAACCCGATCAACCCACGTTCCGTCTTTAGTTGAGTCGCCGAACAACTGCGCTCGCTGCCGCCCATCTTTGTAGTAAGACGGCGCGAACCACCGCACTTGTTCTGGAGTCAGCCCGACAATCTCTTTTTTATTCTGTCCGGCCCAAGTCCTTGCCAGTGTTACCGCGGCAAGAACTATCACTACGGCAGTGGCTGCAACAAGCACCTTCTTCATCCCTCTCCTCCTAACGTGGGATAGTCGCGCGCGCATCGACGAATCGTCCTTCTGACGATGAGAAGTACAAGCTGATCGGGGAAAGATCGTACGCGATCAGATAGCAGGCCAGGTCATCACCCTCGCCAATGGCGTGTTAACTCGACCGCAGGTTAACGTCGGCCGCCTGGAGTGCCAAGCAACAGCTCAATTGCTTTTTCCAGAGCACTGTCGCGCCCCGCGTCGAGATCCGTTTTCTGAAACACAGGTATTCGAGTATCTGGAGGAACGCCGCTCGCCTCGAAGTGCTTGCCTTGCTCTGTCAGGAAGACTTCATTCGGAAGTCCGAAGCGCCAGCCGTTGGGTAGTCGACGAACGAGTACGTCCGAATAAACGCCCTGAGTATTTTCGCCGATGCGCACGACTTGCGGCAGACGGCCCATTAATGCCATCGTGAACGTCTCGCCGGCGCTGACGGTATCGGGTCCGATTAACTCGATCACCGGACCCAGGAAACGCGGGCGGTCGCTTACTCGAACCAACGAAGGTTGCGGCGCAGTCCAACTCTCCGGGTTTTGTGCGTCGTTGCGCGCCCGCTTCACGAAACCTACATAGGCTTTGCTGGTCAGTCGACTGGCGATCTGAATGCCATACGGGTCGGCGCCGCCGCCGTTGATCCTGACATCAATCACCAACCCCTTCAGCCCTTGAGCGTCCTGCATGATTTCATCTAGTGCCCCTTCGAGCGCGCGAGCCCCTTCATCGAACCCGAGTTTGCTTACGTAGCCCGCGAACGCATCTATGCGGACATAACCTGCTCCTCCCTTTAATCTGGCGTAGCGCAAGTGGCCGTTGCAGAAATCGCGAAGTTTGCTCTCGAGATAGCGAGTTTCAAGTATTTCAATGGTTCGCTTTTTTTCTTCCGCCGTCAGGACCAGCGTGCCCGTACGCTTGCCTCCGAAGCCCCGCTTTATTCCGGAAGCCGAGATGAATGTGTGCGCGTCGTGCAGCGGCTCGATCATCGCTCTGAAGATTTCAAACAGCTCTTCCGGTTTTGTCTGGGCGCTTACCTTCGACCGGTACGTCTTCGTGACTGCGGGCCAGTCCACACCTCGGAGCTTTAGAAAACCATGATGAGCACCGAAGGTAGCGGCGAAGACCTCAAAGTTGGTCAATGGATCGTTAGGCGCTTCGCGTGTGCAGACCTCCGGGCGCGTCCGCACCCGGCTGAACAGAACCTTCGAGGCCGCACTTGGATCTTGAAACCACTCCGAATCGGGAGAAGGTCCAGGTGACAAGTACAAAACGCCGGACTGTTTGGAAACGAATCGTTCGCCGCGAGGATCCGAGGGTTCTGGCTGTAGTTTGAAGCTCTCCAAGAGCATGCAACTGATCGCGGTGATTTCCAGCAGCCTCATTTCATTGCCATTGATCTCGGCAAGGTAGCCGTAGCCATCTGAGAGCCAATAACCGTCAAGCGATGGCTTCGGCTCCGCAGCTTTAACCAACGGGTGCACGATGAGACAGCACAAGGCGATGAGCAGAATGCAGCATCGCGCAATGAGATGTTGAGGTCGAATCACGGTAGACGCTAACGCCATCCCTTTAGTCTTCATTTGCGTATTCATCCTGGTCCATTAGCAACTGTTTCAATTAACGAGTTAGCTTTGCAGAGCTGAACAATAGCACGATGATCCTGGAGTAACAGCTTACATCAAAGCAGCGGCCGATCTAACCTAACAGTGTGGTCACAGTAATGAGAAGCCGTGGGTGGTTCTCTGAACGATAGAGTCGACTTGATCCGACCCACAGAGTGGCCATGAGACTACTGAAGCGCATTAGTTACTTGAAGCGAGTTCCCCTGGTTTCATCGAGTTCTCCGGGCCCTCCGTTCGGGAGGGCAATGTATGTAGCAGACGCAAGCGGAGACGATTGCCCCATCGGAGGGCAATGTCAGCATTCGGACTGTCGCTGGACCAATCGGCCCTTCTAGCGGAGGGCGGTGTGAAATTTCCTTGCGTGCTGCAAACATCACCCCCTTACGAAGGGCCTTGAGGACATCCAA
Source organism: Blastocatellia bacterium (assembly GCA_035315885.1). Classification (GTDB taxonomy): domain Bacteria; phylum Acidobacteriota; class Blastocatellia; order UBA7656; family UBA7656; genus DATFXM01. The sequence goes on from DATFXM010000047.1 coordinate 77,470, forward strand.
AACTCTACGTCCGGACTACGAAGATATTTTGTGAGAGAGAGCCGAATCTCGTTGGCAGATAAAACATCAGAGCATCGCCAGCACAATGCTCAATGAGCAACACACTATTACGCACCACCACTAGTTCTTCACCCACTGTTGTCAAGAAAATTGTCTCCCTCGTGATACGGTTTCTTCCGTTTTGTCGCTAAAGACATTGAGCGGCATCCCTAAAAGGAGACACTAATGACCGATAGAAGATTAAGACAGATAGTACTTGGCATGGCTCTGATCATGTTGCTTTGTGTCAGCGGCGCAGCGACCGCCACCGTTCAATCAGGATTAGCCTTTGAAGGAGCTTACGCAGACGGGGCGCTTGTGACAATTGGAATTACGGCGCCCACGGTAACCTCAAAACCGCTGGAGTCACAATTAACACTCTATCTTGTTGTTTACCCGAACGGATTTGAATCACTCGGCATTGGGACGCCCATTTGCGACCCTTGCGACCACGGTGGAAACGGCATAGACCCGACCGATTTTCATGACCATGTTCTCAGCGGACTCCCTCAGAACCACGCGGGAGGTAAGCACGATCCAGCATTCCACCTGTTCCAGGTGCAACCCGCTTACACAGGTGTTGAAGCACACGACGCGTCGGTCACACTGGCGTACGCTGGTCATCTTCCGGCAACGTCGAACGCCGCAGTGGCTGCGCTGCTCTCCGCGAGACTCAATGACGGCTCGCCAGTAGCAACTATTTCAGACACAAATCTCCAGCTCACCGCTCCAGTAATCAAGGATCATCCAGGACGCTAAAAAGACAGGTGCGAGGAGTGGTGTCTGCGGCTGGGTTTTCTCTGCACTTGAAGTGCGTAGAAGAAAGGGTCAGCCGAACATGACGCAGCGTCATGTTCGGCTGACCCTCATTATTCCAGCCCCCTACCGGCTGACCCGACTTCAGCAAGAGACGCTCGTGTGCTCGAGATAAGAAGGCGCGAACTCAAATATGCGCCTTATCTGAGCCCGCCTTGTTACCTCCAACCGCACGCGACGGGTAGTAATCAGATTTAAATCAGATTTTTGTCAGACAATTTCAAATACTTCCTAGCCGCTGATGCTATAGCCTGCGCCGGAAAGTCTTGATGCGGTGGCCATTATACGCAAGCTTCACAAAACGGAACAACGATGAGCGCTTTCGACACCACGCGAAAGCTGATCCGGAGAATTAGGCATTGAAGAAGACGCGCAGAACGAGAACGACTGTTGAAAAGCACGAAGTGATCGTCGTCAGAGGGTCTCGCAAGCTTGGTAGAACGCTTTGCAAAGAATGCTCAGAAACAGTTGCTCTCGTTACGCTTGACGAAGCGGTGAAGATTTCCGGCCTGAGCTCGCGCGCGATCCATCGGTTGATAGAAGAGGGGCGAATACACTTTTCCGAAACTAACACAGGAATCGCGCTTATCTGCCCGACTTCGTTACTCTGCACGTTCATGGAGTGAGGGTACGGAAAGTTCGCAGATTTATCGCAGAGCAGGAGGTTCCATTATGTATAAGCCGTCGTATTCTCTCGCTGCCGTTCTGATGTTAATGCTGCCGGCATCGGTGTGGGCTCAGAGTGCTCAGCGAAGCTCAACCGCTGTCGACAAGCCGGCCAGGCAGGTCGTCGCCTCTACCTCTGGCAACTCAATACGCTTCTCGTCTCTTGGTGAGCTGATGCAAGTGCGACTTGAAGTCATCGGGCCCGCTGGCGACTTGTTGCTGGACACAGATTTCAAGCAGGGCAATCTGATTGATTGGCCTGCGTTGGACAAACAGGGACAGCGCCTCGCCGATGGGCCATACCTGTGCATTATTACAGTCAAAGATTCCTCAGGCGAACTCACGCGCAGGCAGGCGATTGCCGTGCTCGGCGATCAATCCCTGGGCTTGAAGCAAGTTGACGGATTGTCCCTGTCGGTGGCTCAAACTCAAGCAGCAGGTTCGATGTCGGGCGAAGACGTCAGCATGACTATTCTCGAACCAACCGGATCCTCATCAACAGCGGTCCTCGCGCACGATGGAAGCGCGGCCCATCTAATTAGCAGCAGCGGAGGTCTGTTGATCTCAAGCGGTGATTTTTTTGCGAACAGAGCAACAGAGAAGGTGCGGATCACAGCAGAAGGGAGCGTGGGAATAGGAACGAGCAATCCACATGCGAGGCTTGATGTGGCGGGCGCTATCCGCACGAGCGAAGGGATCATCTTTCCGGACGGATCAATACAGTTTTCGGCTGCAAGAAGGACATTCGGAGCAGCGAGCCTCAGACCCGATCAGTCTGGGAAAAATCCATCGGCAGGGCAAGAGCACTTTGAACCGCAAGCTGCAGGAACCGGCACGCAAAACAGATTAGCAAAGTGGACAGACAACGCAGGGACTCTCGGAGATTCGGTGGTGAGCGACACAGGTTTTGTGACGATAGACAGCAACGCCAATCCGCAGGCAGCGGGCCTTGGGAGTTTGGTCATTCAAGGCAACGTGAATAAGGAGCGCATCGAGCTGCGGAGCGCTGGTGCAGGACCGGGTCCCGCGTTGCAGGGGAAAGGCTTTGGGGGAACGATCGCAGCTCCGACGGCAACGCTGGCGAATTCGGACCTGTTCATCATCGCGGGATCTGGGCACAACGGGACCTCGTTGGTTACGTTCAACGCTGGGACGATCAAGATCAAGGCTGAGGAGAATTGGACGGGGACAGCGAATGGAGCGTTTATCAACTTCGAGACGACCGCTTCAGGCAGTCCGACGAGCGGGCGGGCCGAGAGGATGAGGATCACGTCAGGTGGCAACGTCGGCATCGGCTTGACGGCCCCGCAAAACAAACTCACCGTGGTGGACACCTCGGGCGGCGCGCAGATAAGGTTCGGCAAGGCAGCGAACGCCGGCGGCGGTTATCTCCTGAGTGTTCTCGGGTCGGAAGCAACTCTATCCGGCGGAGGCGAATTCGATGGTACTAACTGGATTGCGAGAAATGCCCAAGCATCTCGTATTGAGAATCGCGCGGGCATTGTATCGTTTTTCACTAACAGCGGGCTAACTCCAGGCTCAACGTTCATACCGACTGAACGGATGAGAATCACCAACGTCGGCAACGTCGGGATCGGCACGACCGAACCCGCGGCACGACTTGAGGTAAACGGCGACGTGAACGTGCAGGGTGCCGTCCACATCGGTATGGACCTGAAAGTAAGCAGCATCGTGCCGGTAAATTTCCTCCGTATTGATGACATCGGTAGCGGTTACGTTGATCTGAATAGCGGGAAACTAACGTTCACGAATCTTCCGAATACAGGCAATAGCGTACTCTGCTACCGAACAACATTTACTGGTGGCCTTTTTGCAGAACACACCGTCGATGGCTGTGGTTCGAGCATTCGTCTCAAGAAAAACATCGACTCGTTCTCTTTTGGTCTGAGTTTGATCAAACGCCTGCGTCCGGTCTCTTTTGATTGGAAGAGCAACGGCAAGCGAGACATTGGCCTCATCGCTGAGGATGTCGACGCGGTCGAACCGCTGCTTGCGACGCGCAACGACAAGGGCGAAGTCGCCGGCGTGAAGTATGAGAAGCTTCCCGTCGTCCTGATCAATGCCGTCAAAGAGCAACAGGCGCAGATTGAGCAGCAGGACGAACAAATCAGGACTCAGCGAGCGTTACTCCAGCAGCAGCACGCAAAGGCGAAACAGCAAGAGTCGCAACTGATCCAGCAGCGAGCAGCAATGCTCCGGCAGCAGACGGAGATTGATGCTTTGAAGCGGTTAGTTTGCGCCGGCCATCGGCGCTGGGCGGTCTGCAGGCAACGCCGCTGAACCAACCTGTTGCATATCATCGTCGTATTCAAGCTATTCAAGAACCGGGATAAGGCCAGGTCAAGCCGCTGTACGCACCGGCGCTGGATGAAATCTAACGAGATCGATTGCGCTTAGTCTGTCGCGTAGCGCCCAAACGATGCGCTTCAGCGGCTCCCACGCAACTACCACTTAAGACTACTCGCGGGGCAGGTCGTGTTTCAGAGGTTGGAATGGTCCGACGGAATCGCCAAAGCTGGCTGCGTCTCGCGCTTGCCCACAGCAAGCCACGGCGTGCCGCGATAGGAGTCCGTCACTACCCAGGCGGCCGCAGTCAACGCCAAAGTGGAAACGACCTCGCCCCATTGGAAGTCGCTGAGAGAACCCGCCGCCACGATGGGTACCCAGACCAGCAGCGCGAACATCCCCATCTGCAATGCCGAGAGCCCGGCTGCCAACCGTCCAAACACACCGAACACCACCGCCAGACCCGCCACGATGAACGTGCCGCCGGTGAAATACGCCCAGAACAAGTGCCATGGTAACCAGCCAGGCACCATCTCGGCGGTCCGCTCGACGTAAGCGAAATGGGCATACCCGAAGGGGAGTAGGCCCAGACCGTAGAGCACCCTCGCGATTGGCATGGCTTTGTCGCCCGCGGCGAAACCGAGCCGCTGCCGGTCCCAGTCCGTGGCGAACCAGGCAAACAAGACCCAGGCGCCAGCCGTCATCACCATTGTTTCACCGGCGCTCCAGGTACCCTCCACCAGCGAGGCGACGAAGAGAGCCCGTACTCTCCATAGTAGAAACCAGAGGACGAGAGCGGCGAGCAACACGCGGGCAGCGAGGGAGGCCGTGCGACGCCAAAGCAGTCCGATGCCCGACGCGATAGACACGAGCGCGCAGAGATACACCAGTACGTCGCGAGCGGGCACGCCCTTGGGTACCGGCTGCCATACCATGGTGAAGTCGCGCTTGATCAGGCCCAGAACACCCAGGCCGATCATGACTGCAGCAAAAGCCGCGTGACTAGCGCTGGCGATGCGCATCTCCGTTCCTCCGGTGGTTTTCCAGCTCATCAATCCGTTTGCTGCCCAATCAAACCGCCGACCATACGATTGGCGTAACCGGCCCCGCGTCGAACACTGATATAACTCCAGGAAAGATCTCGTTGGCGTTGCCAATCAATTTCTCGCTGACATTGTCTCATGCGAGTGAGAAACGAGAATCCAAGATTGGAGCATTTTTTGATGGGTCGTGTATGAAAGTGTTGGTGAAAGAAGTCACCGAGCTGTAATCCGCGAGCGTCGAAACTAAACAACTCGCTCTTCACGAAATCACATAAAGCTGACTGCGAGCCGTCAAGGGCGGCGTGGCGGAGTCTGAGGAACCTCACGAGATTTGTTTCGCGCGTGCGGCTGGATGAATTTGTCAGGCGCTGCGATCGTATCTGGATGAATCCGTCCGGCTAAAGCGTCGCATCCTGGGCGCGCGCCGAGTCTGAGGGACCTCACGAGTTTGTCCTCAGATCTCAGCGGGATGCCTGTTCCCGCTGTTGTTGTGCCTCGCCCAGCCACTGCGCCATCTTCTTGTCGTTCACAGCGTGATACGCCCAACCCTGGGCGGTACTGCGCCAGCGATAGTCGACGATCGTCATATCGATGCCGCGGTCGATGACGAACTGCATGGCTTCGTAGTTTTTGTGGAAATACACCAAGTCATGCAGGATGCTGGAGGGCTCGTGGGAGCCCCAGTTCGTGTTGATATCTGCTCCGTGTGCGAGAAGAAAATCGGCGATATCGAGGTGGTTATTGATGACCGCCCAAGCGAGCGCGGTGTCGAGAACCTGCTGCACACTGGGCTCGCCCCAGATCAGCTTTTCCAGGTGGGTGTTGGCAGCGTTACCGGGACAAAGATGATTCGCGAGGTCGCCGAGTGCGGGCTTGCCCGCTTCGTCGAACCAACGTTTCACGCCCGCAAAGTCCCCATTCCCGGCTGCGTGCGGCAAATCGTCGGGCATGGGCCAGATGCGCATCAGCATCGGAAGCAGATGTGTCTTCGCATACGTGAACGCGAATTCAATCGCCTTCGATGATGGCGGTACGCGGGTGCGCAGCACTGCGGGTTCGAGATCAAGAAGAGCGGCGATGAAAGCTCCGCGGTCGTTCAGCACCGCCGCCTCGATCAATCGGATCTGGAATTTCACGCAGGTGTCTGAGAGCAACCATGCTTCGCGCCGCAATCCGGCGACAAAGGATGTCAGGTCGTCCTCGTGCAGCGCGCGCGAAACCTGTTTCATGACAAAGCCAGGCCAGAGCCCGGTCCGGCCGTCGTTCGACGAGTCGAGCCCGTTCGCGATGACGTATTGAATAAAGGCCGAACTTCCCGGCCCGCCATCTATTTGCCTTCCCAGTTCGGCGTCGAGCATTATCGACCGATCCAACAGTAGCGCCGCCGCGGCCGCGTGCCGGAAACCGCAGGCGCACAGGAACGCTTGGTTCACCTCAGCGAGATCGGCGCCATTCGCATCAAGACAAGCGCGAACACCATTGATGTCGCCGAGCGCGGCAAAGAACTTGAGCGATCGGGGAAGAACGCCTTTGCGGTGGAACAGATCGAGCAAACCTCTTGCACGCGAACCGATAATGCCATCGCATACCGACGGCGAAACGACGGCTCCGGCATCGATCAGGTGCTCGGCACATGCCGCCCGCGTATAGTGCTGTTCCCGAAACGCGTCGCTGCTGTCGCCGTAGGACTCGGTCGCCATCCCGATCAGTCCACCGTTGTTTTCATCCGCCCTCCACGACAATAGCGACGGGTATTCCGCGAGAAGCTGCCGCAGACCTTCGATGTCATTGTCGTGGATGCGGGTGCGCGCTTGGGATACGGCCCACTCGACTCCGCTGCCCAGGCGTTGCTTTACTTCTTTAACCAGGTCCTGCCAGCCTGAGAACCCATATTCACGCGCCAGCACGAGCTGGGCATCACGCTGTGACAACGGAAGCTGGGCTTGAGGAAGCTGGGCGCGTGCCCGGCCGATGGCGTCTGCACCGCCGGCCTTGATGTCGCGCGCCAGTTTCTTTGCCTGCTTGCGAAGTGATTCCAGGGAGGGACGAGCGGGAAGCTTTGATCCGGTCATAGCGATCTCCTTTCAAGAGCGCCTGTGACCCGCTGATACAGGCTGAAAGAAGATGCAAAAGCACGCTGTGTGAATCGAAGCAGGTGGGATTTTTTCCCTTGCCGCGGGTCGGTGGTGCCCTGTTGCACGCTGTCGTCAGTATCCGCAACTTGTTCGGCACTGTCAAACCTCCCGACGCAGGCCCGCAGCGGAAAAACAAACTGCAGATTGGGCCAGCCGTTGTAATCGTCAACACCAGTTTCGCGGGCATCAGGTCATCGCTGGTCATCTGCAGTCAGAATCTGCACGCCGCTAGGTTGAACGCCCTTGAGATTGCTCGGAATTGTGGGCACGATCACCTCGCGGCGTTCGCCATTCGGGTGTTCTAGTGTGAACACCTCCAGCCAGCAGTAGATACCATCGCTTCTCAGCACTCTCGCTTCTACCGTCAGTTGCCCATCAAGTCCGCGCACGATTGAGAGCAATCCTCCATGATGGTCAAGGCCGAATCGTTTGGCTCGGTTTATAACGACGGATGCTCGCTCCTTGGACTGTGCTTGCATTTGCGATGTGTCGTTCGTCGGCACCGGCGAGTGATAGTCGGCTAGCGTGCCGTCCGCGCGAAACATTAGAATCCCGTGATTCTCGAGTAGCGGTGCGTCACTGCCGCGCCCGTCGGTGAGTTGCACGCGTACGATCGTCTGCCCAAAGCGACTCTCATGGGTCACGCTTTGCAGCTTTAGCCCCAAGTCAGGCCCTATGCCAAGCTGGTCCAAGTTAGCCTGCAGCAACCTGTCCACTTTCTTATCTGAAATGAGTCGAGGGAGCCGAAGGTCCGGCACGGCTACCTCGTGGTCCAACCACTCCGCGACCGAGTTGGCGTTGAAGATTTCCCGTTTGGTGAACTCGGTTGCAAACAGGCTCTGATAACGACCGCCGTAGAGCTCTTTGTCCACTTTGAGGTAAGCCTTTCCTACGTCCTCCAGCGTCATCGTGTTCTCGGGCGTGTAGTCCGTGCAGTAAGTTAGGAAGACGCCCATGGTCTCGCCCGCCTCGGTAAGCGCCTGGTGCTCATCGAACTCCTGGCTCTTCAGTCCGTCATAGATAAGAGTGAACACCTTATATACCGCCCCGGTCAGCACCTCTGAGCGATCGTGTACCTCGTTAGTGGTGTCAGAGATTTTCTTATCATTGAAAGCATCGCGGATGCCGGTGCCTCGGCCCACAATTGAGGCGAATGCCTCGGCCATACGAGTTAGAGAGTTGGAGGTGTAGAGATTGCCGCTGGTCTCGGTCAGCACATTCCGCACGCGTTGTGGGTCCCGCAGGGAGGCCCACATTTCCGTTTGATCTCCGAAGGATTCTCCCCAAGTGTCGAAGCCCTGATCTCCCAGCACGTGGTTCGGCTTAAGCACGTTGTGCACTGCGTGTCCACACTCGTGCGCAACCATCTCCCACGAGGTTGCGGTCTCGAACATTTTGATCTGCGTTTGACCGGGCATGCGGTAGGGCACGACCCCAAAGAATAGCCCTCTTGTGATGGGGCTGTAGAAGGCGTTGAAGTCAATGAACCCGTGAGCTTCAATTTCAAGGAAACCGTCGCGGTTCTCACCCCAGCGTATGTCGCGCCCGGCCCAGGACTCTGCGGAGTCAATGGCTGCGTTGCTCGCAGCGAATGCCGTCGTCTGGCCAAGGTGGAGGTCTCGCGGCTTCCAAACCTGTAGCCCATCCTTGAGCACGGGCTTGCCATCGGCATCGCGCTCAATCTCGTGTATTGGGAAGCGCACTTCGTCTGCGAACTTGAAATTCCCCTTCTCGTTCGCCCGCACATCTTTGGGCCACGGGTTAAAAGCGAACGCCGCGAAGACATGTGTTGTCGGGTTCTGCCGAAAAATGAAATCCTCCTCAATCATGCCCACCCGACTGCCTGACAATAGTGGTAGTCCGTTCTCATCGCGACTAAATCTCGAAGCATCAACTCGCCCGACGTAAGACTCCGCGACAAACGGATCGTCCCGGTACTCCGAGATCTTTACCGAAGAACTTTGTGTGGATATCTGGGCATATGAGAGGGGCAGACTCATCAGCCCCGTTGCAAGTATCATCAGGTTGGAAACAATCAAACGCTTTGACATGGCAAAAGCTCCTTTATTCTGGTGTCGTATAGCTCTGGCTCGTCCAATGGCGGTCAGAAGTTCAGGACGAAGAGGTTTGACCGCAAGGAGCCGTTGGAGACTCGCAGGCGATTGGGTCCGGCGTGTAGGTTCAAGCGGCTTGAATCGCCCCTGACCTTTACCTTCTTCTGACTTGAGCTCGGGACAGTGCCGATTAAGCGTCCATTTGCCTCAATCAGCACCTGGGCGCTGAAGCCGGCTCCTTTGATCACCAGCTTGCTTCCGCTGTATGAGGCATTCAACACAGTCGGGCCACCTGAGTCACCTTTGCTGAAGTCGGCAGTTTTTGCGGCGCTCCGATTGCTTCGCCGATCGATAAAGGTAAGTGAGGTCTGTAGCGCTGCAGGGAGCGCATTCAGGTTGTTAATCGTCAGGGTGAAGTTGACCGTTGTCGAGGTTCCGAAATTGACGGCGAACGGATCGGTTTGAGCAACCACCTGCCCTGAGCCGTCGAGCAGGCTGGACTGAGCTTGCACGATGTCGCCATCCGGATCCGAAACTACTCCGGTTAGGGTTAACTCATCACCGTCCAGATCTGCTTGAAGACTCGTAATAACGGGTGAGGCATTTCCGCCGCCACCACCGCCGCCGCCACCACCGCCCCCACCACCGCCCCTCGTGGTCGTCGCTTTAACACTGAAGCTGGCGGCACCTGGACCGAAGTTAAGAATCGCAATGTAATAGGTTCCAGCGCGAAGCGAGGGAGAACTCGACGGGGTGACAGTGACGGACTCGTGTCCGGTCGGGGAGTCCGAAACGTAGTCCGCCTCGATCCCCGACGAACCCAAAGTAACCGGCTGAGCAGCCCGAACGCACAGGTCGACGTCTTGATCGCCGTTCAGCTCCACGGTCAATTGACTGGCCCCGCTCGGAACCTGAATCGTGTACTGGGAATCGTCGAAGACCGCGTCTTCTTCGCCGCTTGGAGCGCGAATGGAACCTTGTTTAGGCACGCCCGACGTAAGCGGCACAGTATCGTCGTCGGTCGTCGCTCGAACTTGATAGCCAATCGCATCGAAGGCTAACAGGTCATTGTTGGTTATGGTCTCGCGCCGGCCTAACGAAAGAGTCGGATCCATGATACCGATTAACTGGCCGGTCAAGTCGTCATCTTTCCAATGGCTGGCCTGCTGGCCATCTCCGCCCGAACCGTCCGGTCGTCCGGTCGACAGAGGCAACGCCGGACCTCCGGCGAAAAAGACTTGCGCTCCTCCAGAAGACTGTATTCGCGAAGCTGCCGGAAAGGTGTCGAGCGTTACTCCGGGGCGAAATCTGAGCAAGTCAAGTAACGAGAGCGCGACAGTGGCGGCGGGATTCAATTCCTTCAGGCCGACGTTCGAACCGAACCCCAGCGCATGTCCTATCTCGTGGACTGCGACAGCATCAAAATCAGTCTTGTCGGGATCGATGCCGTCGCTTGGATCAAAGTCAAACTGAAACGCCGAGTTGAATCCAATTGAGGGAGGAGGTCCCAAACTGGTCGTCTCAGTTGCAGGATCTGCAACGCGGCCGATGATGCCTAACGCGCGGAATACCGCTGAGGGAGCGATCACCGCTGCCGTGCTGCCAATGTCAGTCTGAACAGTTCCCGTAGGCAGCGCATTGTAGAGTGCGGACTCGCTCGAGCTTGAAGCCCCCGAGACCAGGCCGTTACGTACAGCCGGATACACTGAAGTACCGCCGATTAGTTGTGGATTAGTTGATCCCAGTATGTTTGGGCTGGGATAAGGTATGCCGAAGCGGGCTGGCCCAAAATCCACGTCAACGATTATGGTGATCGGGCTTTGAATGACCGCCTGCCAGGTCTGAGCGGCTCTCAAGAATGCATTCTTCGCTTGTGGAAAGTTCTCGAGCTGTGGAGTGCCCCGCAGGATGATATTCAACCCCGCTTCTTGTTGGCTGGTTCCGTCCGCATGACTTGGAGAGATCGCGTGAAGCGGTACCCGCTGATCGTGCGGGGCGAGAGCCTGTGATTCCTCCAGCGTGGCGGCACGGCAAATAGCGCCTTTGTCGAGCGCTTCAACAATGTAGTCGCCCGTTTCGGACGCAGCCAACGGATGAGCATCAGCATCGGTTACGGGCTTATAGCTGGGCATCGATTCCTGGGGCTGTAACTTCGCCGCCGGTGCGACCGTCGACGAGCTGAGCATTATCAAAGTAATGGCTATTAACTTGAGATTCGTGGTTGGCATATTCGTCTCCAAAAACTCAGATTTCTCGGCACCACGTCGTGGCGATGAGGTGAAAAAGCATCAGTTCTCCGTAATCTTCCGTGCCGAATGACTCCTTGGTATCATTCCAAACCGCAGCAACACTCTGAGTAGTAAAGACTCTGGAGGTTGCGCTTTGAGAACGTCCCCCGACCTCGACGCGGCACACGTTACTTCCGGACGCTCTCAGAAGTCCTTTGGATTCTCTTAGAATTGAGCTTGAAGAATTCTTAGAGAGGTCTTTGAGAATTCTTAGCGCTTTTATGAGTACGCCGGACAATAACTTATATGAGTTCGAACCCTTCTTGCTGGACGCAGGCAATCGAATACTGCTCAAAGAGGGCGTGACTGTAAGGCTGACTCCCAAGGCTTTCGATACTCTGCTCGTTCTCGTACAGCACGCCATGCAGGTGGTTGAAAAGGAGCAATTGCTGAGAGATGTCTGGCCTGAGACCTTCGTCGAGGAAGGGAGTCTCTCATACAACATACACGAGTTAAGGAAGGCGCTGGGAGACGATTCTTCTGAGCCGCGCTACATAGAAACTATGCCAAAGCGCGGTTACCGATTTATCGCTCCGGTGAAAGTATCTGCGGCTAATGGCGGGCAAATCGGTCTCAGTGGCAGGGAGGGTGATGCCAGAGTTATTGAGAAACGTACTTTTGCTCGGGTGATAAGTGAAGAGGTTGAGGGAACTGACATGCCGGCTGAGGCCGCTCCCTTGCGTTTCGCCGCGATGGATCCTCTTGTGCTTACAGGCGTCACCGCGAAACGAAAGAAGCCAACCAGGCGATTAGCAGCGGTGTCCGGCGCGATTTTGCTCGCCGCAGGCATTGGCGTGTTTGTTTACCTAAAGCTCTCGCACGTGTCTTCGGCGACACCTTCACGTGCAAAGAGGACGCTGGTTAGATTGACCAACAACAACGCGATGGATTGTGGACCCGTATGGTCTCCTGATGGTAGCCGGATAGCCTTTTGGAGCAATCGCGACGGTAGGAGCGAAATCTATGTGATGAATGCTGATGGTTCGAATGTCACACGTCTCACCAACAATCTGGCTGACGACATTGGTCCGATATGGTCCCCCGACGGTCGCAAGATCCTTTTCGACAGCGAACGGGACGGCAATAAAGAGATCTATGTAATGGATGCTGACGGAAGCAACCAGACTCGGCTTACAAGGAACAATGCGTTTGATAGTGCCACTACCTGGTCTCCTGACGGCAGCCAGATCGCCTTCGCCAGCAACCGCGACCATAGCAACACGAATAACTTCGACATATACGTTATGAATGCCGATGGCTCGAATGTCAGAAGAATAGTCGATGACCCCGAGTATGATGCGGAACCGAAGTGGTCGCCTGATGGTCGGAAAATACTGTTCGTCACCGGAAGAAATGAGTATTTCAAAGTGTACGAGATGAACCCGGACGGCACGGGGCAGAGGAACCTTACTGGCAATGACAACAACTCTGATGGCAAGGCGGCGTGGTCACCCGACAGCAGAACCATCGCATTCGTCAAAAATATTGGAGGCAAGGATCAGATCTATGTAATGGACGCCGATGGTGGCTACCTCAAGCGTGTAACCAACAACTCTGCAAACAATCTGCATCCCTCGTGGTCACCTGACGGCTCGAAGTTGCTCTTTCAGACTGACCGCGACGGTAACTTCGAGATTTATGTAATGAGCGTCGACGGTGAACTGCTCCAGCTCACCGATGACCCCGCTGATGAGCTCACTCCTGACTGGTCACCTGACGGCAGCAAGATTGCTTTTTCAAGCAACCGCGACGGCATGCAACACGTGTACATAATGAACGCTGATGGAAGCTCGCCCACACAAATAACCAACTCGCCGGCGGAAGATACTGAACCGACATGGTCCCCCGACGGTAAACGAATTGCGTTCACCAGCTCGAGAGACGGTAACAACGAAATCTATGTGATGAACTCCGACGGCAGCAACCAGACGCGGTTGACCGCCGACGCGGGGAATGACACGTTTCCCAAATGGTCGCCTGACGGAAGAATTCTTTTCATCAGCAACCGCGATGGCCAGAGAGATATATACGTCATGGACTCTAATGGCAACAATGTCAGACGGTTGACAAGCAAAGGAGCGGGTCAGTCCGCCTGGTCGCCTGACGGAAGTAAAATCGCGTTCATAAGACCGAGTCTTGAGATAATATCTAGTGCGTTCTGGCTTGAGGTATATGTCATGGATGCGGATGGCGGCAACGTACAAATGTTAACAAGGAGCCCGAACTCCACATTTGCACCATGCTGGTCGCCCAACGGTACCTCGATAGTCTTTGTCGTTGAAAACCTGCCGAGGGCAAATATCTTTCAGATAGATTTGGATGGTCAGAACCTCATCCGCCTGAGCGCCGGGTCCAAGTTCGACGGGCGACCCGCAGTCTCCCCCGACGGTTCAAAGCTCGCCTTTCAAAGTAACCGCGACGGCAACTTTGAGATATACGTGATGAATCTTCATTGAACCAAATTGTCACAACGCAGGTGGCTGTCAGCGAGGGAGGAGCTATGGTAAGTTCCAGACGCGCCCACGAGAAAAGACTATTCGTGGCTGTCTGAGTAATTGAGTGAAGATTGGGCCGGTGAGTCCGAAAGGGAAGGAATGCTACGGCAATCGACTCTGCAGCGTTTGGAGACGCAGCTCGATGTGATCCCGTTGCTTCTTCGCGGCGTCAGCAAAGAGGCTATCATGGCTCGTCCCGCTCCCAATGAATGGTCGGCCCACGAAAACCTGGCTCATTTGGCACGCCATCACGCGATCTTCCTGGAGCGTCTTCAACGCATCCTCACGGAGGACGCTCCTGAACTCGCCCGCTATCGGGCGGAAGAGGATTCAAGCTGGGGCGAATGGTCGTCCCTGACCACGGATGAAGTCATCAGCCGCCTCGATACTCTAAGGTCTGAGATCGTTCAAATCACAAAAGATCTCTCGGAGGTTCAATCAAATCGAGTAGGCATTCATCCACTCCTTGGCCGAATGGATCTCACCCACTGGGTAGAGTTCTTCCTTCTTCACGAAGCCCATCATCTATATAAGCTGATGATTCGCCTCGGAGAGACTAGACGTACGACGTAAGACCGACTGGCTGATCACAACCATTCATTGGAGGTGCAGGTAATGCAACACAGCCGGCGTCGAATCTCGATCATTCTAGTGAGCGCGTATACCGTCCTCTTCGGCTTGGTGGACACTTCATTTGTGCAAAGCAATTCTGATTGGACCGAGCCGTTTCCGCCGTTCCAGATAGCCGGCAACCTGTACTACGTAGGAAGCAAGGGACTCGCGAACTATCTGATCGTCACTCCGCAGGGGCATATCCTCATCAACAGCGATCTCGAGGAGAGCGTTCCGCTCATCCGGAGCAGCGTTGAGAAACTCGGATTCAAATTCGGCGACGTCAAGATTCTCCTGATCAGCCATGCCCACTGGGATCATGACGCTGGCAGCGCCCTCATCAAGGAGATGACCGGCGCGAAATATATGGTAATGGATGAGGACGCGGCCGTCGTCGAATCAGGCGGTAAGTCCGACTTTCAGTATGGCAACGTGGCGAGCGCCCTTTACCGGCCCACCAAGGTCGATCGAGTGCTGCACGACGGCGATGAAGTGACACTGGGGAAGGCCACACTTGTCGCGCATCTGACTCCGGGACATACAAAGGGCTGTACGACGTGGACGATGAAGGTACAGGAGTCAGGGAGGACATACGACGTAGTAATCATCGGCAGCCCGAACGTGAACCCCGGCTACAGACTAATCAACAACCCGGTCTATCCGCGCATAGCCGCCGACTACGAACGCATGTTCACTGTTTTGAAATCGCTTCCATGCGACATTTTCCTGGGTGCGCACGGAAGTTACTTCGACATGGAAACCAAATATTCGCGGCTGAAAAAGGGGGTCGGGCTGCCCTTCGTCGATCCTGATGGCTACAAGAAATTCGTGGCGGAAAAGGAGAGCGCCTTTCGAGCCGAGTTAGCGAAACAAAGAGCCGCCGCTGAGAAGACCGTACCTCCACGGTGACCTGTATTCGAGACCGCGGCTGCTTCATCAGCGCACGTCAGCTCTCGAGTTTCGAGGCCGACAAGGCATTTCCATCTTTAGCACTTCACTCCAGAGTTTGCCGTTGCGCGCCAACATGTCATCGCCGCTCTTTAGTTGATTGATGGTTCGCAGCGGAGAGAACCAAATACGCAGGTCCATTCGGCGTTCTGCAGAATTGTCCCGGGACTACGAAAGGAAGCGAACCCCTCATTTATATCTTTGCAACATTTCGGCAAGACCTTGTCTGAGGCGGGGGGTTGCATTCTGAAAATTCTGTGCTAAGATCGCCTCCGCTATGTGGGATTCTTTCGGTGTTGAGCGGCCGGAAATGTAATTTTCACGGCTGTTCGGCAATACGTACGTGTCGTAAAAAGCAATACAATAGAAATCAGGCCCAAAGAAATCCGTTACAACTTGGCAGCACCTCACATCAACGAAACGTAAGGGTCCCTCCTCCTCACAACAACTGTTGAAAATTCCGCAGCGCGAGAATTGATCGGAAGTAATCTGTCGCCTCAGTCCCGCAACCACTTTCCACACTGATCCCGTCGGGGGAGTGTGCTTGTTTAACTTTATCTACGAAGGGAGTTTCGTTATGAAGAAGGTTTTTGTTGTTAGAATTCTGACCAGGCTGGTTCCAGCCCCGCTGGTTCTGCTGGTTCTTGCTTTCAGTGCCACAGTCGCCTCGGGGCAGAGCAGTGGAAACTTTGCCGCGAAAGTTGGGACCGCACAGTGCGTGGTGAACGACACCAGCGGCGCCCTGACGGGAGGCCTCACGGTTACATCGTTGGACACCACGATTAAGACCCCGAACTCCAGTCTGACCGCGCTCGATATTCGGCCGTCGATGGTGACCGGGCTCTTTACCAAGACGAAGGTAACCGCCGACTCTTCAACCGCCACCGCGGTTGCTGGCGTCAAAGTTCGCGTGCTTCTGGACGGCAAGATCGTGTTGCCGGGAACGCCGGCCGGGAGCCGGCCGACGGATGGAACGCCGGGCAATCTGCCAGATGACGGGAACAACGACAACGACGGCTGGGTCGCCTACAACAAGCGCTTCCAACAGTTGAGCACCAACATCTTCGGTGGCCTCGCTGTCGATTGCGACCCAACCCTGGACGGAATACAACCCTGCTTCCTCCAGTTGATTCTTAGCACCCTGACGGCAACCAGCCTTGACTGGGTAGTAGGGGATGTAGGTGGCGGCGACCACGGCATCAAAGTGGAGTGGATGTTACAGCCCACGTCACCCACTGCCAATGAAGCGGCGTGCGTTGGTCCGGCAGTCTTGACCGTTACACAGGTTAAGACCTTCAGCCAGAGCGGCGGCATTGTGATTAACCCTTAGGGGCTGAATCAACGATCGTCAATCACGGATCTGCATTCATACCGCAAGGAAGTTGCTTGCGTTGGAGCAGGCGTCGTGGGGACTTAGAAATCGACAAAACTGTCGACGCTGCAGGGCCAGTTGCTCGTGCCGCCGGCACCGGCTTCTGGCCCTATATGGATTGCTGACTCGTCACCTATTCCATCCGCGCGCAATCATCTTCTGCAGAATTTGCTTTGGATCTAACGAGCAATTTGTAGGGTAGAAACCGCTGAAACCGATGAGCCCGCCGGTTTGATTCCCGGCAGGCGTTGCGGTGGCTTGGGTGGTAAGCGACCATCAGCGATTATTCTGATCCCGCTCTGTCCAGCCGAAATCGTCTAGCGAGTCTTCGTGTACTACTCGCCGCCAGTCGAGGCTCGAGCCGACTCAGCAAGGAACCATGTGCCTTCGTTATCGTCGGTAAACTCGCGGCCTCGGATGGCGTAAACCAGATCGAAAACAGCGGTGGCCCCCGAAGGAACATGTATCCCGACGCCCGGTGCACTCCAAATCGATTTGTCTCCTCGAGTGCCGGAACAGATCAGGTTGGCTTGTCGGCGAGGCTCGAAAGGCATCGAGGTCAGGCGCCAGCGCAGCAAAAGAGTCTCGACCTCAGGCACACTCTCAATCTCGACCTCCAGATTGTCTACGGCAGACGATGGCGCCTCAACGGTCTCGGCGCGCACAATTCGGAGGTCGTGAGCAGGGAAGCGCAACCAGAAATTTGCTCCCATCTCGCTATCCCATCGCATCTGACCGGTCCTGTCAGAGTAAGAGAACCAGCATTCAAGCTCGTCAGCGTTGTCGGGGATATAACACTCACCCCCGAGCATAGTGCCCCGGCCTGTTGGGTCAGGCTCCGGATCGATGCGCGTACCCGGTCGACATCGCAGTTCGTCTTCCCAAAGAGTGCCGGTGGGGTGAAATCTTATGTGCGCCCGCACGCTGCGTTGAGCGGCTGCGAATTCCTGAATCTCATCGGAAGGAACGATTCGCCACGGGTCGTAGCGAACGGAGCAAGGACCGGGAATCAAATCGCCTTGAACCAACTCGTGAAAATCAGAGGTAAACGTAACCTGCGGCAGGCGCTCTGCGCTCCTGTGTTTCAACATGACTAATACTCTCCTGTCAGTAGTGCACGGTTACCGTCGTATCCGGCTTATTGTCGATGGCCTTCACGAAAGCGATCTGAATAGACTCATTCCAATACCACGCGTCCACCGGACTGTTTGTCAAACTGGCTGCATCTGATCCAAGGTCCGGAAGAACAGCCCCGTCGCGCAAGACCTGCCGCGGCTTTGTGATGCTGGCAAGGAGGGCCACATAGAAAAAGTTGGCCGCCGGAGCGAATCCATCCGTCACTCTCGCCACTCGGACTTCTCACGTTACCGCACCTGCGTTGTTGAGCGTGCGTTGATATATGCGCGAGACTCGAGAGGCCCCCCTAACATAATCGTTTGTTACCCCATCATCCTGATAGAGAGTGTAGGCTTGAGAGTCTGACCATCGATCGGGACCCGGATAACAGTTGAAAGTCAGGGGATTCGCACCAAGCTGTCCGATCCACTGCTCGAGCTCGCAAAAGGGCAGGATAGCTCCTGCACGGACATATATCGGCACCAGGTCCAGGCCCGCGAAATAGTTTGTAACCAGCGTTCCTCCGGGTACCGCGCCCACAAGAGGTGCTTTGTTGTCCATGAATGCGTACCAGTCGCTTCCGGCCGGCAGGTACACAGATCGGATGGGCGCTGAAGGGGGATTCGCCGTTTCGTGCGGCTGCAGGAGTGGAGCTACCAGGAAATCTTCTCCGACGAAAAACTGATCGTCCAGATGTTGATAAACGACTGGGTCACGCGGGTCATTCAGAAAGAGCGCCCTGGCTATCGGCGTGCCCGCTTGAGTCCATTTATACATTGCATCGTAGTAGATCTGAATCATGCGGTAGCGCAGCTCTACATATTCCCGGCAGTTGGTGGGAACCGGTTCGCCATACGCATAAGGCTCCTGAAACTGCTTGTTATAACCATCGTAGTGATTTCGAAACCAGGGCAAGAACGAGCCTAGCTGCATCCAACGAGTCAACAATTCATAGTTGGTAATGCCGCCCACCACGGCTCCGCCGACGATTTGCGATTGAGTAGTCGTCGCCGAACCAACGGCGAACCCGCCGATGTCGCAGCCGCTTATAGGCACCCCCGACAGTCCCAGATTCAGAACTTCAGGTATGTTGATCGAAAGAAACTCCCAGCTCGATGCCGAGTCTCCCGTCCACAACGCGGCATAACGCTGCATCCCCGCGTAGCCGCCTCGAGCGATGATGAAATTGCGCCGATTGCTGCGAAGGGCGTTGACGCCGTTCCACGTCGCTCGGAGAAGGTTCAGCACATATAGATTGTGGAGCTTTGCGTTGGGCAGGAAAGTTGTTTGGCCCTGTCCGGAACCCGTCTCCTCAAGTGCCATCATCAGGTCTTGTGCGAACGTTTTGGACTGCTCGATATCCGGCGGGAGGTTCGGATCAATCGCCGGGCAGGTCATGTCCTGCCAAATCATGTCGAGGCCAAGATCATTGATAAGATGTGAATACTGCTGCCCCCACGACTCGCGCACGGATTCACGTCCGAAGTCCGGATAGTTGCCTCTTGCGCTGAGTGGGATCTCGCCGTTTCTGTTCATCGCAAGCGGTGGATATGGATACGGGTTGCTGCCGCGATTAATCCCGTAGTTCACTCCGCCTTCATACAACTCGGGTGATGGCCCTTCACCGAATCTCGTGTCGAAGATTATCGACCCGCTAGCCACAAGGTTGTCCCGCTGCACAAACGGAGCGCGCGCGCCGCTTTCATCCAGCTCGTTTGTGGTGAGTATCGGGGTGATGTTCGTACTCATCTTGAAGCCGATCTGATGAAGGTCTCCGAAGAGATCTGCGGCGTTGGGAAACTTCATCTCGCTATGCGTGAACGTCCTGTAGTTGTTCTGGAAATCAACATCGATGTGCAAACCGTCACACGGAATCTGTGCCGCTCGATAAGAGTTTGCAGCAGCGCTCAGCTTGAATCGGTCGTAATAACCATATGCTCCCTGATGAAGCCCGAAAACATACCGGGGAGGCATGCCAGATCTTCCCGTGAGTGTGGTGTATTGCTGTAACACGTCCCCGGCCTCGTTGCCTGCCATCACGTAGTAATCCAGTTCATTGTAGAGTGCTCCAAGATAATACTTGCCCGACATGTTCGAGTAGTCGTCAGCAGACACATTCACGAAGCTCTGGCACCCGTTGTCCAGGAAAATGCCATTGGCGTAGGCGTCCCCGGCGAACTCACCCTGCGGGAAAGGGTTCAACTCGACAAGAAGCGGGATCGAGCAGTAGAGAGGCTCCGTGGGGTTCAGCGGCCCACCCTGGCCAAGGGCCGGACCGTTGTAAGAAAAGTTGTCAAAGTTGAAGAAATTGAAAGTGAAGGCGTTCTTTAACAACTCACTCCCGGCCTTCTCACCGCAACCGACGTACACCGCGCCGGGGGCCGCACTATTCATGACCGCAATCACCTCCGCGCCAGGAATGTATAGAAGTCCCTGTCCAGGAAAGTGTTTGTGAATCAGTTGAGTCCCGCGAAACACCGCGATCGCGAACGGGGAGAGTGCGACGTTGATTTGAAGCGCTCCGGTATTGATCACCAGCGTACCCGGATTTGGTTGGGACGTATTAAGCTGCAGCGCACCGATTCCCAGATCGCGATTGACCACCGCTACAGAGCTCTCCAAACTGTAGTCCGGCGCAGGCGCAGGGTTGAACCTCACTCGAAAAGCAGTTCGGCCGAGGATCTGAAGTTGAAGCGCACGCTGACCGAAATGGAATGTAAGGATTCGTCCGGTTGGATCGGCGGAGAAATTGTCGATATTGCCGATCGTGCTCCAGCCCGGGTTGTTCGGTGTAAAACCATTGACTGCGACGAACGGAAAAATTGACATATGAAGTCCTTTTCAGTCGAGGTTATGTCTATCGAACACGAAGTCGACTCACTGGCGCCAAACTGATAGCTCGATCATGGCTTTGCTCTGGCTTCGAGTTGTTGCGCCTATATTAAGCCACCAAATTGGAACCGACGAGGTTAAACTCAGGAAATTTTGATGAACTTTATGTAATATCGCGCGAGCCACGGTTGGCTTTACGCCTACCAACTGAATATGTGTTATATAGGTCAAAATGGATCGAAGAGAATTTGCTAAGACATTAGGCGTCGGGGCGATGGGGTTAGCATTGAGCAAGTCCGCTCTGCCCTTATCAGACGAAAAGCCGCAGATAGCAATTACAATCGACGACTTCAATCTGTTCGGCGCGCCGCCTGACGTTGCCCGAAGGCGTAATCGCGCGCTGCTTAACGCACTGGGCGCTCGCTCAACGTTAAAAGCAGCAGCGTTCCCGGTTGGTAAGAACATCGATAGTGAATTGGGGAGGAGCCTCGTACGCGTGTGGGGCGAGGAAGGCCACTTGATCGGCAATCACACCTACTCCCATTGGTTCTACCCTAACCGAAGCTTCGATGAGTTCTCGCGGGATGTCCTGCGCCTCGAACCTCTAATTAAGGATATGCCGGGCTTCACGAAGCGTTTTCGCTTTCCCGCGCTCAAGGAAGGTGACACGGTTGAGAGAAGGGATAAGATGCGCGCCTTCCTCAAAGAGCACGGCTATCGGATGGGCTACGTCACGGTCGACGCTTCCGACTGGTACATCGACCAGCGCCTGCGCGCGCGACTTGCCCAGAATCCGCAGGCAGACGTGGGTGCTTACAGGGACTATTATTTGAATCACCTGTGGGACCGGGCAAACTTTTACAACGAATTGTCCAGAAAGGCACTAGGGCGGAGCGTCAAACACACGCTGCTCATTCATCACAACGTTCTGAACGAACTTTTCCTGGGCGACGTGCTGGATATGTTCCGGAGTAAAGGGTGGCGACTCGTCAACGCGCACGAGGCCTTTTCTGATTCGATCTTCTCCGCCGAACCGAACAATCTGCCCGCAGGCGAAAGCATCATCTGGGCTCTCGCGAAAGAGACTGGAAAGTTCAACGGCACCTTGCGCTATCCGGGCGAAGATGGTGACTACGAAAAGCCGAAAATGGACAAGCTCGGTCTGTAAATAAGGTTGGGCGTATTGTCCGGCGACAACTCAAGCGACAGTCTATCGTTGTGCAGGGTCCCATTCTGCGAGCTCCCATTCGAAGCGGCAATCAGTAACGCCGGTCACGCCGACTTCGGTCCGATGAAATGGGTGCGAGACAATATCTTCTCGAACCCGCAGCGCTCCATGTTGTTGAGCGATGGATTGGCCCCCGCTTGCGAGGGCTCATCCGTTTCCGTGAAGATCCGCTTCGCGCCGGCGGTGATCGCGTCGCGAATGCGCTGCACCATCAAGGAGCTTTGCCCGCCGCGTCGTCTGTATTCCGGAAGTACGCCGGCCATGCCGAGCCACGCGCTGTCGCCGTCGAGAAAGAGCGCCGCACCCCCGACGACGACGTCACCATCCATTGCGGCGTACAGATGCCAGCGCGGTCGCCAGAACAACGGCGCCAAAATGCCCGCGAGGAACGGCGCGCCCTGTGCGCACGCGATTGCGCGGTCGGTCTGGCCGACAAGCGAACGGTCGACGGGGACGATGCGCAGATCGGAGGCCGGCGCTGACGGCGGAACCGTCCCACGCACCATCTTGGCCCAGGACGGCCGCTGCGCAGGCGTGGGAAACATCGCGTCCAGGTGTGGTGCAAGCGCGGCTGGCTCGGAATACGGTCCCCACGCCAGCGCGAAAGGCGAGCAGCCGGCGTCGACGAAGACCTTCACCGCGGCGTCGAGATCATCCGCAGTGGCGGGTAGTGTCATCCCGAGTCCAACAGTTCGGTTAAAGAGCGTCAGCGGAATTTGCGGGGCCATGAGCAGCGTGGCATCCGCAACGGTGCGCACGCCGAAGCCGAATTCGGATCGAAACTCGGGCGGGATCGCTGCGAACCAGTCCGTCCAGGCGCGAGCCTCGACGCGATCGGCTTCGACCGCTACGGCACGGGGGTCATCGTTCTTGGAGTTCATCGAAAGTCCTTTCATCGAATTGTACAGTAAAGGTGATGCGTGTCGGAACCACGGTCGTGACGCTATCCTGGACCGGAGATGACAGCGGCGCCCAGGCGCCATCGGGGCGCCTGGGTGCTGGTCGGCGCTCACCGGTTGTGGTCAGGAGATGACAAAAGTGCAGTTCAGGCAGAACACCACGTTGCCTGCTCGGTCGATGATGTAGACGCAGCGGGCCTCGACGACCGAGATACTCGTGGCCAACTCCGTGACCGGCGCGTTCACGAAGAAGTTCTCCCCGACAGCGAACCGAGCCGTGAAGACCATGAGTTGGTAGCGGTCGTTCCTGAATTGCGCTGGAATGGACGGGAACGACGCCACGTCCATCGGGTGAAGTGTCGTGAGGCCGACTGGAGCCGCCACGAAATGGGCCTGCTCCGTAGCCACGGTCAGATCGATCCTGCCGTCATTGTGGAATGCGGCCGATCCCACACGGACTCCCCTCGAGTCGAACAGCGTACACTCGTAGCCGTCCGCAGTGAGCACAGTAGGTCCCCAGCCTCGGTACGTCGCCGATGGACCGTCGGGGTGGGTGCGAGGCGTTTGTGCCGATGAAGTAGAGGTCACCAAGACCGTGAATGCGAACAGCAGCGCGGCCCCTCTTAGCATCTTGATTCCAATGGTCATCCTTTGCTCTTTAATAGTGGTCATACGCTTCTCCTTTCAATTTGATGCGAGCGCCGGACGATGCTGGCGATGCGTGCCGTGTTGCTGCTCGACACACCGTTCGAGACCGCAACCGCCTTGAGCCCGCGTGTTAATGCGGCCTCATAATAAGCGGCCCAAGGCGTCCTGAATATCGCTCGGACGGGTGATTTTGGGGGTGATCTTGTTGCCCGCCGGGTGGAAGTCCGCATCAGAATTCGAGCAAGTGAAGAGCGGCAGCGCGACTGACGGCGGCAGTGCGCGTCTTGACGTCCAGTTTCGCGTAGATGTGGCGGAGGTGCGTCTTTACCGTGTTTCCAGAGATGAACAGCGCCTTGCTGATCTCTTCGTTCGAGTAACCGGCCCCGAGCATCCGCAGTACCTGCAGCTCCTGGCGGCTCAATGGCTCTGCGGCCCGGTGGGGCGCATGCGGGTCGCGTGCGGCGGCGGACATTCCCGGATCGTCACGGAGGGTGTCGACAAGAAGCTGTACGTCGGCTGGGAGCCCGGGCTGTTGCCTAACCCGCCGCAGCAAGGCTGCGATGTTGCCGCCGGCATCCAGGAATACTCGATGATCTCGGAGGCCCACTGCCGTCCGCAGAGCGGCTTCGAGCGAGACACAGGCTTGGCGGAGGTCACCAGTCTGTTGCCGCGCCAGCGCTTGCAGGATTTGCAGCTCGACCACCGAGCGCGTGCGGCCGCCCGTCTCGGCGTCGATCAACATTCTCGCCAGCATCCGCAGGATGGTGCTCCCTCCCCGCCTTGCGATGTGCCAGCGCGCAAGCTCGATGTAGTCCTCTTCCCGCGCGGCGTCGAACTCGTCGTCGCGCGCGAGTTCGAGCGCCGCGAAGATCTTGCCGGCTTCCTCAGCGTTTCCCAACACCAACCACATGTGCGTCAGCATGCGATCGTACAGCCCTGCTACGAACGAAGCGTTCGGCCTGTGCGTCGTACCGGCGATCTCGTTCGACAACACGATTGCCCCGGCTCGGTCGCCACGGAGGTGCGCGATCATCGCGAGACGCATCGCGGCGAGCAGCGGGATGGTGTTACTGCCGGCGAAGCGCGTGAGGTCGATCGCTTGCCGACACGCCGATTCCGCGGCATCGAGGTCGTTCGCCGCATAGGCCTGCTCGCCTTCGGCGAACCACAGCCAGCCCCTCCCGAGCGTGTTGATCCAGCCCGACTGCTGGGCTTGCGTGCGAGCGCGCTGCAGCACGTCGGCCGCGGCTTGCGCATCGCCGCGCACGCGCAAGACCTCGAACAGGTTCAAGACCGACGGGAAGAACATGGCGCCGGCGCCCGCGTCGAGCGACACGCTTATCGCATGCTGGAACAAGCGTGCCGCGAGCTCCAGATCGCGTTTCCAATACGCCGCAGTGGCATGACCGAGCGGCGGCAGGATACGCTGCAATACCATGCCGGACGGATCGGGTCTATCGACGATCGTGGAGAGTGCGAGTGCTGCTTCGGTGTAGCGCCGTTCTCGTGCAAGGCTGCCGCTGCGCACCCATGCCAGGAGATTCGAGTACGCCTGGCGGGTCCCATCATCGCCGGCGACCAGCTCTTCGGCGCGGTCGAGCCATCGGCGATTGATGTCGTTGCCGATGAGGACTTCGGCCGTGAGGGCGATCGCGAGCCGATCGAGACTTCGGCTCAAGACCGGTTCCGCGATCCGATTAGCCCACGCCGATATCTGGCGTGACTCCATCGTCTGGATCATCCACCAGCCGCTCTGTTCAAGCATCGCTGCCGCCCGTTCGTCATCTGGAATCGCAAGCGCGTGTTCGACCGATTCACGCACCAGGTCATTCTCGGCATACCAGTCACTGGCGCGCGCATGGCACGTGGCGAGCAGCAGGGGATTCTGGAGTGCCAGCTGGCGGCGCAGCATGTCGCCGAACAAGTGATGATAGCGGTACCACTCCCGCCGCCGATCGAGCGCGACCAGAAACATGTTCTGGCGCTCGAGATGCTGCAGGACCGCCTGACCGTCGGCTACGCCGCTGACGGCGGCGGAAAGCGACGCGTTCATGCGTTCGAGGACCGAGGTGGCCAGCAGGAATTGCCGAATTTCTGGCGGCTGGACCTCGAGCACTTCCTGGACCAGATAGTCGGTCACCAGCCGCTCGCGACCGTCAAACGCTGCGACGAACGCCGCGACGTCTTCCCCGTCCCGCAACGAAAGACCGGCGAGCTGCAGGCCGGCTGCCCAGCCTTCGGTTCGCTGGTTCAACGCCGTGACGAGTGGCTCTTCCAAGTCGAGGGTGAGTCCCTCTCTGACGAAGGTCAACGCCTCTCGATCATTGAAGCGCAGATCCTGGGTGCCGATCTCGGTGATCATGCCCCGGGCGCGGAAACGTCCCAGCGGCAGCGGGGGCTCGGTGCGCGTCGCCATGACGACTGCCAAGCCGGGTGGTTGAAGCTCGAGCAGCGCTGCCAGCAGTGTGTGCACTGCGGGGTTGTCGATCTCGTGATAGTCGTCCAGCACCAGGATCAGCCGCCGGTCCAGCTCGCTCACTGCGTTGACGAAGCGGACGATGTCCCGCTGATCGGCGCCGACTTCGCGTTGGAGAACTTCGTGGAGGTGATCCTGGCCGAACGCCGCAATCTCCTCCTGGACCGCGGCAAGGAGATGCGCCACGAATCGCCGGGGGTCGGAATCGAGCCGGTCGATCTGGAACCAGGCGACAGCGTCGCGCCGAGCGGCGGCGAGTTGGGTCACCAGTGTAGTCTTGCCGAAGCCCGGCGGCGCACTCACCAACGTGAACGGCGACAACGTCTCGCCCAACCGCGTGAGCAGCCGCTCGCGTACGACGGGCGGCCGCGCAAACCATGGCATTCTCAGCTTAGTTCGGACAACGAACTCGCTCTGTACAGTCGTCACGGGCAGGTGGCCTCACGGTCTAAAGCTACGGCGACCACATAAGGTAGGTCGAAGGTCGTCCCCCTGGCTCGCCTAAAAGGGGCGGATAGGGTCATCGCGTACCGCCAGCGCGTACACAAGCTCAGATGTTGATGCGCCCGTCATAACTTGTCTATTTTGACACGTGGTTGCCGACGCAACTATCTAATATTCTAATTCTTATATGTCTTTTCTACCCTGCGCAGCGACTAGCCATCAATCCATATCCTGTAGTTGTCTCCAACTGGCCGTGTCCTGCACGCCCGGAGGCAAGTAATGAAATCGTATCAAGTACATCCGATCACCGCTGCCGTGGCTTGCAACTCGAAGCAAATCATCGATGCTTTCAAACCCGGATTCGCACGCCAGATCGTGGGTGAGATCTTCCTGGGAAATCGCTGTAATCGAATCGATGATGATTTGCCCTTCTTCCATTGGGTAGCGGCCTCCCACTTTTACGTGAGGATACTTCCAGATGCGAATGCTGCATTTGATCCTGCCGCTCCGAACCCCATCGCGAAGACGTTTTGTGAACATCATATATCACTCATCGCTCGCATCGAGTCAGTATCGAAGGCGCTGGTGTGGCGACGCGTCTCCGTAATTTCGCCGGCCAGAGCCGCCACTTCGATTGGTTTCTGTCTCTGGGCGTCGCGTCAGTCGGATGCGGCAACATCTCGTTGAACAATCGAGAGGAGCAGGCTTGCGTTGTTGACTTCCGCGCGTTCGGTCGGAAAACAAAATCTTTTTTCAGCCGCTCGCCGAAGCCCCCTCTCCCTGTCGCACGCCAGGAGCTTTCGTACTTTCTTAGCTCTCGCCGTTGTTAGCTAGTGAGATTACATCACGGTGGTAGCTCATTATATCTTGGAGGGTCTGAACGACTGTCTCTGTAGAGTTCTCAAAGAGTGGCAAGTAACGCGCCCACCCAGGCGCCATCTTGATCAACTGCTTGCTCAAATCAAGCTGAGCGGCAATCATCAGCGGCAGTCGGCACTTAGTACGCGCCGACGTCGTATTCGCTTATCTTAAATCCGGTTCCTTCGACGTATTTGAACTCGAAAGCGTACTCGGCGTACCCGTCTTTCCATGATGTAAACCATAAGTCAGGGGTCGACTGTACCTTCGCTTTTGGCAGGTGCAGCCGCATGTAATTCGTGAAGAGTACGTTGAACCTCGCGAGGAAATCGGCCTTATCCTTGATTGAGCCTTCCTGAACATTTCCCTTTGTCGTGATTGACCACGACGACACAGGGTAGGCAATCATATCGGCGATCTTCTCCTTGTCGTTTGCCTGAACGGCTTTCACAAAAGCCGCGTAGAAGGTCCGAAACTCGGCTTCATGGGGTCCCTTTTGTTGTGCCAGGCTTGGCACTACCATCACTCCGAAAAGCACTAGCGCGCACGCGATCAGTCTCAACCTAGGTTCCATTTGAAACATTGTCCTCTCTTTTCAGGCTGTTTTATGGCGAACCGGGTGACGGGCTCCAACTATATCAGAGGCAGTCCTCTCGCTGAAGAGTCCGAAACACAGGACGCCATTCTTAGGGACGGAAGTTACAGCCTGAACCATTCACAAATCGGTCGTGAAGGTTTCCGTTCAGGAAGTGCATTAAGAAAACCACAGAGGATCAGACCACCTGCAAATTATCTTCGGCGGATTTTGCACGTGCGAGGCCGCCCGCAAGAATAGCGGAACTTGTGAAGCCTTGTGATGTCGTGGCTGACTGAAGAATTGATGACGACTGCTCTTTTAGAACGAACTTTTAACAGTATCGTTTTGCAAATTTAAGCCGAGTGTCGCGTCCGGAGAGCATAGTGCAAGAGGGCCGAAGCGACACCACCAAAGACGATAGAAAAACGCGTCTGTGCCGGAAAGGACTGATTCCAATGTCGAAGACTGCGAACTGCGTCGGTCACGCTCTGGTCCTACTGCTATCAGCTTGGAGGTTGTGTGGGGCACAGATCCAGATTGGCACAGTGACGGGTTCGGTCACGGATTCCGCAGGAGCTGTCTTACCTGCCATCGAAATCGTGCTCCACAACCCGATCGCCGGATACCACCGGGTGGTAACGACCGGTGGGCGTGGCGAGTTCGCATTTAACAATGTCCCGTTTGGCCGATATACACTCAAGGCCTCAGCGGCCGGGTTTCAAGCCGCTTCCCTCAGCATAAGCGTGCGATCTAACATGCCGTCCATTGTGGATGTGACTTTGTCACCAACAGTGGCTCCTCAATCAGTTGCAGTCAACTCTGAAAAAAGCCTCATAGAGGAAGACTCGTCAAGTAGTAAGACAGAACTAGACAAAACCTACATAAGGAGCAGGCCTTCGGTCGTCCGCAGTCACAGGTTGCAGGACCTCATCGCCACCGCTCCAGGCTGGGTGACAGAGAATAATGGACTCATTCATATTCGCGGGGTTGATGACGGCGTTCTTTACGTTCACGACGGCATCCCGATTGTCGATCGACTTGACGCGGTTTCGGCGAGCGGGTTTGACACAGACAGCATTGACTCGCTGGAGGTCATTACTGGAAATATCCCGGCCGAGTTTGGGGGCCGGAATGGCGCGGTGGTTACGATTCACCCCGAATCGGGGATCGACCTGCCGCTGGCGGGAAGCGTGGAGGTAGGCGCGGGCAGCTTTCGGACCCGGGAGGCGGCTATAGCGCTTGGTGGAGGATTCAAACAGAAATTCGGCTTTTTCATTACCACTACCGCTAATAGATCTGATCGCTATCTGGATCCAGTTGATCCCAGCAATTTCAACAACATTGGCGGCGGGCTAAACCTTAACGCCCGCTCGGACTGGCACCCGACACCAAGGGACACGATTCTGGTCGACATTTCTGGTAACGGTGCGGATTTCAGAGTCCCTAACGATCTGGTGCAAGAGTTGGCTGGGCAACGGCAACGGCAACTGGTAAGAGACAACGGCGAGGCTCTAAGCTGGCAGCATGTCTGGTCGGGGGCGACTGTAACAAATGCTGCCTATTTTCGACACTTTTTCGGGACCAAACTGTTCGGCAATGAGCAGTCCACTCCAATAGTGGCGGCCCAGGACCGCAAACACGTTCGACAGGGAGTAATTGCCAGCGCCACGCATCAGCATAAGGAACACACCTTCAAAGCAGGTTTGGAATTAACCCGCGTGAACGTAAGCGAGTTCTTCACGTTTGCAATCACTGATGAAGAAGAAGCAGAAGCTCGAGATATTAGCGAGGCCGCACAGGAATTTGACCTGGAGCGGCCGTTCGTGTTCCAGGGACGGAAGAAGGCCACTCAGACCGCCGCGTATGTTGAGGATGCCTTCACTTTGCGAAAACATCTGCGTGTGAGCGCCGGTCTGCGCTACGACCATTCCAATTTGTTGACTTCGGATCAGCAATTCAGCCCGCGGCTGGGAGCCGTCTACTACATCACATCCACCAGGACCGCGATCCGGGGTTCGTTTAACCGACTATTCATGCCCCCGCAGGTTGAGAATTTGCTCTTGTCTTCATCGGAGCAGGCACGCAAGCTCTCACCTTTCGCAAGTGACGAGGGAGGCGGCGGTGCGACAATCCGTCCGGAAAGGCTCTCTTCTTTTGAAGCTGCGGTTGCCCAGGATTTTTTTGGCCTGTTTAAGCTCGACGCGGTCTACTGGTGGCGATTCTTCCGCAATGTTGAAGATCCAAATGTATTTTTTACTACTACGGTTATCTTCCCCAACAGCGTGGCGCGCGGAATCTCCAGGGGTATAGACGTTCGGATCGACGTGCCGCAGCGCAAAGGCTGGTCGGGTTACTTCAGCTATACGAATATGCGGGTTTTGTATACTGGCCCGATCAATGGCGGTCTTTTCTTGACCGAGGAATTCGAAGAGATCGGCGACGGAACCAGGTTCATACCGGATCAGGATCAGCGCAATGTCGGAGGATTTGGGGTTACTTATCGGCGCGAGCGCTCGGGTGCCTGGGCAACCTTCAGCGGTCGTCACCAAAGCGGTGTGCCTTTGGACGTGTCCGACGAGAGGCTTGAGAGCCTGCGTTCCGCGCCTGGAGCTGATTTGGTCAACTTTGATCGCCGCCGCGTTAAACCATGGACGGTCTTCGACTTTTCTTCGGGTGCGAATATCTTAAAACGCGAACGACTGACCGTATCAGCTCAATTGTCCATTCAGAACATTGCGAACAAACGTTATGCCCACAATTTTGGCAACCCGTTCGAAGGGACTCATTTCGGCCACCCCCGACTCTGGGGCGGACGAATCAAGTTGTCGTTTTATTGATCCGACCTGATTTCCTGCACCTCGAGAGTTGCACCACCTCCTCCCCTAACGATGCTCACGGCCTCGATTGAGGTGAATACGTGAGCACAAGCTTCAGAGCGTGTACGACTATCGATGCCCAATCACCAAGCCTGAGTGTCTCAAATCAGGCCGGCCGGACGTTGGCCGACTCTTGCAGATAGATGTTTCACAAAACCTTTTTGTCATTTTAAGGCGGCGTTAAAGCATTAAGAGCATAGTCGAACCGGCTTGCATACACGCGCTGTCAGACTGCAAATACTGAGCGGACAAACCGTCGTTTCAACCAAAATTGGGATGCACATCTCTGTGAGGCATCACTGCTCGCTACCATCAACTTCTTCACGAGCTCATCGACCCGCATCTTGAGTCCTGCGGATGCAATTGTCCCAGGGAGCCGACAGTTCTCTAACGGCTGCACTCCCAATACTCGCCGAAGCTCTTTGCCGTACCACAGAAAGGAACGCACACAATGACTCTACTTCGACTGAAGTTTCGAAAGCCCGCTCGTATCTGGATGATGTGCATCAGTCTGATGTTGCCGGCAATCCCATGCGCGGCCCTGGTAGGCGCCCAGATGTCGGATCGTCTGGTCACCGGTAAAAAAATCACCAGCCCGCCACTGGGCACACTGTCAGATGTTGGAAGCCTGCCGATGAATCTGATTCTGAGTCCGAGTGGAAAATTTGCTGTCTCGACTGATATGGGACTCCGCCAATCGCTCTGGTCGATTCGCACAAGCAATGGGAGCGCTGCATCGCATTTTGACTTTCCAAACAACCCCGGCCCTCAAGCAACATCGAATGGGCTCTATTACGGGCTGGCGTTCAAACCGGACGGAACGCTTTATGCCGCTCAGGGAAGCAACGACAGCATCGCGGTTTTCAGTTTCTCCGATGTTGATGGCTCCTTTAGCTCGGCAGGTTCAATCAAAACGATGAAAGGCGACGATCCGTCGGGTCTGGCGTTGGATAGTCGTGGAATCCTTTACGTAGCAAACAACGATCCCGCGTCGTTTACAAAGCCGTCAAGCGTCGCTTTATACGATACAGGAACAATGGCCGAGGTCGGCCGCTTCATGTTTACGAATAGCTTTGGTGGGACCCCCAACTTCCCGCTTTCGATTGCTGCCCTCGCCGACGGCAGCAAGGCATACGTGGCGAGCCAGCGGGACGGCGCGGTGTATGTTCTTGACACTAGCGATCCGCACGCACCCGCGCTGACGCGCTCAATAGCAACTGGGTCACATCCGGACGCCTTGCTATTGAATGGTTCACAGAGCCGGCTCTTCGTCGCCAACGGACATAGCGACACAGTAAGCGTCGTCAACACTGCGAATGATCGAGTGGTGGATACTCTTCTGCTCAGACCTGACCGGGTGAGGGGAATTGCTGGCGCCACCCCAACGGGTCTGGCTCTGGCACAGGACGAAAAAACGCTTTACGTAACTCTCGGAGACATGAACGCAGTCGCCGTAGTCGAGATCGGAGCGCATGGCCTCGAGTTGGACGGCTACATACCAGTCGGCTGGTATCCCACTGGAGTGGTACGCAGCGGATCAAACCTCCTGGTTACCAATGCGAAGGGCACGCGGAGCCGTAACCCCGACCCACTCTATCATCTCTCGGTCTTTGAGCAGGACCCGGAGTATGTTCAGAACATCATCGAAGGGCAGGTCTCCTTCTTAGCTATCCCCAGCCATAGTCAATTGGAAAAGGATACGCAGCTTGTGCTCGCAAACAACAGCGTGCGCGGCGACGACCACGATCCACCTGACGCAGACACCGCAGGGCTGATCAGCATCGGACGGCGGGCAAACGGAATCAAGCATGTAATCTACATAGTCAAAGAGAATCGCACTTACGATCAGGTGTTAGGGGATCTGCCACAGGGTAACGGCGATCCTTCATTAGTGTTGTTTGGACCGGATGTGACGCCAAACCAGCACGCCCTCGCCGAGCGCTTTGTATTGCTTGACAACTTCTATGTGTGCGGCGAGGTCAGCGGGGACGGCTGGCCGTGGAGCACGCAGGGAATGGCGAACGAGTACGTTATCAAGAACGTGCCTTACTTCTACGGTGACAGGGGTCGAAATTACGATTTCGAAGGGCAGAACAACGACTACCTGACAGGCGGATTTCCCGCCACCAACCCTGACGGCGTCCCTTTGTCGAACGTCTTTCCAGGTGGGTTGCCGGCGGTTCCGGACGTAGCTGAGGCTCCGGGTGGTCATATCTGGGATCTGGTGCGGTCGGCCAAACTATCGTACCGAAACTACGGCTTCTACTACTCCTTCGGCGTAGCGAACGGGAGCATCACCTTTATCCCTGACAACTATCCGGCAAGTAGCGGCCTGCAACCAGCGGGTCACGATCTCAGCGGAATAAGCGACTTCGACTATCGCCGCTACGATAACGACTACCCCGATAGCGAAGCGCCAACGATTCACGGCTGTTCATACTTGCGGTCCCAGTATGGGAAATACAATATGCCCAGCCGCTTCTCGGAGTGGAAACGCGAATTCCAGGAAATGCTTCTTAAAGATCCGAGTGGGAACGCGGTCCCTTCCTTTATGACCGTGCGGTTCAACCACGATCACACACAGGGCTTCGCTCCCGGCAAATTCACGCCAAAGGCTGAAGTTGCTGATAACGACTACGCCGTCGGGCAACTGGTCGAGACGATAAGCAAGAGTCCTATTTGGAAAAACACCGCGATCTTCGTCATCGAGGATGATGCACAGGACGGCCCTGACCACGTCGATGCTCATCGTTCGCCTTGTTACGTGATCAGCCCCTGGATCCGCTCACGATCGGTCGATCACAACTTCTACAACACTGACAGCGTCCTGCGGACCATAGAGATTCTTCTAGGACTGTCCCCGATGAGTCAATACGACGCCATTGCCAGACCTATTATGGATTTCGATTCGCAGCCGAGGAACGATGACGAGTTTAGCGCGGTCCTGCCCGCGAAACAGATCATCTGCTCCATGAATCCGCTCGTGGCAAGCCTAAGCCCGCACGATCCCCTCAGGGAGCTTGCGTTGGAATCTTCCAAAATGGACTTCGAACATCCCGACAGCGCACCGGCGCGCAAGCTTAACGAAATAATCTGGAAGAGCGTCAAGGGAGTAAATTCCCAATTGCCAATCACTCGCAACCGGCGAACAAACAAAGACCAGGGAGACTGAGCGGGAATCCTCCAAAGTTGGGGGTGTTACAACGGGGCGGATTTTCTCCGTACGGATCAGTGCCGCTCGACTCCGAACACGGAGCTCATAGGTCGTCGCCGCTTGCTTCACATAGCTTGCGGCGACGACACATTAACCCCCCAGCTTCGCTGACTCTCAACCGGGGGTGCAGTCAACCCCGCCGAGTTCGGTTCTGCATTTTCTCTCTGCTTGAAATCTGATCGGCTCCTCTTTGTCGATACGTATTTCACCGCGCTTCAGATGACCGTGACACCAACCATACAAGGAGAACTCGCATGAAAAACGTTCTGACTCCAGGCTTCGCTAGAGCCCGGACTTTCCGGGCCTTGATTTCCATCGGATTGATTGGTTCCCTGGCCGCGCTTTCAATCGCGCAAAACCATGTAACGCGGATCAAAGCAGCCAGCGTGAAGAAGATCGATGCAGACAACTGGGGAAGCATCACCGCGCCGGCCTTTGGCACTCATGAAGGCGGCGCGTATTCTGACGCAGAGCTCTTTGCCGGACCGAATAAGTTTGGCAACTACTATGCAGGAGTTCTTCCGAATGGCCGTTTTGCAAAGCCTGCCGGCACCGTTATCCAGGTGGGAATGAATCCACTGGGGGCAGTCCTGACGCCCGACGGCAGGTTTCTCATTACCAGCAACGATGATGAACGAGAGGGCGGACTTGCTTCTTATCAGAGTTCTATAAACCGAGGCGGGTACACGCTCTCCGTAATTGACACAACGTCGATGTCGGTAGTCTCACAGGTTAGCTCGACTGCGCGCTTCTTCGTTGGTTTGACGGCGACCGGAACCGGTCCTTATACCGTTTGGGTCTCGGGTGGGCCGGACAACGACGTAAAACTGTTCAATGTTTCGATCGCCGGTGCGATTTCACCGGGCACGCCAGCTCGAATTCCGATTCCACCAATTCTGCCGAGCAATCAGGGGTTCGTGTCCAATTATGTCCCGGACGCCGCCTTTAACAACGCGGATATGATGGGGAACAAGCCGCCTATTCCAAGCGGGTTTAGCCGCACTGGCGCAACGCGAATCACTTTTCCGGCGGGTTCAACACTTAGTCCCGACGGAAAGTTCTTGTACGTCGCATGCAACGGCGATAACAGCGTTGCAGTCATAAACACGAGTACCAGACAGGTAGTCAAACAAGCGCCGGTAGGCTTTTTCCCATATGCGGTTTCCGTAAGCCGGTTCGGCGACAAAGTGTTTGTTTCTAACTGGGGAATTACTGAGTACAAGTTCGCCAGTCCAACTTACGATCCGGCCACCGGGAAGCTAACTGCGATAGGAACAGCCGGTACTAACTTACCGGATGGGTTTTACGTTCCGCCCACTTCGATTGCCGGCCCGAATCCCCGCACTTCCTCAGTATCGGTGCTGGATGCCCCGGGTGGCGATGGCGCCAACCTGACGCTATCGCAATCGATTTATCAGGGACACCAGCTTGACGAACTGTTCAATGTCGGCGACACGCATCCGTCAGCAACGGCGATAGTGCATCAGGGCTCGATGGATGTGCTCTACGTAGCGAAGGCAAACAGCGACAGTCTCGGGATCATTACTCTTCATAACAAGCCGGGCAAGCAGAAAGACACTTCACTCGTGGGGAGCGCCACCGATCGAGCGCTTGAGGATAAGGATATCGGAAGGATCGAGGATTTCGATCTCTCGCCGATCTCGCTGGACCTTCCCGATGGTCATAGAGTTCACGGTTCGTATCCGAACGCACTGGTGGCCTCTCCGGATGACCGGCGCCTCTACGTGGCAGAAGCGGGCTTGAACTCCGTAGCCGTGCTAGATGTGAAGGATCCATTCAAGCCCCGTCTGATGGGACGCATACCGACGGGTTGGTACCCGACTGCCTTGGCGATCAGCCCGGATGGCAACAATCTCTACGTCATGAACGCTAAGGGCATCGGCGAAGACATTAATCCAAAGATAAACACCAGCACTGGTACACCCCCACCAACTGGACTCGCGTCCGATCCGAGTGTCGACAGCAACTTCATATTCGGATCCGCTCAGAAGATTGATCTGAGGTCCATAAACCTCGAAGACGACGACAGCGCGCTCGCAAACAACTTCGCCTTTAACCAGGTCGTTGACGCAAGTGTGGTTCCGGCTGGTGGCGCGGGCTCCAACAAGATCAAGCACGTCTTCTTCATTTTGCACGAGAACAAGACCTTCGACTCAATGCTGGGGAATCTGGGCGCGCAATTCGGTCCGTTTGCCGGAATCACATTCAACAACAAAGATGGATCGCCGTATACCAACGGGCAAAACACCGGCGTAGCGGTGAATCTCCAGTCCCTCGCTAAAGCTTTTGCCACCGCAGGCAACTACTTCTCCGATTCGGAAGAGAGTGATGCGGGACATCAGTTCGCCGCCTCTGGTATCGCCAGCGACTACACCGAGAAGACACTCCTGGTGAAAAACGGCAGGGGCTTGCTTGTCAACAAGAACTTCGAGCCTGAGGATTATCCCGAGGGAGGATACATTTTCAACAACGCTGCGCGCCATAACGTGTCATTTAAAGATTACGGCGCACTGATGCGTATTGAAGGAACCGATACGGGGACCAGTACACCGAGTCAACTCAATGACCCGCCTAGCGGGCTGGCAGGTTACCCGAAACTGCAAGCGGATAACTTCAACGTGACCAACCCACTCGTAAACGCCGGAGATGTCACCGCTCAGACGAGAGGCTTGGGCCAGTCGTATTTCATGAAGTTGCCCATACTGGCAGTCCTTGGCGGCAACAATGCGAATGGTGAGGCGCGGCTTGACCGAAATTATCCGGGATATAACTTCAACATTTCAGATCAGCGGCGCGCTCAACAGTTCAATGCTGACTTCGATCGAATGGTTGATGCGGGCACTTTGCCGAAGTTCATCTACATCTACCTTCCGAATGACCACACGGGGCCGGTTCAAGCACCTAACGCAGCTATGGTTGGGACCAGCCCATTGCAACAGATTGCGGACGGTGACGTCGGATTGGGCATGGTCGTAAATCACATAATGAAGAGCCCGGTGTACTATGACAGCACCACCGGCGAAGGGAGTGCAATATTCATCACCTTCGATGATGCTCAGTCTACGCTCGACCATATCCACCCGCACCGCACACCGCTGGTGGTGGTGAGCCCGTACGCCAAGCCGGGTTATCTTGGGTTGAAACACTACAGCACCGCTTCGATCGTAAAGACGGAGGAATTACTTCTGGGGCTGCCGCCGAACAATCTCGGAGACCTCTTTTCAACCGACCTCCGCGACTTGTTCCAGTCCACTTATAACGGCATAACCCCAGACCAGGTGCCTGTGACAAGAATGGCGACCTACCTCCCATCGCCCGAGGGCAAGCGAATCTGGGAACTGGTCCGGCATCTGGATACGTCCGGCCCGGATCGAGACAGCCGCCGGCTCGGCGCTCTCGCCCGTCTTTCAATCAGTGCGGATGAGTTGCACCGTCACGCAGCAAGAAGCCGTCGCCTGCGAAGTGTTTCTTACAGGAATCAGCAAGCCCTGCTCTATAAGACTGCGACGAAGCTGGTTCAAGAGGAAGCACGGCATGATTCGGACGACTGAAGCCGCGCGACTTTGAAAGAACGCAATAAACCACAGATGGCCGCCAAAGGGCGGCCTTTCTGTTCCCGATTATCCAGATTCCTGCATCTCCTGGACGAGCCAATTTTCCCCACAGAGATCGCCTGTTGTGAGGCCTTCGCGACTTTGCGTTGAAGAGTCGCCTCATCTCCTCATCCCCTGATCCCTCATCTCCTTCAACTGCGTCCACCACGTTCACTTATATTTCGCCCAATAACCCAAACGCAGGTTGCGGTCACTCGACCGTTGAAGTAGAGTAGCTGCCGCTTCAACGAACAACCAAGGGCTAACCCTTCAAAGTAATTCCGAGGGCAGCCTGACGGCTTCGCCGGTGATGGTCGTAGACGGTTGAAGAGGGAACAAGGTTTTGCGTTTCGGTAATGCGCGGCTGGTCGACCCACATACCGGAGAATGTCGCCCACCGGTTTTTTCGAGATCGCACCCTCGCCGGGCCCTTAGGACTTTGTGACAAAGTAGCGCAGTGTGAGTCCTGCGGCAAACACGACGCCGGCTTGCGTCACGGCTGTATCTCGATCAAAAGGCACACAAAGATATAAGAAAGGCGTACGACTATGGCGAAACAAAACAAGC
The DNA here is from genome assembly GCA_035315885.1 of Blastocatellia bacterium. GTDB lineage: Bacteria > Acidobacteriota > Blastocatellia > UBA7656 > UBA7656 > DATFXM01. The sequence continues at coordinate 115,594 of DATFXM010000047.1, forward strand.
CCCGATTCTCGCCGAGCGGTCGGATGACACCTAAGAGAGTCTCCTCGCGATTCTCTCTTGTGGTTCTCAGCATCATCGCAGTAGTCAGTCTTGGAGTCACTCTGCTATCGAGTGCGATGTACAAGGTTGACGCCGCGCTTCAACAACCATCACGGCTGGCGGGCGGTCAGGATCAATCTCCCGCAGACAAGGGAATCAGTGAAAGCGCTTTGCAACAAATCCAGGCGTTGATAGACGAGAAGGAGTCCCGCACGCCGGCCCAGCAGAAGATCGATTCGCAACTTCTGTATGCGATGAAAATGAGGCAAGGTCAGATGATCGCGCGTGGTATCGAGAAGCTCAATACCGAAGTTGTTACCGACGATGATGGAAGGACGGTTGTGGACATCAGCGCTCGCGTAACCGGTGGCTTGTTGCGCCGCCTTCGTGCGGCCGGCGCTTACGTCATGTATTCAGATGCCAGATACGACGCCATTCAAGCGCTCGCGCCGCTTGACCGGCTCGAAAGGATCGCATCGATTCCGGGCGTAACGTTCGTTCAGCCGAAGCAGGAATACATGACCAATGCTTATCGGATGGGCCAGGAGCAGAACCGGCATACTGCCGATGATATGCCCCCCGGTTTCTCCGAGCGTGCCGAGCGAGTCCGAGAGCTTGTTACTCAGTCACTCAAGCAACACGAGGCCGGCGGCTTCGCCCCGCAATCCGTGGGTAGCAGGAGCTCTGAAGGCGATGTCACCCACAGGGCGGCAACCGCGCGCGCAACTTTCGGTGTCAGCGGCAGCGGAGTCAAAATCGGTGTCATATCGAACGGCGTCGTAAATCTAGCAGCGAGCCAGGCGCTTGGCGATCTCGGACCGGTCACCGTTTTGCCAGGACAGACTGGAACCGGCGACGAGGGCACCGCGATGCTCGAGATCGTTCACGACCTCGCGCCTGGCGCCGATCTGTTCTTTGCCACGGCAAACCCTACGATTACCCAATTCGCTCAGAACATTCGCGACCTCAGGACCGCGGGCTGCGACATCATCGTCGATGATGTCTTCTACTTCGTCGAATCGCCTTTTCAGGACGGAGCGCCTGGTCCGACCAACACAAATGGCGGCGCGGTGATTCAGGCGGTAAACGACGTTGTAGCAGCAGGAGCAATGTATTTTTCGTCGGCAGGAAACGGCGGCAACAAGAACGACGCTACGTCGGGGACGTGGGAAGGAGACTTCGTCGATGGAGGTGCGTCAGCGTCGCCGCTTCCGCTGACTGGCAATGTGCACAATTTCGGCGGACAGAATTTCGATTTGATTCAGGTCAGCGGTGGTTCCCAGATCGACCTGTACTGGTCGGATCCTCTGGGCGCAAGTTCAAATGACTATGACCTGTTCATTCTGAATTCGGCCGGTACGAGCGTGCTGGCAAGCTCGACAAATATTCAAAATGGGACTCAGGATCCATTCGAGGTTACGGGTACTGGTGCAAACCTGCGCATCGTCGTGCTCAAGAAGAGTGGCGCTGCTGCTCGGTTCCTGCACGTTGATTCGAACAGAGGCCGGCTCAGCATCAGCACGCCGGGCCAGACTCATGGTCACGCGGGAGCAACTGGAGCCTTCGGGGTCGCCGCTACTCCGGCAGCCAACTTTGCGGCTCCGCCAAATCCTTCGGGTCCATTCCCGAACCCCTTCAACTCGACAAACACGGTCGAGTTATTCAGCTCGGACGGTCCGAGACGCATCTTCTTTAACGCGAATAGCACGCCGATAACTCCCGGCGATTTCTCCGCCACGGGCGGCACTCTGCTGCAGAAACCGGACATAACCGCTGCAGACGGTGTCACTGTGACCGGTGTCGGTGGTTTCCCTAGTCCGTTCTTTGGCACCTCCGCTGCGGCGCCACACGCGGCGGCCATCGCCGGTCTGATCAAATCGGCCGGTGCATTTACAAACGGTCAGATCAAGACTGCATTGACGAACACTGCAATCGATATCAAAGCTTCCGGTGTCGATCGCGATTCCGGATTCGGAATAGTAATGCCGTTCGAAGCCCTGAATTCGTTGGGAGTCCCGGGCCAGGCAAACCTCGAACTTGGAACCGTGACCGCAATGGAAAATCCTGGCGACGCGGACGGAGCCCTCGAACCCGGCGAAGGCGGCAAACTGACCGTGCAGCTAAAAAACACCGGCGTTCTGGACGCGACGGCCATCAATGCTACATTGACGACGGTCACACCCGAAGTCACGGTGACTTTGCCGGGAACTTCGGCGTACCCGAATCTGCCCTCGCTCAACGGTCAGGCAACCAACCCCACGCCGTTCACTTTCACGATGAGCCCGACATTTCCTTGTGGCACGAGTATCAGCTTTACTCTCACGGTGAGTTACAGCGGCGGACCGAGCCCGCGTACATTCACCTTCACCGTGCCGACCGGCCCATCGCCGACGGTGATTACATCGACGCTTGACGCTACACCACCTGCTGCCGGCACAGGTTTCACTGGAACAACCGGAACCCAGACCGGGAGAGTCTTCCGTGCCAATCCACCCGGTAGCTGCGGCTCGACAAAGGCCTTTCCCGGGCAGGGCGATTCACTGTCGCATCAGTTCGATGCGTACACATTCACGACCTGTCCGAGCAGCGCGTCGTATTGCGTGACAATCATTCTCACCAACGGCTGCACCGGCAACAAGCAACTGTTCGATGCGGTTTACTTGAACAGCTTCAATCCTGCCAGTATCGGCACCAACTATCTGACCGATGCCGCCGCGAGCAACACCGTAGGCACACCAATCAGCTTCTCCGCAACTATACCCGGCGGCTCCACGTTCGTGATTGTGGTGGCCGACGTTAACACTGGAGTAAACAGTGCGGTGGGATGCTCATACACGCTGAGCGTATCGGGTGCTTGCCTGTCATGCGACACCGTCAACCAGCCGCCAGTCGCAATGTGCCAGAATGTTACCGCTTCAGCCGGCGGCACCTGCACGGCGCCGGCCTCAATCGACAACGGGTCGTTTGACCCCGAAGGAGGTACGCTAACGATTACGCAGTCACCGGCAGGACCATATCCTGCCGGAACGACCAGCGTGCTGCTCACGGTAGTCGATAACAAAGGAGCAACCAGCCAGTGTACCGCCACCGTGACCGTCACGGATACGACGCCACCCTCAATCACATGTCCGGCGAACGTCACGACGAGTACGGACGCGAACCAGTGCTCAGCTCTTGTTAACTTCGCAGCACCAACGGTGACGGACAACTGCGCCGGAAGTGGCTCGACCACTTGTTCTCCGCCGAGCGGTGCATCATTCCCGAAGGGAACAACTACCGTGACCTGTTCGGTTAAGGATGCGGCGGGCAACTCGAGCTCCTGCTCGTTCAACGTCACGGTTAACGATACGCAACCGCCTTCGCTAAGCTGTCCGGCAAACGTGGTCAAGTCGACCGACGCCAATCAGTGTTCGGCCGTGGTTACCTTCACTACGCCGACGCCGGCCGATAACTGCCCCGGCGCCACTGCTGCATGTGTCCCCGCTTCGGCTTCGACTTTCGCCAAGGGAGTCACCACTGTAACGTGCACCGCGACTGATTCGTCAGGCAACACCGCGGGCTGTTCGTTTACGGTGACCGTAAATGACACTCAGGCTCCAAACATAATCTGCCCGGCCGCGGTTACCGCGGTCACGCAGGTCACCTGCCCAAGTTCAACGAGCACGGTCGTGAACTACCCGGCCCCGGTAATCAGTGACAATTGTCCGGGAGTGACTGCGGCGTGCGTGCCGCCATCGGGTTCAGCGTTCGCCTTGGGCACGACCACGGTGACCTGTACGGCGACGGATACCTCGGCAAACACTGCGAGCTGTAGCTTCAACGTGACAGTGTTTGGGGCTTGCTTGCAGGATGATGGCAATGCGAGCACCAGAATGCTTATAGACCCGGCGCACGGAACCTACGTGTTTGCATGCGGCGGCACGACGTTTACGGGCACCGGAATCATCACGCAGTCCGGTTGCACGTATACGCTCACACACGACACACCTGACCGGCGAGTGCGTGCGAGCTTCAGTACGGCAACAAAGATGGGAACCGCGTCTATACAGACGCCGATTGGTGTCATAAAGTGCACGATCACAGACCGGAACATGGCTAACAACAATTGCATTGCCGCCCCTTAATGAGCGGCAAGCGCCAGACAGGAGTGAGTACTGAGTCTTTAACGCAAAGACGCCAGGATTTGCACGGCCTTGCAAGTCCTGGCGTATTTTCGTTAAACCGGCCGCCGCCAGAGAAGAGGGGTCAGGCAGGAAATGCTGAAATTCACGAGCGTACCTCCAGGGTCGATCGCATACTCTTTAGCAACTTCGCCATCGGCGCCG
>DATFXM010000048.1:0-10023 GCA_035315885.1 Blastocatellia bacterium
GGGCGTTGTCCCCGTTGCTAGTCACCCAACGGTGCATGGGCTTCACGCGAAGAAGGCAAAGAACGGGTAGCCGGGAGCCTGCTGGGGAAATAACTGGCCGCACCCGAGCCCGCGCAGCGGCGACAGAATGTAAACCAGAAAGGACATGAGCCCGCGCAGCGGGCGACAGAACGCTATCCCCCGGTGAGTCCACGAACCGGGGGTAGGATGACCAACAAAGACCGGAGCCCGCGCAGCGGGCGACAGAATGTAGCCCCCGGTGAGTCGGCGAACCGGGGGTAGGATGACCAACAAAGACCGGAGCCCGCGGAGCGGGCGACAGAATGTAGCCCCCGGTGAGTCTTCGAACCGGGGGTAAAGACACAAGAGAGGACATGAGCCCGCGGAGCGGGCGACAGAACGCTATCCCCCGGTGAGTCTTCGAACCGGGGGCAGTGATTAAACTCGTCGGGCCCGGTGAGTCGAACGCCACACCTCAGTAGGACTCTGTTGAGGTCGACCCCCGGTTCGCGGACTCACCGGGGCTACATTCTGTCGCCCGCTCCGCGAGCTCATGTCCTTTCTTGTGTCTTCACCCCCGGTTCGCGGACTCACCGGGGGCTACATTCTGTCGCCCGCTCCGCGGGCTCATGTCCTTTCTTGTGTCTTCACCCCCGGTTCGCGGACTCACCGGGGGCTACATTCTGTCGCCCGCTCCGCGGGCTCCGGTCTTTGTTGGTCATCTTTCCCCCGGTTCGCGGACTCACCGGGGCTACATTCTGTCGCCCGCTCCGCGGGCTCATGTCCTTTCTTGTGTCTTCACCCCCGGTTCGCGGACTCACCGGGGGCTACATTCTGTCGCCCGCTGCGCGGGCTCGCGTGTGTTCTTTGAAGCCGGTCGCTCCGCCCGGAAGTCTTTTCCATAGAAGACTGCCGAGGCTTTGCGCGAAACCCGAATTCTCTAATCGCTCATACGGAGGACAATCGAACACAGCAAAGTTTTGTAAACTTCGCCAAAAAATCGCAAAGCGCGCAAAAAGTTGTGACAACCCTTTGCGCTGGTTGTGAAAAGCTGACACGCTTTGATCGTGGCGAGGTTTGCACAGATTCGCGATCTGTTTTAGCGCGAAAACTTTCTCAATCCCAGGTGGTACTTTAAATGGGTATTCAACCAGTCGGGTCAGTGGTAGGCTCGACTTACAACACCTCTCCTCAACTCTTTCGCTCGATTGAGAGCGGCATCCGAGTTCGTTTGATGTCCGATCCTGCCGGAGTCGTTGAAGTCCCAGCGATGCGTAGCACCGTAGTGTCGATCCACATCGGTCCTTCGGTTCACATCTCGTGCCGAAGAGGCGGCGAGAATCATCGCGGAACTGCGGTGCACGGAGACATCGATATAATTCCGTCAGGCGTTCCGAGCCGCTGGGAGATGAAGGCAACCGATAACATACTTGGTTTGATGGTATCTCCAAGCCTCCTGCGAACAGTTGCCGAAGAGCTCGAGATCGATCCCTCTCACGTCGACATCAGAAACGAGTTTCAAATACGTGATCCTCAACTCGAGAATATTGCGTGGGCCATTAAGTCTGAAATGGAGTATGGGTTCCCATGCGGAAGGGTCTATATTGAGGGTCTTGCGCTCTCGGTGGCGGCCCGACTCCTGCGCTTTCATAGCTCCGTAGAAGTCGATCGCGGCCGTTACGATGGCCGCTTCTCCGATCGGCGATTGCGCGAAGTGCTCTCGTTCATCGAGGACAACATGAATCAGGACGTCTCGCTGACGGCCATCGCACAGGTTGCCGGAATCAGCGTCTCGCACCTGAAGACCCTGTTTCGTGAGTCGATGGGCGTTCCGGTCCACCAGTATCTGATTCGACGCCGTCTGGAGCGCGCAAAGACTCTCATCGGCGAAGGAAAGCTTTCGATCAATCAGATCGCACTCGAAACCGGATTTACTCATCAAAGTCATCTTGCGCGCCACATGAAGCGCGTTCTGGGCGTCTCGCCGAAAACCCTGCGTAAAATGCTGGCTGAGCTCCCCGTCACGAGTGTAGAAAGATCGGACTGGTGACGACCAGCAGCTTTGGATTCGAATATCTGTTCGTGCTCAACTCCATCCAAACGTGTGCGACTCACGGGTCGAATCGAGTTTATAATGAAGAAACTTAAAACGCCGGGAGCGTAATTTATGGTCGCTGATTCGGCAGTCCTGGAACCGATGAAGGTGAGGCCTTATCGTTCGATATTTGTCGGAGGCCTGATCGCTGGCGCTATGGACATAACTGCTGCCTGCATAAACAGTGGGTTTCGCGGTCGCAGTCCGATTTGGGTGTTGCAGTCGGTTGCGGCCGGCGTCCTCGGGCTTGATGCGTTCAGCGGCGGTTTAAAGTCCGCGGCGGTTGGGCTCGTTGTACATTTCACAATCGCTACGACTGCTACGACAGTGTTTTTCCTTGTGAGCAGGCGTTTGCGTGTTCTGCTCGAGTGGCCGGTCGTCTGCGGAGTGTTGTACGGCATCGCGGTATACGCGTTTATGAATCTCGTAGTGTTGAGATTGGCGTATCCAGTAAAGATCAACTACACGCTCAGCGGCGTGTTGATCCAAATGACTATTCATATGATCTGCGTCGGTTTGCCGATCTCTCTGGTTGTGCGCCACTATTCGAAGTGACTGCGTGCGGTCGCAACGATTGTCGAGACTGTTATGCCAAATAAGTTGATGTTGTTCGCGATTCAGTTGTTGATGAGTGCGCTGGTTTACTCGCCCTCGGGCGTTCCAAGCATCGAAGAGGGGCAGGACTCGGCGGGAGCTACGCCGGTTGTTCTTGTTGAGTTGTTTACTTCTGAAGGTTGCTCCAGTTGCCCGCCAGCCGATCGTGTGCTGACCGATCTGGACGAGAAGCAGCCGATCAATGGAGTCCAGATCGTCACTATGAGCGAGCACGTAGACTACTGGAACCGTCTCGGTTGGAGGGATCCGTTCTCGTCGGCAGACTTCAGCCGAAGGCAGAGCGAATACGCTCGTGTGTTGGGCATTGACGATGTGTACACACCACAGATGGTCGTGGATGGCAGGACCGAATTCGTGGGCAGCAACGTTGCGGCGGCGCGCGACGCGATTGCGAAGGCGGCTCACACGCAAAAGACGGTAGTGAATGCGTCAGTCAAGAAGTCTACGCCAAGGTCGGTGCAAGTAGTCATTGAAGTGCCTGACCCGCGTGGCATTGCGTCGAATGAGACCGCCGACGTTGTTCTGTGTATCACCGAGAGCGGATTGTTGAGCGATGTCTCGCGAGGCGAGAACAGAGGTCGAAAGCTCTCGCATTCAGGTGTCGTGCGAAAGCTGATTGTAGCCGGCGCTGTTCAGGGAAAGAGTTTCGCCGGCGAGAAGACTGTAGAGCTCGATCCAAAATGGAAGCCACAGAACTTGAGGGCTGTCGCCTTCGTGCAGGAAAGGGCAAGCCGTCGAGTGGTCGGCGCCACTGAGATCAGGTTAGCAGAGAACGTGGGGAGGGGACGCTGAGACGCTGGGAGGAGAGACGCGGAGAGGAGGCGAACGGGCGAAGGGGCGACCAGTTTGGTTGAGCTCTGAAATGCCTGCAAACTTGTGCTCTGAACGCGTCCTCGTGTCGCCCCTTCACTCCTTCTCTCCGCCCCGCGTCCCTCCTCATCTCCTCATCGATTTGTCCCTCCTGAATTGCCGAAGGCGTGCTATTATCTCCGCGCCTGGCAGGCAACCGCCGATATTTCTTCATCTCGTTAGAGACCGCAAAAATGCGACGACGAAGGTTCGCGGGTACCAGTGGATTTCGTGTGATTCCCGTCCTTGTACTCTGGGTGTCGCCATCGTCGGGTTACTACCCCGCTCAAACAAAGTCGAGCACCAGCGCGCAATCCAATCAACAGTCGATGGGAGTCAGCACCGGGGCGCCGCGCGTCTACGGCTCGCGGCGAACCGCGGGCGTTGTGGTCGAAAACGCACCGGTTGTTTTTGAAGATGTAACCGCGAAAACCGAGCTAGCGAAATTCAAACATCGCTCGGGAACGCTTGAGAAGAACTACATACTCGAAGCGGTCTCGGGTGGAGTTGCGGTGCTCGATTACGACAACGACGGATTGCCCGACATCTACATTTTGAACGGCTCAACGTTCGACGCGTTGCGCGGCAAGGAACGGCCGCCGCGAGCCGCGCTCTATCACAATCTCGGCAACTGGAAGTTCGAAGACGTGACTGAGAAGGCGGGTGTTTCAAACGAGCGATGGGGGATGGGTGTTGCGGTTGGAGACTATGACAACGACGGCTGGCCGGACATGTATGTAAGCAACTACGGAGTATCGCGGCTGTACCACAACAATCGCGATGGTACGTTCACGGACGTTGCAGTGAAGCTGGGTGTTGCCCGCAAGGGTTGGAGCACTGGAGCGACGTTTGGCGACTACGATGGTGATGGTCGTTTGGACTTGTTTGTTCCCGGTTATGTTGAGTTCGATATAGATCGTTTGCCGCCAAGCCCGGCGGAGCTTGGGACTCCGTCAGCCGCTGGGAAGATTTTCTGCCAGTTTCGTGGTGTGCCAGTGATGTGCGGCCCGCGAGGTCTTGTCGGGGAAACCGACTCGCTGTTTCATCAAAAGGCAGACGGCACGTTTGAAGACGTGAGCGTCAAAGCCGGCGTGAACGATCCCGAGCGATTTTACGGCTTTTCTTCAGCGTTCGTTCATATCGACGAAGACAAGCTCATTGACTTGATAGTAGTGAACGACTCGTCGCTGAAGCTTCTGTACATCAACAAAGGCAACGGTACCTTTGAAGAGACTGGTATTGCATCTGGAGTAGCGGTGAGCTACGACGGGCGCGCACAGGCCGGCATGGGATTAGGAGTAGGAGACTACGACAATGACGGCCGCGTCGATTTCTACATCACTAATTTTTCCGATGACTACAATACGCTGCTTCGCAACGAGGGCGGCGGTACTTTTAGCGACGTCTCGTTTCAATCGGCGCCGGGCGAGCTGACGTTGCCGTTTCTCGGCTGGGGCGCGAGTTTTCTGGACTACGACAACGATGGGTGGAAGGACTTACTTGTCGCGAACGGGCACGTCTATCCATGCGTTGAGAACCGAGACTGGGGCACAAGCTACGCCGAGCAGCCGCTGCTGCTGCGCAACAAGTCCGGCAAGTTCGAACGTGTCGGAGCCGCACCGGGCAGCGGCCTTGCACTTGCCTTGCCGTCGCGAGGAATGGCGGTAGCGGATCTGGACGGAGATGGACTGCTTGATGCAGTGATCAACAACATCGATTCAGCGCCGACGCTGCTGCGCAATGTAACCAAGCCGGCGGGACACTGGATTGAGCTCAAACTCATAGGCGATCCCGGAAAGAAGAGCCCGAGGGACGCGATTGGTGCGATTGTCTACGTGACCGCAGGAAAGCTGCGGCAGCGGCAGGACGTTGTGAGCGGCGCCGGGTACGCGTCGCAGAATGATCTACGCCTGCATTTTGGACTCGGGCAGGCGACGATCATCGACAGGGTTGAAATTGTATGGCCGGGAGGTGACGTCGAAAGCGTCACGCTGCCGAGTTGTGACAAGGTGTATACGATAACACAGGGCCAAGGCGTGAGCTCAAAGTGAATCGAATTCACCGTTTGAGAGTCCAGCAAATCAGAATTATGACTCAGTCGGCAGTCGCGGTCTTCGACGGGTCGGTTGGCGGCCTTGGAATGATCTGACTGAAAGCTTCGCGCGGGTTGTTTGCGAGCGCGTCTTCAACCCTGGGGCTTTGCAAGCCACCACCGTTCTCCTTGATGACTTCGGACAGAAACTGGTCCTGAACCTTCCGATATCCCTTTACGCCGCCGTCCGAGTCGAAGATTGCAAAGAGCAGAGTTCCCCTGGAACGGGTTCTCGCGAGACCTACCAGCGTGCTGACACCGTTGTCGATTGTGACCAGGGTCCCGGTTTTTGCGATTACCGACCCGCGAATCCCGTCTTCAGCAAACCTTGTCCTGAGCGTTCCCGAATCGACGCCGGCTACCGGCATTGCGTCTTCGGGTTCCAGCGAGTGGTCTGCCAGGACCGTGATCAGCGCACGAACCACCTGCAATGCCGCGCGAGGAGTGATCCGATTGACGTCGAGGCCGGATGGTCGCCCCACGAAGATGTCTTTTTCGGCGACGCCGGCATTGCGAATAAGAAAGTCCTGAATGGCTTGCGGTCCGCCGATCGACTCACCCACAACTTCCGCTATGGCGTTGCTCGAGACCGCATTCTGATACAGCAGGATTCTGATCAGTCGATCTGAGTAGTGCGACACCAGGGCTTCGCCGCTCGCCGCGCCGAATACAGTAGGTCCTTCGATGATCACCCCCGCCCGTCGCAGTGCGTCTCTCAATTTCGACGCCGACGTTTCGCGCGAAAGGTTGCAACGATATCCGGTGGCGAAATAGTAAAACGGTCCTGCGATTCGCAGTGAACCGGTAACTCGACTCACTCCGCAGCGAACGATCTGTGTACCAAGCTCCTGCGCGTCAATACGAGAGAACATCGGGTCGGCCGAGCCCTTGATGACCAGGTCTCCATCCAGCCGATGAGTGGCCGGATCAACGCGACCGTCAGCTCTCACGTCCGTTCGATATCGGTAGTCAGGACCGAGCGTTTTGAGCGCGGCCAGCGACGTCGCAAGCTTCATCACTGACGCGGGATTGAACAGAGAATCAGAGTTTTCCGAAGCGAAGACCTGTTGGCCGTCGAGAGTTTCAATCAACACACCCTGGTGGTCGAGGTTCTCGCCTCTCGCCTGGACGGTCGATTTGAACAACTCCATCGCGCGAAGCGGTGTAAGCACCCTCGCATACTCGGCTCGACTGATTTCAAAACTTGCCGATGATCGGCCAGCCTGAGAAGGCAGAAGAAATACGACAAACAGTACTGCGAGTGCTATTCGTTTCACCTGTCACCCTGCGCTCGTTTGAATCAATCGGCCCGTGGCATCAATTGTAATTTCTCCTTCGTGAATCGTAAACGGGAAATCTTATGAAAGTTGAGCGGGAACGTGAGAGCTCAGCGTACACGTCTCACATGTGACGAGGCGCTGCACGATCGTGGGTGTGAAGTGTTTGTGATGCGTCAAGCCGCGACGAACTCACGAATCGTGATTCGTGACCGTGCGCCGCTTCTCGAGCTCCTCCAGCGTGCGAGGCCAATCTTCCCTCAGCAGCCGCGACAAAGCTCTATCAGCCAGGAGTCGGCCACCAGTCTGACAAGCCGGACAGTAGTTTGCTTCGTTCTCGGCATAGACAATCCGCTGGACCGGGCCTCCGCACTTGGGACAAGGCTTTCCGTATCGACCGTGCACTGCCATATCGTCCCTGAACGCGGTGACCTTCTCGGGAAAACTTACGCTGGCATCGCGCGTCAGTTTTTCCATCCAAAATCGGAGGGTGCTCTGCACCGCGCTGTATAGCGTGCGCACCGTAGCGTCGTCGAGTCGCTTCGTCAGCAACATTGGGGACAGACCCGCCGCATGCAGTATCTCGTCCGAATAAGCGTTTCCGATTCCGCTGAACAGATGCGGATCTGTTAGCGCGCGTTTGAGAGTATGATTCTCGCGAGTGAGAGCTGCGCGAAAGGTTTCGAGATCGGCATCTAAGACCTCCAACCCGCCGGGATCATGCGTTGCGAGTGCTGATTCACCCCTTGCAAGGTAGAGAGACGCCCGCTTCTTGGAACCCGCTTCTGTCAGCATCAGGGTTCCGGTAGGAAATGAAAACGTGGCCAGCGTATTTCGAGTCGGCTTGGAGGGCTTGTCCTTCCAGTGAAACCGGCCGGCAATCATCAAATGAAAAACAAGAAACAGATCATCATCGAGCTCAAAAACGATTCGCTTTCCGAGCCGTCGGAGACCGATTACATGCTTTCCCGTGGCCTCGCCGATAGGGGGGTCCACAGAACGCAACAGGAAAGGGCTGAGCACACGAATCTCAAGAATTGGCTGATTCAAAACTCTGGATTCGAGCGCCTGAATGTACGCGACTATGTCGGGCAATTCGGGCATCGCTTTGGTAGACGGCCAACGGTGCTGGAGCCGAAGCGCAAACTCCGAACCGCGACTCTAGCCACCTGCCTCCTGCTGTGCTTGTGCAGGAGTAGCAGTTGCAGGAGTGGTAGCGTCAGCCTGTGACGGTAGCCGGAAATATCCGAACACGCTCATAAGCGCCAGCAGAACTGCACTCATGAAGAAAAGGTTCCTGATGCCGATCGGTTTGGCGAGAGAGCCGGAAACCACCAGCCCAACGAGCTGCGAAATTGACAGCACCGCCATGAAGCTGCTGCTTACGCGACCTATCAGTTGCATAGGCGTCTGTCCTTGCATCAGAGTCTGTGCCGCAACTACGACAAAAATCACGCCGACTCCAACGCCGAACATGCTGATTCCCGCCGCGCCGAGGTTCTTGAATGCCGCAAGCACCGCAACGAACCCACCCATCGTCATAAGTCCTACGAGGGCGAGATGGGTCTTCGACGCCTTCCGCGCGAAACGATTCAGACTGAGGCTGCCAACAATCATGCCAACCCCGATCATCGCGTTGATAACACCAAAAGCGATCGAGCCCGCTGTCAGGTCGTCTCGCACGTACACGGCGATGAGAGGTCCAAAACATGAAATGGCAAACATGCCGGCGGCCATCGCGGCAATCACGAACGAGATCGTCGGGTGAGTGAAGATGAACTTGATTCCAGCCATCAAATCACTCAACACGGATTTCAGCGGATGAGCGCCGGGCTCCACCTTGGCCGGCTCGCGGTTGATGGTCAGCGTTGCAATCATCGACGCGGAGAACAAAAAGCTCACGCTGTCGAGATAGTAACAGGAGCTTGCGCCAAACCAGCCGACCATCGCTCCCGCCAATGCTGGACCAATTATGCGCATGACCTGAAATGCCTGTTGAATGAGGGCGTTTGCCGACAACAATCCTTCGGGCGGCACAACCGACCGCATCGTGACTGATTGGGCGGGCACAAAGAAGGCAGAAACAGCGCTCAACAGGAAAAGGATTCCGTATACTTCGCCGAGCGAGCTGGCAAAGACGAGTCCAATGGCGAGCACCGCGCGAATCAAATCGCTTGCGATCATTGTGCGTTTTACGTTCCAGCGATCGACGAACACGCCCGCGACTGGGCCTACCAGAGCGAACGGGACCATAAACGACACGGTGATGAAGGTGACCTGCGCAGCAGTAGCCTTAAGGGTAAACGATACGTAGCTTAGAACCGCAAAGATGGCTAGGAAGTCTCCGAACACGCTGACCACCTGAGCCATCCACAGTCTTCGGACAGCCTTGTATTTCAGTACTTCACGTATCGAGATCGGTGGAGTCGCCGAAGCCATAATCAGTTTCCTCTTTTACCCGAGCGCTATTTCGGGTTGCAGCAGCTCGGGCAATTCGTGATTGTAACGATGGTGTCTTGATGCGTCGAGCTAATGAGCAGAACGAATATTCTGCGGCTCGCGTTTCGAATACTTTTGAACTTAAATTCAAGACTTAGAGATCAATGGTGAATGTGTTCACACAATCCTGTGATGAGGAAGTTATCAAGTCACGCCCGACGCCGACGCAATGCCTGGCTGAAGCCGGACCGTGGATCTTGGCTGCTACGATTCTAGGATCGAGCATGGCGTTCATCGACGGAACGGTGGTGAACGTAGCTCTTCCAGCGCTACAACAATCGTTGAACGCCAGCGTTCTGGACGCGCAGTGGGTGGTTGAGTCCTACGCACTCTTGCTGGCAGCCTTGCTGCTCGTTGGCGGCTCCCTGGGGGATCGGTACGGGAGACGCGCGATCTTTGCCGCGGGAGTCACCGTCTTCGCAGTGTCTTCGATTGCGTGTGGGCTCTCCGCTACCGTGGCGCAACTGATAGTTGCAAGGGCCTTTCAAGGCGTAGGCGGAGCGCTGCTGGTGCCCGGCAGCCTGTCGATAATCGGGGCATCGTTCGACGAGAAGAAGCGGGGCCTGGCTATCGGGACGTGGTCCGCATTCACTTCA
>DATFXM010000049.1:0-70304 GCA_035315885.1 Blastocatellia bacterium
CAGATGCAGGGCGCGTCACACGCGTTTCACTCCTTCTGCTTGTGGTCCCTTCGGGCCCTGCACAATCTCAAACTCAACAGCTTCGCCTTGTTTGAGAGATTTGTATCCATCTTGCTGAATTGCCGAGTAATGCACGAACACATCGGGCAGCCCCGGCTGCTCGATGAATCCATACCCCTTGGCATTGCTAAACCACTTGACCCTGCCTTGTGACATAGGCATCGAGATAGTCCTCCTCAACTAGTCGATGCATCGCGCTAATTGAATGGCAGAGAAGGGGTGAGGGTCGGCACTTTTTGAAAATAAGAAGCCGCGAAGCGGGGCGCTGCTTGTTAGCGCCGCTCCGCCCGCGGCTCCTTACATTGTTTCGCTGCAATCCTGCCCAATACTTCCAACCAACTACTGAAGTATCTGCGCGAAGCGGGTCGCATACTATCGCAACCTCCTAAATGTGTCAAGACTGACGGGTTTACAGACTGACGGGTTTAGAGAGCGCAAAGACGGTTTCGGGTGTCGGGTTTAGAGTCTCGAGTTCGAGATGCTGGTAGGGCGTAACCGTCACCTCTTGAACAAAAGAGACAACGCCATCGCAATGCCGATCACCACCACCGCGCGACGTACGAATGTCCGACCCAGCTTGCGCGCAAGACCGGCTCCGCCGAAACCGCCGGCTACGGAACCGCACGCCATGGCCGCGGCCGGCACCCACCTGACCGGTCCCAGAGCGATGAAATACGCCGCTGCGACAACATTGATCGCCAAAGCGAAGAAGTTCTTCAAACCGTTCATCTGGTGTATGTCGCTTAACCCCAGCAACGCGAGCGCCGCGAGCATCAGGATTCCAATACCCGCCCCGAAGTATCCGCCGTACACCGCTACAGCGAACTGAAAAAGAATTGCGCCAGTCCACCAGCGCCGATTCTCTGACCCTCTCGATTCGTCTGGTGATTGCATCCGGAGCTTACGGGTGATCGGCTCGCCTGCTGCGAACAGGATGGTTGCGAATAGAATCAGGTAGGGAACAATGAGCGCGAATGCGCGAGGCGGTGTGATCAAAAGCAAGGCGGCGCCAACCAGGCCTCCAAGTATCGACGGGCCGACGAGCATCAACATCCATTTTCTGCTGTCACCAAGCTCGCGTCTGAAGCCCAGCATTCCGCCGAGCGAGCCGGGCCATAGGGACACCGTGCTGGTGACATTCGCCTGAATAGGATCGATGCCGATCCAGATCAACGCGGGAAAGCTCAGAAGGGTTCCGCCGCCTGCGACCGAATTGATCATCCCCGCCACGAATCCGGCTACAAAAATCACCAGCACGTGCCAATTAATCATCGCGCCAGAGTAACACAGGTTCGGTTTAGGGTTTCGGGTTTAGGGTTTCGGGTTCGTTTGATCGTAGGCTTGTGTGACACACGACCCGAATATAGGGCCTCGATCAAGCGAACCCGAAACCCTAAACCGAACGTGTTAGAATGACTTTTTCCCTTTATAAGAGTTTGGCCACCCACGCGACCAACGAGAGCTACTATGCCGAGCTGTTCGACCCACTGCTCGACGCCGAACCCGTGCAGCAGCTCGTCTCGAGCATCACTCACGGTAGCCGCGCTGCGGTCGTCTCCGGAATGACCGGCTCCGCTCGAGCCCTCTTGATCGCAGCGCTCCAGAAACGTCTTCGCAGAACAATTGTCGTAGTAGTGCGATCCAACAAGGAAGTCGAAGAGTTGCAGGCCGATCTCGAGTTCTTCGCGGCCTCGCTTGGACTCGGCGATCCGGCAGTGTTGACCATACCGGCAATCGAGGCAGATCCCTACGACGGCACTTCGCCACACGCCGAACTCCTCGAGCGTCGCTCGCTTGCACTGGACCGGGCGGCGCGAGGCGACGCTCGACTAGTGATTACATCAATCAGCGCGGTTGCTGAACGCACCGTACCTCCCGATCTTTTCCGTTCCTCCGAGCTCACCCTTCGCTTAGGCGAGGAGATGCCGCTGGAGCTCATCGTCGACCTGCTCGTTGCCAACGGCTATGTCCGAGAGGAACCGGTAGGCTCGGTAGGCGAGTTCAGTCTTCGCGGCGGCATCCTTGACGTTTTCTCTCCGGCTCACGAAGCACCGCATCGAATTGAGTTCTACGGCGATTCCGTTGATTCAATACGAGAGTTTGATCCCGATACGCAGCGTTCGATCAAACGAATAGACGAAACGTGGATCGTACCGATGCGGGAACTCGCCGTGCGACGACAGGATCTCATGTCTTGGGCCGAAGCCGCACAGGCTCACTTTACCGATGACCGCTTCAAGCGCGACCTCCGAGCGAGAATTGCCCATGCCGAGCGTGGCGAGCCATTTCCGGGTTGGGAATTCCTGATTCCGCTGACTCGCCCGCTGACATCTTCAGTATTCGAATACTTCAGGGACGCGGTCTGGGTAATAGACGAGCCGGTTGAAATCGAACAAAGGGCTACGACGTTATTCAGCTTTCTTCAGGACCGGTTTGCGCAGGCGGACGACCTGGGCGAGCTTTCGCTGCTACCGGAGAAGCTCTTCTTAACCAGCGAACAGCTAAGGACAGGGTTCGACGGAGTCACCCGAGTCGAGCTTCGCCTGCTGGGAAGAGCCGCAGCCAGCACCGATGATCAGTTTCGTTTCAGCGCTTCGACTTCTTCGACGGAACAGGCCGCGGACCTGGCGTCATTGACTTCCGGCCGCGTCTTACCGCCGTTGTTCCTGTTTCCAGTGACCGAGGCCACGCCCGACTTCGCGATGATTTCTCAGGCTCCACCGCGATATCAGGGTCGAGTGGCTGATCTTGCCGGAGAGCTCAAACGGGATACCGAGCTTGCGGCGCGCACAACGCTTCTGGTGATGCCCAGCCTCGGCCTTTGCGAGCGCGTGCGTGAGATGCTCGGCGAATACCAGATCACCGCGGAGTTGCTGCCGACGCTTGAGCCCGGGGAGCGCGAAGGCTCGGGGCTTGTGAGTCCTCGAATCGTCACGGTAGGCAAGCTTGCGAATGGCTTCGTGTTGCCTGCCGGATCGCTGACGGTGCTGACTGAAGTCGATGTATTTGGGGACGTCGAGCGAGTCGCTCGTCAGCGGCAGGCGCCGAAGCGCCCACGAAAGCAGCGGAAGGCTGCTGCGTTCCTCTCGGACCTTGGCGACTTGAAGGTTGGCGACTATGTGGTCCACGTCGATCACGGCATCGGGCAATTCGCCGGCATGACGCAAATGGCTACTGCCGGAGCCTCGACTGGAAATGTAGCGGCTGGATTAGAACGTGCGGCTACCGCGGTTCGTGAGTTCATGCTGCTGAAGTTTGCAGAAGAGGCAAGGCTGTACGTGCCGGTTGAGCGACTGGACCTCGTGCAGCGCTACTCGGCGGCCGAGGGTCATCGCCCGAATCTCGACAAGTTGGGCGGCATAAGCTGGCAAAAAACAAAAGCTCGCGCCCGTCGAGCCATGCGCGATATGGCCGAAGAGCTATTGAAGCTCTACGCCGAGAGGCGGCTGGTTGTCGGCCATGCCTATGGTGAGGATACGCCCTGGCAGGGTGAGTTCGAAGATGCGTTTGAGTATCAGCTCACACCGGACCAGGAAGCGGCGATCGAAGATTTGAAGGATGGCATGCAGAGCCCTCAGCCGATGGATCGACTGATAGTCGGTGATGTTGGCTATGGAAAAACCGAGGTGGCGATGCGTGGGGCCTTCAAGGCCGCGATGGAAGGCAAACAGGTTGCGGTGCTCGCGCCGACGACAGTTCTGGTGTTTCAACACTACAAGACATTTCAAAGCCGGTTCAGTGCGTTTCCGATCAAGGTCGACATGCTCTCGCGCTTTCGCAGCGCGAAAGAGCAGAAGGAGATTGCGAAGGCCATCGAAGCCGGCACCGTTGATATAGTCATCGGCACTCACCGGCTCTTGTCGAAGGACATCAGGTTTAAAGACCTGGGCCTGCTGATCGTGGATGAGGAGCAGCGTTTTGGCGTAGCTCACAAAGAGCGCATCAAGCAGATGCGCAAGAAAGTTGATGTGATCGCGATGTCCGCAACTCCGATTCCGCGAACGCTCAACATGTCGCTTGCGGGGCTGCGCGATATGTCGGTGATAGAAACGCCGCCGAGAGACAGACTCGCAATTCAGACGCACGTCGTGCAGTTTTCTGAGCCTGTGGTACGTTCGGCCATCGAACTGGAGCTTCAACGCAGCGGCCAGGTGTTCTTCGTTCACAACCGAGTCGAAACGATTTTTACGATTGGGGAGCTGGTACACCGGCTGGTGCCGCAGGCGCGAATCGGAGTGGGACACGGGCAGATGACCGAAAAAGAGCTTGAGGACGTAATACTCAAGTTCATCCGTCACGAGCTGGACGTTCTTGTTTCGACGACGATAATCGAGAACGGCATCGATATCCCGCTGGCGAACACGATCATCATCAACCGCTCGGACATGTACGGGCTGTCGCAGCTTTATCAGCTTCGAGGGCGGGTTGGCCGATCTAACCGACACGCTTATGCTTATTTGCTGATACCGAGCGAAGAGAGTCTTACGCCGATAGCCCGTCGGCGGCTGGCTGCGATACGAGAGTTCTCGGATCTGGGCGCGGGCTTTCGGATTGCCGCACTCGATCTCGAGTTGCGCGGTGCCGGAAACCTCCTGGGCGGACAGCAGTCCGGGCATATAGATGCGATTGGCTTCGACCTGTACACTCAGATGCTCGAGCGTACCGTACGAGAGCTGAAGGGCGAACCGGTTGATGACGAATTGTCGACTACGATAAATCTGGGCGTGGACATTCGTATACCTGAAGACTTCATCTACGACATGAGCCAGCGTCTGCGGACCTATAAACGCATCTCGTCGGCGGAAGGCGACCAGGAGCTGCACGACGTTCGAGGCGAGATCGAGGACAGATACGGATCGCTCCCTCAGTCTGTCGAGAATCTGTTCGAGTTTGCGAGGCTTCGTCGCGAGGCCTCACGCATCGGAGTGATTTCAATCGATCGAGAGGGTGACCGGCTGGCAATCAAGTTCAGTGAGCAGGCCCGAGTGGACCCGGACAAGTTGATAACTCTCGTAAGGACAGGCGGCGCTTCCTTCGCTCCGAGCGGTGTGCTCAAGCTCGGGCTGCGTGCTACCGACGACAGTTCGATTCTGAGCGAGATCCGGGACCTTCTACAGAGCGTGAATTAGTTCTGTTGGGCTCTTCAACAGCGTTGCAACTATGAACCCCGCGATGAACAAAAGAGCTACCCTCGCGATCTGGTTCGAGGTCGCGATCATTACAGCGATGATCGCAGGGTGTTCTGGCAGTGGAGGCAATTCGCCTACGGTTGCCAGCATCAACGGTCGTGAGCTGAAGCGGGACCAGCTCGATCACTTTTTGTCGATGAAGCTCGGCGAGGTTGGAACGGCCGAAGCATCGGATTTGATCCGCAGTCGAATGTTTGACGAATACATTCATCGTCAGCTTGTGGTTGACGCGGCGTCCAGGGCGGGTTTGACGATCTCTGATTCTGAAGTGGACCAGGCCGTCCAGGAAAACCCGCATCTGAAATCCACGACCTCGACGCAGGCGGAGCGTCAGGAGATCGCATCGGATTTGCTTGTTGAAAAGTACTACAAGCAGGTCGTGCTCAAAGACGTGCGTGTCAGTCCCGAGGAAATCGAGCAGTACATCTCGCTGAATCAGTCTCGGCTGACCGACAAATCCGGATTTTACGTGCGCGAGATTCGTGTTCAGTCGAGGAAGGAAGCGGAGAAGCTGCGGAGGGACGTGATGGAGGGACACCACGATTTTGCTGCAGTGGCGAGGCTCCATTCAGACGCGCCCAATGCTGCTCAGGGAGGGCTGGCGCGCTACGACCAGGGGCAACTCCCCGAGGTTTTGGAAAAAGCGATTTCGGCGTTGCAGCCGGGAGACGTAAGCGGGGTGGTGGAGTCTGGGTACGGCTTTCATATTTTCAAGCTCGAGAAGAAGGTTCAACCTCGCGCGCCCGACGAGCGGCGTTCGAGACTGGATGACCGGCGACGGCAGTTGGCCGACGAATTGATCGAGCAGCGAAATCAGCAAGCGGTAGACAGGGCGGTCGAGACTCTGATGAGCAGCGCTAAGATAAAGATCAACGACTCGGCGCTTGGCTTCACATATGGCGGGGCCCTGAGGCATAATTGAACTCTAAATCAAGTGAATTCAAGTGCGGCCTTGGACTCGGATGCAAGGCTAGATTTGTCTGCCATTCACTATTAAAAGCTGTTAGTCGAAAGGTACTTGCAATATGAAGTTCTTGCTAGTTGCTGCCTCCTTTTTAGTGGTGCTGGCCGTCGTACCCACTGCGCGGGCACAGGAGCCAGAGCTGGTTAGCGAGATTGTCGTCAGGGTCAACAACGACATAATCACCAGGGCTGACTACCTGAATGCGGTTAAGGATTTCCACGAAGAACTCCTGAAGCAGGCGCAGCAATCCGGAAAGAGCCTCGCCGAAGCCGAGGCTGAATACGAACGGCTGAAGGGGACCATTCTGGATTATCTCATCGAAGATCTTCTGCTCGAGCAGAAGGCAAAAGAGATGAGCTACGACGCTGAAGCCGAAGTCAATCAGCAAATGACCGAGTTGGCGAAACAGAACAATTTCAAGAGCGCCGTTGAATTTGAGAAGGCGCTCAGGGAGCAGGGCATCGATCCCGAGCTGCTCAGGACGCAAATGAGAAAGCGCGCGCAGCAGGAGTACGTAATGCAGCGCGAAGTGCTTCAGCCGATTTTCTCGAGCCTGAGTGAGAAGGACAAGCGAGACTACTACGAGCGCCACAAAGACCAGTTTATGATTCCGGGCGAAGTGGTGCTTTCGGAAATCTTTGTTCCGCTCGAAGGGCACACCGCCGCGGAAATTGAGCAGCGCGCCAGACGAATCATTGCCGAGATCAAAGCGGGCACGAGTTTTGAGGACGCAGTTCAGAAAAATTCACCGCCGAGCCGCGCGTCGCGGGCACAGAACGGCAAGATGGGAGCCTTCAAGGGAACTGACTTGCGGCCCGAGATCAACGCTGCGATCTCATCGCTGAAGCCTGGGCAGATAACCGAACCGATCCGCCTTCAGGATGGATACCAGATCATCCGGCTCGACGAACGGAAGGACGCTACGATCAGAAAGTTTGAGGCACCAGAAGTTCAGAACTTTATTGCCAGAAGCGCGACGATGGAGCGCGCGGACCAGGCGCGAAAGAAGTATTTGAAGAAGCTCCGCGAAGAGGCCTTCGTAGAGATCAACAAGGACTACGCTCCTGCACAAGCTAAGACAAACTCCTCTGATAAGACCGAGAAGAATTAAGTGAGAGTTCTGAGTCCGAACCAGAACTCAGAACTCAGTACCAGAACTCAGCACCTCAGTCTTGAGACTTGATGTCTTCCTGAAGCATTCCCGGCTGGTACCACGTCGCTCCGTGGCTCAAGAACTCTGTGAGTCCGGCGCGGTGAGAGTCAACGGACAACGCGCAAAGAGCTCTCGCGAGGTTCGCCAAGGCGATGAGTTGATTGTGAGGACCCGACATCGCGTCGTAACCGTGCGCGTGGTTCAAGTACCCGTCAAGGCTCCATCAAAGGCCCAGGCGCCATCGCTGTACGATTTGGTGAAGGAAGAGAAGATTCTGAGCTCTGAATTCTGAGCATCTCCCCTTCTGCTTGCGGCTTTGCGTCCTTGCGAATAAACATCTCTGCGTCGCGAGCAGGACTACTATGTCGAAGCGATTCACCATCGAGGAGCACGTACGCTGGTCTGACATAGACCGGGCTGGCATCATCTACTACGGCCAGTTCCTAAGGTTTTTTGAGATAGCCGAGACTGAACTGTTTCGTTCGGTAGGCCTGTCGTATTCGGAGGTCTTTGAAAAATTCGACATCTGGCTGCCGCGCGTCCAGATCCATTTCGATTTTCGGAAACCGCTCGGCCTGGATGATCTGATCGAGGTATCGGCGTATGTCCAGCGTGTCGGAGTCCGGTCTCTTACACTCGGTTTCGACGTGCACAAGAAAGACGAGACCGACGTAGTGGCTGAAGGCCACATCATCCTGGCCTGTGTATCCAGATCCACGTTCAAGTCGACTCCGATTCCGGCCGAGATGATCGAACGTTTGACCCCTTATGTTTGTGCCTAATGAGCAGAGATGTACTCGCAATTCAGAACTCAGAACTTCACAAAGGGCGGCCGCCTGAACAAGAATCAGTAGTACCAGTTCTACTTCAAAATGGAAGAGAGATTTCATGCCTGAAAGACACAAATTTCTCAGCGGCGAGCGGATCGAGCCACGACCGGTGAGCGGTTCAATGAACATTGCCGAGCTGGTGGATTCGTCGTTTCTTGCGTACAACGCGGCGAGGCTGCGCGAAGCGTGCCAGTTGTTTGTTGAGAGGATGCTGGCGGATGACGTGACGGTTGCGATGAGCCTGACCGGAGCGCTGACGCCCGCCGGACTTGGAATGTCGGCGATCATTCCGTTGATCGAGAACGGCTTTGTGGACTGGATCGTCTCCACAGGAGCAAATCTGTACCACGACACGCACTTTGGTATTGGTCTCAGGATGCACCGCGGCAATCCGCAGACTTCCGATGTGGTGCTTCGCGAGGAAGGCGTCGTGAGGATCTACGACATCTTCTTTGAATACGACGTGCTTCTGTCGACCGACGAGTTCTACCGGAAGTTGATCGAAGGCCCCGAGTTCCAGCGTGAGATGAGCACCGCTGAATTTCACTATCTGGCGGGCAAGTACATAGCCGAGCGCGAGAGAGTATTGGGGATCGGGCGCAAGAGCGTCCTGGCAGCCGCTTATGAAGCGGCAGTCCCGATCTACACGTCGTCGCCTGGCGACAGCTCTATCGGGATGAATGTCGCTGCGAAAGCTTTGACCGGAAACAAGCTAAGGTTCGATGTAACCGCGGACGTGAACGAGACTGCGGCGATCGTGCTGGGCGCAAAACGCAGCGGCGGAAAGTCTGCGGTATTCATCCTCGGCGGAGGCAGTCCAAAGAATTTCCTGCTTCAAACGGAGCCTCAGATTCAAGAAGTCTTAGGCATCGAGGAAAAGGGACACGACTATTTCCTGCAGGTGACCGACGCCCGGCCCGACACGGGTGGTTTGTCGGGTGCGACGCCGAGCGAGGCGGTATCCTGGGGTAAGATCGACCCCGACCGGCTGCCCGATGCGGTAGTCTGTTATCTGGACTCGACCATCGCTCTACCGATAATGACCTCGTATGCGCTTGCGCGTCATCGCCCGCGAAAACCGCGCCGGCTGTTCGAGCGACGAGACGAACTGATGAGGCGCCTTGCAGACGAGGCCAGGGAAGCTATGAGTTCTGAGCACTGATTTCTGAACGCCACGGAGGAGAAGGGCGCCAGGGAATTTCTGAGTTCTGAGCACTCAGAACCCGGTACTCAGAACTTCCTTGTGCCCCCGCTTTTTGCAAACTGTTGCCACCCGCGATTCGCCTTTGTTACTATGCTTTGAAGCTGCTGTAGGCAGCGCCAGCTCCCGTGCCTTTCTCGGAGGTCCAATCAATGAAATCGGTGCCTCGCGTCGTGATGTTCGCAGTTGCACTTCTGTCGATTGCCGCCTCCGCCGCGATCGCCACTAACCTCAAAGCCTCCGCTGCTCGAGAGAGAATCGCGCAGGTGCTTGGTATCGAGAAACAAAGCGTCGTGCGCATCAAGAATATCAGCGTTAGCGCTAACGACGCGGTTGTCGAGGCGCAGTTCATGGCCGCTTTCCATTTCACCGTAGACAAAGACGGAAAGTGGACACCCGTTGAGGTCCGAACCGGCGACCGTCGTTGGGAGTCGATCGAGTTGATCCAGACCGCGGTACAGAAGGAGAAAGTACTGCGCACGACTGCCGATCTGCGCACTCTGGCAACGGCTCTCGAAGCCTTTCACCGGGAACGCGGCTCATATGTGACCGCAAGCTCCGCTGCGAAGCTAGTCGACCTTCTCGCTCCCTCTTACGTTAAATCAGTCATCCGGTTGGACGCGTGGTCGCATGAGTTCGAATACAGTGGCAACGGATCGTCATACCGGTTGTTCAGCAGGGGTTCGGATGGCAAAGCGGGTACCGGCGACGATATTGTCTTTGAGAACGGCGTTCAGGTAAAAGGGAACAACAATTGAGCGAACGAGAGGGCAACCCGAGAACGTCTGTTGAAGAGCGAGTTGCGATGTCGCACCGCAGCGCGGTGGTGATAGTGCTGGCGATGAGTCTCAGCATCGTTCTATATCTGGTAGTCGGACTGGTGATTCTCGGACGTGGCATTTACCCCGGTCGCGGCAGCGACCTGCGAACGCCTCTATACGGTGCAGTTGCGGTGCTTGCGCTTGGAGCGCTGGCGCTCCGGAGAGTGTTGTTGTTGAAGCATAGACTGGAGTCGGTGGCGCAGCACGGCGGAGTTATTGGAGTGGTTAAGTATTTGCTAACCGTTACGGTGATCTCCGCGGTGCTCGCGGAAGCGGCGGGCATTGCGGGATTGATGATGATTTTTTTTGGAGGCGATCGAGCCGATTTGATAAGAGTATCGATAGTTGCTCTGGTCGTTTCTTTGTACAACTATCCGCGTCTTGGTTTATGGCGTCAGCTTGTAGAGTATTTTGCGGCGACCAGGCCCGCGCCGCTCGAACCACAGTGAGAAGTCCGTTGTCTGAACGGTGGAATTGAGAAGAAAGGAAGTGGCAGTTGAAGAAGAACAGAATGACCGCCCTATCGCTGATACTTTCGCTGGGAATTGCAGTGTTTCATGTTGCTGGGTTGTCGGGGAAAGTACTTGCCCAGGAGAAGTCCGCTGACAAAGCGACTGACAAAGGACAGGACAACCGCGCCGAGGCGGTCAAGAAGTTTCTCGAAGCCAAGCGCCTGGAGGATTCGGGAAACTTCTCGGGTGCAGTCTCAGGCTACAGATCCGCCATCGAGCTTGACCCCAAGTCGGCGGAGCTTCGGATCGCGCTGGGTTCGCTCTACCTGAGGAATCGCAACACGATCGATGCCGAGACGCAGGCCAACGAAGCAATCAAACTCGCACCCGACGATCTGGAAACTCACAAGCTGCTCGCCCGCGTGTACGTGGCGCAGACGCTGGTCGGCAACAGCATCTCTAAAGACAAGGCCCGAGCGGCGATCAAAGAGCTCGAAGAAATAATCAAGAAGAGCCCCGGCGCAAAGCTCGACGTGGGAGACCAGGATCAACAGCCGGCGCTTTCGGTGATCGGCGGACTGTATCTGGCTCTCGAAGAGCCGGACAAGGCGCTCGAAGCGTTCAAACAGGCTTCTGACAGCAACGGCGCGTCCGACGAGGCTCATTTCCAGTTGGCGCAGGTCTATTTTCAAAAGAACAAGTTCAGAGAGGCAGCGGGGGCGGCGCGCAAGGCTTACGACTTGAATCTGAAGTCTCCGAATCCGGGCAAGACGGCCGCCTATTCGTCTCTGCTGGCGCGCGCGCTTCTGAGAATAGGGCGAACACAGGAGTCTCTGGACATTTATAAGAAGGCTCTCGGTCTGGATAAGAAGTCGCTCGAAGGGAAGGATCAGGACCGCGATTCATTCATTCAGAGCCTGATCGTCTCTCCGCTCTATTTCGAATTCACCGAAGCCCTGATCTACTCGGGACAGTACGAGGAAGCAAACAAGACGCTCGACATAATAGTGAAGAACGCGCGCAAGGACTCTCGAGGATATCTAGAGGCGGTGAAGCAGAAGGCTGACGTCCTGCGGCGTTCGGGAAAACGCGACGAGGCGGTTCATCTGCTCGAAGAGGCATTGAAGGGCCAGGACGTCTCCGAAAGCTTACAGCTAGTTTATTCGCTGGCTGAGACCTACGAGGAGATGCTGAATTTTGACAAGGCGGTCGCGACTTACGAAGAGGCCTTGTCGTCGGTGCTGAATCCGGACGGCACGGTAAATGATCGCGAGTGGTTCAGAGAGGCTGCGACGCTGATCCTGCAGCGCATCGGTGTCGCGTATAGAACCGCAGGCAAACGGGACAAAGCCATTGAGACTTTCGAGCGAATGAAGAAGCTCCTCGGTGAGAAGAGTCCGCGCGCGGACCAGTTGATTGTTGATACGCTGCTCAACGAAGGAAAGAACAAAGAGGCACTTGATATCGCCGCGAAAGCGGTTGACCGATTCCCCGATGAAAGGGCGTTCAAGTTCTACAAGGCGCAAGCCGCCGGCCGGCTAGGCGATGTGGCTACCTCCGATGCGACGTTGAAGTCGATGCTCAAGAATTCTTCGGAGGACGCGGACATCTACATGTTCTGGTCCAGTGTGCAGCTCGAAGCCAACCTTGTGAAAGAGGCAGAGGAAACAGCCCGCAAGGCGATCGCCATCGATCCGAACGACCTCGCTCCTCTGGTCACGCTGGCGAGCGTGCAGGACAGAATGCGGAAGTATAAGGATTCGGAAACGACGCTTCGCCACGCCCTCGAGATCGATCCAGACAACGCGACGGTTCTTAACAACCTTGGCTATTTTCTAGCTGACCGCAACGAACGACTGCCGGAAGCCGAAGCGTTGATTCGAAGGGCAGTGAACATCGAGCCTACCAACGGGTCATTCCTGGACTCATTGGGCTGGCTGCTCTTTCGACAAGGAAAGCTTGAAGAAGCCAGGAAGTATCTCGAGCAAGCGGTGATCTATCAGCAACGCTCGGCGACGATTCACGACCATCTGGGCGATCTGTACAAGAAGATGGGTCAGATGGACAAGGCTCGTCAGAAGTGGGAAGACGCGTTGAGGCTTGCGACCGAGCCGGAAGAAGTTAAGAAGATAAAAGAAAAGCTCGGGAAGAAGTGATCGGGAATTTTGTCGCGTTCTGGGTTCTGAGTCCGTAGGATCAGATTCATAACGCAAACTCGCGAAGACGCAAGAGCGACAGCGCTCTGCTGGTTGCTTTGCGCCCCCCGGCGTCCTTGCAATTGAGAGCAACTATGAGCAGACGAATTCTGAACCTGCTGTTAATTGCTTTGCTGGTCGCGGCAACTCCTGCCGCGCACGCGGGACAATCGGGGCGCGTCCTGTCAGGCAAAGATCGATCGGCGAGAACTGGTCGCGACACTAACGAGCGATCCGGTGCGTCCGGGGCGCCGCGCTCCTCGGAGAGCGCGAGGAGTCTGCCGGACCAGCGAAGGCTTCGAGAGATCGAAACCCTCGAACATCAGTGCCTCGACGAGGTCAACCACGTCCGGGAACGGAGCGGTTTGAAGCCTCTTGACTTCGACGAAGAGCTGCTCGATGTGGCCCGCGACTACAGCCGCAGGATGGCCGAAGAGCACTTCTTCTCGCACATCGACCCGGATGGCCACAACGTAAAGCAGCGCATCGAACGTGCGAGCATTCCGTGGAAGATGGTGGGAGAGAACCTTGCGTACTCGAACGGATACGTAAACCCGGTCGCTGCCAGCCTGCGGGGCTGGATGGACAGCCCCGGCCATCGCGCCAATATTCTGGACCGCGATTACTCGCGCACCGCGGTGGGCGTGTGGATTGGCGGGAATGGAACGGTCTACTTTACCGAGATATTCCTGAAGCGTTAATGAATCCTCCAGCCGAAGGGAATGACCTCGTCACTTCAACTCAGGTCTTTCGCGAAGATCAACTGGACTCTCGACGTCCTGTACAAGCGCGACGACGGATTTCATGAACTTCGGACGATCTATCAGACCGTCTCGCTGCACGATACGATAAAGCTGAACTCTACTTCAGGCGAGATCCAGGTCATCTGCGACGATCCTCGTGTGCCCGCCGGCGAAACCAATCTAGCCCACAAGGCAGCAATAGCGCTCAGGGAAGCTACGGGGACCGGGGCTGGCGTTCGAATTGAGATTCAGAAGCGTATTCCAGTGGCTGGGGGGCTGGGTGGGGGGTCTTCGAACGCGGCGGCGACGCTCATGGGCCTTGTTCGGCTTTGGGGATTGAAAGTTGCAGAAGTAGAGCTGCTTGAGCTGGGTGCCGGGCTCGGATCGGACGTCCCACTTTTCTTGATCGGCGGGACGCTTTTGGGAGTAGGCAGGGGTGAAGAGGTGTACCCGATTGAACAGTGCGAGTCCCGGGACATTGCGTTAGTAAATCCTGGAGTTGAAGTGTCCACCGCTGAGGCGTATACGAGGCTTTCCCGGTTGACAATGCACAGGGGGGCACTTACAATGCCGTTTGCTTTATTGGCCGCTAAAGGCATCCGTGAGCTGCCGCTTAGGGTCAGGAACGATCTGGAAGATGCGGTCCTGCCGGCTCATCCCGAAATCGCGGAAGTCAAACGCAGGCTGTTATCGACGGGAGCTCGGCCGGCACTGATGTCCGGCAGCGGCGCAACTGTCTACGGGGTCTTTGATAATTCTGTTACGCTGAAGCAAGCGCTCGCGGAGATGCGCGGCCTCGGCTTTTGGGCCGAGGGCGTTCGAACGATCAACCGTCAGGAGTATCAACGCACGATCTTCGAGTGACGTGAGGTCCTTGTCCGCAAGGTAATGGGGAGTAGCCAAGTGGCAAGGCAGCGGTCTTTGGAACCGCCATTCGGAGGTTCGAATCCTCCCTCCCCAGCCATAAACATCGAGTCTCGGAGGCCGTAGAGTCGGAAGGCCCGCGCCTTTCGGCCTGTCCCGAATTTCGAACTGAGCCCGCATTTCAGTTGTGGCCAGATTTGTCAGTTGAGGCAGATTGTTGAGGCCAGGCGTTTTAGGCTGGATGTTGAGACGCTGGAGTTTGAGCCCGGAAGTTTGACGCCAGAAGTTTGACGCCGGAAGTTTGACGGGTGGAGGCACAGTGAACTTAAAGGTCTTTTCAGGAAACGCGAATCGTCCGCTCGCTGAAGAGATCTGCCAGCATCTGGGGATCGAGATCGGCAAGGCCCACGTCGGGCGGTTCTCGGACGGCGAGTTCAATTTTCAGATTCTCGAGAACGTCCGCGGAAAAGATTGTTTCATCGTGCAACCGACTTGTCCGCCGGTCGATTCGAACCTGATGGAGCTCCTGATCATGCTGGATGCATTCAGGCGTTCGTCGGCCAAACGAATCACCGCGGTTATGCCGTACTACGGCTACGCGCGAAAGGATCGAAAGGACCGGCCGAGGGTTCCGATTTCGTCAAAGCTGATGGCTAACCTGATCACGCACGCGGGCGCCGATCGCGTGCTGCTGTTCGATCTGCATGCCGGGCAGATCCAGGGGTTCTTTGACATTCCGGCTGATCACCTCTTCGCCGCGCCGGTGCTGGTTGGTTATTTTCAGGACCTGGCGCTGCCGAACCTAACAGTCGTAGCGCCGGATGCCGGCGGAGTGGAACGCGCGCGCGCCTATGCCAAGCGGCTTGGGGCTGAGCTTGCGATAATCGACAAGAGGCGCAATCCGGACAAACTTGGCGAGGTTGAAGTCCTGCACGTGATCGGTGATGTCGAGACCCGGACGTGTTTGATAGTCGACGATATGATCGACACCGCGGGAACGCTTGTGAAAGCGGCAGAGGCACTACGCAGCAACGGAGCGGAGGAGGTACTTGCGACCGCGGCTCATGCGGTATTCAGCGGTCCGGCTTTGCGCAGGATTGATGATTCACCGCTCAGGCAGGTTGTAGTAACCAACACTATCCCAGCCGAGCACGCGTGCCGGTCAGATAAAGTGAAATGCCTGAGCGTAGGAAAGCTTCTGGCCGAAGCTATACTCTCGATTCACGACGAGACTTCGGTGAGCAAGCTGTTTATTTAAGTGCCGAGTGCTGAGCGCTGAGTTTAGGAAAAAAGAAGGTCTACTCTTTACTCAGTGTGACTCGTGACAGAATGTGGAATTCATTAGTGTGATTTGCGGCGAAGATTGAGCTGATGACTGAGTCTGGAATTTCAATTAGAGCGACTAGCTGGCGGAACCCTACTCAGCACTCAGGACTCAGCACTTCTTCCGTTTGGAGCTGTAGAAAATGATTAAGGATATAACAATCAATGCAGCGTCGCGCGACGGGTTCGGAAAAGGGCCGACCCGCCGGCTGCGAGCGCATGGAATGATTCCCGCTGCCGTCTACGGCGAGGGTGAACAGGCACTTGCTGTCGCGGTCAACGCCAAAGAGATCGCCGGAATCCTCCGTTCGGACACCGGTCATAATACGATCTTCAAGCTTGCGTTGCCCGGAGACGGCGGTGAACCCGCGACCGTGATGATCAAGGATTGGCAGGTGGACCCGGTGAAAGGCCGTCTGCTGCACGCAGACCTCATGCGACTTTCGATGACCACCGCGACACAAGTTGAGGTTGCAGTCGAAGCCATCGGCGAGCCTGCCGGCGTGAAACTACAGGGCGGTATCCTCGACCTCCATCTCAGGGAAGTTGAGATCGAATGTCTCCCCGGCGATATCCCCGAGAGATTGCAGGTTGACGTTTCGCACTTGATGATCGGAGATCACGTCCTTGTTAGCGATCTTGTCTATGATCGTGAAAAGATAACGATTCTGAAAGACCAGAATCAGATTGTTGCAGGTGTGCTGGCGCCTCGAATGATCGAGGAAGAAGTGAAGCCAGCGCCCGAGGGCGAGGAAGCCCCGGCAACGGCAGAGCCGGAAGTCATCAAGAAGGGCAAGGCTGAAGAGGAGTAGCGGCTTAGAGGATCGGCTCAGAAAATCTGCCGCCGACCGCCGTTATGAAAGTCATCGCAGGGCTCGGCAATCCCGGGCCGGAGTACGAGACAACGCGACACAACTTCGGCTTTATGCTGATTGATCGCTTGCTCGAACGCGCGGGTGGACGCGGCAGATATCGGCGGGAGTCACAGGCGGCGATCTCGGAAGCAACGCTGGCAGGTCAGCGGGTATTGCTCGTGAAGCCGCAGACGTTCATGAATTTGAGCGGCGACTCGGTCAGGCCGTTGCTTGAGCGTTACGGTGACGGACAGCCTGCGAACCTGATTGTTGCGCTGGATGAAGTCGCGCTTCCACTGGGAATGATTCGAGTGAGACCGCGCGGAAGCGCTGGAGGCCAGAAAGGCCTGAAATCGATCATTGAACGACTGGGAACGCCGGAGTTCGCGAGGATAAGGCTTGGAGCCGGTCCGGACCATCCGGTCGCCGACCTCTCCAGCTTCGTGCTCTCGCCGGTGCCGCGTCGCGATCGGGAGCTTCTGGATCAGATGCTTGACCGGGCTGCTGATGCGATCGAGGTAATGTTGACCGAGGGTGTAGAACGCGCGATGGCCATGTACAACGAGCGCGTTCGAGTAGCTTAGAAGTTGTGAGTACCGAGTTCTGAGTTCTGAGTGCTACCTGAAGAGATTGAGGACTCTACTCAGAACACAAAGCTGTTCTTTTACAAAAGGGGTTCGTGTTGAATCTCCTTGCTCTGACCTTGGGTCAGGGCTTTGGCGCCTTCGGGCGAATTAAATCCACAAGGAGGATAACTCTCGATGAGAGTTTACGAAGTGTTGTTTATCGTCGCTCCAAACACGGAAGAGAGCGACATCGAAGGTCTGATCACTCAATTGAGTGACGTCATCAAGAACCAGGGGGCGCAGGTCGCAAAAGTCGATCGCATAGGGCGCCGCCGCCTGGCCTACCAAATCCAGAAATACAACGAAGGCTACTACGTGGTCCTGACCGTTGAGGGCTCGGGTGCTGAAATCGCCGAAGTCGAACGCCGCATGCGCGTAACCGATTCGGTGATTCGGTACATCACTGTGCGCATTGACGAGGACTTGAAGAGGGCCGAGAAGATCAAGGCCCGACGTATGGCGCACGCAGCAGCTAGCGCCCGGCGGGGTGGTGGTGGTGGTGGTGGTCGAAGCCGCCGGCCGGAACCGCCGATGCCAGTCGCACAACAGGATTCAAGCGCGCGGGAGGAGGAATAAATGAGCGAGCAAAGAGAGCAACCCAGACGTGATGACAGGGAAAGACGCGGCGGAGGACGAAGGTTCGTGCGGGCGCGAAAATCGTGCAAGCTCTGCGCTGAGCGCGTTGACTACGTCGATTATAAGGACACGCGAATGCTGGGCGGGTTTGTTCCGGAGCGTGGAAAGATTCTGCCGCGACGGATTTCAGGAACCTGCGCGCCGCATCAGCGAATGCTGGCGGTGGCGATCAAGAGGGCACGCAACGCTGCGTTCCTGCCCTTCGCGGCCGACTAACGGAAATCTGCGACTGACTGAACAAATCAAGGAAATCAGCAAATGGCACACATGGATGTTTTGCTTTGTGAAGACGTGGAGAAGCTCGGCAACCGAGGACAGGTGGTGAGGGTGCGTGCCGGGTACGGAAGAAACTACCTTTTACCGCGACGCCTCGCCATCGAAGCAAGCGCCGGCAACAAGCGGATGATCGATGAACAGCGCCGCGTACTCGCCAAACGTGAGCAGCGCGAGCGCGTTTCAGCCCAGAGTGAGGCCGAGAAGCTGAACGGGTTGGAGCTGCGATTTGAGCGCCGCGTCGGCGAGCACGGTCAGCTCTACGGCTCGGTGACTGCGATGGACATCGAGAAGGCTCTCAAAGAACAGGGCATCAGCATCGAACGGCGCCGCATAAGCCTGCGTGATCACATCAAAGAGGTGGGAGACTACGAAGTCACCATTAAGCTTCACCGAGACGTTGCGCCGGTATTGAAAGTTGCGGTTCGCTCCGAGGGCGCACCGGAGACTACGCAAGCCGCCGAAGCTCCAGCCGCAGAAGCTCCAGCAGCAGAAGCTCCAGCCGCGGAAGCTCCAGCCGCGCAGGAGACGGCCGCCACCGTGGAAATGGCTCCAGAAGCCGAGGAGACGGTCAGCGAAACCATTGAAGAAACTGAGGCTTGAGCGAATTGAGTTGGCGCTGTGCCCGAGATGCGCGATCAAGTAACTCTCGACTTAGCGGATCGCGGATACAGGGGACAGCGTCAACTCATGCAGTGTGCGCGATAAAATTAAGACATCGCGCTAATCGCGGGGACGTAGACTGCTGGCGGCTGGTCTGTTATCATCCGCCGCGAGACGGTCGTTCGAAGGTCGTCCAACCTGCTGTTCTGCTGTACCATACAACGACATTAGCGAGCCGCCCGTAACCCGGGCAAGGTCGGTTATAAAGGTCGGTTATATATGATGCGAGCGGCCACCGCCGACCCCTTTTTTGAAAAGGGACTCCCCTCAAATCTCGAAGCCGAACGGTCAATACTCGGCGCTGTACTCCTGGATAACTCGGTTATAAACCAAGCCATCGAACTTCTTCGGCGAGAAGACTTCTTTCTGGATTCTCATCGCCGCATTTTTGAAAAGATGTGTGCGCTCACCGAGCGCACACAGCCGATCGACCTCATCACCCTGAGCGACGAACTCCGCCGCGCCGCTGAGTTCGAACAAATCGGAGGAGCAACCTACATCGCGTCGCTTATCGACGGTGTACCACGCACCGACACGATCGCGCACTACGCCAAGATCGTTAAATCGAAAGCTATGCTGCGGCGCCTCATTTCGGCATCCAATCAGATCATCGCCCGGGCGATGGACGAAGAGGAAGAAGCCGAAATAATCGTGGATCAAGCCGAGCAGATGATTTTTCAGATAGCCGAAGACCGCTTGCGACAGGGGTTCCAGTACATCGGCGACGTAGCGCATCGGCGACTCGAGCAGATCGAACAGATGGCCGGACGCCCCGAGATGATCACCGGCGTCCCCACCGGCTTCACTGATTTCGATCAAATGACTTCAGGCCTTCAAAGACAAGACCTGATCATCGTCGCCGCGCGTCCCAGCATGGGAAAGACGGCTCTGGCACTCAACATGGCTCAGTACGCGGCGAAAAACAGCGCAGTGGTCGGCATATTCTCGCTGGAGATGTCAGCGGAGTCTCTTGTTTCGAGGCTACTTTGCTCGGAAGCCAGAGTAGATGCGCATCGTTTGCGGACCGGATACCTGAATCGTGAAGAGTGGGCGCGACTCGCCGATGCATTGCGCAGGCTTTGCGAGACGCAGATCTACATCGACGACACCCCGGGAGTTGGAGTGCTTGAGATGCGAGCCAAAGCTCGCCGGCTGAAAGCGGAGCGCGGCT
Source organism: Blastocatellia bacterium (assembly GCA_035315885.1). Taxonomy (GTDB): domain Bacteria; phylum Acidobacteriota; class Blastocatellia; order UBA7656; family UBA7656; genus DATFXM01. Next base: position 20,019 of record DATFXM010000049.1, read on the forward strand.
TGGACATGCTGGTCATCGACTATATCCAGCTGATGCAGGGTCGAGGCCGTATTGAGTCGCGGCAGCAGGAGGTATCGCAGATATCGCGCGACCTCAAGTCGCTTGCCAAGGAGTTGGATGTGCCGGTTGTAGCGCTGTCCCAGTTGTCGCGTGCGCCCGAGACTCGAAGCGAACATCGCCCGCAGCTCAGCGACCTGCGCGAGTCCGGCGGACTGGAGCAGGACGCCGACGTGGTCACGTTCATCTATCGCGAGGAAGTCTACAACTCCACCGAAGAGAATCGCGGTATTGCCGAGCTTATAGTCGGAAAGCAGCGAAACGGACCTACTGGTACTGTGCACCTCGCGTTCTTGAAAGAGTTCACTCGCTTTGAAAACATGTGGCGTGAGTGAAGATGAGATGCGAACGGGTGCTGGTCGATGAACGACAGTCAGTGGACTACGAATGAGGAACCGATCGAGCCGGCTCGCTCTCCGGCAGACCTGGGACGCCCAACCTGGGCTGAAGTAAACCTCAATAATCTCCTTCACAATTTTCGCTTGATGAAGCAGCTCGCGGGCTCTTCTTGCGCGATGATGCCCGCTTTGAAGGCCGATGCCTACGGCCACGGTGCTATCGAATGCGCACTGGCGCTCGAGGACGCCGGCGCTGACTGGTTCGGCGTGGCATTGCCCGAGGAGGGGCTGAAGCTTCGACAAGCCGGCGTCACCCGGCCGATCCTGTGCCTGGGAGGCGTTTGGGCGGGTCAGGAAAACTTGTGCATAGCTGAAGCGCTTACGCCAGTGGTCTACAGGGTCGACCAGGCGGAAGCGCTTGACCGCGCGGCGAAGTCCGCGGGGACCACGATTCGGTACCACCTTAAGGTGGATACCGGCATGGGCCGGCTGGGAGTTCCGTTTCCCGATGTCCGCGATTTTCTTGAAAGAGCGAACAGGTTGTCCTCTGCTACGCTGGACGGCGTGATGACTCATCTGGCCAGCGCCGATGAGGCAGAAAAAACCGAGTACACGCTCGCGCAACTCGACCGGCTTCGAGAATCCGTGAAAATAGTTCGGCAATTCGGGCATCGCCCCGCGTGGATCCACGCGGGAAACGGGGCGGCGACTCACGCGGTTCCGCAGTGCCGGGCGGGGCTGATCAACATGGTAAGGCCCGGGGGCGTTCTCTACGGTCTTTGGCGTGACGTGACAAATCGATCGGTAGAGCCGCTGGACTGGTGGCCGGTAATGTCTCTGCGGACGCGGATCGCGATGTTGCGGGAAGTTCCCGCCGGGACGCCTCTTGGATACGGCGGGACGTTCGTGACGGGGAGGCCGACGAAGGTTGCTACGCTGCCGATTGGGTACGAAGACGGGCTTATGAGAGCGCTATCGAATACCGGTAGGGCGCTGATAAGGGGCCGGCCGGCGCCAATCATCGGGCGCGTAAGCATGGACTTGACGCTTGTAGATGTGAGTGAGGTTCCTGGCGCAGCGCTGAGCGATGAAGCAGTGCTGATCGGGCGTCAGGGGGTCGAGGAAATCACCGCCGAAGAGGTCGCGTCATTAGCGGGGACCATTTCTTACGAGGTGACGTGTGGCATCAGTGATCGCGTGCCGCGAGTTTTCCTGCGCTGATGTGGGGAGGAGAGACTGGGGAGTAGAAGGGGGGAAGGGCGAATGGGCGAACGGGCGATTCGGAGACGAGGTGACGCCGGAGACTCGGGTAGACCGGAGACGCGAAGCGTCGCCCCTTCGCCCCTTCGCGCCCTTCTGTCCTCCCCGCGTCGCTCCTCTCCGCGTCACCGCGTCTCTACTCTCCTCACCTTGCCCTGAGGTCTTTTTCCGCTATAATCTCGGGATTGCAGGAGGTAGGAGCCGGCAGGGCCCTTGTGATTTTGGATTCAGCGAAAGTTCCGACAGTCGTCCAATACTCGATCGCGAAGGGGTGTGCGCTATGCAGCAGCGCTCGCAGTTCAGGGCGAAGGACGTATTCGAAAAGGCTGTAGGATTCACCAAGGCAGACGAGTTCCGCAGCGCCGGTCTCTATCCCTATTTCACCGAGTTCACCGGAGGTGCAGACTCGGGAGAGGCCGAGGTCAGAATGGGCGATCGCCGAATTCTGATGTTCGGCTCTAACAATTACCTGGGGCTCACCACTCATCCTGAAGTAAAGGAAGCAGCAAAGCTCGCCATCGAGAAGTACGGTTCGGGGTGCTCCGGATCCCGCATGCTCAACGGAACCATGGACCTGCACGTCAGGCTCGAGCAGACCTTGTCCAGATTCATGCGGCGAGACGCGGCCCTCGTTTTCGGAACCGGATTCCAGACCAATCTGGGCGCGCTGTCTACAATCGCGCAAAAGGGCGACGTCATAGTCGCCGATCGGAACATTCACGCTTCGATTCTTGACGGGTGCCTTGCATCATTTGCGCGCACAACTCGTTTCCGGCACAACGACATGTCGGACCTCGAAAAGGTGTTGCAGGGTCTGCAACCGGACGAGGGTCGCCTGATAGTCGTGGACGGCGTCTTCTCGATGGAAGGCGACACCGCGAATTTGCCGGAGATTGTGTGGCTGGCGCGCCAATACGGCGCTCGCATTTATGTCGACGAGGCTCATGCTATCGGAGTGCTGGGTCCAAGCGGCCGCGGTTCGGCCGAACACTATGGAGTCGAGGCGGATGTCGACATAGTGATGGGCACGTTCTCGAAGTCTTTTGCATCGATTGGCGGGTTCATAGCCGCGCGACGCGAAGTAATCGAGTTCATAAAACACCACAGTCGCGCGTTTGTATATTCAGCATCGCTTGCGCCTGCAAACGCCGCTGCGGTTCTGAAGGCGATCGAGATAATTGAGCGGGAGCCGGAGCGCCGGCGCCAGTTGAGCGAGATGAGCGCGCTGCTGCGCCGCGAGCTCAACCGGCTCGGGTTTAAGCTTCTGGATGGATTTACCCCGGTGATACCGGTAGTGGTTGATGACGAGGAAATGGTTTGCCGGTTCTTCTGGGAGTTGATGACTGAAGGGATCTACACTAACCCGGTGCTGGCGCCCGCAGTGACCCACAGCCTGATACGAATTAGTTGCATGGCGACGCATACTTCAGAACATGCTGAGCGGTTGCTGGAGACGATGTACCGGATTGGCAGGAGATTGGAGCTGATTCATTGAATCGTGCAGAGTGCGACGTGATGGGTGAAGAGATGGCAGTTGGGAGCGGGCATCACGTTTCACGCATCGCGTTTCGCGTCATATGCGCCGAGTTGCGTTAACAGGAATAGGTGTCATCGCACCGGTTGGAGTCGGCCGCGACGCGGTCTGGTCCGCGCTCATCGGCGGACAAAGCGGAATCGGACGCATTGAGGAATTCGACACAACCAATCTGAAGACCAACATCGCCGGGTTGTGCAGAGAATTCAAACCCGAATGCTTCTTTGACGAGCGGGAGCTTTCGCGCCTTGATCGCGTTTCGCAGCTCGCAGTGGCGGCGAGCGAATTGGCAGTCCGCGATGCCGGTCTTTCAAACGGCTTATTGGATTCGTATGATGCGGGTGTTGTGCTGGGCACCGGCTTTGGTGGACAGGCCTCGATCGAGGAATTTTGCGGTGCTTTCTTCGGGAACGAAAGGGCTCGCAAGTCCGCCATCGCGATTCCCAAATCGATGTACAACGCATCGTCTTCGAATATTGCGATCAGGCTCAAGACTCGGGGACCAAACATAACAATCACTACTGCATGCTCCTCGGGTGCTAATGCAATCGGGCAGGCATTTCACCTTATCAGGTACGGTCACGCTGAACGAATGATCGCCGGCGGGGCCGACGCTCCAGTGACGCCGGTGGTAATGGATGCGTGGAAGGAAATGCGTGTTCTTTCGACTAAGAACGATCCGCCGGAGCGTGCGTGCAAACCCTTCAGCGCCAATCGTGACGGTTTTGTGTTGGCAGAAGGTGCGGGAATTGTCGTGCTTGAGGAGATGAGTGCGGCGAGAGAGCGAGGAGCGCGGATTCTCGCGGAAGTGATGGGCTACGGTTCCACGGCGGATGCGGCGCATATAACTTTTCCCTGTCCGGAGGGCGAATCGCAGGCGATGCTTCGGGCGCTGAAGGATGCGCAGGTAGGGAGCGATGAGATCGATCACGTCAACGCTCATGGCACGGCTACACGGTTGAACGATGTTTCGGAGACCGAAGCTATCAAGCGAGTGCTTGGCAATCGGGCTTTCGAGATACCAGTCAACTCTATAAAGTCGATGATTGGTCATTCGATGGGTGCGGCGGGTGCGATCGAATTCATTGCTACAGTGCTGGCAATCACTGAACAGGTTGTGCCGCCCACGATCAACTACGAGGAAAAGGACCCGCAATGCGACCTCGACTATGTGACCGAGGGCGCGCGTCCAATGGATGGGCGGGTTCGGATCCGCACTGCGATGTCCAACTCGTTCGGGTTTGGAGGAAACAACGCAGTTCTTGTGGTAAGAAAGTTTGAGTGAGTTCGCAAGGTGGATAATGACAAGTGAAGCCGCGCAATCAATCGAGGACGTCGTCAAGAACATAATCGTTGGCGAGCTGCGGGTCGATCCGAGCCAGCTCGCTCCGGAGACCCATCTGATGAAGGATCTGGGCGCGGACTCTCTGGATGCGTTAAACATCGCGCTTCGGCTTGAAGAAGCCTTCAAGATCAAGATCCCGGACGAGGCAATACCGCGGTTTCTCACTGTCGGAGACATCGTAAAGGGAGTACAGGAGCACCTGAAGACAAACTGAAAATGGATTGCCCGGATAGGAAACAGAACGGCCGCGCGAGCAGATCGCGCGGCCGTGGTGATCTTCAGGGATGATCTTCAGTGTTGGATAATCGTGTTATCCGCCGCCGTTCTTTCGAAGTTCCAGCAGCACCTGCTTGGCGACCGCCTTCAAGGTATCGAAGACCCCGATGCCGCGGTTAGCGACTCCTTCGAATACCGGTTCATCCTTTCGAACCAGTTCCGATTTCAGGTCGGAAGCGGCGATGACGTTTGGGAGGTCGCGCTTGTTGAGCTGCAGAACGTACGGGACCTTCAGCAGATCGTAGCCGTGCTGTTTGAGATTCTGTTCAAGGTTATAGAGCGATTCGATATTTGCGTCCATCCGCTCGCGTTGCGAATCGGCTACGAACACGACTCCATCGACGCCCTTGAGGATGAGCTTTCGGCTTGCGTCGTAGAACACCTGCCCTGGAACTGTGTAGAGGTGGAATCTCGTTTTGAACCCGCGCACCGTCCCCAGATCTAGTGGTAAGAAATCGAAAAACAGCGTGCGGTCGGTCTCGGTTGCCAGGCTGATCAGTTTACCTTTAGCCTGAGCGGCAGTGGAGTCGTAGATGTATTGCAGGTTGGTGGTTTTCCCGCCAAGCCCGGGACCGTAGTAAACGATCTTGCAGTTTATTTCGCGCGATGCGTAGTTGATGAACGTCAAGGTCGTCTTCCTTCTTGCTTGCGCTCAACCGGTGAGGTTCGGGGCCGCTCCCGGCGTTTCGTTGATTCAGGGGCAGAGCCGCTAGTTAAATAGCGCATCGATATCTTCTTCGGTGATTTCGGCAAACGGTGAATCCAGCGAGATTCCCATATCGCGTTCACGATTAATTTTCGAATCAATGGCGGCGAAGATCATGTTCATCTCGGCGGTCGCGCGCTTCACCCTCAGCCGAACAAGCCCGAGGCTTGACCGCTCGTCAAAAATGACTACGAGTATTACCCGCGATGCGACGATGGATATATGAATGTTGTCGCGTTCGCCTTCGTGAGACAGAACTGGGAAGCCGCGCTCGCCGATGAGATGCGCAAGGCCGTCGGTCGCCGCGACATTGCCGGCCGTAAGGCTGGCCAGGCTGGTCGTGTCCAGATTCAGCATCTCGCCGTGGGCGGCAATTTGTTGTCCGTTCTTGTCGACGAGGAATACAAACTTGGCATTGGCGTCCGCGCACAGGCGAGTTATCACCTGTTTGAGTTGCTCGTACTCCTGTTCATACAGTACGACGGGAGTCGTCATCGCTTCTCCTCAATGAAAGCCGGCGAAAAAAGGAGCTATAAAAGGGCGTAGCCTTGGGCGAACCGTTTCGAGGCCGTACTTGTTGAACGTACTTTCTGTTGAGCTGGTCCCGCCTGTATAGGCCTTTCGCAGGGGCAGTTTGTGGGGTAACGGCTTTATAGCACAGGGGAAAAGACGAGTTCAAGACTTTTCAAAGGCAGCGGTTGGCGTAACTAGTTCTGAGTACTGAGTTCTGAGTTCTTGAGTGCGCTGGGACTGGAGAGTCTGAGTCCTGAGTTCTGAGTTCTGAGTCCGGACTACCACGCATTCATCACGCACCTCTGGACTCAGCAGTCGGCACTCAGAACTCAGAACTCAGAACTTCAGTTCTTCCTCCATGCGCTCCTGCCATTTTATACTTACTCATTCCCATCAAACCGGAGACTGTCATGACCTCAAAATTCGACAAGCATGTATCCAGAGAAGAAATCGTCCGCATCGTTTCAGAACTGGTCCGCCAAAACACGGTGAATCCCCCTGGCAACGAACACCTGTGTCGCGAGCTGGTCACAAGCTGCATGCAGTCTCTCGGAATGGAGGTCTCCTACCACGAGAAGCAGCCCGGCAGGACAAACGTCGTAGGCAGGATCGGCACCGGCAAGAAGTCCATCGGGTTCGTCTCGCATATGGACGTAGTCCCTCCCGGCGAGCTCGACCAGTGGAAGACCCCTCCTTTTGAGCCAACCATCATCGACGGCAGGATCTACGGTCGCGGGACTCTCGACGACAAAGGATCGTTTGCCTGCGCGTATTCGGCTTGCAAAGCGTTTCTCGCCGAACACCCGGACTTCGACGGCAGCATCTACCTCATAGCTGCTGCGGACGAAGAAATGGGCTCCGAGCTGGGCATCATCTACCTCGTGGAAGAATGCGGTTTGAGATTTGACGTAGCGATCATTCCCGACGGCGGGCGTATGGACCTCTCGATCTACGGCGAGAAAGGCATCCTGTGGGTCGAACTCGAGAGTCGCGGCGTTCAGGCACACGGTTCGACTCCGGAACTCGGCCGCAATGCGATCGTACCTCTCGCGGAGGCGATCGCTGAAATCAAGACGCTCGATCTGGGCGGCGACTACGATCACGCGTTTGATGGATGGACCATGAATATCGGTACGATCCAGGGCGGCTCATCCACCAACACTGTGCCGTCAGTCGCCCGAGCGACAATCGATTTCCGTTTGCCCGGCGGAATCACCAAGCAGCAGGTTCTGTCAAAGCTCGAGAGCAAGCTGGCCGCGGCCAGGCACCGTTCGCCCGATTCCGAGGTAACCTTGAAAGTACTGCACGAAACAGAGCCTCATATTTCTGATAAGAATTCGATAATCGTGCGCAGCTTTGACACCGCGGTTCGACGGCTGGGCCTGCCGATGAAATACGAAACCTTCGGCGGAAACACCGTGGCAAAGAACCTGTTCTTTGCGGGCATCACATCAGTCGTGCACTATCCTGGAGACGATAAGCTTGCACACGTTCCCAATGAATTCGTGATCATCGATGAACTCGTATCAGGGTCGGTGCTTTATGCAGAAACGCTCGAGGCTTATTTCTTTGGCTAACAAACAAGTCAATCGTAGTGGATCGGTTGCTTCACCGCCGGGTCGAATCGACGGTGCATCGCGCTCGCCCATCAGACCTGGCAGGTATTTGGTTGCTGCTCTGGTCGCCTTCGTGTTTGTAGCGTTGTCGCGGCCCGCCGTCGGACAGACGATTCAGGCAACAGCCGGCCAGATTCGCAAGGCCATGGACGCGCGAGATTTCGATCAGGCCGAAGCGCTGGTCAGGGGCTTGAAAGCCGCGCATCCGGCAGAGTTCGCGTTGAACAACTACGACTATTTGCTGGCGCGACTGCTTGAGCGTAAGGGCACTGTCACCGAAGCGACTGAACTCTACCACTCGGTGCTAACCCGTAATTCGCCGCTTTCGCAATATGCCCTTTGGCATCTTGCGATCATCGCTCGCTCATCGGGAGATCTTGCTGCCGAACGGCAGTATCTGACTCGATTGCTTGTAGCGCATCCTCAAAGCGCTCTGGCCGCGAAGGCTCGCGAGCGAATGATCGATAGCCAACTCGAGAGTCACGAGTACAAGGCGGCGATCGCGTTGCTGAAGCCAAGCGCCGGGGTCACTGGCGCCCACGGGAGAAGCGCTATGCTGCGTCTCGCGCAGGCCTATGCGAGGACCGGCGAGGCTGAGTCCGCGCGCGTGCTCTTCAATCAGCTGGTCAACGGATCTCGCGACGACTATGCCCTGGAGGCTGCAGAAGAACTCGACCTGCTTGACCAGTCGACCCGCTCGAAGCCGGATGAGTTCGAGGCTTTGAGACGAGCCCGAATCTACCTGTTTAATCGTCACTGGGCTGAAGCGCGAACGCATCTGCAGTACCTCGCGGACAAGTTTCCACAGAGCCCCAATCGCCCCGAGGTGTTGTATCAAACCGGATTCACCTACTTTCGTGAGTACCAATACGACCGCGCGATCGAATGGTTCAAACGGGTTCACGAGGAGTACCCGGCCAAAAAGGAGGGAGAACAGGGATTCTACTGGATAGGTTCGTCACTACAGCAGGCGAAGCGATACGAGCCGGCGGCTCGCAACTACGCTGAGTTCATAGACGCCTATCCAAAGAGCGACCTGATCGAGGGCGCCTATCGGAACGTGGTCGACAGCCTTCGATACGCGGGGAAGTTTGAAGAAGCGATTGAATGGGCTCACAAGACAACGCAGCGATTTGCCAACCAGCCGCTCGCGACCGTGGGTCTCTACAACGAGGCCAAGATCGAGCTGACCAGAGGCAAATATGATCGAGCGCTCCAGCTTCTAACGCGAGTTGAAGCGATGCCGGTTCACGCGAAAGTAATCAGCGCTCCGATTCGCGGCGAAGCGGCCTTCCTCAAGATATTTGCGATCGAGAAAATGGGACGGATCGCAGAAGCGACTCGCGCCTACTTCGCGATTCCGGATGAGCGGGACAACTACTTTGGGCAGCGAGCGACCGAGCGTCTGCGCGCGCTTGCGGAGACTGACGAAGGACGCCGCGTGATAGAACCAATCGTTCGGGGCTACCGGACTCAGGCTCGTGCTGCGCTAACCGGGGGACGTTACGCCGAGGCGAAAGATTCCGCCTCGCAGGCGCTCAGGGTGACACAGGATGCCTCAGCGCGGCGCGAGCTGCTCGGCGTTCTTCGCGAATGTTACTCCAAGCTACCGACCTATGCCGCGGCTTACCGATACAAGCTCATCGAAATCGGAAGGCCCGCCCTGACATCCGCACAGAAGCCTCTGGCGGACACTTCCCACGCTGCGCTAGCCAACGAGTTGATGGCTGTAGGCCTGTACGACGAAGGAGTGACCGAGTTGAGCCTGAGCGGATTGCAGGGTGCGCGTGCGGCGTCGGCGGATTCGACGCTCGGGGGAGATTCGGCCTACTCGCTGGCGGTGTATTCGAACCGGGGGGATCAGGCTTACAGGGCTGTTGCGTTTGGGGAGTCGGCGTCGCGCGGGCTTCCTAACGACTTTCGCGTAGAGCTGATGCCGCGCGATCTTGCGGAGTTGATCTATCCCGCGCCGTATCGTGACCACTTCGATCGGTACGCGCCGAAGGCCGGCGTTGATCCGCGCCTGGTGCTGTCGCTTGCGCGGCAGGAGAGCAGGTTCAATCCTTCGGTGAAGAGCCCCGCGGCGGCTCGCGGGCTGCTTCAATTCATCCCGGAGACCGCGTCGAAGCTTGCTGAAGAAGAGGGCATGAAGAATTTCGAACTCGACGATGTCTACGAGCCGGAGGTAGCAGTTCGGCTGGCGGTTCGATATGTGTCTGATCTGCTGAAGCTGTTTCCCAACAATCCGCACGCGGTTTTGGCGGCGTACAACACCGGCGAGCAAAACGTCGAGCGATGGATTGCTCGTGCGCACACGAATGACGTGGATCGGCTGGTGACCGAGATCGCGATACCCGAAACGAAGGACTACGTAGCAAAAGTAATGAACAGCTACAGGGCATACCTCGAGCTATACACTCCCGATTTGAAACCGGAAAAACGGTAGTTTCCGGCGGTCCTGCAAGTTGCCCGTCTGAGCGTGCTAACTTTTCGCGCCCGGTGTGTCTCTTACTTCATGAGGTCAATGAAGCGGCCCACATTGGAGGCCGCGCCGGAAGTGGGTTCGAGCTGGAAGTGGGTTCGAGCTGGACGTGATGATGAAGGATGAATGCCGAAATTGAGCGGAGAGCCGCCGGATGAGGTTCTGGTAGTAGCTTCGATTCTCGGGGACCTTGGCGCATTTGACGAACTGGTGCTCAGGTATCGCGCTGCGGTCGTACGTGCGGCGCAGGCGATAGTGGGGCGTGAGGATGCCGAAGATGTCGCTCAAGACTCGTTGTTGTTGGCGTTCAAGGCGCTTCCATCTATCGAGGACCCAACCAGGTTTGCTGCATGGCTCGCTGCAATAACGCGGAACCGGGCGTTTAGATTTGGGAAACGCGAGCGGCAGCGACAGACAGGCCGAGTGGATCTGGATGAGTTTCTGATCGAGCGGGTCTCTGCCATAGCGGGGCCGGTGGTTGGAGAGGCGAATGACGAGCTCAGGCTCGCGTTTGAAGATGTACCTGCAGACTACGCGCTGGTTCTGAAGCTGAGGTTTCTGGATGAGATGCCGCTCAAACGCATCGCTGCATTTTTGGGAGTTCCGGTTTCGACGGTCAAGTGGCGGGTCTTTCGTGGAAAACAACTACTGAAGGAACAAGTGGAGCTATTGAGACGAGGTGAGAAATGGAAAGGGATAGAGAGATAGTAAAGCTCGTGAACGTGCTTCATCGGATTGCACGGGCATTGAGACACATCGAATGGACTGGCGTGCCGGAAGATGCGCCCAGGTTCTGCCTGCAGCAGTACAACCGGGTGCTTCGGAGGTTGCGCGAGCTCGAGCCTGCGATAAGTAACCTGTTTACTGAGTTGCCCGAGACTGCGGGGACTGCGGTAGTCAGGATCGCTACTCATGAGTTAGCGGCTTACTTTGAAGACGAATCGGTTGAAAGTCGTCGTCGTAGGCGAAGCCATTGCGGGCCGGTGCGGGTGCACGTTGGAGTTGCGGGACCGCATCGCTACTGGTGAGAGGTGCAATCATGGAGCGCGAGAAAGAAATCGAGAAGCTGGTGAACGTTCTTCGTCGCACGTCGCGAATGGCGTTGCAGGCTGAATGGACTGGCAGCAATCCGGACGTCGCGGCATTTTGCATAGACCAGTACAACCGGGTCCTCGCTCGTTTAAAGGAACTCGACCCGGGAGTGGGCTCGGTATTCGAGCCGCTCGCGTCTGGAAGCTCGCTGACAGTGGCGGCGATGGCTTGCCGACAGCTCGCAGCGTACTACGAGGACGAAGTCGGCCGGCAGGGAGGCTGGGGCGACTGGGCACGGTCTTGGGGAGACCCGAGGTTCGGGCTGTGGGCCGACAAAAAGGCGTTCAAAGAGTTCTGGGACAAGTCGGCCCGGGAGTTTGAGGACTTTGGGGACTTCATTCGACAAAGCTTCGAGGAGTGGTTCAGCCAGCGAAAAGAGGGTAAGCCGCCGGGAGAAGGGAAGGCCGAGGAAGCCGCGGGTCAAACCGGCAAGAGCGAAGAGCGAAAGACCTCCCCGATCGACCCCGAGACGAGGTGAGACCCAACCTCCGCGTTTGGATCATCGAGTCCCCGGCATTTGGCACCTTTCAACCGCGAGGGGAATTTGCTAACGAACCCAGGGTTGCCGTCCGCGGCTACGCTGGGTAGACGTCGAAATAATCAGTCACCCTTCAATACCTCATCCTCTGCGGCGTAATCGAACCTGGAAGGATCGAATTCAGGTGGGTGGTCGCGTTCCCATTCAACCGTTCGTTTTATTGCCTCCGTCGGAGGTACGCCTTCCGTGTAACCGAGCTCTTTCCGGATCCTTGTGGTGTCACCCCAAAGCTGGTTCCTGAAATCATAGGGCAGTCTTAGGTGGTCCGGAACCGTATCGTCCGGAATGATCTCTACGCGGCCGTTCCAACTCGCTGCTTCTCCAATCGCCCGTACCCATCCCGCTTCCGACTGGGCGTCGGGTTCGCCAACGTTGTAAACGCGGCCTGCGGCCGCCTCATCCGACACCGCGAGCCCAATCGCGTCCGCCACATTCTCAACATAACCGCGTGTCCACAGCCAAGCCGCAACCGTCTTCCCCAGGAGTATCACGGAACGACCGTCCATCATCCGCTTAAGATAATCGAAGCATCGATGGTCACCGGGTCCGTACACCGCCGGTAATCGCAATATCGTAGTGGGGAGATCAGGCTCGGAGCCCGCTACGCCCTCTACCAGGATCTTTTCGTAGTCGTGAGATGGATCATCCGGTGCTTTGGCGAGTACCCGGTATGGGTAGAGTGTAGTTCGCAACCGAGAATCTTCATTGAAAGGACTGGTGACGGGCTCGCCCGATTCTATTCCGATGAGCAACCCGTACGCGCGGTAAACGTCCATGCTCGTGACGACCACCGATCTCTTGGCGATTCCTTTGAAAGCGGCGACCAGCTCGGTCGCGTCGCGCTCGGTGTGACAGATCATGTCGAGCACGACTTCGGGAGCGAACTCCTCAATCTGGGACCTGAGTTGTGGAAGCTGGTGACGATCGGAGAGTATTTCTTTCACCCCGGCCGGCACTTCTGATGCAGTCTGTCCGCGGTGCAGCAGCATCAGCTCATGCCCTTCGACTGCTAGTTTTCGTATGACGTGAGGGCCAATGAAACGAGTGCCACCGATGACAAATATTCGCATTGCGATGCCTCAGGGGATTGAGCCGGTCCGCTCTTCCTCGAGCTCCGCGCCGTCCTGCTTCAGATGCTTTCCGTAGACTCCGTTCCACGGCGGTATCACGATTGTGACGTTGCCGGTTGCCTGTGCCTGGCAGGCAAGCCTGATGAGGGGTCTCGACTCGTCTGTATCGATGTATCCGAACTCTTTTATGCGTCTTGACTCGAGGTGCTGAACGGGGGAGAGGTTGTCGCAGCCACCTAGAATTCCTACCCAGCAAGTGCCGCATGAGGCGCTTCGGCATTCAACAGGTATTGGGCCTTCTCCGACTACGCATCGCGAGTCGCGCTGATGGAATTCGCGTTTGTCCTGGGCGGCTGCCGTAGTGAGATGTTGAGTATTGATGAGCGCGAATTTGTCTTTGGGATCGCGCTCATCAAATCTCACCGAGAACCGCTTTGCGTCTCCGCGCAGGAATCCAAGAGGGCCTTGAGAGTCGTTTTGAGACCGTGCCTTCAATAGGCGTTCGGGTGACTTGCTTATGATCCGCCCCGGTTTCCCGGGAGATGCTTTGAAGGCTTCAAGCCGTGTTTGCTGCAGGGTCATCAACCCGATCGCGACGATGGCGGTCAACAGGCTCGGCTCGACGCGGAGTGTTGTGGCGAGTTGCTTAGCGATCTCTGAAATTTGAGCGGCAAGATCGAGACTGGACGGCGCGGCGTCCGAGCGCGCCCGGTCACAGACTGCAGCCTTCACTTGCTTCCAGTAACGATGACCGTACAAGAACCAATGTGATGAATCGATCTGGTCTTTGAGGTAATAAGTTCCCTGGAGCTGTAGTTTTCTTGCGGTCTCTGCCTCGTCATTGCTAATTCGCAGCAGGCGCAATAGCCCGAGAGGATAGAAGTAGAACCATATTCGGACTGCGGTACGGTCTACAGGGTGTATTGCGGCCGACAGCTTATCGAGGACGCGCGACCAGGCAACGTCGTCGTGACTGTTCAGGAACGCTTCGAATAGGGACTGCTCAGTTTCTGGTTTCATAGTTATCGATTTCCTTATAGCCGTCGGATTCTAGCAAAAGAGGTCTAAGAGATCGAAGGGGACGCGGGACGGGGAGATGAGGGGATGAGGAGTATACTGTTCCAGACATAGGCGCCTCCCTCGACGCAAGTCGATATTCAACCGCGAGTTTATACTCATCGATCGGAGGCGCCTGCTTCATAACATCAAAGGCCCTCTCCGTCTCCTCATCTCCTCATCTCCGCGTCTCCGTGTCCCGGCGTCCCCGCGTCTCTGCGTCGCCCCTTCGCTCCTCCGTCCCCTTGTTTCGGTGGCAAGCGTCGATATAGACTGTTTGGACGCATTGGCTACCATTGTTGCGTGACTTTAAACCCGCTGCGGCGCACGGTTTGCAGGATTGCGGGAGGCCGCATAAGCCGGTGAGCGTGGCGGGACGAACCCCCGGGTGAATCGTAGACCCAAGAGAGACGGAAAGAAGATATGCCAGCGGAGTTGAAACAGAAAATTCAGGAAGAACTCCGGCAACTGGAAGCCGAGTTAAGAACGGAATTACCAGCCGAACTCAAAAAGGCCGTAGCCCTCGGCGACCTGTCCGAGAATGCCGAATACCAGGCCGCGCGCAATCGTCAGGACTATGTTCGAGCTCGCATTGCCAACCTGCGACAGCGCCTCGCCGACCTGGCAATGATTGATACGTCGAGGCTCCCGCGCGACCGCGTAGCCTACGGCTCCACCGTAGTTCTGTACGACGAGGACTCAGGTGATGAAGTAGTCTACAAGCTGGTGATGGCCGAAGACGCCGACATTTCGCAAAACAAGATCTCTACCACCTCCCCTGTAGGCAAAGGCCTGATGGGGCGCCAGGAGGGAGACGAGGTTGAAATCGTCACTCCGGCGGGCAAGCGCAGGTTCGAAGTTGTGAAGCTCACGACGGTCCACGACTCGGGGGAGTGAGCTTGGGAACTCAAATCGTCGCAGTAATTTGACAGCACTGGCTTTCTTGACAAGAAGGCCAACGCTTTGAGATAGTAGCGCTTTCCGGGCGCGTGGGAGCCTTACTGTAATCGCGTAAGAATCGGGGCCGTAAACAATGATAAGTGAAGCCATCGGCGCAGGTGGCAAGCGAGTGCTCGGAACTCTGGTGAGAGCGCTTGCGCGCAGTAGAATCAATCCAAACGCGCTCACGTTCATCGGGTTGTTGATCAATATCGGGTGCGGCGTGCTGTATGGGTACGGCTTCTTTTTCGCCGCAGGCCTGCTGATGATCGTGGCCAACCTGTTCGACATGCTCGATGGACAGGTCGCCAGGACCCGCGGCCGCGTGACAAGGTTTGGCGCGTTCTTTGACTCAGTAATAGATCGATATTCCGATATCATCGTTTACGTCGGCATCATGGTGTTCTATGCGCGGGACGCGGCTTCGCATTCTACGCTCCTTGTAGCCCTTACGGGTCTCGCACTGGTCGGCTCGGTGATGATTAGTTACTCGCGGGCTCGAGCCGAATCTCTGGATATCACCTGCAAGGTGGGCTTTCTGGAACGTCCGGAGCGCGTCGTGCTTCTGATCATCGGGTCTCTGACTGAAATCGGGCCGGTTACCAACCCCTTGCTTCACAAGATGCCGCAAGTTCTATGGGTTTTGGCAGTACTCTCGCACTGGACTGTTGTTCATCGGATCTACCATACGTGGCGCGAACTGCGCGTACCGGATCTGGCGACGATTAAGGCCGCGCGATTGAACGAAGATGCCGGCGGAAAGAAGAAGGTTATCGCCGCAGACTATGCAGTACGTAACTGAAGCGCTCGCTCAGCGCATAGGAAGGATCAAAAGTGGATTCAGCCCTCCGGATTCAACCACGCGTTGCGCGCAGGAACGAGATGTTATGTCCCTGCTGCGGGATTTCTATTTCAGTGGATGTAAAGGCTTGCACTTGTGGTGCCCGTTTTGTCGGCCGTCCGCTGGATGACAAGCCCGCGATAGTTCCCAGGCTCGGCCCGTCGATGACCGCAGTCCTGCTGCTCGCGGTCGTCACCACGGCGGCATTGGTTTTTACAAAGTGGCTCGCTTTCGCTGCGGTGGTAGTGATCTGGTCAGCCAACCGAGCCCTTCGCCTTTCGCGACGAGACCCCGCGTTGTACGGAGGGCGCCGCACCGCACTCGCAACTCTGACGGTCTCAGTACTCGCGAGCCTGATACTGGGCACAGTCGGCGCATTTCAAATCCCTCGATACTTCGAGAATCGAAAGATTCGACAAATCGCCGCGACCAGAGCACGGATGCATCACGTCGCGAGCCTCCTGGAAGAGTACAAGCGTGTTCAGGGCTCGTATCCACGGGACGCGCAAGAAATAAACAGGGTGCTCAATGAACGGTTGCCCGCTGACTACTGGGACAAGAGCCTGAAGTATCAGGGTTACACGACGGCTATAGCGGACAACAACGCGAATCTGTTGACCGTGGCTGGCCTTTCGCTGAACGACTTCGAGCTGCGCTCGGCAGGCCCGGACGGAGTCGAAGGCACGGACGACGACGTCATCATGCGCGACGGCGTCTTTTTGACAGCGGCCGAAGCCCGCAAGCAACCGATGCCGCGTATCAGGGCGCGCTGAGCCGCTCTAAAGTTGAACACTGAAGAGGCAAGGGCGGGTTCTATCCGCTTTTGCCTCTTTGTTCTTTAGCCATCATGTTCAAAAGGATACTGATCGCAAATCGGGGAGAGATTGCCGTAAGAGTCGCGAGAGCCTGCCGCGAAATGGGAATCTCCCCGATTGCGGTCTATTCCGACGTCGACCGCTCATCCCTTCACGTCCGTCGTTGCGACCAGGCAGTCCACATCGGTCCTTCGCCGTCGGCTGAAAGCTATCTATCAATCGAGAAAATCATCGGCGCGGCGCGCCAGTCGCACGCCGATGCAATCCATCCCGGCTACGGATTCCTTTCTGAGAACGCGGAATTCGCCGAAGCTGTAGAACAGGCCGGCCTCGTTTTGATCGGCCCTCCTTCAAAAGCAATGCGACTCATGGGCTCGAAGACGAGTGCCCGCACCGCGGCTGCGCAAGCGGGTGCCCCGGTAGTTCCCGGTACAACCGCTCCACTCGGTTCGATCGTTGAAGCAAAGCAGACCGCGGAGACGATCGGCTACCCGATTATGCTGAAGGCTTCGGCAGGCGGCGGCGGAAGAGGACTGCGCCTGGTGAACTCGGCCGACGAAATCGAACCCGCATTTCAAATCGCGCAATCGGAAGCTGCCTCATCTTTCAAGGATTCCTCAGTCTACATCGAGAAGTACATTGCGAGGCCGAGACACATAGAGGTTCAAATAATCGGCGACCAGCACGGCAATCTTGTGCATCTCGCCGAACGGGAATGCACACTTCAGCGACGACATCAGAAGGTCCTGGAGGAATGCCCATCCCCGGTCGTGGATCCAGACCTCCGCGACCGTATGGGGCGTGCGGCGCTGCTGATAGCATCAGCCGCCGGCTACTATAACGCCGGTACCATTGAGTTTCTTGTTGATCAACAGGGCGAGTTCTACTTCCTCGAAATGAACACGCGCCTTCAGGTTGAGCACCCGGTCACCGAGCTGGTCGTCGGCAGGGATCTGGTACACGAACAGATCAAGGTGGCCGCGGGCCTTCCGCTTTCCTTTTCAGAATCAGACGTTGTCTTGCGGGGCGCGGCTATCGAATGCCGTCTCTA
The DNA here is from genome assembly GCA_035315885.1 of Blastocatellia bacterium. Lineage (GTDB taxonomy): Bacteria > Acidobacteriota > Blastocatellia > UBA7656 > UBA7656 > DATFXM01. Next base: position 37,548 of record DATFXM010000049.1, read on the forward strand.
CGCTGAGGACCCGAACAACGGGTTCTTGCCAAGCCCGGGGCGCATCACCGCGTTAAAGCTTCCTTCAGGGCCGGGAGTTCGGGATGACGGCGGAGTCTACGCGGGATGGGAAGTTCCGATGTATTACGACTCGCTGCTCGCGAAGCTCTCGGTTTGGGGTGAGACTCGCGAGACCGCTATAAACCGGCTGTCACGCGCGCTGGACGAGTATGTGATCGATGGCATAAAGACAACGCTTCCATTCTTCCGCGCGTTGACGCGGAACGAGGCGTTCCGGCGCGCCGACTTTGACACGGGATTCATCGATCGCTTCTTGAATGATGGCTTGCTCCCGAAATCGGGTGACGTCGATTGTCTGCGCGACCTGGCGGCAGTTGCCGCAGCGATTTTTGCTAGAACCGAGCAGAACTCAGTCACTGCTTCTGAGAAGAAGGAAGATCAGAAGCAGAGCAATTGGAAGTCGCAGGCGAGACACGATGCGCTGCGATAGCTTCTAGATGAGAATCGAAACGGCGATAGACAACAGACCGGTGACGCTCGAGATGGAGCAGCGCAACGGTCGTGTGTTGGTGCAGGTCGATGGCAGGACTTACGAGGTTGAGGTACTGCGTCCTGAGCCTGGAATCCTTCAACTGATGGTCGGCAACGAAGTCTTTGAAGCGCGGGTATGGATGGCCTCGTCCGGTTCACTGCAGGTCCAGTTGCGCGACCAGATATTTTCGGTAGAGATCATAGACCGCAAGCATCGACGGCCTCAGCACGATCACGGTCTCGAGGGCAAGCAGCAATTAACGGCTCCAATGCCGGGGAAAGTTATCAAAGTTCTTGTGCCGGTTGGGAGCGAAGTGGAAGCCGGGCAGGGAGTGGTGGTGGTAGAAGCAATGAAGATGCAGAACGAGGTGAAGTCGCCCAAGAGCGGGCGAGTGATTGAGATTCGTGTGTCCGCAGGCGACACGGTGATTGCGAATCAGCTACTCGCTATTGTCGAGTGACCCGCACACCATTTGGTCTACGTTATCCCTCCAGTACAGCAACGCTGCTGAGCACAGAAAAAACTTCAGACCGTTTAAATACTGGTGTCAAACGCACTATTGTGTGCATCTCGAGTGGGAGCGGTCGATGGCACGCAGGTTGTACTTATTGAGTGCGACAGTTTGAAACAGGCCCGCGAGGGCAGGAGGAAGACCATGAACGGAAGAAGCATCAGGAGTAGATTAATCGGTACTGCGCTCACGGCAGTGGCTCTAATAACGCTGATAACGGCGAGTAGCTCTGTCACGCAGGCTCAGTACCGCGATTACGGCAGAAGCTATGGTCAGGACCGGTATGGTCAGGACCGGTATGGTCAGGACCGGTATGATCGATACCGGTATGATCGATACCGGTATGATCGATATAACTTTGACCAGGATGACGTTCAGCGAATAGCTCGGAACAACGGTTATCGCGACGGCTTTAGAGACGGACGTCAGGATCGAATTTGGCATCGAGAGTACAACTTCGAAGACAATCGCAGCTACCGCTTCGCGATGAGCGGATACAGATGGGGGTTTGGTGATCGCGAGTTCTATCGAGAGTCCTATCGTGACGCCTATCGGCATGGTTATGAGCGGGGCTTTAGGCAGTTCAGCAGCTGGCCGTACTAGCCGATAAGATCAAACAAGAAATAGTCGGGGGTCAGGCGGGAGATTGTTCCCGCCTGATTTTTTATGGGTGAGGGATGAGGGGATGAGAGACGCGGTGACGCGGAGAAACGACACCCCACTCCGGGTCGCCCATTCGCTCCCTCGCTCCTCCCCGCGTCTCCTCATCCCCTCTTCCCCTCCGACGTTAGCTTTTTCGCTGCGCCCATGAGATATTGAACTCCTCATTTAGCCCGGCGGAATAAAGATGACATCCGAAGCTATACAAAACTTGAAACTGGAATACACGATTCTGTGCGAAGACGTGCGCATAGAGCTGAGCCATAAGCTGAGCTTGATGGGCGTGTTCTATGCCGTACAAGTGCCGCAGCTTCCCGCGACGCTGTTAAAGATGGCAATCCTGAATCACTGGTCTGGATCGGGACAATACCTATCTGAAGTCCGGATCCTGACACCGGACCGCACGCAGCCGATAGCGGTGTCGCCTCCTTCTCCGTTTGAGGTTCCACTAGATGGTTTTGCGGACAACGTTACGATCTTTGCGAACGTGACTTTTCCGGCCTCCGGCAATTACGTAATACAGACGCTGGTGAATTCGAACGTTTTTTCCGAGCAGAAGCTTGCAGTCAGCGATTCAACTCAACCTCACACGACAGTAGCGAGCGACACCATTCAGTGAAGTGCTGAGTGGAGTACTGAGTACCCAGAGTGGTTCCGAAAGACTGCTCGATTCAGGTCCTCGGAACGCAACGCAGTCTTACTCAGCACTCAGAACTCAGCAGTCAGCACTCGATTCCGTTGACCCTTCCACATAGAGCGGATAGGCTTTCACCAGGGTCGTTACCGATAATGCATAAAGAGGAGCTGCTCAACCTTCTGGCAACTGATGCCAGAGATGTCTTTGACCAGGCGAGACAACTTGCCCTGGCGCGAGGCGGCATTCTGTCTCCGCTTCACCTCCTCGTCGCGCTTCTCGAGGCGTTGCTACCAGCCCGCCGCAACACGCCGACCGCCGCAAGCGATCTCCTTACCGCGGCCCGCTCTGCTCTAGCGGAACGCCACCCGGGGCCTGCCCAGACGATAACCGTGCCGAAGGAGACGCAGAGAATCATCGAAGAGTCTTCGAAGGTCAACGAGCTCGGCGACAAGTCTCCTGCCAGCGCCATCGATCTTCTTGTTGCTACGCTTTCGAGCCAGTCTGTTGTCAGTTCCCTGGGAATGGAGTTCAACGCAAGCGCCATTCTCTCGGAGCTCGCTTCGGGCGCACAGGTCAAATCTATAGCCGATACGGAATCGGCGAGCGCCAAAACGAGTTTGAGCGGTGCTCTGTCTGACTACTGCACCGATCTTGCGCACGAGTCACAGCAGGCCGGCTCGCCGCCATTCATCGGAAGAGAGCGGGAAATCGTGGCGGTGCTTGAGACGCTCTGCCGCAAGCTCAAGAACAACCCGATGCTGATCGGAAAGCCGGGCGTTGGAAAAAGCGCGCTGGTTGCGGCAGTGGCGCTCCGGCTGTGTGAGAGCAAAGTCCCCAATCGACTGCGCGGCAAAAGAATTGTCGAAGTCTCACGACTCAGACTGCTAGCGGATGCGAGATACTCCGGCGATATCGAAGAGCGTCTGAAGCGACTGCTCGACGAAGTGAGACGCGCCGGAGACGTCATCTTGTTCTTTGATGAAATCCATACGTTGTTGACGGCGGGCGGCGCCGGGGGAACCGGAGATGTAGCCAACCTTCTGAAATCTTCGCTCTCGAAAGGCGAGATTACCTGCATCGGAGCAACAACACTCGCAGAGTATTACAAGTACATAGCGCGCGATGAAGCGCTGGCAAGGCGGTTCAGCACGATCATCATCGAAGAGCCATCGCCCGCTGAGGCGCGGCGTATATTGAGCGAAACTCGCGCTACGTTCGAGTCCTACCACGGAATCACGATTGACGATTCGGTTATCGCGCTCATTGTAGATCTTGCGGAACGCTATCTTCAGTCACGTTGCTTTCCCGACAAAGCATTCGACTTGCTCGACAAGGCGGCGGCGAAAGCCACGCTCGCAGGTCACGAAAGGCTCCCTCGCGAATGCGTGACCGAGACCTTGTCGGAGACTACTGGGCTACCGTTGGAGCTGATGGACGAAGACCCTGCCGAACGACTTCAGCGACTCGAAACGTTCCTGAATTCAATGGTGCCGGGTCAGGCAAGAGCCTCGCGCGACGTTGCCCGGGTCGTGCGCATTGCAAAACTCGGCTTTGAGATCAGACCTGAAAAGCCGGACGGAGTGTTTTTGTTTGTCGGGCCGGAAGGAGTCGGCAAACACGAAATGGCGGCGGCCCTCGCAAAATTTCTTTACGGCTCCACCAACAAGATGATCGAGTTTGACATGAGCCAGTTCACCGAGGTCTGGTCGATGTCGCGTTTGGTTGGCGCGGAGCCCGGGTACGTTGGTTATAGCGAGCGGAGCGGCTTGTTATCCAGGGCGGCGGAAGACAACCCTCACTCGGTGCTCTACTTCAAGAACATCGACGTAGCCCATCCCGTAGTGCAGCAGTTCCTGGGCGAAGCGCTCGAGCAAGGCAGATTCACCGACGCGGCCGGCGCCAGGATCTCGTTGTCGAATGTCACCGTAGTCATGTCTCTATCGCAGATCGGCGAAGCTGCCAAACCCGTGCACGTCGGGTTTACGTCGAGCGAGAACCTTCACGAACGAAACTCGACCGGCACCCTTCGCATTAGCGGCTCGGTGCAACTGAGGGAGAGGGGATCGGGCTTTGGGATACTCGAGACGCTTGCGTCGACAATCGACGAAGTCATCGAATTTCAAGTGCTGGATCCTGAGGCAACCGAACGTATAGTCTCCGAGAAAATCGAGGCTCTGAAGGCGCGGCTCGAATCCGCGCAGTCGGTGGACATCTGTCTGGACCGGGACCTGGTCGGGTTCTTCACGTCGAAACTGTCGAACGAGCGCAAGAGTCTCGCTCAGCTCGAGCGCCTGCTGCAGGACTCGATTGTCATCCCGTTCACCGGTTTGCGTCTGGATCGCGCTGCCAGCGTGCGCCCACGAGTGAGAGTCGCCGTAGAGAACAAGGCAATATCAGTGCGGGTAGCGGCGGACGGCGACTCAATCGAAAGCCGCTCGTAGCCGGTTGGACGGATGGAATTCAAGACCGCTTGTCACAAAGAAACGTACGAAAGAACTCGCGACTATCTGCAATCGCTCTTCGGCGAAGTTAATTGCCAGTCGATCGGCGATTCTTTCGTGCTGCAGGAGGGCTCGACCTTTGTCTATGTTCGCGTCCTCCCGGTCGGCGATTCAAAGTCAGTCGTTGAAGTATTCTCTTATGTCGCGGTGGAGTTAACTCCCGGTGAAGAATTGATGCGGTTTCTGCTTTCGCAGAATCTGAAACTGATACTTGGCGCGTTTGGTCTTGCGATAGACGACGACGGGACCGCATCGGTGATTCTGAGCCATTCGATACTGGGGAAATCCATGGACAAAGAGGAGCTTTACGGGAGCGTTTCGGCAGTGGCCCGAGTGGCCGACGAGTTGGACGATCAGATTGTCGCGAACTTCGGCGGAAAAACCGCACTGGATCGACTGATGTCGCGGGAAAAAGCACCCGCGGAGTTTTGGGAGTGAGCAGCCTTATGCTGAAAGTGGGGCTCACAGGCAGCATCGCGGTTGGCAAGAGTTACGTACTCTCAGTGCTGTCAGAGCTGGGCTGTATCACATTCGATGCCGACAGGGTTGCGCATTCGGTGATGACGCCCGGGCAGGAGGCCTATAACCAGATTGTGCACGAATTCGGCCGAGAGGTATTGGACGAGGATGGAACCATCGACCGGACCAAGCTGGGCAGGATCGTCTTCGCGAACGCCGAGCGACGCCGGAAGCTTAATCAGATCGTTCACCCCAGAGTAATTGAAGAGCAGAATGCGCTGCTCGCCGAAGTCGCTCGCCGCGACCCTGACGCAATCACGGTTATAGACGCTGCTTTGATGATCGAGTCTGGAGGGTACAAGCGCTTTGACAAGGTGATCGTCGCGTTCTGTGATTCTGAGACTCAGATTCAGCGACTGATGCGTCGCAATGGAATTACTCGAGAGGATGCTGAGCGGAGGATTGCGGCTCAGATGTCTTCAGATGAAAAGCGCCGGTTCGCGGACTTCGAGATAGACACTACGGGAAGCTACGCGGAAACTCGAGAGCAGGTTGTGAAGGTTTTTGAAATACTTCGCGATTTGAATGAGTGCTGAGTGCTCAGACCCGGGAATGGGTGAGCGCTCATTACTCAGAGCTTCAGTTGCAAGAGCAGGTGTTATTCAGAATATTTCGATCGACGATTGAACAAAGGAGATGCCCGACAGGAAACTGAAGCGTGGCGCTTCCCCGGTTGGTGGACCGATCGATTCTCGCAGTCAACCGGCGATCGTTTTCCCCCGCACCCTGCTGCAGGATCGTGACCGTTCCCTGCACAGTAAGCCTGCCTACGCCAGTCACCGTAGTCGTCCCACAGCAATATTGGTAAGCGCCGGTCACCGAGCTGAATTGAAGCTCAGCTCCGCTGGCATCGTCCTTGATGCACCTGTCAAAAACCGCCGTCGGCAGAGTGATGTTAGCCGAGGTCACAAACGCAATGTCGGTGACGAGTAACGCGCCCTGCGCGGTCTGGTCGAAGTGGAACTGCACCGACCGAATGTCAGTAAAATTCACCCCCGCAAACGCCGACAGCGGAAGCCGGACCGTGTTCAGTACCACCCGGGGAACTGTTGATGATGCAGATGCGCCGGGTGGATAGAAGAGCGCGGGAGACAAATCGCTCGGTCTGACCGACGCTGTATTGGACGTACCGTCAGTCAGCGTGACCGTGAAGTTCTGCATAAGGCCAACCGCATTGCGCACATCGTTGAAGTTCACGCTCGCGCGGAATTGAAGCGCCTGAAATCCGCTGACATTTCCAAGTCCCGGCGGAATGTTATTCGTAAGGGTTCCGGATACGTTACTCCAACCTGCTGTGAGTTGGCTCATACCCGGGGCTGAGGAAAGAAGTGATGGTACGTTGTGGGGTTGTTTTGCACCTGACACGCCAGCCAGGCAGAAGGCCGCCTGTGGCAGTGGCCCGCCGCACACGTCATAGGGAGACAGCGCATTCTGAGTCACGGTTCCCCCAAGCGTGTTGGTCGCCAGATGTCCCTGATCTAGCCACCGGTTCACATCGCGGCGCGACGCGGCATCGTCGGGGGCATGAAAACTCACATAGATCTTGCTCGTGGCCGCCGACGGGGGTGGCGGCGCTGCAGACGTCAGGAGCGGCAGAAATTGAGACTCACCACCAACATAGACTCTCAGGAACGCCGAGACGTAAACCAATCCGCCGGCGCGTTGTTGAGCATCGCTCAGACGGCCGTTTCCAGAAACTGTGGCACCGCAAAAGGGATCTGAATCGGGACCTCCATCGTCACTGGTTCCCGCAGGAAACAGAGAAGGGGTCCAGATCGTGTTATAAAAGTTGTGATTTGCTCCCAGGACCAAAATCGTATGTTTTGGCGCAACGTCTCCCGGCACGTTGTATCGCGCGTCGTCGTAGAAATGGACACCCTGCAGGTCGTCCACATCGCCATCGCAATACGGCAACAACACCGCGAGAGGAACGTTGTTGATGACGAACCGGCTGAAGTCAACCGGCGCAATCGCGAAAACGGCCTTGATACCATAAGGCGATCCCAAAGATTGATTGAGCTGAAAGTGCTTGACGACGCCCTCGCCACCACGCGAGTGACCCATGGTCCCGATTCGTTTCATGTCGATCTTGCCGACGAACTTCGTTCCAAACGGCGCGCCGCCGACGGTGTTGAACGTGTTCCACAAGTCGAGGTGTTTTTGCACGAGTTCTGCTCGGGCGTTCGCACCTAGATCGCCAACACCCGCATCGAACGCGTTGATCCCGTTTGCGCTGATCGACACCACCATGTAGCCGTTGCTGGCAATAACCTGCGCAATATAGTCGTAACCTTGGAAGCTTGGAATCGGCTTTTCGCCACCGGTGCACGGCCAGTTGAGGTTTGGCACTAGCGACGGCGGGAAACAAGTAAAGTGGCGGCCATGAAGGAACAGAAGCAAAGGAAGTCTTCCCCCCATCCAGTTTGATGGGTAATGTACAGAACCCCGCAGCTCGACTGCACTCGGAAACCCGGTAGGCGTGAAAGCCAGATCTCCGAAATCGTATTCTTCGCGCACCACCGTGTAAGGGCCTGTCGCAGCCGGATCGCCGCTTTGCGCAGATACTCTTCGCATCATCCGCTGTTGCATCCCAAGAAAGGCGAATGTAAAAACGAGCGCGTATACCAGCAAAGCTCTCTTCATTAAGGTTCTCCTCTATCGAGCCGAGCTGAGCGTGAGTCGTTCCGGCAGCGAAGTGCGAGCCCGATCACTTTCGCCGTAGCCAACTTCAATCGAGCCGTTTTCAATCAGCAACGCGCGGTCAAAGACCAGCACGGTGATCCTGGTCAGATCCGCGCTTTCAACTCCCAATCCGATCAGCTTGCCGTTGACCCATACCATCGCAGGCATTGCGCGGGGGGTGAATGATTCACCGATGATTGTCAGACGCCAACACGTGCTAGTCTCGCTCGTCTTGCCGGCGCTTTCGATTCGAACCGGCTGCGACAGCTCCAATTCCTCGAGAAGATAGGTCTTCAGCCGAAGTTCTCCAACGGGCTGCTGGTTCTTTCCTTGCGACAGCGCTCTGCCGGTCATTACGTGTAGCTGATGCGCGAGCGAATTGCTGTCAGCGGACAGCCGCGCAGGCTGCTGACCGGAGGCACTCGACCAGAGCGAGAAAATCAGTATCAGAAAAGCAGCATTGCCGATTGTGATTCGTCTACCACTTCGTGCAGGCATTTGATGTCTCCTCTTTCCTGAGAGACGGAATACGCGCTGAATGTTGAAACAGGCTCGCGAAAAAGCAGGACTGCTATCTTAGAAGCGACAGTAATCACAGTCAATTCAGGATTCTGCTATTTTTGCGACCGAATCGCCGTTTTCAGATTCTTTTTACTTGAAGTGCTGATTGAACCAGTTGAGTGATCGAGTCATTATGTCCAGACGATGTTCGCGGCGCGCGATGTGATGGCCTTCGTTCTCGTAAACGACCAGTTGAGTAGGGACGCCGAGAGTCTTTAGCGCGTGCCAGAACTCGTATGACTGCGGGGTCGGACATTCGATGTCGCGATCGCCGACCAGAATCAACGTCGGCGTCTTGACGGTCTTGATGAAATTCATCGGCGAGCTCCTGGCATAGACGGCAGGGTCATCGTACACCGAGGCTCCGAAGAACGGGATCATCCATTGATCGATGCCGTTCTGCCCGTAGTAGCTTTGCCAGTTCGCTATCCCCGCACCTGCAACCGCGGCGCGAAAGCGGTTCGTTTGGGTCACCGCCCACATTGTCATAAACCCGCCGTAGCTCCAGCCGGTCACGCCAACTCTCTCCTTGTCGACCGGCAACGTCTTTGTTACCTCATCGACTCCAGCGAGGATGTCGCGAAGATCGCCGTAACCGAAATCTTTGACGTTGGCGCGAGTAAACGCTTCTCCCTGGCCGTAACTCCCGCGAGGGTTCGGCATCAGAACAAAATAATTGTCGGCCGAAAACACGGTCGTGTTGAAAAATGTTCCAGGCCACGAGGGTCTCACGGCTGAAGAAGGCCCTCCATGCACTACGACGATCATCGGATATCGACGACTCGAGTCGAAGTTGCGCGGGTAAATCAACCAGCCTTGAATGTTGAACCCGTCGTTCGCCCAGTGAATGCTCCGCGATTCGCCCCAAAGCGGCTTCACGTTCTGATTGATGCTGGTGATCCTTCGCCACGATCCCGTCGTCCCGGCCCAGACCTCCGGGGGATGCTGATCCGAACTGCGAATGAGCGCCGACCGGTTTCCATCGGCTGAAAACGACAAGCCAAAATTTCCCTGGGTGGCTGAGACGTTTTCTGGTCCGCGCCAGAGTTGTTTCAGCTCTCCCGATGCCGGATCCAGGGCGACGACTCCGCTCTCGCCATCGATGTTTTCAGTGAACAAAATGCGATCGCGCGGCCACACCAGGGACGCAGCCGAAGCTTTCAGCCCCGGCGTCAGGTTGCGGCTGGGGCCGCCAGCCGCCGGCACTAAGAAGATGTCTCCGCCGACGACACCTTCATCGCTCATCAGGCCGCCGATAAATGAGATGGACTTGCCGTCGGGGGACCAGCGAGGCGACGCTATTTGCATCCCGGGCTTCAGCAGCGAATTGGTCCTGCCTGAGCCGACATCAATCGTGAACAGCTCAGCTACGTACCAGTTGTTGTCTCCGGAACCGTGTGCGGCGATTGCCGCCAGAGTTTTGCCGTCCGGAGACCAGTCGTACTCGTAGACATAAAGGTCCGGCGGCGATAAGTGACGGACCGCTCCCGTTGCTACGTCTACTAATGCAACGCGCTGTTCATAGATCTGGGTATCGATCACGCCGGTCTGAATCGTTGCCGGCTGTACGGGTCCCGAAGCGCGCGGCGCGTTCTCCGTGAAAAGCATTGCGATCGTGGACCCGTTGGGAGACCAGCTCACGCCGTCGAGGAAGCCCGTAAGACTGGTGAGCCGTTTCGCAATTCCCCCAGCGGCGGACACGATGTAGAGCTGCAATTGACCCGGTTTGCTTCGGTCCGAAAGAAAGGCGACGCTGCGGCTATCGGGTGACCAGGCGATTCCATGTTCCTCATAAATTTCGCTGCCCTTGCGAGAGGCTGCACCGGCGCCCACCAGGTTCTTTGCATTTGCCGGAGAGTCGATCGATGCCACCTGAATTCGTGGTGCCGTGCCGGAAGGAAGAGTTACCCACGCGACCCGAGTCCCGTCGGGCGATATTACCGTCTCAGTGATCGCCTGTGTTTTCGAAAGCTGTGCTATTACCTCTTCAGCCGTTCCAGGGTTCTGACCGTTGGTCTGCGCGATCGCGCTATAGGAGATTAGAAATGTGAGAGTAATTGCAAACGACGTTTTGATCATTCGAGTCTCCAGTAGCCGGTAACGCGGCAGGGACCACAAGCCTGACTATGAAGCTTTCTGTCGTTCAGAATGCACTGGAACGCACAAGTCGCGGCGAATTCGTGGCGTACACCACCGATACAATCGAACGCGCATAAGACACAGAGAATCGGACAGGACCCTTAAGGCAAAACACTCAATGCAACCGAATCGACTGGCGCTTTCGCGCGACCGCACCTCTCGCTTATACGATTCGGCTTCTTCAATGTCAATTAGGCTTCACTGGACCGACGGCACCAGTATTGCGACTGATTGATGTCGCGGCACCGTGTTGCCACTCGGTGTTATTGGTTGGTTGCGGCCGAGCTCGTTTGGTTCACGGTCGCTCGCTGACCAAACCGTTTCATCACAGATGTGCAACAGCGGTTCCCAAACGTGGGAGTGGTGTGGAGGAGGAGGCAGCAATGTGGAACGATGAAGATCTCGTCCTAAGCAAAAGCAAATCGGACGAGCTTCGAGAAAGAATAGATAACAGGTCAGACGAAGCCGGAGAAACTGTTTCCGAAAACGACCTGAACCAGAAACAGCCAAGCAGCTCGTAGCGACAGGACGTGAACTGGTCCGGCACGAATGCAGGCAGACTCTTCTCGAGCAAGGACCGATATTCAAAATATGAGCTGTATAAGAGTGAGTGTGCGTCACTGGCACGCCACCGCACTGACCAGAGCACAGGGTGCCAGCAAAGGAGGCCAAGATGCGAAAGGGTATTTTTACAACGTTGATCGTGCTCATAACTGCATTTTCATTCGCCGCCTGCGAGAGGATCACCAGCAGTTCGTCAACTAATTCAACCAACAGCTCTGCAATGAGCGATTCGGATCTACAGCGAATGGTTAAGACAAAACTGGACTCCGATCCGGCGGTTAAGGCTGCCGACCTTAGCGTGAGCGCCAACGCCGGCCGGAATGAAGTCGAGCTGTCTGGAACGGTAGATTCCGAAGCGCTGAGGACAAGAGCTGTGGAGCTCGCCAAGACCGCACACGCCGGACTCATGGTCACCGACAGGATCGACGTCAAGGCGCGCGAGATGACCCGGGCGCAGTACTCCGATGAAGATGCCCGAAAGGAAAGAGCAAAGGCGCAGACTGATAAGGAGACGGTTGGAAACTCGATCGACGACGCGTGGATTCACGCCAAGATAGTTGGAAAACTGATCGCGAATTCGAGGACACCGGAAAGGAAGATCAACGTAGACGTAGTCAACAGCGTCGTAACGCTGAGGGGAAGCGTCGAAACACCAGACCAAAAGGCTGAGGCTGAACGGGTGGCCAGATCAACAGATGGAGTTAAGAAAGTCGACAATCTGCTAAAGGTCGAGCGGTCGAAAACCAAATCGTAAGGAACAATAGATCTGAGTACCGAGTTGTAACTAATCAGAACTCGGTACTCAGACTCTTTCCTGCTCAAGCTCGGCCACCTATCTGTCGCAGCTTGCGTTTTGACCCCTCAAACGCGAGGTCCGCTACCACGCGCGCGAGCCCGTCCGGTTCAACCGGCTTTGGAAGGTGAACTTGATAGCCTGACGATAGAACCTTCAACTGGTCTTCCGGCCGCGCGTAGGCAGTTAATGCGACCGCCGGGATTCCAGCGAATTGCTCCGACGTGTTTTCCCTAAGCTTCTTGATGAGCTCAAATCCGTCTTCGTCCGGCATTCCGATGTCGCTCACCAGCACATCGGGCGCGGGATTGAGACCCAGCCAATTCATTAGCTCCGCGACTGACGGAAGAGCGGTGACGTTCGCTCCGCGCGTTTCCAGCGCCGCGCGCAGCAGATCTCGCGCGTCGGCGTCGTCATCCACGATAAGAACATGAACGCCATCCAGCCACGCTGGATCGCAGAAGGCGCGCACTGTGGTATGTACTGGGACCCTCTCAGTGATATGCGACAGAGGCAACGACACGTTGAACAAAGCGCCTCGTCCTTTGCCTTCGCTGCGGGCGCTTACGCTTCCACCGTGCAACTCTACGATGTGACGCACGATGGCAAGCCCGAGCCCGAGGCCGCCGTGCCTTCGTGTGAAAGTGCTGTCACCCTGTCGAAATCGGTCGAACACGTAAGGAAGGAAGTCCTCGCGGATTCCCTCGCCCGTATCGGTCACGGTAATGATTGCCTCGGGCCCGACTCTCTCCAGCCTGACTTCGACCGAACCGCCGTTAGGCGTGAACTTGATCGCATTCGACAGAAGATTCCAGACCACCTGCTGGATTCGACTTGTATCCCCCAATATGATTCCGACGTCCGGCTCGATACCCACCGACAGGTTAATGCCTTTCGCATCGGTCGCAAGCCGGAGAGCATCTATCGCGGCTTCAATCACCGGTGCTAACTCGAACTGTCGCGCCTCGAGTCTGAGCTTTCCGGTGATGATTCTGGATACGTCCAGCAGATCGTCAATTATTTGTGCAAGCGATTTTGTATTTCGTACGACCGTTTGAAGCGCTCGTTGAGCCGCTTCTCCACTAAGAGCGCCTCCTCTGAGGAGCTGGGCCCAGCCAAGGATTGAGTTCAGCGGCGTGCGAAGCTCGTGCGATAGCGTAGCGAGGAATTCATCCTTGATCCGATTTGCTTCTCTGAGTTCGTGAGTGCGCTCTTCAACGATTCTCTCCAGCTCGCTCGCGTATCGTTCCAGCGCAGACCTCTGGTTCTCTATCTGGCGACTCATCTGTCGCATCTGAATGGCGCGGGAGAGGGCCGCCACGAAGTACTCGCGATCGATCGGCTTTTGCACGAAGTCATAAGCTCCGGCCCTAAGCGCCTGAAGCGCGAGATCGTGCTCGCCGTGACCGGTAATCAGAAGAGTCGGAACATCCGGTCTGAGGGCTTTTACTTCCGCGAGCAGTGCCAGCCCGTCCATGCCCGGCATCTTGATATCGCTGACGATCGCGTCGTAATCGCTTTCGGTTATTCTGGTTATTGCTGTCCTGGCGGAATCACACGTATCAATCGACATCGGGCCGAGCCGCAGCCTCAGGGTCTCAGGCAGCGCGTTCAGAAGCGCGGGGTCATCGTCCACGATGAGAACGTTGGGCGTATTCATGACCATGCCCCTCCTGACGAGTCATCCTTAGCGAGCGGGAGTTGAATAACAAAGACTGCCCCAAGACCGCGAGCGGCCTTCCCGACCCTGATCGTACCCAAATGATCGCTGATGATGGCGTAAGTGATCGACAACCCGAGACCCGTTCCTTTGCCGACATCCTTGGTGGTAAAGAACGGGTCAAAAATCCGCTGCTCGAGACCTTCGGGGATCCCATGTCCGCTATCAGAAAAAGATATCTCAGCCTTTTCGTCCTTAATCCGGCACGAAATTGTCAGCGCTTTCTCGTCCGAATCCATTACCGCGTCGCGCGCATTGGTCAACAGGTTAAGGAAAACCTGCTCGAGTTGAATCGGGTTGCCCATCACCATCGGTTCCTCTGCGCAAAGGTTCAGCAGGACTTCGATCTGACGAAGGCGCAGTTGCTCGTTCATCAGCGAAAGTGCGCGTTGGATGATCGGTTTTATCGCTATAGGCTCGAAGGTGAAGGTTGCTGCACGCCCAAACACTCGAAGATGCGAAATGATTTCCGACGCCTTTTGCACCTGATCCAGCGCATGCCTCAGTTCTCCGAGTATTCGCTGGCTGTCGCCCTGACCAAGTTCGACCCAGTCGATCGCGTTTCCTATGAACAGTCCGATGTTGTTAAGCGGATTGTTCAATTCGTGAGCGACTCCCGTTGTCAGCTCGCCGAGCGTTGCCAGCTTGCCCGCCTGTACGAGCTGTTCCTGTTTATCGCGGAGCTCCTGTTCGCGCCGAAGCATCTCATCCGTCGTTTTGCGAAGGTCGTCCATTATGTGGATCATCGCCTTGCGCGTTCGTTCGAGGCGCAGATTCGACTGGTGAGAGTCTTTGAGTATGTGCAGTACTGCTCGTCGAGAGTTGTCCTGGCGCTCGCTTTGACGGGCAAGCCGGCGTCGGTCCTTCTCGTAGTCGATCATGATGTGGAGCATCGCCTTGCGCTGGTCGGCCAGCCGCTGGTTGAGCTCCTTCATGTCGCCCATTATGTGTATCAAGGCTCGGCGACGCTCCTCGCCCTTGACCACTCGATTCTCGAGCGTCCTGATGTGCTCGAGCAGCCTCGATTCGTTCTCCAGAACCTCCTCGAGCGTCCGCGTCTCGAACCATTGCTGTGCTCTCACCGAGACCATTTGCTTAGTTTGTTCCGCTCTTCGTCGGGGTCTTGCCAATCTTCTGCCTGAGCCCCTCCAGCTCCTTCTCCAGTGCAATCATTTTCAGTTCGCGCCCTACCACTACTTCTTCGAACTTCTCCAGGTCCAGGATCTTTTCCTGAAGCTCCGCCTTCGACTGCTGAAGGTCCCGCACGACCAGTTCGTACGCCCTCATGTCACGCAGAATTCCGATCGCGCCAATCACCTTGCCATCCGGATCACGCAGCGCCGACGCATTCAGCGT
This sequence comes from Blastocatellia bacterium, assembly GCA_035315885.1. Lineage (GTDB taxonomy): Bacteria > Acidobacteriota > Blastocatellia > UBA7656 > UBA7656 > DATFXM01. The sequence goes on from DATFXM010000049.1 coordinate 52,723, forward strand.
GGTCGGAATGATTTCGCCTGACGCGCTGCGAGGGTTCAGCCGCGCGTTCCGGGTAACTCCGCGTTCAACGACCTCGCGAAGCGCCGCGGTGAACTCACGCGTCTCTTCCGCACTGATGAACCTCGACAATGATTGCTCGATCAGCTCGTCCGGTCTGAAGCCGAGCAACGCAAACACCGCATCGTTCGCCTGAAGAATTTTTCCTTCCAGGTCGGAGACGAACACCGGATCTGGCGCGTTCTTGATGAGACTCTCAGCATATGCACGTGCCTTGTCCTGCTCACGCATATCTCGCAGGATTCCGATTGCGCCGATAACTTTTCCATCGGTGTCGCGCAATGCGGATGCATTCAAGCTCGTGGGGATGATCTCGCCGGAGGCGCTGCGCGGATTGAGTCGCGCGTTTCTGGTCACTCCGCGTTCGACGACCTCGCGAAGAGCGACGGTGAATTCGCGCGTTTCATCGGGGGAAAGAATGCGAGAGAGCGATTGTTCGATCAGTTCGTCTGGTCTGAATCCCAACAGGTCGAAGACCGCATCGTTCGCTTGCAGGATCTTGCCTTCGAGATCGGACACAAACACGGGATCGGGCGCGTTCTTGATCAAGCTTTCCGCGTACGACCTGGCTTTGTCCAACTCGCGCATATCTCGAAGGATTCCGATGGCGCCGATTACTCTTCCATCCGGATCGCGCAATGCCGACGCGTTCAAGGTCATCGGTATGATCTCACCGGAGGCGCTTCGTGGGTTAAGCCGCGCGTTGCGCGTCACGCCGCGTTCAACCACCTCGTCGAGTGCCGCCATGAACTCCCGCGTTTCAGCAGGGCTTATGAACCTTGACAGCGACTGCTCGAGCACTTCATCCTGCCTAAACCCCAGCAACTTGGAGACTGCATCATTGGCCTGCAGAATCTTGCCTTCGAGGTCTGACACAAATACCGGGTCAGGCGCGTTCTGGATCAAGCTCTCGGCGTAAGCCCGAGCCTTATCCAGCTCTCGCATATCTCTGAGAATTCCGATTGCGCCTATTGCTCTTCCATCGGAATCGCGAAGCGCAGACGCGTTCAGACTGGTAGAGATCACTTCGCCGCTGGCGCTGCGAGGATTGAGCACCACGTTGCGTGTGACTCCGCGCTCTACGACTTCGCGCAGCGCAGCGGTGAATTCGCGAGCCTCCTCCGGGCTGATGAATCTGGACAATGACTGTTCGATAACCTCATCGGGTCTGAAGCCCAGGACCTGCGAAACCGCATCGTTCGCCTGAAGGATTTTGCCCTCGAGGTCCGATACAAACACCGGGTCAGGCGCATTCTTGATCAGGCTCTCGGCGTAAGCACGCGCCTTATCGAGTTCGCGCATATCTCGCAGGATTCCAATCACGCCTATCGGCCGCGAGTCCGAATCCAGCAATGCAGAAGCGTTGAGACTGGTCGGAATGACTTCGCCGCTTGCGCTGCGCGGGTTCAAGACCACGTTGCGGGTCACGCCCCGCTCGACCACTTCGCGCAGGACCGCGGTGAATTCCCGCGCTTCTTCGGCGCTTATGAAGCGTTTCAGCGATTGCTCCAGCACCTCATCCTGACGAAATCCCAGGAGCTGAGAGACTGCGTCATTGGCCTGAAGTATTTTTCCCTCGAGGTCGGACACAAACACCGGGTCCGGGGCGTTGGCGATGATTATATCGGCCGGCAACAACCCACTTGATTTGCCACTTACCGGTTGCATTGCAGGGTCAGCCATGTTCGATCTCCTAGCCGAAGACATTCGAATCGGGTCGGGTCACCAGTGCATCGCAGAAAAATTCGCCCCGCCTTTGGCGGGACGCGATGACCTACGTGACCATTGCGACGGAAACCGCGCGGCGAATCGCGAGCGGTCCGCAAAGCGGGGACCACGGGGCAGAGACTTTGTTGGAGGAATGTTCACCCGCAGTCATGTCTGCCAGATGGAGACAGTCGGCTCGACAAACGGCAGCATGCGGGAGACAACGCATTCTCTTGATGCCGATCCCTGGAAGCTGAACAAGCACTAACGCCTCGTCTCGTGATCGTCCCGGCATTGGCGACGCCGACGATCGCGACGTCGCAATTGGTCTAACATCAACCAAGGCGCTTGCGACCAGGAGGCTTCGGCTTCGCAAAATTAGGATGGAACCGCCCCACGCTGTATTGTATTCGAACGCATATAGCGTTCAGCCTCGTGAGCGGTGCAAAAAAGATGCCAGTTGGGTCCTGCGGTTAGTAACCCACGCAAAGACCAAATTGTGAGTGTTTAGCGCTCAACAGCGCTGCACCAGTCGCATAGCCGGATGTCTGCCCGTTGTCTTCTCTGAACCGGAGCCGTACAGCAGTCGTTGTACTTGCCCGGTTTCGTGACGTATTAATAGGGCAGGGGCCGTTCAAAGTATTCTTGCCGAGACTCTTCCGTGCTGGCCTAATCGCTTCAGGCCACGCCTCCCAGGGGCGATGCTGATGCTGACTCCCAATCTTCTCGTTGACCGGTAGGGTACCTGAGGACTCGGGCTGCACTCTGGCCGGCAGCCTTTGAAGCCCGTGCGTTCATGAGCCGCTCGGCGTAAGGCGCTCGATGGGCCGCTAACACGTAGCTCGTCCCGCCGCACTGATGACAACGCCCCGATAGATCCAGAAACGTCTTTTTCGGAAGCGCTTCGTCTCCAGAACAGTCCCCGCAGATTATTTGCACGCCGACGCTGGTGACCGGGAAGCGCTTCTCGACGAGCGTGGGATCGAACTTGCGGCTCTTTACCAGGGAATACGCCAATACGGCGGTGGTCAGAACCAGTACAACAAGGATCAGCATAAGGTTTGCTCCTTAAAAAAGAAGGAAGATCAAGCTTCCACAATCCTGGTGCCTCAATCATCCATGAACTGCTGCACTGAAAACGCGAACTGCTGCACTGAAAACGCTGATGACAACTCTCAAGAGGCAAGAATCGGCGGCGTCCGGTGCCGACCCGCCAAACTAGCCACAACCGTCAATAGTTCTGCTGGCTCAACCGGCTTGGATACGTGTATCTGAAATCCGGCGGCCAGAGCGCTCATTCGATCTTCCACCCGCGAATAAGCGGTGAGCGCCACCGCTGGAATATTGCCCGCTCTGTTTTCCTCCAACTTCCTAAGCCGCTGAATCAGCGAATAGCCATCCAGATCCGGCATCTCTATATCGGATATCAGAACGTCCGGTTGCCAGTCGTCGTCAGATTCCAGAATCGAAAGCGCTTCATTCACCGAGCCGACCGATATCACGTCGACACGAGAGTGCGAAAGAATCGCCTCCACCAACTCGCGCGCGTCGGGATCATCGTCGACAAGAAGCACTCGAATACCCTCGAGGGAAATCGTAGTCACCGGTGTGTAAACCGACGCCTCCTTGAGCGACTCATCGGCGACTCTGCTCTCCACACAAACAACCGGCAATCTGACGGTAAAGGTTGCTCCCTTGCCTTCTCCGGCACTCTCGACTTCGACCGACCCGCCGTGCAGCTCGGTCAGATGTCGCACAATCGCGAGCCCAAGCCCAAGGCCGCCCTGCTTCCTTGTGCTGGATCCATCGGCCTGCCTGAACCTGTCGAAAACGTAGGGCAGGAACGCGCGCGCAATTCCAACCCCGGTATCGCTTACTTCTATATGAACGTGAGAATTCGCTCGCGTCAGCGAAACGCGCACGCTGCCCCTGTTAGGTGTGAACTTGATTGCGTTCGAAATCAGGTTCCATACGATCTGCTGAACCCGGTCGGGGTCGCCGGATATGATTGTCGCCCCGTCAGGACGGTCGACCTGAAGTTCGATTTCCTTGGCGCGTGCAGCCGGCCGAACCGCTTCCACCGCCGCGTCGACTATGCGTGTCACATCGATCGGGCAGATATTCAATCGGAGTTTGCCGGTGATGATGCGCGACACGTCGAGAAGGTCGTTGATTATCCGAGCCTGAGCGCGTGCGCTGCGTTCGACAGTTTCCAGCGCACGAGCCGCGGCGCGCTCGTCGAGATTGCCATCGCGCAGTAGCTGCACCCATCCGAGTATCGCGTTCAACGGCGAGCGCAGTTCGTGCGACACAGTGGCCAGAAATTCATCCTTGATGCGATTCGCAGATTCGGCGGCCAGACGCGCGCGCTGTTCGCTCTCATAAAGCCGCGTTTGCTCGATTGCCAAAGCGACGCGGTCAGCCACCAGCTGAAGCAGCCGCAGGTCGTTCTCCTTGAAATGCCCGGGGCGCTCCGATGCCGCCTGAATCACGCCTATGACGTTCCCCTCTACCATCAACGGAGCGCCGATGAGCGAGGAGATCTGCTCATAAAGGGTGCCACCGACTGCTTCAGTCCTTGACAGGTCCCCCAGCAAAACCGGAATACGCGTTGCCGCTACGTGCTTAGCAATGCCTTGGCCCTTCGGACTGGCCAGCTCTTCCGCAGCTTTGCCTCTTCCACTTGAAATTCGAGGCGGCACACCGTGCGTGTCGCGACCCAGCAGGAGCACGCTCGCCGCATCCGCACTCAGCAGCCCGCAGACATTCGATAGCGTCTCCTGAAGGAGCTGTTCAACAGAAAGTCCCATCAACGAAATGTCTATGATCGTCTGCAGCCGCTTGACCAGCTTTGCAGATTGTTCGGCCTGGACCCTGGCCGCCTGCTCGGAGATCAATCGCTCGGCGCTCTCAGCTTCGAGCTCCTTCAGATCAGTGATGTCCCGACTCACGCTCCTGATGTGCACGAATTTGTTGTCCTTGCGGTAGACATTTGCGTCGATCAATACGTGTTTGATCGAGCCGTCCTTGGCTCGCAACCTGACCTCATAATTTCTCAGGCGATTGCCTTCGGATAGCCTCCGCAACATATCCTCGCTCGCCGCAGGATCTTCATAGAACTCAGCAATCAAGTGACCGACGTACTCGCTCTCTTCGTAACCTAGAATGCTCAGCTCCGCCTGGTTTGCCCTTATCACGACGCCATCTTCAGAAATCCACTGCAGGCCGGCGGGTGAATTCTCGAAGAAGTCTTCAAGCTCGCAAGTACCGTGATCCGATCCGTCGTCGCGCTTGCCGTCCTTTTCCTTATAGAAGCCTCGCGGAGGGCCGGTCTTGAAGTCCGATTGCGCGTGCGACTCGTTGCTTTCCTGCTGAGCTTCCTGTTGCCCGAACCCGCTCCGGTAGAGCATGCCTCCTTCACGAATCCGCGCCTCACGAACACCCCTCCAGAAAAGAGCGGTGACCGCGATGACATCGAGAGTCAGCAAAAACGAGAGCGACGCGGCCGAGTCGTGGCGGTCCCCAGCCGCAACTATGAGCACGATGAGCGCACTGAGCACGAGAGAAACGGTCGCTACGCTGCCGCTAAACCTCGCCAAACCCACGGGGTTCGGGGTTTCTATCGACGACCTGGAACAGTCCAACATCTTAAACATTCGTCTAAACTCGCAGTGACACAGCCGCTTTCCCGGGGTTGAGGCAGTCCCGAGTTAGGGCTAACTTCCCACTTTTGAGCGAAGCAACGAATGGACCAAATCAGGGCCAACCGAACTCGTAAGTTATCGGTCGGATTGAGCGGCTGATTACATTAGCAGTAAAAGGTCTAATGCCTCGATGTATCCAAATAGTCCGAGCGCGTCCGGAAGCAGTACGGGCTGTATAGCCCGTACTGGCAAGCCCTCAAGCGGACCCTTGGCCTTCGCGAAAAAATTACGGTCTTTCGTGAAAACTGAATCGATTGGTGATTACTGGCCGGAGAGGCACTACTCACTCAGTCAAGGTTAAACCTACGAAACCGAAAACTATTGACGAGTGGAACCAATCGCACTATTCTGAGCGCGCTTTTTCCACGCAGTTGTCAGCCCTCGCAAACTCGTCCCGCAATAATCAACATCAGAGGCAGTTTACACAATCGCCTTGGGGGTGAGGCCGCTATGGGCAGAGTCAAAGGCGGTAAGATTAGTTCCAAGATTGCATTTATTCGCGAATATTACGGCGAGGAGATGATTCAGAAGATCGTCGCATCGATGACACCCCGAGACCAGGCGGAGCTGAAGCTGATCCTGGATACCGCATGGTATTCAATCGACCTCTACGACAGGTTTGTAGTTGCCATCTGCGACGTCGCCGCAAGCGGAGATTCATCCGTCTACGAGAAGATTGGCTTTCACTCAGCGGATCTCGCGTTCAGCACTACGTACAAAACTTTCAGAGGTAAGAATCCAACAGATCTTTTTGAAAAGACGCTGTCGATGCACGCGATGCGAAACGATCCCGCGGAGATGAAGGTCATTTCCCAGCAAGACGGCGCGTGCATCGTGAGGATAGCCCAGCCGCGCTCAACAGTCGCTCTCTGCAGCCTTGCTCGCGCATTCTACGTTCGAGCTATCGAGCTCTGCGGTCAGAGCAACGTTCGAGTCCGAGAAACAAGCTGCTCGGGTCGCCACGAGGCGTACTGCCAGTTTGAGATCGCCTGGCAATGACTCGATGCGACGCCGCCCTCAGCGAGGGCTTACTTCGAAACTCTTCCCAGTGATCCGTACCTTCGTCGTTACCGATGCGCTTCGCGCTCCTTTGCTGCCCGGCTGCGATCCCCCAACCGCGAGTTCGACCTCGCCGGGCTCAACAACCCTCCTGAACTCCCGATCGATAAGCGACATCTGCCGCGGCGTTAACGTAAACGAGACCGTCTGCGATTGACCGGCTTTCAATCGCACGCGTTTGAATCCTTCAAGCGCCCTGATTGGCGCGCCGGCTGGCGCGTCGAGGCGCCGCAAATAGAGTTGTACTACTTCGTCACCAGCCACCTTACCCGAGTTTCTCACCTTGACTGAAACTGACAGGTTGTCTCCAGCTTTGACCTGTGCGGGTGCAGTCAGCGCCGAGTAGAGAAAACTCGTGTAGCTGAGTCCGAAGCCGAAAGGAAACAACGGCTCGCCGGTGAAGTACCGATACGTCCTGCCAGCCATGCGATAGTCATCAAACGGCGGGAGCTGATCGATCGACTTGTAGAAGGTGACCGGCAATCGTCCGGCAGGGTTGTAGTCGCCAAACAGCACGTCAGCAAGAGCAGTTCCGCCTTCCTCCCCCGGATACCATAGCTGCACGATCGCGCCGACGTGTTCATTGGCCCAGTTGACTCCCAACGCGCTGCCGCTGGTCAACACCAACACCACCGGCTTTCCAGTGGCTGCCAGGGCTTCGAGAATCTTACGTTGAGCCTTCGGCAGGTCGATGTTGGTTCTATCACCCCCAAAGAAGCCGTCGATCTGGACATTCATCTCCTCACCTTCGATCTGTGGCGAGATGCCACCAACGAATATCACCACATCTGAATCCGCGGCTACGCGGACTGCCTTGGTTGCGGGGTCTTCGCCGGGAACTCCCCACTTGAGATTAATCGCACAGTCGCCGCCCGACTGAAAGTACTCAAGCTTCAAGTCGTACGCCCGACCCCCGCTCAGCTCGATCGACTTGTTTCTGGTCTGCGATCGATGGGTAGTCCAGTTGTCGATCAACAGAGCTCCATCGATCCACAGCCTATACCCATCGTCGCCGGTCACCGATAGAACGTAGGTGCCCGATACCTTTGGCGTGAGTTTCCCCGACCAACGAACCGAGAACGCGTTTTGGTCGAGACCCGGAACCGGCGTGGCAACCCAGTTGGAGTCGACTACCTGATCAGTTCGAGTTAATAGGGGCTTGCCTTCAAGTCCGCGATTGCCGAAATACTCCGCTTTCAAGCCCGGTTTGCCATCGAAGATTAGACTACTGGCCGGTACCAGCTCGGGTATTGGACCTTCGTCCGTGAGATTGCAGCCCTGTTCATAGACGACTTTAGCGAGACCCGATTGTGCTCTTATGCCGCTGAGCGGTGTTGCGTAGCTCGAGGGCGTTCCGTTGTAGTTTCCCAGCAACACGGTGAGATCGTCGGCGGTGGGCCCGATCACCGCGATCTTGCGCTTGCTGCGTTTTAGAGGGAGCACACCGCCTTCGTTCTTGAGAAGCACAATCGACTCGCGCGCTGCTTCCAGCGAGAGCCTCCGGTGTTCCATCGTGTCGTTTTGCTCGATCGGGATTCGCGCGTACGGAACCATGTCCGGCGGGTCGAACATTCCCAGTTTGAATCTGGCGGTGAACAGCCGCCTGAGCGAGACGTCCAGCTCTGATTCTTTAATCAATCCTTTTTTCACCGCGTCTGAGAGGGCGCGATAAGAGGTTCCGCACTCCAGGTCTGTACCGGCCTTGACCGCCATCGCCGACGCCGCAGCGGCATCCGGAGCCACTTTGTGGCCGCGATAGATGTCATCGATTGCTCCGCAGTCCGATACGACGTAACCCGGGAACTTCCACTCCGCGCGAAGGAGTTTTTCCAGAAGCAGGCTGTGTGAGCAGCACGGCTCGCCGAGGTACCGGTTGTAGGCACACATCACCGAGAACGCGCCTGCTTCCTTAATCAGCGCTTCGAAGGCGGGAAGGTAAGTATCATAGAGGTCGCGCTGATCAGTAGAAGCATCAAAGTGATGCCGGTCTGGTTCTGGTCCACTATGAACCGCGTAGTGCTTTGGCGTCGATATCACTTTGAAATACTTCGGATCGTTGCCCTGAAGCCCCTTCACAAACTGAACACCCATGCGTGCCGTAAGATAAGGATCCTCGCCGTAGGTCTCCTGACCCCTGCCCCAACGCGGGTCGCGAAAGATGTTGATGTTGGGACTCCACATTGTGAGGCCCTTGTACCGGGCGCGATCTCCTTGACGGTCGAATTCGTGATGCTTTGCACGCGCTTCAGTTGAGATCACGTCGGCTACTCGAAACATCAGATCTGTGTCCCACGTAGCTGCGAGCCCGATGGCTTGTGGGAAGACGGTCGCTCTGCCCGCCCGCGCGACACCGTGAAGGGCTTCGTTCCACCAGTCATAAGCGGGGATATCGAGACGAGGAATCGCGGGAGCAGCGTTCATCATCTGCGAGATCTTCTCGTCGAGCGTCATTCGCGAGATGAGATCGTTGACCCGCTCTTCCAGCGGCAGCCGCGGATCCTTGTATGGTGGAGCTGAAGTATTCGTTTGAGCAATCAGCGAGGCACTCACGAGAAGACTTGCGATTGCCGTTCGCACCAGTCGTGTCATTCGCATGAACCTCCGGACATGGTTTCTGGTTTGTGGTTTCTGGTTCCTGATTTCAGATCAGTCCGTTTTCGTGAAAACTGAAATGCGAAGAGCGTCCCACGATTATGTGATCCAGAACTCTAATGCCCAGCGTTTTGGCCGCCTGCTCGATGCTGCGAGTAAGGTGCTTATCTTCCTGTGAAGGAGTTGTGTCGCCGCTCGGATGATTGTGGACCAGGATCAGCGCCGCCGCGTGATGAGTGAGCGCCGATTCGACCACCCGCCGCGGATATACGACTGCATGATCTATTGTCCCCTCGTTGATAATCTCGTGGGCTATCACGTGATTCTTTGTGTTTAGATAGATGACCATAAACGATTCGTGGGACGCGCCGCCCAGACTGACCCGCGCAAACTGAAGTACCGCATCCGGAGATGAAAGGACGTCTCGCGCTGCAGTTCGCCCTTGGGTGTAAACGACGAACAGATCTTTTACAAGTCGAATCAGGGCTGCCGAGGTGGTTCCGAGCCCTTTGACCGACTCGAGGTCCTTGCGGCTGGCGTCCAGCACGCCGTTTATGCCGCCGAACCTTTTTATCAGTGCTTTCGCGATTGGCTTAACGTCTACGCGAGGCACGGCGAACGTAAGCAACAGCTCAAGCTGCTCGTAGTCCTGCAGAGCGCTGCGCCCTCCTTCCAGAAACCGCTCGCGCAATCGCTTTCGATGATCGAGATAATCCGGCATCGTGACGGCGAAATGGGAAAGTCTGGATTTGATATCCGTCGAGCGGTATCACGGATTGTAGGACAGCAGCTTGTTTAAGAAAAGTTCAGAGTACTGAGTTCTGAGTTCTGCCTAGGAAGGTTGTGGGTAGAGGACAAACGCGCTCAACACTCAGGACTCAGTACTCAATACTCAGAACTAAGGTTACGCAGGCCGGCTAAGATAGGTTCGCAACTGCGGAGACAGCGCCCGACGCACCAGCGCGTTCTTGGCCTTCCATTCAGAAGCCGAATCCATTCGCTCCAACATCCGAGTCTCCCCTGATTCCAGAACCGCTATTGGAACCCCATCGCGATACAAGATTCGGTTCGCCGCAAACGCGGTTATGCGCGGTCCTGGGGTGATGATCCCCACAAGGTTCAACGGGTCGGCCGCACTCACGCTGATCAACACCCCCTCCCCCGGGGTCCGCCGGATTGCTCTCAGCATGCCGACCGCATCGGGTAGCGCGAACTGCTCGCCCGAAAAACCCGATATGAATCTCCCTCCTCGAATCTCACCGCGCGCTTCGAGCCGGTGATAAACTTTCAGCAGATCGCGCCACGGTATGTCCACGCTTTCGCGCTCCAACACCCGCTTGAACACAACCCCGTAACGCCTCAACAACAGTCTCGCAATGCGCTCCACCAGCTCTCGATCCAGCTCAGTGCGCTGGCTCGCAGACTCACTGCGCTGGCTTGCAGGTTCCTTCTCCCGGTTCAATAGAGACCATCGCCCCGCGCTCGACATTTCGTAGATCACCCGGCGCCGCTTTGCGCTACTGTTCCGCTTGTTTGAAGGTGTCAGCAGTGCTCGCAGTCCGGTGAAGCTGTCCGCGGTAACCAACCCCGCTCCTACCAGCTCGGCCAGACCGTCCTCCACCTGACTCCGAAGCAGTCCAGTTCCGTCCACCATGTCTTCAAAGAACGAAGCACCCTTCTGACTCAGACAGTCGTAGACCGCCCGCGCCGCGGACGACAACCCGACTTGATCCGCCGAAGGACGCGGGAAGAACCGATCCCACATAGCGACGTTCTTTCTGCCTAGAAGCGCAATCGGAGTAGCTCTCACCGGGCCCGAACCCTTCAGGCGCTCGGGTCCTGGCTTCGGCGGTGTCATTCGCGCCCACGCGATCTGACCAGAAAGGCAAAGCGAATCGAGCCATTTCGGATCGTAGTCGGCAAGCCGGCTGGTCAGAACCTCTCCTTCCCACGCCGCCGCCGCAACTTCAAATCCTTCGAGCTGATTCACGATTGCGACGAGACTCTCCGGACCCTCAACCTGATGACCCGGCGTGAGCTTGTGCCACGCAAGCAGAAACCTTACGAAATCGGCAGCCGAAACCGGCTCTATCTCCTGCCTCAAGCGATTGAGCGTGTAGCTGTGGATTCGAGCCAGGAGCCGGCGAGCGCACCACTCGACGTCGGTCACTCCCGGAGTGAAGCGTCCGCGCATCACGAAACCCTCGGCCTCCAATCGCACCAGCGCACCTTCGATCGAGGCCGCCTTGAGCCCGAGCCACAATCCGAGACGCTCGGCGGTCACCGGACCTGCGGCCTCGAGCCTGCCGCGGATGATTTCCACCAGCGCAAGATCCTCGTCCCATCGGACATCCAGAACTGGAGGCGGCGAAATCATCGGGTTCAGCTTTGCAGTTGGGAACAGGGCTCTGAATTGAGGCAATCGTTCTGCGGCAATCCAGATTCTGGCTTCGCTTTCATTCGCCGTTAAAATAGTCGCCCGCCCGCTTGCCGCAAGCTCATTCAGATAAGGAGACCAGTCTTCCGGAGCTGAGGTTTCAGGAGAAACCAGCGGAGCCAGGTTCTGGTTCTCGTCTTTGCCCGCCTCAATGCGGTGACCACGCCCCTCGGCGTCAGTAAGAAACCCGATCTCCATCAGTGCATCATGCAGCTCATCATGATTTGCGACATCTGGCCACACTTCGTCGCGGACCCGCTCGATGGCTGCCAAATCGAGCGCTCCAAGGTCCGAAGCGGTCTCCGGGTCCAGCCATCGACGCTGTTGGACTGCCCGAGTACGACGCTCTTCCAGGGGTGCGTCGTCCAGAAAAGCGTAGGGTCGCGCGTTCAGTATTTCCTGAGAGAGGGGCGACGGCTCGAGGACATCTCGGGCGACAAGTTTTCGTTCGCCTTTTTCGATCGATCGCAGAAGCCCTTCGAGTCCGCTTATGTCCATCGCCTCTTCCAGACAATCGCGAACCGTCTGATTGACCAATGGGTGATCGGGAATCTCGATGTCTCCACCCGGCAGGTTTTCGGCGCACGCGACTTGGTCCGGGAACACCGCGCCAAGGAGATCCTGAGCCTCCATGCGCTGGAGCTGCGCGGGGATTTTTTTGCTGCCGCGGCGCCGCAAAATTGCGAGAGCGCGCATTGCATTCCAGCGCCATCGCACCTCGAACATCGGCGCCGCCAGCAAGGCCTGAATCAACAGCGGTCGAACCGTTGCAGAGCGGAGATACTTAAAGACCTCTTCGAGCTGAAAACTGTGAGTCGGTCCAAGCGAAAGAATGATCGCGTCTTCGGTGGCTGCCGCTTGCAACTCGAAGTTGAACTGCCGGCAAAAGCGCTTTCTAAGCGCAAGCCCCCACGCGCGATTTAGACGGCTGCCAAACGGCGAGTGAATCACCAGTTGTTGACTGCCACTCTCGTCAAAGAACCTTTCAGCAACTAACGTTTCCTGGGTAGGCATCACACCGAGCGCAATCTTGGATACAGCGAGGTACTCCACGATTTGTTCAGCGGCGTATTGGCTCAGCTTCAGCTCGTCGACCAGCCACTGCATCGCCTGTCCCGCGCTCTCAGGGTAAGAATCCCCAGCGAATTTATCAGTTATCTCGGCGCGGATACGCGACACCGCCTGCGAGAGTTCGCGCGTACGACCGGGTGCTTCTCCAAGCCAGAAAGGTATTGTAGGCGACTGGCCGCGCGCATCCTCTACCCTGACACGGCTCAGTTCGACTCGTAGCACACGCCAGGAGGCGTTGCCGAGCTGAAAAATGTCGCCTTGCATGCTTTCGAGCGCGAAGTCCTCATTTACTGTTCCAATGATCGTTTCGGTAGGCTCCAGCACTACAGTGTAGTCCGCAGTGTCCGGTATAGCTCCGCCCGAAGTGATGGCGGTCAACCGCGCGCCACGACGTCCGCGCAGACGATGGTTGATCATGTCGTGATGGAGATATGCGCTCCGCCGTCCACGCCTTGTGGAAAAACCTTCAGCCAGCATGCGCACAACCTGATCGAACTCGGGTCGGGTGAGTTTGCGGTACGGATAGGCTCGAGTCGCCATCTCGTACAGGGCATCTTCAGAGAACTCTTCGGCCGCAACAGCGGCGACTATCTGCTGAGCTAGAATGTCCAGCGGTTGCTCTGGAATGCTGAGCGTGTCCAGTTCGCCTCGCGCGACCGCCTCCAATAGTGCCGCGCACTCAACCAGCTCGTCCCGCGAAGTGGGGAACAATCGCCCCTTTGGGAAACCACTCACCGAGTGTCCGGACCTGCCAACGCGCTGCAGCAAAGTTGAGATTGCCCTCGTAGAGCCGATCTGAATGACCAGATCGACCGCGCCAATGTCTATTCCGAGTTCCAAAGAGGCCGTGGCGACAAGCGCGCGCAGCTCTCCGTTCTTGAGCCTCTGCTCCGCAACAAGCCTCTGCTCTCGCGCCAGACTGCCGTGATGAGAAGTGACGTTTTCGTCCCCGATGCGCTCACCCAGATACCGTGCCACCCTCTCCGCCAGACGCCTGGTGTTTACGAATACAAGCGTCGTCTTGTGTTCTCTGATCAATTGGGCGATCCGGTCGTAGACTTCGTCCCACGTCTCGCCTGACATGACCGCGCTCAACGGCGAACTCGGAACTTCAATGGCGATGTCGAGCTTTCGACGATGGCCTGTGTCGATGATCCGCGCTCGCGGAGATCCATCCTCTTGAATGTTTGACGTTCCAACAAGGAACTTCGCGACCTCCTCGATCGGCCGCTGCGTCGCTGACAGGCCAACTCTTACGAGGTTACTGCCGGCAAGGCTCGCGAGTCTCTCCATTGATAGGGCAAGATGCGAGCCGCGCTTGTCGCCGACCAGCGCGTGAATCTCGTCCACGATCAACTCGCGCGTGGTCTGGAGCATTCGTCGGCCGCCCTCGCTGGTCAACAGAATGTAAAGCGATTCAGGTGTGGTGACGACGATGTGAGGCGGTTTGCGAGTCATTGCCGCCCGTTCGCTTGCGGGGGTATCTCCGGTGCGCACCAGGACTCTGATGTTGACTTCAGGCAGGCCCATCGCCACCAGCTCTTGCTGGATGCCGGCGAGCGGTTCCTGCAGGTTCTTCTGAATGTCGTTGGAGAGCGCCTTGAGCGGAGAGACGTACACCACCTGCGTCTGATCTTCGAGCCCGCCATTCAGTCCCTGCCTGACCAGATCATCGATGGCGGACATGAAGGCCGACAGTGTCTTGCCCGAGCCGGTTGGCGCGGCGATCAAGGTGTGCCGTCGCGCCTTGATCGAGGGCCACGCTTCGGCTTGCGGAGCCGTTGGGGCTGCAAAGTTCTTGGAGAACCAGGAGGCTACTGCGGGGTGAAATAGTTCAAGGGCCATATCAAAACATTATACTGTAGGCGGTATGCAGTAGGTTCCGAGTTCCTCGCGCTTTGTCGCGGGTTTTCGGGCCTCTCGTCAGTACTCAGAACTTCGGCAATTTTGCTCTGCGTTTCTTCAAAAGTGGAATCGAGCTTAACTTCTCTTCGTCCAGATATTCCCAGTAAATACCTTTGGGTCGGGCCTGACGGCTCCTGGTGAAGATCGTTTCTTCAGGTGTAATGATCAGATCAACCGGAATGTCATAGGGCATCGTCTTTATTTTGTGGGCCACAATTTGAATCGGATGAACGGTCGTCAGGATTGGGGTTGAGGAATCAATCAAACCCATTTCGACCGCCAACCCGTACTCGAGGTCGGAGTAGCCTCCCCCTTTTCCCACGCGCATTCCATGGCGCCCGACTGCGACTGAGCCGCACAAGATCAAATCGATGTGGCGCATCTGATTGACGGCTATCTGGCGGCCGTATTCAAATGCCCCCTTGATACTAGAGGCGGCGTAGATGTGGTTCCCGAGTCGGGAGGGATCCAGCTCGACGAAGCACTTTTCCTCACGCAGCCTTGGCACTGCCATATAAACCGTCTTGCCCTGTTTCAACGCCAGGTGCCTTATGGCGCGCTGAGGAGAGTCGGGATTGGATTTTATGGCTTGCGCCCGTTTCCATTCGTCCAGGTTCGCAACCAGTTCGGCGCAGCGCTCGGCCCCCTTGAAGTTCGGGATTCGGCCTCTTGCGCCGGGGAAGCGCGCCACACCCTTCTCCTCCATCGCTCGCCAGACCTTTTCTCGAACTTCCTGCTTGGTCATGCACTAGTGAATAGTAGCGCATCAGGGAATTGATGGCGGCCAACGGTTCCGCTGTCCGCTGTGTTAGCCGAGCGCGAAAGTCGGGTTTCACGCCAAAGAGCGCCAAGATTCCGCGAGGGGCGCGAATGTTCTCAGTTTCTTGGCTTCCGTTGCGAGACTTTTTGCGTCCTTTACGACCCTTTGCGCGCCCTTTGCGACCCTTTGCGTGAAACCAACATCGGTTTGTCGGCTATCGCGGCGAACAACGAACTCTTGCTCAGACCTCTTAAAGATAGAGGAGACCACACCGGCGCGTGAGTCCATTTTCGATTCGTCTCTTACGCGCAACTAGACGTCGAGCGATCGCGGTCGTTTGCTCGATACACAAAAAAGGCCCGAGGATAGGAGCTCCGGTTTAGCTGCCTCCCGCGCCTCCTATTGGCTGGCGGTCGCGGGGCGACCGTACTTCTGCGTCGCGAAACCCACTATGAGTCCTACTATGCTCCCCGGAAGCATGATCTCAAGGTAGTGGTGGTTGGGTGTTTGCGCGACCGCAACGGCAAACGCGAGCACAAGTCCAACCGCAGTGCCGACCGCTATGCCGATCGGGAGCGAGTTCACCTTCTTTGCTACAAACCCGATGATTATCCCGGCAATCAACCCTTTCACGGTAGAGCCGATAACTATGCCAATGATCTCCGACCTGACTTCAGGCGTGAACCACGCGGTCAATCCGTCAAAAACTCCGAGTATGCCTCCCAGAATCAGACCTAGCAGCGGTTTTGACATTTCCCACCTCCGACGGGATTGATTTGAGCTTCAACACCACAGCTAACCCGTCTGGCCACCTGAACCAAGATTGTTTCGTAAGTCCTGGCGCCAAAACTTCAGTCTGAGCGGAACGCTCGCCAGACAGGTACATCCGATCTATTAACCGTCTGTGCGATTTTCTTTAGCGGCGTACCACAATACTCGGATTCACACATCGAACAAAGCCATCTGAGGAGCGGGAGGACGGCGAAACGCCTCCGTAGACAGGTCCGGACCGCGTCCAAGGATTCCGTTCTTCTTGCAGGCTATCGCGTACAGAGATCGGACCTGCTCGGCATATGCACCGCTGCCCTTCATTCTTGTCTTGAAGTTCGGATCGTTGAGCTTTCCGTCTCGAATGTCCCTTACCTTGTTCAAGACCTTCTTCTTGCGATCCGGGAAGTGCTCCTCAAGCCACGACTCAAAGAGTGTGGCCACACCATAAGGTAATCTCAGCACGACATAGCCAGCAAAGCGAGCTCCCGCTCCGGCGGCGGCTTCAATGATTCTGGGCAGCTCGTGATCGGTGAGTCCGGGAACAACCGGGGCAACCAGAACGCCTACCGGCACACCCGCCTCGGCTAAAGACTGTATTGCAGCGAGCCTGTTTGACGGAGTGGAGGTTCGCGGCTCCATCGTTCTCGCGAGGTCTGGGTCGAGAGTGGTCACCGATACGAAAACGGCAGCGGCGTTGAGCGCCGCCAGCTCGGAAAGCAGATCTGCGTCGCGAGTCACCAGTTGGTTCTTGGTTATGATCGCAACCGGGTTGCGGAATTCGGTTAACACTTCGAGGCAATGCCGCGTGATCTCGAGCTTTCGTTCAATCGGCTGATAAGCGTCCGTCACACCACTGATCGCGAGCAATTGAGGTTTCCACTTTTGAGAAGCCAACTCCTCTCTCAACAGCGCGGGCGCGTCTTCCTTGACCAGTATTCGAGTCTCAAAATCGAGACCCGCGGAAAAGCCCAGGTACTCGTGAAACGGCCGCGCGTAGCAGTAAATGCAGCCGTGCTCGCATCCTCGGTATGGGTTGATACTGGCGTTGAAGCCTACGTCCGGGCTGTCGTTATAAGTGATGATCGAGCGCGTCGAGTCCTTAAGCAGAATGGTTCTGGGCGCAATTTCTGAGTCGTCCGGGCTCTCCGGATCACGCACATACGCCAGCCTTTCGAAGCGATTCGGAGGGTTTTCCAATGCGCCTCGTCCACGCACTGCGGCTACTGCTTCCTTGCTGCCCATCTTCCTTACGGCCCATCTTCCTTGCGGTCCATCTTCCTTGCGGTCCATCTTCCTTGCGGTCCATCTTGCTTGCGTTCTATCTTCGTCGTTCTCTTTTTCCCGCGGCTATCTTCCTTGCGCTCTTTTTCGCCGCGCTCTTTTCCTCGGGCTCTTCTTCCCGAGCTCGTCTTACCGGCGCTGTCCTCCCTCGGGCTCTTCTTCCTTCGCGCTCTCTCTGCCTAGCTCAAGCGAACGCGCTTTTAAGCAAACAGACTGCGGCCGAATGCCTATCAAAAAC
>DATFXM010000050.1:0-23058 GCA_035315885.1 Blastocatellia bacterium
AAAATATCCGCTTTTCATGGCGCCCTTAAGAAAGAATCGTGAAAATGCGCACTCAAGCGTCGAACCGAACGTAGATATACAGAGGCGCGTTCAACAAAAGAGCGGATAGGCCCAAATCTAAGCGTATTTGGTCCCTGCAAAGGAGTGTTTGGCAGGACGGAAAGTTAAAACACAGAAAGTTGAAACCCTCGACTTGGCTAAGTCACTAACGCAGGGAACCGACTGATCTCGGAGGAATCGATGGAAGCTCTAATACAAGAGATTCGTCACGGCTTACGAAGCCTATTGAGGAATCCGTCCTTCAGCATAATCGCCGTACTTGCTCTGGCACTCGGCATCGGCGTCAACTCTTCAATTTTTAGCGTGGTGAACGGCGTACTGCTAAAGCCTCTGTCATACAGGAACCCGGACCAGCTTGTCCGAATCTGGGAGAAGTGGGGTGGGTTCGATAATGGCTCGATCTCTTATCCTAATTTCAAGGATTGGCGCCAGCGCAATCAATCATTTGAAAAGATGGCGGCTTACCGGTGGACCGGATTCAACCTGACTGGTGGTGATCGGCCAGAGCGGCTGTCCGGTCGCCAGGTCTCCAGTGAGTTGTTGGAGGTGCTCGGAGTAGCTCCGGCCTTTGGTCGAAACTTCAGACCGGACGAAGATCGCGAGGGCGCAAACCCAGTAGCGATGATCTCCGATTCGCTTTGGCATCGGCGTTTTGGAGGAGATCCTTCAGTACTTGAACAGAGCCTGATCCTCAATGACCAACCCTATCAAATTGTAGGAGTGCTGCCGGCCGACTTTAATTACCTCGACAGAGCCCCCGATGTTCTGGTGCCGATTGAAGCGACAAAAGAGCGATCACTAAAAGAGCGGGCCTGGCATCCAGGCACGCAGGTGGTGGCTCGGCTCAAGACCGGCGTCACTCTGGAGCAGGCGCGCGCCGATATGACATCGATAGCGGGCGCATTAGGTGAAGAGTTTCCTACAACGAATAAGGAACATTGGGTAACGGTGGGATCGCTCTATGACGCGATGGTAGGTGACGTGCGGAAGTTGCTTCTGTTGCTGATTGCCGCGGTGGCTTTTGTGTTGTTGATCGCCTGTGCAAATGTCGCGAATCTAATGCTGGCCCGAGCCTCCGCCCGTCAAAAAGAGATGGCGATCCGATCGGCTCTCGGGGCCAGTCGTCTTCGGATCATTCGATCGCTATTAGTCGAGAGTGTAACGCTCGCTCTCATAGGCGGTGCTCTGGGTCTGGTCGTCACATATTGGGGAACCGAACTTGCCCTGAAGGCGCTTCCTGATGCGCTGCCGCGCGTGAATGAGATAAAGGTCGATGCCAATGTTCTGCTGTTTACGGCCGTTGCTTCAATTATCACCGGAATTGTTTTTGGGCTGGCGCCTGCACTTCAGGCTTCGAATCCGAACCTGAACGAAACCCTTAAGGAAGGCGGAAGGTCCGGAAGCAGCGGTCGACAGGGTCTTCGAAGCACTTTGGTGGTTGCGGAAATAGCGATCTCGCTCGTTCTGCTTGTCGGATCGGGGCTGCTGATTCGAAGCTTCATCGCGCTCAATCGGGTAAACCCGGGGTTCGACGATCGTAACCTGCTGACGTTTGATGTCTCGTTGTCCTCGAAAGAATTTGCAGAAGCCGCCAAGGTTCGAAGGTTTTTCAAACAACTGCTCGAAAGAATTGAGGCTCGGCCAGGCGTGCAAGCTGCCGCTATGACTGATCTGCTGCCATTGAACGGAGGTGACAACGAGAATTGGTTTTACATCACCAATCGCCCAAAGCCGTCGCCAAGCGAACTACCTTTGGCTATGAGCTATATCACCTCGCCCGGATACCTGAATGCAATGAAGATCCCGCTAGTGCAGGGTCGATTCTTTGAAGAGAGCGATACGCTTACTTCGGTACCGGTGATGGTCATAGATGAGCATATGGCTGCGCAGTACTTCCCGGGTGAGAATCCGCTAGGCCAGCACATAAGCGTGCCAACACCCGAGAAGGCAATTGACTTTCAAGTCATCGGTATTGTTGGGCACGTCAAGCAGGAGAATCTCGATACCACTGAAGGCGCCTTCATTGGTGTGCAGATGTATATTTCGTTTCAACAGGTGCCCGACGAGTTCATCTTTCCAAGTTCCACGATAGTAGTCAGGACTAACGCGAATCCTTCGAGTTATGTCGGACCGATGAGGGACGATCTGGCATCGATCGGGGGCAACGCTACCTTATCCGACGCAAAGACCATGGAACAGCATAAAGGAAACCTAATAGCTGACCGGCGGTTTACGTTGATACTGGTCGGTGTTTTCGCGGCGCTCGCGTTGGTGTTGGCATCCATCGGTATCTATGGAGTCATCTCGTACTCTGTCGAACAAAGGACTCGAGAAATCGGAATCAGGACAGCCCTCGGCGCGAGCCCTCGTCATGTGCTTGGGATGGTCGTGGGTGGCGGAGCGAAACTGGCGATCATCGGGATCGCCATCGGAACGGTGGGTGGACTGGTTTTGACTCAGTTGATCCGAGCGTTCCTCTACTCTGTGAGTCCATCCGATCCGTTGACGTTTACAGGCATTGCTCTTGTTCTGGCAGCGGTAGCGATCATTGCAAGTTACGTCCCGGCGCGCCGCGCGATGAAGGTGGATCCGAACACCGCATTACGTTGTGAGTAGAAAAAAATCGCGCCCTATTTTGAGGAGTCCGCGACGAAAGGTTCAAGGCGGAGCTCGGCGGCCATTCTAACCAGGTCGGTGACTGAGCCGGCCTTCATCTTTCGCATCACCCGGCCTCGGTGTGCCTTGACGGTGATCTCGCTGATCCCGAGCTCGAAACCGACCTGTTTATTCAAGAGACCGGAAACCACCAAAGCCATGACCTCCCGTTCGCGACGGCTGAGTGACGCGTAACTCTCCCTGAGCGAGCGGACCTCCGCCTCGTGCCCTAGCGTATTGCGGCTGCGTTCGATGGCATTCCGTATAGCTCCGAGCAGCACGTCGTCATCGAATGGTTTGGTCAGGAACTCGACCGCTCCCGCTTTCATCGCCCGGACGGTCATCGGCACATCGCCATAACCCGTGATGAAGATGATCGGCATATCGCTACGATCGACGACGCGCTTCTGGACGTCGAGCCCATTGAGGTCCGGGAGGGACACATCCAGCACCAGGCAGCTCGGAACGTTGACGCGCGGCTGCTTGAGGAATTCCTGCGCGGATGAGAATGTCTCCGGCTGCCAGCCCGCGCAGCGGATCAGCCATTCCAGCGACTCACGCACCGAGACGTCGTCATCAACGATGAACACAATTGGCGTCCCGTGCGACAGAGTTGACGACGTCGATTCGGCGTTAGTTGTGCTCGCTGAACTCATGTCTAAGCCCGGGGGTCAGAAGGCATGACCGATCGCTCAAGCCGCGCGGAGTGCCGCATTGACTGCATCAAGCAGAGCAGCCTCGCTGAAAGGCTTGAATAGACAATCCACCCCACCATTTTTCAACAGACGCTGACGGACAGTCTCGTCTCCGTAAGCGGTGATGAAGACGATCGGGATTTCTTGCCGGCGACGCGTCAATTCGCTTTGGAGCTCAGGCCCGGTCATGGCAGGCATGGCGATGTCGAGGATCAGGCACCTGGTTTGGCCGACACATTCGGACGCGAGGAACTCCTCGGCCGACGAAAACGCCTGAGCCGCAAATCCGAGCGTCCGCAGCAAGTCAGGTAATGACTCGCGCACCGATTCGTCGTCATCGACTACCGATATGAGCGGACATTTGACCATCACGTATTCCTCACGACCCGTGCTTCATCCGACAAAGAAGTCGTCTTTGTAGTGCTAATGCCGTGAGTATCCGTCACAACCTCGGATGCGAGAGGAAGGGAAAAAGAAAACGTAGACCCGTGCCCGTCATTCGACGAGGCACATAGGCACCCGGAATGACTCTCGATAATCGAGCGACTGACTGACAAGCCGATTCCCATACCGCCACTCTTCGTTGAGTAGAACGCTTCAAAGATTCTCTCTGCGGCTTGAGGGTCGAATCCAACTCCTGCGTCTTTGATGCTCAGTCGCACCCGATCGCCTTCGTCCCGCTCCGTTTTGATTACCAGGTTCCTCGGACGATCGTCGACGCCGCTCATGGCTTCTGAGGCGTTCAACAGCAGGTTAAGGATGACCTGCTGAAGCTGCACACGATCGCCAGTGACGCAAGGAAGTCCGGCGGCAAGCTCCAAGCGCAAGATCACTCGGCCTCTTTGAAGTTCGCCGCGCGAGAGGGCAATTACCTCCTTTGTAGCTTCGTTAAGATCAACAGGTTCGGTCGGCAGTTCTTTCCTGGCAAAGAGTGCGCGCAAACGCGAGATCACGCCAGACGCGCGGTTGCCATCACGAATCGTGCGTTGCGCGGTTTCGCGAGCGCCCTCGACGTTTGGAGGATCGGCGTTGAGCATCCGCTGACACGTGCTGGCGTTGGTAATAATGCCCGACAGTGGCTGGTTGATTTCGTGTGCGATCGACGCGATCAGAGTTCCGAGGCTCGTGACCCTGGCAACGTGTGCGAGATCCGATCGGGCCTTTCCAAGCGCCTCTTCCGCGAGCCGGCGCTGCGTTATGTCGTGAACGGTGCCGATTAACTCCAAATCGCCGCAAGCGTTGCGGCCGCCGTGCGCCACCACATGCAGGTACTTGACCGAGTTGTCGGGCATCAGCAGCCGCGTCTCGTAGTCGAAATCGCCGCCCTCGCGCCTCGCCCGGTCGATGACTTCGAGCAACTTTGGAAGGTGTTCCGGATGGACACGAGCAGCGATCAGGTCAAATGTGACAGGCACCGCCGGGTCGAACTCGTAGATACGATAGGCCTGCTCGGACAACATTAATTCGTTGGTCGCGACACGCCACGAAAAACTGCCGGTTGCGCTGAGGTGTTGAGCTTCCGCTAGAAACGCCTCGCTTCGCGTCAGAGCCTCCTCGTTTCGCGTCCGCTCGATGGCAATGCTTGCGAGGTGGGTGAACTGATCGATGAGCGCCTGGTGACCAGGTGTCGGGCTGCCCTCCTCGCGCCTGGTGATCGTTAAAGTCCCGAGCAACTCGCCAGTCAACGAGCGAATCGGCGAGGACCAGCACGACTTCATCCCGTGCGACAAAGCTACGGCCCGATAGCCTGCGCCATTCCATCTTGTGTCTGACGCCAAGTCAGACACAATCACCTGTGTATTCAGAATCACCGACATTCCCCACGGTCCCTCATCGCAAGTTACCGGACGGCCCTTAAGGAATTCTCTGTAGCTCGATGGCAATCCAGGTGCTGCAGCGTGTGCGATCTTTGTGGCCATGCGGTCGAGAAGAAGAACGCTGGTGTAGCATCCCCCGGCCGTAGCGTCGACCAGGCTGCATAACGCATCGAGAACGACCGGCAGCGGGCTTCCCAAGGCGACCATTTCGAGCAGCCGCTTTTCACCGGCAAGCAGAGCCTCCGCGTGTTTTCGGTCCTCTATATCAATATCGGTGCCGTACCAATTCACGATATTGCCGGCCTCGTCGCGGAATGGCGCGAACCGGAATAGAAACCATCGGTACTGTCCGTCGAAGCGTCGCAGACGCCCTTCGACCTCCCCGGCTTCCCCGGCCACCAGGTGTGCAAGCCACGTGTCTATAATTTCGCCCAGGTCTTCAGGATGAATAACCGATCGCCACCCCCATCCCCGAGCATCCTCCCAGGAGATTCCCGTATAGTCGTACCAACGCTGATTCCAGAATTCTCCGGAGCCATCCGCCTGAGTGCACCATGCGATTGTCGGGATGGCATCGATGATCGTGCGAAGTCTGCTTTCCGGCTTCTTCAGTTCATTGAGAACATGACCGAACGATATTTGAACTCGTTGGCGCTCAATGGCCCGGTCATCAATGTCCACATTGATTCCATACCAGTGAACGACGTGTCCTTGCTCGTCGTGTATCGGTGCTATGCGGATCAGGAACCAGCGATACTCTCCATCGAATCGCCGGAAACGCACTTCGATTTCACCTGACTCGCGAGAAGCCAGAATGGATCGCCAGCGTTCGAGCAGGTCAGGCAGGTCCTCGGGGTGGATCGCAGTCTGCCAGCCATCGCCTTGTGTTTCGTCAAGGCTAAGGCCGGTGTATTCGTGCCAGCGCTGGTTGACGAAGTCGAAGCACCCATCGGGAAGCGCGGTCCACACCAATCCGGGCAGACCATCGACGATTCGACGGAGCTCGTCTTGGACCCCGGTCTTCTCCCGGCTGACCTCCATCACGCTTTATGATGCGCCACTCTACGCGCTAATTCCATTATACTTTGGTATCGGTCGAGGAAGGCTCCAGCTTCGCGGGGCGGAGGTAAAAGACTAATCGGCACTTAGCCCTAGTCTGTCGGAGAAGTAAACCGAACGCCACCGCAGCCCGAGCCCGCGTAGCGGACGAGAGAGTGTAGCCCCCGGTGAGTCTGCCAACCGGGGGTAAGATGACCAACAAAGACACGAGCCCGCGCAGCGGGCGACGTGGGCTTGCAATCATGCTGATGCACGGGCGACTCGGAAGATACGGTCCCCCTAGAAACCAGAAACTAAGCCCCAGCGGTTCCTTCGAGTAGTGAATCGCGAATCGTAGATTCCTGCTCAGCCTCGCGCGGCCGGGTGATGAAGAAAATCGCAATTAAATAAAGGACCGCGCCGATTACCAGCGCCTGGTTGAATCCAGTCAGAATCGCAATCACCAGCGCGCCCACCGAACCCATCACCGACGTCGCGCCGTTTATTCCCCAAGCCCACGGAATGATCTCCGGTGCCTGCTCGGCAAGCAACCGAATTCCTATCGGCATCGGCATCCCCATGACCATCGCCAGCGGCGCCATCAGAACTACCGCAATGACTATTCTCGCAGCGTGCGGCAGGCCAACCAGTCCATAAAAAATAGGCGGCAACGCCAAAATGTAGACCGCTACCATAGCGATCAATACCAGCAGCAACTTTACTACTGCACCCCTTAAACGCGCCTCAGCGATTCGCCCTGTCAACGAACTGCCAATGGCACTGAACGCAAGGACCGAGAACAAAACCACCGCAAGCGAATAAACCGGGTGACCAAGGAAGAGGATGAACTTTTGTATCATCGCTACTTCGACGATGATGAATCCAGCACCAAGGCACGCAAAATAGAACAAGTACGAAAGCTTAGACTTCGTCCTCGTCTTCAGCTCGCCGCCTCTGACGATCACCAGCGGCACGATGATGAACAGAATTACTAGCGCGGACGTGATCACCAGCAGCCCGAACAGAATAAACGTGCCCAGGTTCGTCTTCTGCCACTCGTAAGAACCTTCAAGCACGTTCTTGAGTTGAGCCAGCCGAATCGAATTGAAGAAGAATGGATTGTTGTCGCGAGTGGGCTCGACGTTCGTAGGAAAAGCGGACCAGACCTGCGATGGATTCTCCGATTCCATCATCTCGGTGAACACGTTCGCGGGCCGGGTCAACGGTGTGTACAACAGCTCGAAGCCGATCCGGGCCGCAGCGCTTTCGATTTCCTGAACCTCCGAATCGGTGAACTCGCTCCGCTTGAACATGAACGTTGCGGGAGTTCGTTCGTCTTCGGTTCGAGCATCTCGAATCAACATCACGTGCCTATCGGGATTGGCGATTCCCAGCTCACGCATGGCCACTCTCGATAGCGAAAGCAATCTGAGAAGTTGATCGGGAGGCTCGAAATACCAGCGCGTCATCGCGAGCAAACCGTTATCGGTGAGGTGCTTTGTGTAGTCTTCGAAGGCTTCGACCGTGTACAGATTGTTTTCACTGAGGGCAAACGCGCCGGCGGCGGTCGCCGCCCACGTATCAACCATCGTCGCCTGGATGATGTCGAACCGATCGCGAGAGTTTCGTATGAAGCTGCGGCCTTCATCCACCACCAGAGTGACGTCAGGCTGCTGGTAGATTCCGCCTGAATACGATTTGAACGGATCTGTGGACATCACGTCCCGCGCGATGATCGGGTTGATCTCTACCGCAGTCGTATGACGCTGGTGGAAGACTCGCGATGTCATCACGTCATTGCCGCCGCCCGGCCCGATGATCAACACGTTCGCGTCCGGCTTGATGCGATGCACGAGGGCCGCGAGCGCGTCTCTTACGTCCTGATGCAAGTCAGTGTTTGCCGCGTCCTTGCTGATCCCCGTAGCGGCGTCCGCATCGATTTTTATCTCGACGCCTTTAACGAAATCCCCCTCAACGGTTATTCGAGAAAAAGAGTTCCACTTCGAGAACAACACGTTCGCCTCTTCAAAACCCTTTGAGCGGTGAATCGTCAACAGATGGGCGCGACTGTTGTAAACCGCGAAAACGATTAGAGCAACAAGCGCGGTCGCGGTGATCGCGGCAGTGACCCTGCTCGGACTTTCTGAAATGCTGAACATGAATGCCGCGGCGGCGCCGGTGATCGCGATGATCAACACGGTGTTGACTGCTCCAGCAGCGTTCAACACCGGAATCATCAGAAGACACCCGAGCGCCGCGCCCGCGAGATCGAACAGGTAAAGCCGGCTGATCTCTCTTGCAAGCCGAGTGATCGCAATCGTGACCGCACAACCGGCAAAGAAAAACGGAAGGGACGTCGCAGCATAGATCTTCGCCAGCCGATAGTAATTCTCCATGCCTGTCTCAAACGTCAGCGGATGATCCAGTATTACCCACAGAGCGAAGATCGTGCTCAAAGAGAACAGCAGAGACATCGCGGCCAGCCAGCGGTTCGAGCTGGCCGCGGCGATCTTGCGCTGAACGATGTAGATGAACACACCGCTTGCACCGGAACCGAAGAGCGCAAGAGAAATCGCCATGAAGGCGAAGTGGTAATACATCGTCGCCGAAAACAGCCTCGTAAGCGATAGCTCCAGCATCAGCACCGAGAGCGTGATTAGCGAAACACCTAGAAAAGTCCTGAGTCTTCTCATTCCGCGACCGGTTCCTCCGTTACGTCCAGCATGGTTCTCCACACGGCTTTCCACTGGCCTTCGTTCTTGGAGAGCACCCACAGATCGCGGCCGGTTGATAAGTACTTCTTGCCCTCGCGTTCGTAGACCATCGCGAACCTGAAGCTCGCCGTGCCCGTGTTGCCAGCTACATCGATTTGTTCATCATCGATGCTGAAACTGTGTACAACCGCGCTCTCGCAAAAGTCCGTGAATCCATCGATCAATGCTCGTTTGCCCGAGATTCGTCCGGCAAAGCCCGGAAACACCATCGTCACGTCATCGTGCAGCACCCCGTTCAGGTCTGCAGGCCTTTTCTCGAGCCAGCAATCGTTCAACCGCCTGAGCACGTCTTGAATTTCACTTTCGTCGTCCATGGCTGACACTCCACACCGGTGGTTAGGCCCTCAATGAAAATGACTGCTGTGTAGAAACGGAAGCCTGGAACTTTTACAAACCCTGAGCCGTTGAATTCCCGCGGTCTCCCGGACAAAGTCCGGGCTAAATCACTTTCTCTGTTTTCTCGCCAGAAGCGACGACAAGTCGGCGGCTACTTCTTCCGCGCGCGCATCCCACGTTGAATCTCTGACGGCCGCCTGTCGCGCGGTTCGCTGCGAGTCGTCATCCCGCTTAAGAGCGTCCTCGATCTTTGAAATAAAATCATCATAGCCGCGAGAAATGCGGAGTATACCATCCAGGTTCTCATATTCGTAGAGCGGCGTCATAACCACCGGTTTGCCCGTAGCGAGATACTCGCGAACTTTGATCGCGCTTCCGTAGCTGACAAATTCGTTATCAGTCACCCACGGCAACACACAAACATCAAATTCAGACGCATACCGCGGCATCTCCGAGTAAGGCTTTGTCCCGAGATGATGAAAGTTCGGCAGCTTCTCTACGTCCAGCCGCGCGCCCTTTAAACCTAAAGCGACCCAGTGCCAGTCAGGTCGTCGGCTGCTCACATACTCGATGAGACTCTGGTCCAACAGCCACGATTCGATTGCTCCAAAATACCCGAGCCGAGGGTGAGGTATTTCGGCAATGTCCTCAGGGCTGTTCCACTCTCGAGACGTAGCCGAGGCGAAATGATCGAAGTCCACCGCCTGTTGCAGCAAACGCGACTTCGACTTCAACTCCGGATGGTTGGTCACCTCTTCCTCAAAGAGTTTGCGGCCCGAGTAGTAGACAAGATCCGCTTTGTCGAGCATAGCCGCGTGCATCTTCGCGATTACGGAACCCGACGTCGCGTGATCCATCACGTTCTTGTCATATTTGTCGGAGACCTGATAGATCACCACCCGCTCTCCCAGGCTGCCTACAAGCTCGGCCGCGGTGGGGATCGCTATCCATAGCACCGGATCACTCATCTCAAGCGCTACCGACAACAACCGAATTTGGATCGTCAGAAGCACGCGGTTCAGCGCGCGAAAAATACGACTTGAATAAAACGGTATCGACAAGGGGCTGACAACTACGATGCCCTCTTGCGTCCTTCTTATCGCCTTGGCATAGCTGCTCAGCTTGCGTCTGATCTTCGAGAACAAGTCTCGCGAGCCGAGAGACGGCAGACCCATGGATATCGAGTTGACGAAGATCACCTTGTTCCCGGCAAGGGCGAGCCGCCGCATAATATGATTCTTTGAATGCGGATGGTGATACCACCAGTCTTCACCCGCAAAGCAAATAATCGATTGCCCTCGTATCATCGAATCTCGGGTCAGCCGTTCAAGAAAGAGGAAAGAAAGTTGTTGACGATATGAACCACAACCGCCGGCCATAGAGAGTGCGTGCGCTTGAAGACATAACCAAAGAGCAGCCCAAGCACGAATATGCTAGCCGACAGCCGGGCGAAGCCCGCCAGCGCCATCCGGCTGTAGATCCAGTACGGCCAGTGAGCCATCGTGAACATCAACGAAGAAATCAGATTTGCCGTCCAGAACCTTGCTCGCGACCATAGCTTGTGCAAAACGAAACCCCGAAACAGGATTTCCTCCCATAGCGGCGAAATTGATACGAGCCCAAGCGTTCGAGCCACCGTCGCGGGCTGCGCCATCAGAAGGCTCTCGATGGTTCGACCGCCGATCAGAGGCGACGTCACAATAATCAACGCAAAGTAGGCTGCGCTTACCATCGAAGCAGCAATCAATCCAAGTTTGTCGACGCGGGTTGAGAGCTTGAGATAATGAAGCGGATCTGTCTTGTCCACGCATATCAGATAGATGAATACAGGAACAACCCAGAGCAACAGCTTTACGGCGTTCGAATAAAAAGTGCGAACGACTTCCGATTCGATCGAGGCGTCAATTCGGAACAACACCGTAGCCCGCAACATCCATACGATGAAGAACGCAAGCATGAACAACCAGAAGCTCCACTCCACACCGCGGTCATCTCTGTTGTTCACCGTCTCTTCCTTTCGACAAGCTGCGGTGTAAGACAAGCTCGCCGGCCCGCTCAAATACTCTTTGTGCGTTTCGCCGCCACGTATAACCTTCCTCAACCCTCCGCCGCGCGCCGGCGGCGAGCCGAGCGCGCAGCGAACAGTCGCCGGCCAATTCGACAATAGCCGAAGCGAGTTGGGCAGCATCTCCAGGCTCGACCAGCATCCCGTTTTCACCGTCGGCAATTACCTCCGCAAGTTGTCCCAGACGGCTTGCGACCACTGGCTTCGACATTGACATATACTCGAACAGCTTTGTGGGCGAACCAAAAAAATCACTCTCATCCGGCATTCGCGTTTGTGGAGACACGAGGATATCGCAGGCGTCAAGATAGGCTGGCACTTCGCTCCGCGAGACTCGGCCGGTGAACGTGGCTCGAGGACCTTCAGGGAGGTTGAAGTGCGCTTCGGTTGCGCTGCGCTGATCTCCGTCGCCGACGAACAGGAAGTGAAGGTGCGAATCGGACGCAATCAGCCTCGCGGCTTCGGCGAGTACCGCTGCACCGTGCCACGGTCCGAACGTCCCTAGAAAACCAACTACTATCTTGTCGGAGATCCCCAGTTGCGTGCGCAGCTCGATGCCGCCACAGTCGCTCCGAAATTGATCAGGGTCGACGCCATTCGGATTGACTAACACCCTGCCTGGATCAACCCGATCGCCGATCACAGAGAGCCGTTGGGCCAACGACACGACACTTACCAAATCGGCGGCCGAAAGATTCAGAGCTTCAAACCGGCTCAGCAAGCCAATTTGGCCGACCGGGTCCCAGTGGCGGCTGACCCACACCTCCGAACCGTTGAACTCGAGCACCAGCGGCAGTCCGAACATAATCGAGAGCACCGCGCCAGTGAAATTGAACCTGCTGTATCGCTGGTACAGGAAATCGACATTGGCAACCGTACTGTTGCGAAGCTGCAGAAGCGCGCTCAGAGTGAACATCAGATTGTTGCTCAGCTCGAATAGCGTTCGAGTCGCGCCAAGGAAGGTTGAAGGTACCGCGACGATGATCTTTCCGTTAACACCTTCAAGGCCGGTCTTGCTCGCAACAAAGAAATCCAGCTCATTGCCGAGCGCTTCGGCCGCAATAGCAAAACCCGATGTATGAGTGGCGAGGCCTCCTGTACTTTGCGCAGGATTGGTCTCCGGCACCAGCGTCGCTCGAATGTAGAGCGCTCTCAACGGACGTCCGCTGTCTGACTGACGCTCGCTTTTCGTATCGTGAGCCTCGCCCGACTGCGACTTTGAGCCCGCCATCACCGCAAGCATCGTCACCAGCAACCACGAAATCGGTATCAAGAAGAGATATCCGATTAGAAGTTCGACTGCCAGAAGCGGCAACTCAATCACAACCGCGCTCAGGCGGGTCCTGCGAACCAAGGTCCCGCGCGAATCGCCAAAAAGAATCTGGCGGGCACCTGCCAGGACTCCGAACAGAATCATCAGCCTTCTGGTACTTTGAAATCTCAAATCGGATGTAAACAGACAAAACGCGGCGGGTTGCTTCTTCTTGATGTCCTGGAGTACTTCGTGTTTCGCGCTCCATTTCAAGCTCGCTTTGTTCAGCGGCTCGAGTCGATGGGTGCCGAGATGGTTGCTCGCCCAACTCATCGCGGCGCGGTGATCGGACGACAGATCGAGCACGAGGGCGAGGGGTCTCTCACTTGTTTTCGTTGCAGGTTTGCTTTTTGAGGGCAAAGTCTATTTGGTCGCGGTGATGATAAGGTTCCAACCGAAGGCACGGGCCAGCCATTGAAAGATCGGCTCCGGCAGAACACGGCCAACCGATTTCAATTCAGCCCGGGTGAGTTGATTGACTTCTATGCGGACGTCACGAAAATCGCTGAACAATCGCTTCACCTCACGACGAGTGTACGCCTTCACCAGTGGATTGGCCGCGTGCTCACTGAACTCAACGTAGCGACTCATTATTTCTCGAGGTGTATGGCGAATCAATTCGCCACGAAGAACACCTCGTTTTAGCATCAAGCCGATCCAATAGTAGAGCGACCCGCGATTGTACAGCATCACAAGCGCTCGACCACCGGGCCTCAGCACCCGATACAACTCTCTGACGCCCCCTCTCGTATCGGGTGTGTGATGAAGCACTCCAAACGAGTAAACGATGTCGAACGCATTCTGCGGAAATGGCAGAGACTCACCATCGCCCACGAGAAGCTCAGCCTCATAGCCATAGACCGCGAACCGCTGGCGTGCGATTTCAACGCTTCGCGGCGTTAGATCGATTCCGGTAACCACGGCTCCGGCCCTCGCAAACTGCAATAAGTCCGTCCCCGTTCCAAACCCGACTTCCAGCACGCGCGGCCCGTCGCTTTCAACGCCTTCGCGAGTCCAGCCTCGCATCCAGTTGTGAGTCCACTCACGCATCCACGGAGCATATTCCGAATAGCGGTAGCGCTCGATTGCGTCGAAGTATTCGCGCGAGCCGAAGTCATGTTCGCTCGCGACGTGAGCGCCACAAGGGTCTGCTGTCCACTGTTCGCGCGAGCGTTGCTTCCAGGCCTCTGTCGGGCTGAGCTTCAGAACTGATTGAGTCTCGCTTTTTCGCGCAGTCGGATTCATTTGATGACGGCTTGTTTGGACAGAGATTGTTTGAACAGTCGATAGTAGTGAAGGTGAAGCAGGTAGTCCAGCGCCATCACCGCGGAGGCCACCCACGCTGCGCCCCCGATTCCGTAACGTGGAACCATCACGATCAGCCCCGCGAAACTGGCGATGCTCACCACCGCCACTACGTTGCGAAGTTCGCGGCCGCGGCCTTGCGACGCAAGGAACACGTTGTACGGTTGAAACAGTCCGGCAAAAACACTTGCAATGGCGAACGGCACCAACAGCCAGGATGCTTCGGCGTAGCGTGGGAAGAATAGCTTTATAGCAACCGGTCCCGCGATCACCAGCACGACTGCGGCTCCGACGAGCAGTACCGCGTTCCATCGGTTGATTCGCCGTGAAACTGCGTCCGCCCGTGCGAACGAACGAAATCGCGCGGTCGCCAGTGAACGGCCGGCCATCATTATCGGGTTCGCGAACTTCTGAACGATCGCGTACATCCCGAGCGGCGCGGCTTCCTTTATGAAGTAGGCGATTACCAATTGATCGGCCCGGCTCGACAGCAGCCCGGCCACACGCGCGACATAAAGGTTGAGACCGAACCTCCGCGTCTCTTTCAACGTCAGTTTCAAGAAATGCCCAGACCCGACCAAGGTTGGTCGCAGCCCGATAATAGTCCACACCGATGCGATGGCGATACCGGTCAGATATCCGGCGAGAGCAGTGCCGGCGTTCAACCGGCCAGTAAATGCCAGCGCGGTCATCGAGGCGAGATAAGTACCGGACATGAGCAGATGAAACGCGGAGAGCCGTCGAATCTGATTCAGGCCCTGACAGCATTGCTCGACGAACGGCTGCAGTGGTTGAAAGAAAGCAAGCCCTGCGGTAGCTACCAGTATCCATCGAACGTCTTTGTGGAAGATCAGATCTATTGGCCCCGCCACCGCTATGATGAACAACGCGAAGATTGCGCCAATGATCAGAGTGAGCAGTAGCAATGCGCCGAGAGCGCTGCGTTCGCCTGCATGCTCCCGCTCGAGCGCCAGCACTCTCGCCCCCGCCGACGAAATTCCGAATTCAAACGAAAGTCCTATGATCACGATGATGCTCAGACAAAAAGCGAAGCGTCCCATTTCAGCGCGTTCCATGAAGCGCGCCTGAAGCAGGCTTGAAGCGAAGCCGAAAAGCAGCGAACCGCTCTGCGCCGAGAAGAGCAGACTCGTTTGCCGACTGGTCTCTCCAAGTCTCGCATAAAGAGTCTTGAATGGGCGGCCGGAGCCGGACCCTCCGCTGACTCCGGAGATTGACTCCGAGTCGCCCGGTGCGGTTGGTGTTTCAGGCAGAGTTGCTGGTTGTTGTTCGCTGAGCATCCGCTATTGTCGGGGGTTCATCGGGCAACAGGCATCGGTGCGGCGCTTGCGTTCACGGGCTCCGTGGCTGGCCGGCCATCATCGACGCGCCGCTCAACGCCATTCTGCTCGCGTTGTGCATCACGCGAATCATAACAGCCGGTCGAATGATCCTGTGCTTGAGGGTCGATCCACTGTTCGTACCATAAGTTTAGGTTGAGGAGGTTCCAGAGGAAGAATGAAAAGTTCGCGCGCCGCATTCGATGTCCGGTCAGCAGGCGCCGAATGAAGTCGTAGTCGAACAGGTCTCGTCTCCTGAGGCTCGAATTGAACAATGAGGTTTCGACAAACGACCCGAGGCGGTCAAGCATCCACTCGTTTATCGGCGCGCCAAAACCAACTTTCTTTCGATTCAACACACGTTCGGGGATCACGCCTTCGAGCGCTCGTTTCAAGATGTGCTTTGTGCGGCCGTTCTTCAGCTTCAACTCACGCGGAATCCGCATCGCGAACTCCACGAGCTTATGATCGAGGAACGGCACGCGAGCTTCCACCGACGTGGCCATGGTCATCTTGTCGACGCGCATCAGAAGAAGCTCCGGCAGACGAAGCTTCAGCTCCTGATAGATCATTCGCTCCAGCCGGTCCGCGTCAGGACGTTTCGCAAGGAGGCGGTCGAGGTCTTCACGAACGATTCCATAAGAGGACGGGGATTGTCCGTTGCGATTGTGCCGCGAGGTTAGTCGATCTAGCGCCGCGCTCGTCAGCAGGTCGCGCTTGTGAACTTCGTCGAAAACAAATGCGCCGCTCCAGAAAAGCTCTTCGCCCTCCGCTAAACGTCTCAGGAGATCGGGGGCCATCTTGTGCCACGTGGACGGCAGTCCATCCCCATGAACTCGAAGCAACGATTGCGCTAAACTTGACACTCCGCGCCGAACTGACCTCGGAAGCGAAGTCGCGTACTTCCAGACCCGATCGTGAAGCCTCAAGTAGCGCGCATAGTCGCGATACCCGCAAAACAATTCGTCGGAGCCCTCGCCCACCTGTATCACTTTAGTTCCGCTTTCGCGCGCAAGACGAGACACGTAATAAATGGGAACGCATACCGGATCGGCTATGGGTTCGTCCTGATGAAAAATTAAATCGGGCAAGAACTCGAGCAACTCCTGTTGTCCGATCATCACCTCGTGATGCTCGGTGCCGTACTGCCTGGCGATGAAGCGCGCCTCTTCAATTTCGTTGTAAGCCGGGTCATCCCGAAACCCGACGGTGAAGGTTCGGACGGGCTCGCTCGTCAGTTGCGACATGAGAGCGACATTTGCACTGGAGTCAATTCCTCCTGAAAGAAAGACTCCAAACGGGACATCGCTCATCATCCTCTTTTGAATCGAATCAGTCAGCAGCCGCCGCACTTCTTCTGCGATGCGGTCTTCCCCTTCGGCGATGATAGGGCTCGATTGTTCGACGATTGCATCCCAGTACCGCTCGATGGTGACACTGCCGCTCGAGTCACAAACTAACGAGCAACCGGCGGGCAGTTTGTTGATGCCCGCAAACAAAGTGCTCGGCGACGGTGTAGTCAGGAAGGTCAGATAGTGATAGAGCGCCTCTTCGTCCAACGCCCGCCGAACTTCCGGATGCTCGAGGATCGCTTTGATCTCCGAAGCAAAGATCAATCGCCCACGCGCAACCGAGTAGTAAAGAGGTTTTACGCCGATGCGGTCTCGAGCTAGCGTGAGGGTTTTGGCTCTTTGATCCCAGAGCGCGACAGCAAAATCGCCGTCGAGATGATCGACAAATCTTAATCCGTATTCTTCGTAGAGGTGAATGATGGTTTCGGTGTCGCTCTGGGACCTGTAGCGATGCCCTCGCTCAATCAACCAGGACCTGAGTTTTTCGTGGTTGTAGATCTCTCCGTTGAAGGTGATCCAGACCGTCTGGTCCTCGTTGGGCATCGGAGTGTGGCCCGCCGCGGACAAATCGACAATCGAAAGCCGTCGATTGCCCAGCCCTACACGCCTGTCTGCGCTGACATACGTGCCGGCATCGTCGGGACCTCGATGGGACATGGAGTCGCGCATCTTGTCCACCAGCTCGCTGGTGACCGAAGGCTCGGCAGCTCCGTATTCGTAGACTCCGCAGATTCCACACATCCGAAAATCCGGCTCACGACGATTCAACGTGACGGGTGGTCGGATAAGTTGAACTCGATCCCGACATCACTCGACCGTCCATTACGAGGCGCCTGACTCGCCGGCAAATGGCAACAATAGGAACTCGAAATCCAGAGGCGCGTGAGCTCGTAAGCTGTAGATGATAGCAGATGAGCGCACTCGAGTCCCGTAGGCAGGCGAGTTCCAGCGACGCTTGATACGCACCTCGAATGCAAGATCCGTGACTGGAATGATCATCATCGATGCTCCGGCAGTATCCGCCAAAGCACGCTTACCATCCAGAAGCTTTGCGCGCACCTCCGAATCAAGGTTGAAGAAAACCTCAAACAAGTGCTCGCCTCTTCCGTCGAAAAAGTCGTGAAGCGTCCAGCAGCCCTCGATCTTATCGAACGTGACCACGCGACGATGAATGACCGGGTCGCTCAACCGTTTATAGGCGTAGTGCTCGACGTCCAGGACATCTCGCTCGTCGGACGAATCCCAGCAGCGCACTTTTGGTCTTACGTTTTGACCGAGTGAAAAGAGCCTGCCCGGCAGGATCTGACTGATTTCCCGCCGATCAACGCGCACGGTGTTGTGATAGGCTGTCGATCGGAACAAATTTCTCCGACACTCGCTCGCAGAATAGACATAAGTTCCCGGATCACGCAGGAACGTGGAACCGTACGCGAACACTTCGAGCGACAATGCATCGGAATGGGCATGAGAGCCATGCCCCCGCACTCCGTGATCTCCGCAATCGATGATCGCGTACAGACTATCGGAACGCTGGACGAAGACTTGCGCGCGCTCAAAGGCACGAGAACCTGTCGCGTCTTCTTGGCCGGCGCTCTGGAATTTTTGGAGACCGTCGCTCCCCAACCACCAAAGCATCTCTTCGTCCGGCTCGATTGATTGCTTAAAGGAACCGTCCTCGAAAAGCCCGGCGGCAATCGACATCAGATAGCGGTGGTCACCAGGCTCGCGCGGCC
The DNA here is from genome assembly GCA_035315885.1 of Blastocatellia bacterium. Lineage (GTDB taxonomy): Bacteria > Acidobacteriota > Blastocatellia > UBA7656 > UBA7656 > DATFXM01. Next base: position 18,480 of record DATFXM010000050.1, read on the forward strand.
TGAAGCTGAGCAGCCGGCCATCATCCGAATCGCCGATGGCCGGCGCTGTCCCGTCGGGCTTCAAGTACCCACGCACAAAATCGAACATACTCTTCAGGCGCTTGCTGTAAGCTTCACCCGGCCTCATTCCGAAAGCTTGCTGCAACTGCAATCCCAGCGCGAAGAATTCCAGAACCAGGCGGTGATACCCGATCGAACCTTCGTAGTCTGACCCGTCGTCGAGCACCTGCCTTCGAATCTCAGCCTTCAACTCTCGAGCTGCGAATCGCGCCAGCCGGTCCGATGCAGACAGTTCGGGGATTGTGACTCCGATTGCCAGCAGCCCTATCAAATCGCCCAGATAGTGATTACTCGATCCGAGATACGACTTTTCCAAATTCGAAAGGATGAATCGCTCGTGGGCGATTATTACCTTCAAGAAAAGTTCGATTACTCGATCCGTTACTTGTACCGAGCCCCTGAACATCTCGAACGCGGCGATCAAATTCACCGCCCGGATGCCCGCTTCCATCGCGACCGTCCAGTTAATCCCAATCCGGGGTGGATTCTGCTGATACCACCAGGCCAATTGATTCACAAATTCGGCTGCGTACAACTCATCACCGGTCAGCGCATAAGCTCTGCCGAGCACCACAAGGTGATGCAGGCGGTTCAGCTCCCAGACTCTTCGCGGGTCCGCGCCTCGTCCCGGACTAATCGCGATACTCGTATAGTGCTCGTGCGGCCACACCGCGCCGCTGACCGGATCTTGCGTCCAGCTTATATCCTCTTCAAATTGGTGGGTGCGTCCGAAAAGACGTATGCGGTGAGCAACCACCGCATCGCCCAGCTCCCTCGACTCGGCGACCGCGGACGGAAATGTTCTGGATATCAACGAAGCGGTAGCTGAAACGTTGGACAGACCCGCTGTCAGTCTTCGTTCGGTTCTGCTTCGCATCGACGATGCGGCTTGTTCCAGCGAGTGAGGCCTCAGCAGGCGGAGAAGACCATCGTCATCGATTCTAGTCGAACCCGCTTTGTCTCGACGCCGTGCCACGTTTCGAGCGAGCTTTCGTCTCAAGCGAAGGGCTAGCTCTCGGCCGATCGATAACGGCGAGCGGACGTCAAACCTGCTCAGCGTTGCGTTGAATCGGTTCAACGGCAAACCTGTTGGCCATCAGGCCGAGCAAAAGGAAAAAGTACAGATTCAAATCGGAATAGTACCCGCTGGTCAACTCAAGACCAGGGATCAAGTACGCTGCCAGCAGGGCCAGCGAGCAAATAGCAGCAGCCCTCCCGGTCTCAAACTTACTGCGCAAGCCGCGCCAGCTCTGAACAACCAGTACGCCAAACGCCGTGCAGTAGATCAACAATGCAGGAAATCCTAGCTCAGCTCCGATCCACAGAAAATTGGAATGCGGAGAGTCTACCGCTTTAACTTCGAAGTCGCTGGCTACCGTGTCGAGGTCTCTGTTTCTGTTGGCGTAGAAGTAGGCTTGATAGTTGCCCAGTCCCACACCAGACCACGGGTTATTCAAAAGAGCCCGCCCCGAGTCGCTCCACGCCGCGATGCGAACCAGAACATTTCGTGGATTGGCCAGCCGCGACGACAATCGCGACAGGTCCAGAACACCCGCCGTCCATGCTATGACCACCAACAAAGGAATCAGTAGCAAGAGCCCCGCTCGCGACGAGGTTCGGATCGATTGACGAGCACCTGCTGATTGACGAGCACTCGCCTTGCGGCCGCCGAGCCACATTATGGCCCAACACGCGATCATCGCAATCGCGATTCCCCGAAATAGCGGCAGCAAGGTGCCGGCAAAAAGACAAAGTGACGCGATCACTCTGGCCACGCGTCCACTGCGATCCATCCTGACCGAGAGGACGCGCGGCGCCTCTATCATAAAGACCAAAAGCAAAAGACAAATCCCGGCATACGAAGAGTCCGAGGCAAATGGTCCGTTGATCCTTGTTTCCCTCCCTCGGACCAGAGCCGCGCCGGTGTATTGAAAAAGATCCCGGCCGCTCAAGAGTTCCGCCGCTCCGATGCCTGCAAGTAATATCGCCAGGACTATAGCAGCCCCAAGCAGCGCGGCGCCCCGACCTTTTATGTTGAAATGATGGCTAGCGAGATGAAATGCCACAAGCGGTAAGAAGAAACTGTCCACGACAAGCCGAGCAGCCCCTGCCGGATCGTCTGCCTTCAATCCTGCACTCGCCATCGCGATAAGGCACAGCGCGGCCCAAGCCAATTCGAACCCACTCACTTTGAAGCGAACATCAGGAGTTCCTGCGGCGCGGATCGCCACAATAGCTATCGCCAGCAAGAAGAAGGCTCGATTGAAGGTAATAATGGACCGGTCCCAGGGTATGCGGCCGTAGAATGACGCCAGGGGAGTCGCGACAAACCAAAGGATCAGCAACGTCTCAACGGACACCTGAAGAGCAATCACTGCGAGCACGGCTATGATCGCAACCGCGGTGAGCGCAGACGCAAGGTAGTTGCCCTGAGACGCGAACAGCGCGCAAAGCACTGAAGCCGCCGCTCCACCGGCCAAGAACAATGCCGCGTTGTGAATCGCGGGACCCTTGGAAGCAGCATTCAATCGAGGCTCTGAGTTTGCCATTTGTGCGTTGTAATCGAACGGCTATCTTGCAGACCGAGAGCCCGCCTTCTCTAGCATGTCTACTATCCGTTCAGCGGTGTGACCGTCCCATAAGGCCGGAACGCGAGGCGATGACTCAGGCCGATCCAACGCCGCGCGAGCCTCCCGGACAATGACTTCGGGATCGCTCCCTACAATGCGATTTGATCCTTCGTCGACGGTAATTGGCCGCTCGGTGTTAGCTCGCATCGTCAGGCAAGGAATACCAAGTGCGGTAGTCTCCTCCTGAATACCTCCGCTGTCAGTCAACACCAGTCTGCTGTTGCTATACAACTTCAGAAAGTCGAGGTATCGCATTGGCTCGACGAGCAGCACCGACTCGCGAATGTCATCGTGCAGTCCGAACTCTTCAATCCTCGACCGCGTACGAGGATGCGCCGGAAAGACAATCGGCAACCTCGTGGAAATCTCATTCAACGCGTTAATGATTCCAGCCAGAGTTGCTTTGTCATCTACGTTCGACGGTCGATGCAATGTGACGGCGCAGAACGCCCGCGGCCGCAATCCAAGGCGATCGAGGACGTCGGAATTACGCGATCGTTCCAGATTGCAGTAGAGGGTGTCGATCATTATGTTGCCGACAAAATGAATCTTCGAAGGGTCGACTCCTTCGGCAAGCAGATTTTGATCGGCATCCCGGGACGGAGTAAACAACAGGTCGGCGATGGCGTCGGTCACCAAGCGGTTTATTTCTTCGGGCATCGTGCGATCGCGGCTGCGCAGACCGGCTTCGACGTGGGCGACTTGAATGCCGAGTTTTGCTGCCACGATTGCCGCAGCCATTGTCGAGTTCACATCGCCCACTACGACCACCCAGTCTGGAGGACTGTCAACGAGCAGGCGCTCCAGTTTGATCATGATTCGAGCGGTCTGTTCGGCGTGGGAGGCGGATCCAACTTCCAGGTTCACATCGGGACGCGGGATTGCGAGCTCGTCGAAGAAACTTTCGCTCATCGACTCGTCGTAGTGCTGGCCGGTATGGACGAGCAGGGAGTGGATGCGGTCACTGCGCCGGTGCATTTCGTGGACGAGCGGCGCGATCTTGATGAAGTTTGGACGCGCGCCAACGACATTAATTATCCGAATCATTTTGCGTTGGAGATGACTGCTGCGGCAGGTGTACCGCAAGCGCAGCCAAAATCGCGGCCGAGACGGCGGCAATGGAACCGGCAAACCCCGCCGCGCGGACTATGGAAGGGCGCGGAACCGGTTCGGCTGTTGGTTCTGCGACGACGTGCGTTTTCTCTGTCACCGGAGAGTTGGACAGCGAGTTATTGGTTCGCACTTCATCCAGTTCGGCATCGATCTTAAGGAGGAGCTCGCGCGATGACTGCTGGCTCTCCAGCTCTTTCTGCCGGGCTTCGAGCTGATGCTGGCGCTCGATGTGCGGCTTGAGAGTCTCGTCCATTATCGTCTGATGACGAGCGACGATTTCTTGCGCTACGGCATCGGCGTTTCGTGCGGCGTTCTCGGCAGTGTCAGCGTTCGCGGTTATCTGTAGGAGAACCGGTGCGCGGTTTCGCCTCGGGCCTGCGAGAATCGCCTCAACATGCACCGAGCGTCGCAGTTGATGGGCGTTGAGACCCACACGATTCGCTGCGCCCTTCAGGAAGCTCTGAGTATTGGCTACGCGTTCAGTGACAAAGTAGTCCTCGATTGGTTCTTTCCACACGCGTCCGATTTTCAGGAGGGCTGTAGCCTTATGTTGAGGTGGTTGCCGGTAGCTGATCAGCGCGGCGATCAGTGCGGCGAGAATGGCCGCGGCGATTATGACCCACTTAGCGCGCCAGACCATTCTGGCGTAGCGATCGAAGCTCAGTTGTTCTTGAGTCATCTTCTGTAGACCGAGCCAGCAAGTCTACAGTCGCAACTTTGATAAGCACAAGGAGAGAACGGCAGTGGGCAGTAGGCAGTAGGCAGTAGGCAGTAGG
>DATFXM010000051.1:0-53004 GCA_035315885.1 Blastocatellia bacterium
CCTACTGCCTACTGCATACTGCCTACTGCCTACTGCATACTGCCTACTGCCTTGTGCGACTGAATGGTGCTCGTGGATCTGCTGCCGCTCGTTATTGTCGTCGGGATGCAGTTGACGGTACGGTCCGGTTATCGCCTGAGAAGACTCGTCTGCTTTGAACCGCTTGTACAGCTCTTCTTCGCGTGCGGCCATCTCGCCATTTCCCAGACCCTGATAGCACAACATCAAACTGTAGTGGGCCTGAAGGTCTTCCGGGTCGACCTTCAGAACGTTCTTGAAAGCGGCAACCGCCTCGGCGAACTGCTTGTTTAGAAACAGAACGCGACCTATTTGATTTGCTACAACCCGGTCGCGCGAGTACTGCGCGGCGGCAACGCGCAAATGTTCGAGAGCCTCGTCGTAACGTCCCATCGGTTTGATGGCCATTGCAAGGAAGAAGTGGGTCTTTGCGAGATTGGGATTGACCTCCAGCGCCTTGCGCAACACCTGTTCGGCCGCTGCCATGTTGCCCTCTTGAATCCTCGCTCTGGCTACGTTCACCCACCCGTCGGCGTACTCGGGTTCCATCTCGGTGACTTTCAGGAACGCCGCTTCTGCGCCTTTTATGTCGCCCTGCAACAGAAGCCCTATGCCGTAGTCGTTCCATCGCTCTCGTACCGATTTATCGAGATAGGTCTTTGTCTCGGGCACCGGTGAGTTGCGCGGCAGAACTCGCAGCGAACTCTCCTGATACGACATCACGGTGATCGGGATGTCGGGAATTTGTTTTATCTTGCCGGACACTTTCGAGGTGTCCCCAGTGAACACCCATCTGCCATCGTCGTACCCGTGCGCGAGACCGAAGTCCTTCTGCTCCGGATCGCGTACTCCGGCAAAAGCCCACTGAGTATTCCACCAGGCGAATTTTCGATAGTTGACCTTTGCACGAAGGAAGATTTTGTCGCCGCAGTCGTCCGGGATGTTCAACCGGTAATGAATCGTGTCAGCGGCGCCAGGAGGAATCAGCCTCACGTAGGCTACAGAGCGCGCTGCCCACGCATTACGTCGATTGATCGGGTTGCCGTGCTCATCCAGCAGCAGGCTGCGATAGAAATGCGCGCCGGTTTCCACCGGACCGCGACCACCGTCCTCCACCGACCCGCTATGAAATATCACCTTGCCTTTTTCGTCTACCGCTTCGAGCTCGACCCAGACGTCGAAGGCGTCCACCGTACCGCCCGGGAAGAAGTGCCCAACCTTTCGCGTGCGCACTACGACTTCGACTCGAACCGAGTCTCCGCGTCGCACCGACGCATCGACCCTGTCGAGCGGTCCGGTGACCTCGAGTGGCTTCGAAAGAAACGACTGCTGCGCGCCGAAGTTGACCGACTCTTCGCCCACCGCAAAGGTGCTGGCAACCCGTTGCTCCTCGGTTGACGCGACCTTCTTTGTCGCGGCCGGCTGAGACTCGCCCGTCCGCACCATGCCGAAGATGTCGACCGTCACCTGTCCGTCCTTCAGAAAGTCCTGAACAACCTTGAGCTGCTCCGGATCCTGGTTTACAAACGGTAGCGCGGTGTTTGCCGCGGGGAACCGGTGCGAGTGCACCTTGCCGTCGGTGGCTGCTGGATCGTTTGCGGCTACCATCGGCATGTGACAGTCAGCGCACTTTTGTGACTTGGGCGGGTAGTAGAAGGACCGCGCTCCTTCGCCCGATACACCCGATGCCTGCCAGTTGTCGTAGTCGTTGAAGCCGCGGAACCAGCGATAGCCGTTGACCGGAACATCCAGATGGACTTTGTGACACGAGGAGCAAAACTCCGGCGTCTGTTGTTTGTGAAAGTCCTTCAGGAAAGTCTTGCGATGAGGCGCGGGGTCGATCTTGACCAGATAATCATGGACCCACTTCACCAGCGGGTTGTTGCTGGTAGCGATATCGTGCATCGGAGGGTATTCGATCGTGAAGTCGCCTTGACCCATTGTGCTCTTGACGTGAACTATCGAGTGACACGACGTGCAACTCAGCCCGTTCTGAGCCTCGGGAGTATCTATTTGTTCCTTGATCGGCGTATCGAATTTGCCGTTAAAAAACACCGCATGGTCGTGACAGCCTGCGCACCATTTCGAAGGCTGAGTTCCGATCACATCCTGCATGTACTCGATGGATTTCCGGTACCACTGGTTGTTAAAAGACCCGAAGTGATGCGCTGACGAGTTCCATTGATCGTAGATATCTTTATGACAGCGAGCGCATTCATTTGCGGTCATGAAAAATTTCGAAGGGATTGTCCCTCCCACGTTGGTTTCTGCGGATGAAGGGAAGAATGGACTAGTCGGACCTGCTCCTTCGCCTTCCATCGAAAAAGGCACCAGGTCGGGATTCTCAATCTTGTTCGCGGATTTATTGCTGTAGCGGTTGTAGGCCCCCGAACCGATCGGAAAGCCAAACACGAACAACAGAATCACCGTAAACGACAAGGCACGTCTGTTCGATCCGGCATAGCTCTTCACCGCTCTTATCAACAAGACCAGCAGCGGTATCGATCCCAGCACCGACAACACGATGTGCGTGTACAGCGCCCACCTGTATTGCCGGGTCGCGCCGAACACCATGATAAAGCCGCCCATCAGGGCTCCGGCGATTACGAGCACCGCTCCCGCAAGGTAAATACCGGACAACACGCGCAACCGCTTCAGGACGAAAACTGAAAACCACAGCGCGAGGACTACACCGAGCAGCAAGTGCAGGCCTACGTTGATGAAATAGAACGGCTCGGGATCGTCGTACGCAGCCAGGTACGAACTGTTCAGCAGCAGGATTAGAAAACCCGCGACCAGTAGTCTAGGCGTCCTGTTTGTGCTGCTCATTTCATTCCCCTGATGGCTGGTCCCGGAGTACAGTCCGCAACTGAGTGCTGATGTTTCATTCGAAAGCAGCACCGGGCGAGCGTGGCTCGCAATCGTAGAATCGCGAATGCAGCGATCATCTGGCGCTCAGCCTCCAATCGAGTACTCGAGCATGAAACGGCCGATCTTGAGCGACGGCTTTTCCGCTCCTCCCGGGGGAGTTATCGCGAACTGTCGCACCGGCCCCTTCTTTTGATCCAGATGCGCCTTTACATCGCCCAGATGTTTGCCGGTAGCGGCCTCATAGAAGCTGACCTGCAGCGTTTCCTGATCCTTTCGCTTATGGCCGAAAACGTATTCACCGGGGCGAAGATCAAGCTCGGCAATCTTCAGTGGAACCTGAGTGACGAAGAAATGACTGTACTTGCCTTCCGCGGAATAGCCTGCGGTGATCATCACGACTCCGGCAATGAACTTTCCCGAGCCGTCAGTGATTCCCGAAGCCGTTCGAAACTCCGTCTCGATTCGCTCGTTTTCCACGTTCACCCTCGCCGGAATGACGCTTCGAAGTTCCTTCTCGTTTGTAGCGCGCCACTTCTGTTCGCCGCCCTGCGCGAATGCCGAAGATAGCGGAAGAACAAGCAGCAGAGCAAAGAGCCTATTCATTCGGTTTTCCTCAAGATTCTTTTTCGACGTCAAGATTGTAAATCAGCTTGAGCTGATGGGCCTGAAGCGAACTTAGATCCGCCAGTCATCCCGCCGGGACCCGTGTAGCAGAACACGGTTCGCCATCCGCGGAGAATATTTCATTAGTTTGTTTTTGTCATTAAACCAGCGGTGGATTCGCAAATATACCTTTGGTTATAGCGGGCAGCTATTCGAGATGCACGATGCCTCTCTGCAATGCAGTTGTTGCAGCTTTTGTCCGATCGTTTACTCCAAGCTTTCCGAGCACGTTGTTCACGTGGATCTTTACAGTTCCCTCGGCAATCGACAAGGCCTGCGCAATCTCCTTATTGCTCATCCCCTTCACAATCAACCTGAGCACTTCAAGCTCTCTCGACGTGAGCTCGGAGCGCGGCATCCTGTCGGCTAGCCGATTCGCCACCGCAGGCGGAATGAACCTTTGCCCCTGATGCACCGCACGCACGGCGCTCAGCAGCTCGTCGTGGTGCATGTCTTTCAGCAGGTACGCCCGCGCTCCCGCTTGAAACGCGCGATAAATGTCTTCGTCGCCGTCGTAGGTGGTCAACACGATTACTCGCGCTTCAGGATACTCGGCGCGAATCGCGCTGATGGCTTCAACGCCGCCCATCCCGGGCATCCTCAGATCCATGAGAGTGACATCCGGCTGATGAGCTCTGAACAGCTCGAGCGCCTGTTGACCGCTTGCTCCTTCGGCTACCACCGCCATATCACTCTGGGTGTTGATGAGAGTGGTTACTCCCATCCGCACCACAAAATGGTCGTCCACCACGAGAACTTTGATCTTTTCTCGAGCGCTCATTGCTTTACTTGATAGGTATGTCGGCTACCACCTCGGTTCCGCCGCCAGGCTCGCTGACCACCCTCAGACATCCCCCCACATGTTCAACACGCTCGCGCATTCCAAGCAAACCAAAATGGCCGTCCTGCGCCCCCAGCACGCCCTCGGCATCAAAGCCTTTTCCGTCGTCCCGGACTCGCAGGCACAGGTTGGAAGGTTCGAAACTCAGCTCTATAACAACATTCCTGGGTTGAGCGTGCTTGAGCGCGTTGGTCAAAGCCTCCTGTGCAATGCGTAGCGCGTTGTTCTCAATTTGCGCCGGCAGTCTTCGCGCGTGACCGCTGACCTGAACTTCCGCTCTAACCGGAGTCCCGCTCGTCATCTGTCTTGCGGTTTCCGATAATGCCGCGGGCAGATCGTTGCTTTCAAGTGATTGCGAGCGCAGGTCCCACACTGTCCTCCTCGCTTCGACAAGGCTGTGACTCACCATGCTTTTTGCAAGAGATAGATGCTGCTCCGCAGTTTCCGGTTCGGCCGGCAGGGCCTTCTCAACAGCCTGCAACTGAAGCGCGATGCCAACGAAGCTCTGCGCGAGCGTGTCGTGAATCTCTCTCGCCATCCGGTTGCGCTCATCAAGCACCGCCGCGAACCTCGCGCGGATTCGGTTGACCCTCAACCGGTACACTGCAAGCCCGATGAGTCCCAAAACGGCCGCGCACAAAGCATAGAACCAGTAAGTCTGATAGAAGTAGGGGCGGAGATAAAGCTCGAGCAACGCTCCCGTCTCGTTCCACACCCCATCATTATTAGAAGCGAGCACGTGGAACTTGTAGCTGCCCGGCGGCACATGAGTGTACGACGCGACTCGTTCGCTGCCGGCGTCAACCCAGTCCGGATCAAAACCCTCCAGCTTGTACTTGAAACGCACCTTCTCAGGAGCTACCAGACTCAAGGCGGTGTAGTAAAACTCGTACCTTTGCTTGCCCGGCGGCAACTCGACCTTGGAAGAAAGCTCCGCAGCATCTCCGTCTACAACAATGCGCTCGAGTGCTACGGGGGGAGGCTCGCGATTGATAGGCATGTTCTTAGGATCTATCATCGCAAGGCCTCGCAGAGTCGGGAACCATAATTTGCCGTCTCGAGACGCGAAACCCGCGGGCTGCCCCCCGCTACACTCTCGACTCAGCATGCCATCGGCTGTGCCATACGACTGCGAAGTGATTCTGGAAATGCGACCGCCAGCCAGCTCAGCAAGGTCGCTTTTCTTCACCCTGAAGACGCCTCTCGGCGAGCTCATCCACAACTCCGAATTTTGCTCGAGTATCTGAAGCACGCAATCGTCGAACAATCCCTCTTTGGTCGTATAAGTCTTGAACTCGCCATCCTTGAATCGGCTGAGACCGCTTCTGCGCGTGCCTACCCACACCACGCCATCCGCGTCTTCGTAGATGGATCGTACGCTGTCGTCCACAGACCAGGACTCGGCGCGGTAGGCGGTGAAGCGTCCTCCATCCATTCGATTGAGACCACCTGAGCGAGTACCAATCCAAAGGCCTCCGCCTTTGCTGGCAGCGAGCGTGGTAACGCTATCATCGGAAAGACCGTCGGTAGTCGTGTACACCGAGAACTGACCGTCCTTTATTCGAGTCAGCCCGCCGAGAGTGCCTATCCATAGGCTCCCGTCCCGGTCTTCCTGAATCGCGGATAGCGCATTGCTTGAAAGCCCGTCCTCGACTCTGTAGGTCACAATTCTTCCCGAAGAGACCCTGCTCAGGCCATTCGGTGTACCCGCCCATAAGTTGCCAGCTCGGTCTTCAAAGAGCGCCCGCACGATGTTGCTCGCCAGGCCGTCTTTCGTCGTGAACGAAGTGAATTTTCCGTCCCTAAGCCGGCTCAATCCGCCTCCGTTTGTACCCGTCCAGATGCTTCCGTCAGCTCCCGCGCAAACAGCCCACGAAGCCTCGTTGGCAAGGCCCTCTCTCTCGCCGTATGTCGTGAACTTGGTATCTCTGAGTCTGTTCAACCCGCCTGCTTCGGTGCCAATCCATAAACTGCCTTCGCGATCTTCGAGTAGTGACATCACCACGTCATCTGAGAGCCCGTCCTTTGTTGAATAAGAACCAATCTGACCGTCCTCAAGCCTTCCAAGCCCGCCGGGAGTTGCCAGCCACAAAACATGTTCTCGGTCTTCGTAGATCGACCACACGGTGTTGTCGGGCAGTCCATTCGCGGTGGTGTAGGCTCTAATAGAGCCGTTGTTCATGGAGTTCAGCCCGCCTTCGGTGCCCACCCAAACCGTGCCGTTCTCATCCTGGTGGATCGACCAAATATGATCGCTGAGTAACCCGTTAGACACATTCCACGAAACAAACCGTTCGCCTTCTCGCAACGCGAGTCCTGCAGCGGTGATCACCCACAGATTGCCTCCGCGGTCTTCGTAGAGGGAGCTGATGCTGTTCCCGGGCAGGCCCTCTTTGTTTGTGAACGCTTTCCACGTGCCGTTAGAGAAACGAGCAAGGCCCGCCGTAGTTCCAACCCACAATGCGCCAGTCCTGTCAGCGTGCACCGCTCGCACGCTATCGGAAGGTAATCCATCGTGAGAGCTATACACAGTGAACCGGCCGTCGTTGAATCTGTTCAGTCCGGCTGCGGTACCGATCCAAACCGCTCCCTGATCGTCTTCGCAAATCGACGAGACGCGCGGGTCCGAGAGACCGCTGGACGTGTCAACAAATTTTGAATCCTTGTAGCGCGCCAGTCCCGCGACGGTTCCGATCCAAAGCGCGTGCTGTTTGTCTTCGAAGAGGAACTGGATATGATTCGATCCGATCTGAGGAGTATTGCGGACGTCAAACACCTTGAACCGGACTCCATCGAACCGCGCCACACCTTCTTCGGTGCCGAGCCAGATGTAACCGTCCGCGGACTGAAGCAGGGAATGGATGGTGTTATGAGGCAGGCCTTGATCGCGCTGCCAGACGTCGTGCCCGTAGTGCTGGACGGACCTTGCGGGATCAAGCGCGAAAACAAGCTTCGCGCAGTATGCACACAGGGTTACGCAAGCGGAACCCGCGAGGGCGGCGCCCGCGATGATTCTTATTGCCCGTCTGATCATCGATCGGGTCGATTCGCGTTTCTCAGTCGCGACCAACCCCGAGCGCATCGGCCACCCGGTTGATGTAGTTGAACCACGAAGCAATCAGCGTAATTTGCAGTATTGCCTTGTCGTCGAAACCTGCCGAGCGCAAGAGGGTGTGGTCCTCTCGTTGGACCTTGGTCGCATCACGCGTCAACTTTACCACATAATCGAGCATCACGCGGTCCTGGCTGCTGATGGGTGCGGTTGTGTAGTCGCGCTTGAGGGCTTCGACCAATCCTTCGTCAAGAGTTACTCTACGCAGAAACTCTGCGTGGGAGTCTATTCAGTAAACGCACCTGTTTGTCGCAGACACCACGGTTGTGATCATTTCGTGCTGACGACGTTTTAGGGGAAGCTCGGGATTCATCAGCACTCCGAAGGTCGAGAACGCGTGAAACAACGCTTCGGGAATAAGGCTGTGTGACGCGACTATTCCTGCGGTGCCATCGTCAGTGGGATGGACCGGGGTCGCATATTCGATCGGGTAGAGGTCGCGCTGTCGTTCGATCGCCTGTTTGAGGCGCTCGTCTCCATCGTTGAGAGAAACCACTTTTATCCAGGTCATAGTCTCCTCTTTTTGAAGTGCTGAGTGCCGAGTGCTGAGTGCTGAGTCGCGAGTGCTGAGTGCTGAGTGCCGAGTGCTGAGTCGCGAGTGCTGAGTGCCGAGTGCTGAGTGCTAAGTCGCGAGTGCTGAGTGCCGAGTGCTGAGTTGGACTGATCACGGAGCGGTCAACCCCGAAGCGGTTGCGTCGTCCAGCCCAGCGAAGGTTGAGTTCTGAGTCCTGAGTTTCAACCCCGAAGGGGTTGCGTCGTCCAGCCCAGGGAAGGTTGAGTTCTGAATCCTGAGTTTCAACCCCGAAGGGGTTGCGTCGTCCAGCCCAGGGAAGGTTGAGTTCTGAGTCCTGAGTTTCAACCCCAAAGGGGTTGCGTCGTCCAGCCCAGGGTTGCCGTCCGCGGCTACCCTGGGTACGACGTGTAGATGTTTCCAACCCCGAAGGGGTTGCGTCCGCCAGCCCAGGGTTGCCGTCCGCGGCTACCCTGGGTAAGACCGCAAAAGGGTCCCCAACCACAACGGGGTTGCGTCCGCCATCCCAGGGTTGCCGTCCGCGGCTACCTGGGTACGACGTGTAGATGTTTCCAACCCCGAGGGGTTGCGTCCGCCATCCCAGGGTTGCCGTCTGCGGCTACCCTGGGTAAGACCACAAAAGGGTCCCCAACCCCAACGGCGTTGCGTCCGCCATCCCAGGGTTGCCGTCCGCGGCTACCCTGGGTAAGACCGCAAAAGGGTCCCCAACCCCAACGGGGTTGCGTCCGCCATCCCAGGGTTGCCGTCCGCGGCTACCCTGGGTACGACGTGTAGGTGTTTCCAACCCCGAAGGGGTTGCGTCGTCCAGCCCAGGGTTGCCGTCCGCGGCTACCCTGGGTACGCCGTGTAGATGTTTCCAACCCCGAAGGGGTTGAAGAAGCAACGTCGGCTCAGCCTACCGGACGCAACCCCTTCAGGGTTGCGGAACTCGGACCAATTCGACCCAGGGTAGCCGCGGACGGCAACCCTGGGCTATACGACGCAACCCCTTCGGGGTTGACCGCTCCGTGATCAGTTCAACTCAGCACTCAGCACTCAGCACTCAGCACTCAGCACTCAGCTCTCAGGACTCAGCACTCAGCATCAGCACTCAGCTCTCAGGACTCAGCACTCAGCATCAGGACTCAGCACTCAGCACTCAGCACTTTATCAACCGATACGCAGGGAGGCCTAGCAATACAACCGCTGCTCCCAACAAGGCCTGTGTAGGATTGTTGAACGCCAGCAGCGCAAGAAGCCCAACCACCAGGGCTAAGAATAAAATCGGAGTCAACGGATAACCCGGCGTCCGAAAAACGACCGACGCCCCTCGCCGCCGAAGAACGAACAAACTCGCAACCGTCAGCCCTATGAACACCACCGTTATGAAAATGAAGTAGGCAACGATCTGCTGAAACGTTCCAATCACCACCAGTAGTACTGCCAACGCTGCCTGCAACAAGATCGCGCGCGCGGGAGTTCCAAAGCGGGGATGCACCGATGCCGCGGACTTCAAGAACAATCCGTCGCCGGCCATCGCGAAATAAACTCGCGGCGCCGCCATCATGATCGCAACCAGACTGCCGAGCACCGATATTACCACGATCGCCGCAAACGCCTTTCCGCCAAACGCACCGAAGAGAGCCTCCCCTGCCTGCGCGGCGAACGTCTCCCCCGACGCGACCCGTTCGAGCGGTACAAGATAGAAAAACGCTGCGCTCGTAGCAATGTAGATCGCAGTCACCGCGCACACCCCATACGCAATAGCCCGAGGCAACACGCGGGATGGGTCCCGCACTTCACCAGCCATCTTGGTCAGATCCCACCAACCCCCAAACGAGAAAAAACCCGAGAGTACGGCGCCGGCGACGGCACTCACTGGCAACCCCGATCGCGGCATCGCGAAGGGAACAAAGTTGGACCAGTCGCCAAGCTTGCCCCCAAATGCCCAGACAATAATCACCGACAGTAGCGCGACCTTGAAAACGGTTAGCCATCGCAAGAGCCCCGCACCAAACCTCAGACCGGCGACGTTAGCCGCAGCCACCGCGGCTATAGTCCCCACCGCGATCACCTTCTGCTGCCAGTCGCTCACCGAGAACATGTAAGCCACATATCCGGAGATCCCGACCGCGAGCGCCGCGGTCAAGCCTGGATCAAGCACCAGAAAGCATTTCCAGCCGTAAAGGAAGGCAACGCGCGGCCCATAAGCCTCGCGAAGATAGACGTACCCGCCTCCAGCTTCGGGAAATCGAGACGCAAGCTCGCCGTAGCAAAGCGCTCCCGCTACCGCCATCGTCCCCATTGCGAGCCAAACCAGAAACGCCGGCAGCGGAGCACCAATTGACTTGGCCATTTGAGCCGGCGTCAGAAATATTCCGACGGCGATCACTTCGCCGACAACCACCGCCGTCGCCGTCCCCAGACCCAGCTCTCGTTTTAGTTCAGTAGGCAAGATTCTTTCGGTAGGCAGAAGGCAGTAGGCAGTAGCCAGTATGCAGTTAGTTTCTGGTTTCTGGTTTTCGTTTTCTACGTTCGCGAGGGAGACATCGTGCTATCCCTCTCCGTCAACTGCCTACTGCATACTGCCTACTACCTCAAAAATTGACCTTGACCGCAAACTGAAATGCGCGTGGTCCGCCTGAGCCAAATACTCCGCCCGCCGTTGTAACGGGCTGTCCGAACGAAGAGGACTTCAGAAAGCCAGGCGTACCGGGATCGCTGCTATCTCGAACAAGAACATTTGAGAAACCAGAATAGTTGACGTTCGAGACGCCTAGCACATTGGTCACGTTGAACAGGTTGAACACTTCCATTGCCGGCTCAAGCCTGAGCCGCTCGCCCAATTTGAAGATCCTCGATACGCGAAGATCGAAAGAGTTGAAGCTGTCGCTGAATCGAGCGCCGTTTGACACAAGCGGTAACGGCTGACCGTTCACCCCTCCGTCCGCGTTCACTTGTTGAATGAACGCATTCAACTCCGACGCATTGTGAAAGAGCCTCCCGCCCGCGTTTCTCTGCAGGAATGGAATGCGGGTGCTGGCGTCCGGCAACAAGATGTCCATCGGCACTCCCGAAGCCAGCGTCAAGATAGGCGCAAGTCTGAACGCGAAGGGCAACTCAAACACTCCCGCGAAGGTGAAACGATGACGCTGATCGTTTGGCGTCGGACCGTACTCGAGTCGCAGATTGTTGGAATCAATCGGCCCGGCCGCGAACGGAATCTGATCGTCATTCGCATAGTTGAATGATTTGGAGAGCGTATAAGACGCTCGAAATTGATAGTGATCAGACCAGCGCTTTTCAAAGCTCACAAGCAGCGCGTCGTACTTGGTCTTGACGCTCGACTCGAGATTTACGACCCGATCCGGCCCTCCGACTACCGGGTTGAAGACCGTTCCGATCGTGCGGCCGATGATGAAGTGAGTTCCGAAATCGTGCAGATAGTCGGCTCGCACCGCGAAGTTCCGTCCGATCTCGCGCTCGAATCCAATGTTCGACTGCTGGACCATCGGATTTTGCATTTTGTTGTCGATGATGTTGATTCCTCCCGCACCTGCTCCGGGCAGGATAAACCCGGTGAACGGATTCGAGAGACTCGGCGCAAAAGGAGGAAACTCACCCTGCTGATTCAAGAAGAAAAGGTTTCCGGCGCGCACCTCGACCGCAAGCGAACGTCCGTCAAGCCCACGTTCGAGCGATTGTATTTCCAGAGTAATCCTGTCGTAGTAGATCCCATATCCGCCATGAATGCTGGAGCGGCCATCGCCGGGTGCCCAGTTGAAACCGACACGCGGTCCAAAATTGTTTTTATCGCGATGCCGTTCGCCGGATAGAAACGGAAGGATTATCGGATTGAGCTCGTCGGTTCGGCTGACGTTCTTGACGTCTGTGTCCAGTTCATAGCGCAATCCCAGGTTTAGTGAAAAGTTCGGCCTGATCCGCCAATCGTCTTGAACAAAAAACGCAAGGTGAGTGTTGTCCGCGTCCGGAATTATGAGCGGTCGATCGGGAGTCGCACTCCGCAGGGTCACCGCGAACAAGAGGTCATTATCGTCCACTCGACCATCGCGATTGCGATCGAAATCGGGAAAGTCTTCGACCAGCTCGATCCGGCCCTGCTGAAACACTCCGAGGTTGAAATCGGAGTCGATGCGCTGAACTTCGCCCCCGATCTTAAAGACGTGCGCTCCTCGCACTAGCGAAACCGTATCGGAGACCTGGAATCTGTTCATTCGTGTCTGCTGCGGTACGCGGAATGAAGCGCCGTCCTGAAGACTCGGGAACGTCAACTGCGGCCCGATCGTGACAGGTTCAGTCTTGTTTATGAAGTTGTTCACACTGAAGCCGAGGGAGTTCACGATCCCGGAGTTCGGAATCCAATCCCATCGAGCTCGAAACGTCTGATAGTGATTGCGGCTCGACTGGCGTTCGGATGCCGACCCGATAGCGCGAATCAAGGTGCTTGCACTGACGTCGTCTGCTCGCTCAATCGAATACCTGGCAGTCAGAATATGGCTGTGATCGATGTTCCAATCGCCCCTTATCGTCCCGAGGAGATCGTTCAGAGGCGCCGGCGCGAAACTACGAGTGATCGTCCGAGCGGCAGTGTCGCGCTCACCCACCAGCACCGCGCCGTCCTGGTTGCGATATTCAAACGATCCGAACCAGAAGGCCTTGTCTCTGACGAGCGGCCCGCCGATCGTTGCGGAATATTGTTCACGATCGAAGGGCGGATCAGGGTTATTGCGGTCGAATGTTGCCGGAAGAGCCTGAAGACTCCGATCGCGGAAGAAGAACGACCCGGAGCCGTGCAGATGGTTCGTTCCCCCTCGCGTAACAATGTTGATGATCGAGGAACCGGAGCGTCCGAGCTCAGCCGAGAACCGGTTGGTAGCGATTTGAAACTCCTGAACGGCGTCTTGAGAGATGTTGATCAGCGAACCGCCCACTACATCGTCGTTGTTGTCGGTTCCGTCTACGGTGACGTTTGCACCACGACCGAGCTGTCCGGCGCTCGAGATCAAAACGGTATTCGTCTTCGTTGGATCGAAATTCGGCGCAGGCGAATTTCCGGGGGCCAGTAGTGCGAGCTCCAGGAAATTGCGGCCGTTCAACGGAAGAGCATCGATTTCGGACCGCGCAATCACTCGGTCGACAACTGATGTTTCCTTGTCGATGAGCGGGGCTTCACCAAGATCTCGATCGATGTCGTCGCTGATCTTGCCGGGCTGGAGCGTAGTATCGAATCTCGCGTTCTGGCCCACCACTATTTCAACGGCGCGAAGAGTCGCAGATGCAAATCCCGGTTGTTGAATTTTTATCTCGTACTCGCCCGGCGACAGGTTCGTCAGAACGAACAATCCTTCGTCATTCGTCGCGGTTTCACGCTGAAATCCAGTCGCCTTGTTGGACACCGAGACCCTGGCCCTAACGATGACTGCGCCATTCGGATCGGTTACGCGACCGCTTATCGTTGCTGCTGCCGGCTGCTGCGCTGCTGGAGTCCCGAACGCAAACAACAATAAGAAACAAACAACCAGCAGTAATCGGTTAGCTCTCATTTTTTTTCACCCGGAGAATAGGATCACGACTCTTGAGCGGGAGCCCGCTCGTGGACTGACCGGCACCGAACTGCGTTCGCTCTACGTAGACCTTTACGTGGCCACTAGCGATTCGGCTGATACAGCCCACTAGACTGTTTACGGGATTAGACGCGACGATCTCCGAGCAACGCGGGGAGAATATACGAACAGGCAGGTTTTGTCACTAAACCAACGAACGATACCGCGGTATAACCTGAGACATAGAGGTCAGAACATTTCACCCTGCGTTCTTGTTAATCAGCTCCCTCTTCGCGCGATCGATCAATTCATTATTCCGTTCGTAAGAAAACCTCGAACTCTGCTCACCCTCATCGAGCGCAGGTGGATACCGGTGCTCACCGTAAACCGGATACGCTTCGGTACGCAGATGCGCCAGCATGTTGTGACCTCGGCGAGTCGCCCGCTCGTGACGCAGCGCCGAAATGTCCACCGGGGCGACTACAATTCTCTCGCCCGGTCCCGGAGAAGCTTCAGCCAACAGACGCCCATCGAAGTCGACCACCTGGCTCCCGCCCGGCCACGAATAGGGCGGATAATGTTTCAAACTCGCTCCCTGGTTCGCCGCTACTACATAAGCCACGTTCTCCAGGGCTCGGCAACGATTCACCGTAGTCCACCAGCTCATCGGCTCCGTAGCTCCCCACGGATCCATATACGCAGACACTCGAACCAGGATCTCAGCCCCATTGGCCGCTAGTTGGCGCGTCGTCTCGGGAAAAAGCCAGTCGTAGCAGATCGCGCAGCCGATCCTCCCTATCGAAGTATCCGCCACCGGAAACAGCGGCTCGTCGTACCCTTCCAGATCGTGAGGGCTCGCATGCACCTCAAACGGAATCCACGGGTTCACTTTTCGATATTTGTAGAGAATCCCCTCGGGCCCGATCAGGCAGCTCGTGTTGAACACAACTCCCGGCCATCGAGCGTCCGACTCGAGCATCGTTCCCGACTGAATGTAGATGTTATGCTCGCGGGCCTTTTGTTCGAGACGTTCCGTGTGCTCATTGGGTATCGGAACCGCTAGCTTGTCGCGCAGCTCTTCAAGCGTCTCGAACACCGGCGCCGAATGCGCAAACTCCGGGAAGACCACAAGGCGCACCGGCAAGAACGGTGCGGCGCCTCCAACCGCCGAATCGATCATCGACAAAATGCGGTCGGTATTCGGGCGCATCTGGCGCCGTTCAACAGGGTTCGCCAAGTCGGTCTGGCACGCAGCCACTGAATACCTGATCAGTTCCATTCTTACCTCGTATAAACTTGATCAGCGCCCACCGCGCGCTGCCGCGCCGGCCGCCTGCTCCGACGCACACTCGATTGGCGGCACCTCCGTTACAACTCTTCGCGTGTTGTAGCGCTCTATGTACCGGCGTCGCTCGGGTGTCAGAGGGTATCCCTCTGGAGCGGTGTACGGATAAGACTTCATTCCATGAAACGGAAGCGGCAGCACCTGATCCGGACTCGCAGAGTTGATGTCCATCTCTTTGCTGAACCCGTCCGCGTACAGCAGAAACGTCCGTGTCCAACCCGCGGGAAGCGGCGGGAGCTTCGTCGCGTCGAACGACAGGCTTATTTCGTCTCCCGGCCGCGAAATGACGAACATGTCGTCGGAGCGAAGCAGTAGCTCCTTCACGTCTCCCTCGCGCGTGTAACGACCGGGCATTGTTTTCCAGGGTGAAACCGCAGTGACCCGGTCGTAGTCGTACGAGAACGGCTCTCGCCCGTCGGGAGTCACCTCAGCAGAAAACCCGCGCCAATGAAGCTCCGCAGTCGAAGGGTCGATGCGTTGAACATCAATCGGCGTTTCGCCATCCGATGTATCAACCAGAATCCGGTCCCAATAGATTCGCATGTTGGTGACGAGTCGAACTTCGCGACTAGCCGATAGAAACTTGCCGGTCAGGTCTACGGTCACCGTTTGAGGCCGGCCTACCGGAATTCCGATATCCTCGATGACAGTCTTCCATGCGCCGTGAGGATCCTTCACCTGAAGCGACGGCGGCTGCATACTCATGCCCGATTGCGACGCCCCCAGGTTGTCGCTCGAGAACGCATAATCGGTCCAGCCGGTCAACAGCAGAACCACCCTCTGCGACGTCGTAGCACCAAGAGCCATCGTCAACGTATGCTGCTCGGAATAGCCCCGGATTCTGTGCAGTCGGAAGTCGTCCGGGTACTGACGGTCGAGTTTCGCGATTCGCGCGAGCACGTCGTGACCGTGATCATCTGTAGCCGTCAAAGGCGGTTGCGGGTTTCTTACAACGAACAGCTTGTATTCGCGCGGCGGCTCCGACATTCCTTCGTTTGGATACACCTCAACCGAAGCGGGGTGCGAGACTACCGCGAGTTGCAACCGGTCTACGTACAACGCCTCTTCCAGCTCGTTTGTGACTCGAAGCTCGTAGCGGCCGTTACGCGCTTTGAGCTGATCAGAGGTCATCCGCACGTACTCGTCAGGGTCCGGGTGATTTCGCTGTCCCGGAGCCTCCCAATAACCCATCTCACCGCCACCCATGAAGTCCGTTATGAACTCGAATCGCGTTCCATTCCACGCGTAAAGATACGGACAGGAGGATGGCTTGCGATCCAGCTCGGTGATCGTCAGTGCCTGCGCCGTCACTGTATCCGCAGATTTCGGGATTTCAGTCTCCGCTTGCACAATTCCCGAGGGCCAAAGGACTCGGACCGCATCGACGCTCTGGTGGCGACCAAGCCCGAACACCACGTCGGAGGGCGCCGCTGGCGGACTGGCTGAAGAAGTCTCAATCCGCTGCTTGAGACTTCCAGCCCTCACCTCAATCTTCGAACCGACCCCATTGCGATTGCTGACCTTGCCCGATAGCTGCACGCGAAGCGACCGATTAACGCTGCCGCCTTGATTGCGCAACACCTGGATCTCGCCGGACGCCGAGCGCACTACGAGATCCGTATCCCCATCGCCATCAATGTCTCCCGATGCGAGAACTCTTGTCGCAAGCCCGGCCACGGAGGGCACAGCCTTCTCGCTGACGTCACTCCACCTGTTTCCAAGATTCCGCAAGACACGCAGCGGGCGCGTCCCCTCGCTTACAGAAACCAGATCGAACAGCCCATCATTGTCGTAGTCCACAAACTGCGCAGCAGTCGTGCCTGCCTTCTCGCTACCGCTCTGCTCGGGCACTGGCTGCATCGCAAACCGGCCTTTGCCGTCGCTTAAAACGAATACACCCGGACCATCCATGACGCCAAAATAGAAATCGGTGTATCCATCCTTATTTACATCGCACGCGGCGGCGCTCGTGTAGCGCCCGGACGCTCCGAGACCTACCGCGGCGGCAACGTCCGAGAACGAGCCGTCGCGCATATTTCTGAGGAGCACCGGTGGCCCGTTGAAATTGAGCACCAGCAGATCGATGTCTCGGCGATTGTCGAAGTCAGTTGGGACAACCGCCACCGCGTGTCCCAATGCACCGCCCACCTTTGCTTGCACGGTGATATCGGTGAATTTCCCGTTGCCATCGTTTCTCAGAAGCAGATTCGGAGCACCGTTGAAATCGGTGGGGAACGAAAACGCGCGGCCAGCTTCCCCTGCGGGCGCTTTCGTCAGGTCGGCGAAGCCTGCAATAAAGATGTCCAGATCGCCGTCGTGATCTACGTCGACAAACGCTGCCGAGATCGCGAGGTACGGATAGGCGGGGATTCCGGCGGAAGAGGTTACGTCGGAAAAACTGCCATTGCCGTTGTTGTGATAAAGGCTTATCGAGCCGTAGCGCAACACAAACAGATCGGGTTTCGAGTCGTTGTCGTAGTCTCCGGCTACAACCGCGGTGACCAGCTCACCCGATGTCGCAAGGGCGCCGGATTGAGCGGTCACGTCTACGAGCTTGCCCTTGTCGTTCCGATACAGGTGCGCTCCTCGGGGACCGGTCTCGTACAAATCAAGATCGCCATCCCCGTCGTAGTCGAACAGCACTGCGCAACCGCTAAAAGCCGAAGCAATCTCCTTCTTGCCGGCATCATTCAACTGTGCCGCGGTCACCTGACGATTGAACCTGACGCTTGATTGTCCGGCGCCGGCAGTTGGCTTTGTGCCGGTTGATGCGGTTGATTGAACAATGGCCTGCGTCGCATCGGAAAAAGAAACTTCCGGGACGTTTGTGTCAACCAGCCCGGACTCAGCCCCGGTCGACGCGAGAGCTTCGGCGTACTTGCCTTGCTCGAGATAGTCCTTGTCGATTTTTGTAGCGTAGTTGCTCTGGCGCAACGACTGAAAACGCTCGGTCATTTTTCTGCCTTCGTCCATCTGACCTGAACGATTCAGCGCATTCGCAAGCGTGTACGCAGCGGTTGAGTTGTAAGGCTCCGCTTCATACGCAGTCCGAGCGGGCGGCAAGGCCTCCGGGTAGTTGCGCTGCTGCATGTAGATTTGGCTCAGGTTGATGTTGGCGCCCACATCGGCCGCATCGATCTGCAGCACCCGTCGGAACTCGGTCACCGCGTCCGCGGTCCTGTTTTGAACTCTCGCGATCAAACCGAGCATGTAATGAGGCTGAGGTGCGTCCGGCGCTACTGTGGCGGCTGTCTTTGCCTCGCGCAGCGCGGCGTCGAGCTCCGGCTCGTTGTAAAGCGCAATGCAAAGATTGATCTGCGCGATCGCAAGTTTCGGATCGATTTGCAAGGCCCGCCTGAATTGAGCAGCGCCATCCTTGAAATTGAATTGCTCGAGCAGCGCGACGCCTAGATTGTTGGCCCGATAGGCTTGCTCGCGCGCCGATTCGTTCTGCGGTGTTCTCTGCGTCGCGAGATTCGCGGACTGTGTAGTCAATATTAATGGTGCAATCCCGACGCAGAGCAGAGTAAGACTGAGAATCAACGCGAGTCTCGAGCGAATCATACGGGGAATCGTAATTGGTTAATCGTGAATCGTAAATAGGGGTTTCCGGTTTCGGGTTTCCGGTTTCGGGTTTCTGGTTTCCGGTTTTTAGTTTCTGGGGGCTCGTTTCTGGTTTTTGACCAGATTGCTGAACTGAAATACAACTGAACCATTGCGAAAGAGCTTCCCGAACGAGACAAACGTCTACTTAGCGAACCAGAAATCAAAAAGCAGAAGCCCTAACCCTAAACCGGAAAACCAGAAAGCCCGAACGGAAACTCCCCTTATGGCTAGCTTTTTGCCTGACATCACGATTACCCGAATTGAAGGTCCCAAAAAGTATCAGCGGCCCGAGGACGGAAAGTGAATTCGGATCGAACTGACGGCGCGCGGTGACCGGAGTAAGTTATACAAACAAACTCCGAATCATCTTCGCTCTGTAGCTCGACAACAATTCTGTGAGCGACAACGGATTGCGGGTGTTATGTCAAAAAAATGAGCAGCAATATCGTCCGTGTACGGGCGCCAAACGTGGAAGATCTACATATCGTACGAATCTCTGCCGGACAGTCGGAAACATAATTGCCGAAGCGGTAGAGTTAGGAAAGCACGGCATTACACGGTTAGCACGTCGTTTCCAGTTCGGCGCGTACCTGGCTTCGCCCCGCCCTCGCTGAGTTAGCGGCAGCGCTCAAGAAGATCTGCGCGACACAACGATTCGCGCGCGAACAATTAGAGTTCCTCACGCGCTGATCGCTTCAAGAGCGTGTCAACTGCACTGGAAAAATCCAGCCTCCGGGAGGCCGGAAGCCAGTCGAGCAAGTGAAAGAATTTCGCTATGAAGCCAATGCCGAGTCGAAGTCGCATCCAGGTGCTAGGAATAGTTCAAGGAGTTGGCTTCAGGCCATTCGTGCTCCAACTTGCCCGCCAGCGCGGACTCAAAGGGTTCGTATTGAACAACGAGACCGGAGTGCTGATCGAAGTCGAAGGCGAACAAGGTGACATCGACAGATTCCTCAGCGACCTCGAGCTGCACGCGCCGCCGCTTTCAATCATCGATTCCATACAGTGCAGCTCTTCTCAACCGACCGGCGCCGAGGCCGACTTTCAAATAGTCAGAAGCGAATCGGCGCGAGAAAAATTCGCGCCGATGACACCGGATATCGCGACCTGTTCCGACTGCTTGAAGGAGCTGTTTGACACCAGCAATCGCCGCTTTCGCTTCCCATTCATAAACTGCAGCAGTTGCGGGCCGCGCTTCACGATAATCGAACAACTTCCTTACGATCGCGCGCACACCACGATGCGCGATTTCGTGATGTGTGAACACTGCCGCAGCGAATACGACAATCCGCTTGATCGCCGGTTCCACGACGAACCAATCGCTTGTCCCAGATGTGGTCCTCAAGTCACGCTTACAAGCAAGAGCCGTAACGAAGTCGTTGTAGGCGACGTGTTCATTCCGGCGAGGCGCCTGCTGGCGGATGGAAGGATTCTCGCGATGAAGGGAGTTGGGGGATTCAGCCTGGTCTGCGACGCCACAAACGCGAGCGCGGTCCGCCGGCTTCGACAAAGGAAGCTGCAGGACGAAAAACCGTTTCCCCTCATCGCAGGCACGACCGCCGTGGTGCACGACCATTGTATAGTGTCCCCCTTGGAAGAGTCGCTGCTCGTCTCACCGAGACGGCCCATCGTGTTGTTGGAGAAGAAGCATGACTCGTCCATCGCCCCCGAGACTGCGCCGGGAGTGAATACGTTCGGATTTATGCTGCCTTCGTCGCCCATACATCATCTGCTGCTCGAACATCTCAATCGGCCTCTGGTGATTGCCGCCGCCAACAGGTCTGACGAGCCCATCTGCTTTGAAGACCGCGATGCCCTGGAACTCCTCGGGGACATAGCAGACTACTTCTTTCTCCACAACCAGCGCATTCGCACACGTGTGGATGATAGCGTGACGCGCGTTTTTCGATCTCGCGAAATGATTCTGAAGCGCTCTCGGGGTCATGTTGCTCAGCCAATCAGAATCGGAGACCGGATCTCACGTCGGATACTGGCGTGCGGGGGCGAAAAGAACAGCACGTTCTGCCTCACGCGCGACGAGTTTGCGTTTGTAAGCCAGCACCTGGGCAACCTCGAGAATCCTGAAAGCCTGGAAACATTCGCAAATGAAATCGAGCACTACAAGCTGCTTTTCGAGATTCAGCCCGAGGTGATCGCGTACGACTTGCATCCAGACTATCACTCAACGAAGTACGCGCTTTCGCGCGACGACATCAAAACCATGATCGGTGTCCAACACCATCACGCGCACATCGCAAGCTGCATGGTGGACAACGAGACTGATCGCGATGTAATCGGCGTGGCAATGGACAGCGTAGGCTTTGGAGCCGATGGTCATCTCTGGGGTTGCGAGTTTCTGATAGCAAACTTGAAGGACGCCGAACGGATGGCGCATCTCGAGTATGTAACGCTGCCCACGGGCTATGCAGACGGTCGCGAACCCTGGCAGATGGCGGCAACTTTTCTGCACAAGACGTTCGGAGCTGCGTTCATCGACCTGGATCTTTCGTTGTTGGAGACGATGGACCGCATCGCGTGGAGCAATCTCAGCAAAGCAATCAGCGAGGACGTCAACAATCAACAGATCTCGAGCATGGGCAGAATGTTCGACGCGGTTTCTTCCCTGCTGGGTTTGAACCAGGCAATAACTATTAACGGTCAAGCGGGCGTCATTCTTGAAGCGATCGCGAACACGCGATGCAACGACAGCTATGAGTTCGCGCTGTCCGGCGATGGCAGCACTATTAAAGCCGATACGGTCGTTCGCGGGATCGTGCAGGACCTGTTAGATGGAGTTCCGATGGAAGATATATCGGCAAAATTTCACAATGGCGTAGCTGCGCTTATAACGACGGTGGTGTGCAAGATTCGGGATGAGCAAGGTATCAACAGAGTGGCTCTATCTGGTGGAGTTTTTGAAAACATGTATCTTCTGAACAGCGTGTTCGGGAGGCTTGAAGCCGAGAGGTTCAAGGTTTTGATTCACAGCCGTATACCACCCAACGACTCGGGGATTTCGCTCGGCCAGGCCGCGATTGCGAGGATCAAGTGCTGAGTGCTGAGTGCTGAGTGCTGAGTTCTGAGTGCTGAGTGCTGAGTGCTGAGTGCTGAGTGCTGAGTGCTGAGTGTTGAGTGCTGAGTGCTGAGTGCTGAGTGTTGAGTTCTGAGTGCCAACCCCGAAGGGGTTGCGTCGTCCAGCCCTAGGGTTGCCGTCCGCGGCTACCCTGGGTAACACGTCAGATATTTCCCAACCCCGAAGGTGTTGCGTCGTCCAGCCCAGGGTTGCCGTCCGCGGCTACCCTGGGTAACACGTCAGATATTTCCCAACCCCGAAGGGGTTGCGTCGTCCAGCCCAGGGTTGCCGTCCGCGGCTACCCTGGGTAAACCGCAACGTGACGGACGCAACCCTGTAGGGGTTGCGTCAACCATATGCTAAACAGCGATTGACGAATACGGGAACGCAACCGCTAAGGGTTGCGTCAACCATATGCTAAACAGCGATTGACGAATACGGGAACGCAACCCTGTAGGGGTTGCGTCAACCATCTGCTAAACAGCGATTGACGAATACGGGAACGCAACCCCTACAGGGTTGCGACGAATTAACGCGACCGTACCCAGGGTAGCCGTGGACGGCAACCCTGGGCTGGACGACGCAACCCCTTCGGGGTTGGAGACTCAGCACTCAGCACTCAGCACGCAGCACTCAGCACGCAGCACTCAGCACTGAGCACTCAGCACTCGGAAGTAGTTGACAGTTAATGGCACTCTGACCGAATTGGACACCAATAGGTGGTAGGTTGCGCTGGTTTGCTGTCCCGAAGTCTACTGAAACTCCTTCCAACCCTTAGCCAAAGCGCGATTAATCAAGCATTAAGGGAAGCACCCCAACAACTTAGCCGGTCCCACCGGCATTTCTGCTATACTCCACGCCATTAAACCAACTACGGCACAGGGATTGAAGCAAGAAGCCGTTTCGAAAAGTCCGTAGTCTCTCGAGTCTGCTCCCAAGTTTCAGCACCGTTCGACTTTCGAGTGGTAAGCAAGGCATGACGCGAACGTCAGTCCAGGAGAACCCTCGTTCCAGGCGCTTCATCAGCCTGGTGTCGGCGGTTGGTCTGAGCGTCTTCGCATTCTCCTTTTACCAAGTCCTGACCGCGCCAGTGCAGCTCGAGTGGATACTGCTGTGCCTGGTGACCGCTCTGATAGTCTCGAATACCGATATCCAGCTTCCAAAGATCCCGAGCACCGTCACTCTCGACGATACGTTTATCTACATTTCTTTTCTGTTATACGGACAGTGGCCGTCGGTTCTGCTTGCCGGTATAACCGGAGTGGCCTGCTCTCTTCACTACTCCAACAAGCGCCGAGTGATGCCGTTCAACGCGGCAGTGATGAGCCTCTCCTTCTTCATCTCAAGCACCATTGTTTCGTCGGTGTTTGAAAAACCCACCGCCGGAGACCTTAGCACACTGATTCTGGCTACGGAATCCCTAGCGCTCATTCACTACCTACTAAACTCCGGAATGGTCAGCATAGTGAGCGCGCTGCGACGAGGCCGTCGAGTCCGCAAGACGTGGCGCGAAGGATTCTTGTGGACGTCCGTTTCGTACTTCGCCGGTGCGGTTGCCGCCTGCCTGGTCGTCAAGCTCGTCGCGATTATTTCTTTCTACGCGTTCATAATTGCAGTGCCTATAATGGCGGTGACTTATCTGACCTACCGAAATTACCTGGACAGAATTCGCGCTTCGATGAGTCACGTCGACGAGATGGGTGAACTGCACCTCCGTACTATCGAAGCTCTCGCGATCGCAATCGATGCCAAGGACGAAGTCACTCACGACCACGTTCATCGGGTCCAGATCTACGCCACCGGACTCGCGCGCCTGTTTGGGCTTTCAGACGCGGAGGTCGAAGCATTGAAGGCGGGGGCGCTGCTGCACGATATCGGCAAGCTCGCCGTTCCGGATTACATACTCAACAAACCCGACAGACTGACGCCTGCTGAGATGGACAAGATGAAATCCCACACGATCGTGGGTGCCGAGATCCTCTCGCGCGTCGGGTTTCCTTACCCGGTAGTTCCGGTTGTGCGCCATCATCACGAGCGCTGGGACGGCAAGGGTTACCCCGACGGATTGGTCGGCGAAGATATTCCGGTCACTGCCCGGATTCTATCCGTAGTTGATTGCTTTGATGCAGTGCGTGAGGATCGCCAGTATCGTAAGGGCATGACCCGAGGCGAAGCCATCTCGTTGATAAGAGACAACGCGGGCAAGATGTACGACCCCGAAGTGGTCCGCGTGTTTCTCGAACATCTTTCCGAGTTCGAAACTGAGATAGCCGCGCAGCGCAAGGAGATCCGGCCTCTTCCGCAGAAGGCCGGCATCAAACGCATGGCCGAGCCACGGCCGCAAGGTACGCAGCCCTTCGAACAGATCAGAAACGCTCACCGCGAGGTCATAACGCTCTATGAAATTGCGCAGACAATCGGGACGTCTCTGGACCTGCGCGATATGTTTGCCGTTTTTTCATCGCGGCTGCGCGACATGGTCAATTACACAACCTGCGTTTTGTATCTCAGACGTCCCAACTCGATCGAGATAGAAGCGGCGCATGCAACCGGACGCAATGCGGACCGTTTCAAGGGCAAGAGTCTGATCATCGGGGCGGGCATTACCGGTTGGGTCGTAGCAAACCGTCAGCCGATGTACAACTGCGATCCGATGATGGACATAACTACACTCAAGCTCGATGTAGATCCGCCTTACCGGTCGGTGGTGGTCGTGCCGCTGGTGAAGGACAACGAGGCCCTGGGCGCGATGGCGCTTTACTCGACTGAAGTGGCGATCTACGAAGCTGATCACCTCCGACTGGCGGAGGCGGTGGGTAAGCTGGCCTCTGACGCCATTGCAAACGCGCTGCATCACGAAAGCGCCGAGGCGAAAGCGTTAACTGATCCGCTGACGGGCTTGCCGAACGCACGAGCGCTCCGGTACCAGTTCGAGGAAGAAGCAGATCTCGCGCAGCGTCACGGCGAGAGCTTCACTCTATTGATGATGGACCTGGACGGCTTCAAGAGGATTAACGATAGTCTGGGACACCAGGCTGGAGACAACTTGCTGCGGGAGATCGCTCGAGTCACGCTGGATCAAGTCCGGACGAGAGATTTCGTTTGCCGCTACGCCGGCGACGAATTCGTAGGCCTGCTGCAGGTCGGACCCGATGAAGCTCGCGACGTCGTACAGCGCATACAGCATTCAGTGGACAACTACGACTACGGCGTCGGTCTAACAGGAGCTGGTGTAGGAATCAGCATCGGATGGGCAAGCTACGGTACCGATGGACATTCACTGGATGAATTGTTGCTCGCCGCCGACCGCGCTATGTACGCGGACAAGAGTCGCCGCAAGTCACTCGCACCTTCCGGCGCCGAACCAAGCAACCGAGATCGCGCCCACATTATGTAGTTCTGAGAACCGAGTTCTGAGTTTTGAGTAACGACCCCAAAGAGGTTGCGTCCGGAACCCTGAACAAAGCGGCCTTCCGTAATCCCTTCGGGATTTGCACTCAGCACTCTACTCCCCGAAGTAGTCGCAACGTGCGGTACACGTTTCGCGAATCGTCACGCGATGTAAGCCGGGTAAGCTCCCCCTGAGACGTTCCCAGATCCATCGGGACAGATTTTCGCTGGTGGCATTCTCCAGACCATCAACTTCGTTTAAATAATAGTGGTCGAGCTTGAGCCTTAGGGGCTCGAACGATTCTGCTATTACGGCATAGTCGATGAACCAACCTTTTTCTTCGTCGACTTCGCCACGAACCGCGACTTCGCAGACAAACGAATGCCCGTGGAGTCGCGCGCACTTATGGTCGGGAGCGACACGCGGGAGGCGGTGCGCGGACTCAAACCTGAACTCCTTCACAAGCTCGACAATCATTCGTGAAATCTTATCCGGACACCCGCGCAGCCGGCAAACTCCTGCGTCTCTCCAACCGAATGGCCTCGCCAAACACCGTTGGTTAAACTAGGCCGGCATGCCCAGAGCCAAGAACGCAAAACGAAAACCGCAAGCGGCCAAACCGAGAGTGACAATCAAGTTCGCCCAGACGCTTGATGGGAGAATTGCAACCTCAACCGGAGACTCCAGATGGATCAGCTCCCCGCAGTCTCTGAAGTTTGCGCACAAGCTGAGAGCGGAGCACGATGCGGTCCTCGTAGGAATCGGAACAGTGTTGGCCGATGATCCTCAGCTCAACGTACGTTTGGTAAAGGGCCGCGACCCGGTGCGAGTTGTGGTCGACAGTCGATTGCGAATCCCTGTCAGATCGAGGTTGCTTTCGAACAGCCGCCCGGGTCAAACGATCATCGCCACCACCATCAACTCCTCGGCGGGCAAAGCCAGGCAGCTCGAGAGCCTTGGCGCGGAAGTGTTGAGACTGCCTGCAGGAACTCAGGGCCGTGGTGTCAGCCTCCGAAGCCTTCTTCGAGAACTCGCAAAGCGCGACATAAGATCGGTACTCGCGGAAGGCGGTCAGCAAGTAGTTACGTCGCTTATTAGAGAGGGACTCGCGGAGGACTTTGTCGTGGTGCTGGCGCCGAAGCTGTTGGGTCGGGGCAAAGAGTCGATTGGAGACCTTGGAATCAAGGCGGTCAGTAACGCGATACCCGTCAAGTCGTTCAACGTCAGGCGGCTCGGCCCAGACTTGGTACTGAAGGGGAAGTTCTGAGTTCTGAGTTCTGAGTGCCAACCCAGAAGGGTTGCGTCATCATCAGCACTCAGCCCTTGAATATCCGTGATTGCGCCGATAAGTTTGTTCGCATGGATCAAGCCCGAATCACACCAATCCCTCTGGTCGACGTAGTTCGCCCTACAACTTTTATCGAGGCTCGACGCTTGTCGCTGGAGCTCGGCGCTGAAGTCGTTCTCGCGAGTGAGACGTTTCAGCATACCGGCAGCTTCAAATTCCGCGCCGCATACAACGTAGCGTCTAACGTTCCCCAAAAGTCGATTATCACTGCTTCGTCCGGAAACTTTGGGCAGGCCATGGCTTGTGCCTGTTCGATGTTGGGCAAGACCATCACCGTCGTGATGCCTGCTACTTCTGCCAAAGTTAAGATCGATGCCGTCCGCGAATACGGGGGTGTAGTCGACTTGATCGATACAAGCAGGATCAGCAGAGCTGAACGCGTAGCGGAACTCGCCCACGCTCATCCCGAAGCGTACATCGCCAGCGCATATGACGATCCATTGGTGATCGAGGGCAACGCGAGCCTTGGACGCGAGCTGGTGAATTCCGGGCGGCGTTTCGAAACGGTGGTCGCGCCGGTCGGGGGAGGTGGTCTGACTTCGGGGATAGTCACCGCGGTGCGGGCGGCCGGCGCTCAAGTGAAGGTCGTCGGCGCCGAGCCCGCCCTGGCCAACGATGCGGCCCGCTCACTTCGTTCAGGGCATATCGTGATCAACGAGTCCGAGCCGCAGACGATCGCGGACGGCACAAGGACCGTTAGCCTTGGCCGTCACAACTGGGAGATCCTCCGTGAAGGCCTGGATACCATTGTCGAAATCCCGGAGGACGCTATTAAGGAGGCCGTCAGGTTGTTGTTCCGGCTGGCGAACTTGAAAGCCGAGCCTACTGGTGCATTGTCGGTAGCCGCGCTGCTGGCCGCTCCCGAGCGATTCCGAGGCGTCAAGGTTTGTTGTGTGATCAGCGGCGGAAACGTCGATCCCGACGTCTATCTCAGAATAATGGCTGAATAGGTATTAACGCGGAGCGCTGTCAATACACTGGCGTAGCTCGCGTTTAGCTTGCTCGATTCGGGCTTCGCGTTCGCGATGCGGGAGGTACTTGGACCCTCTTACGGTGTCCTTGTATCGCTTCTTGCAGATTTTCACCGCGTTGTGATGTTGGCTGTGCTCGGCACTCGCGAGTTGCGGAATGAAAAGGCCGGACAACAGAACTAATAGAAGGACTCGCCCAGTCACTAGTTTCATTTAGCCTCCCTTTTGACGCGCCGCTTGTGAGTCTGGACGGGACTGTCACAAGGCCGGCAGGCGTGCAACGAGCTTACAAAGTCAAAAGGTCCGTCGGCAAGCTCCGTCGGACCTTTTGGGTTTGAGCTGATACAGGTGATGCAGGGGCGTTCAGAAAATCCTTCGCTTTTCGGTGCGGTTCTTATAGAGCCAGATGCCGGTGGCGGTGCCGCCTCCGATCAACGCTCCCACAATCGCGCCTTTCTTCCCCTTAATTACACCGCCGGTTAAAGCGCCAGCACCGGCGCCGATACCAATAACAGTGGCGGCGCCGCCGGGACCGGGCATCCAACTGTGTTTGTATTCATAGTTGAGAATACCTGGGCCATCGAGCAGCGAGATCCGGCTACTGCCGATTCTTACGCCATTCTTGTCCCGCCGGACGAGGCCTCCATACTCGTCTCTGCCGTTTTGAGCGAGCGCGGTTCCAGGAATCGCCAGCCCAACCAGGAAGAGTACGAGCAGAAGACTAGCTAGCTTTTTCATTCCCTGTTGCCTCCGGAGTTCTCTGATTTGGTTCGTTAGGTGAGCCGAGTGAGCGGCTGCGAAGGGGGGATGTTCGACCGCCTCTGCGCGTTGCCCGCAGTTGAGATAAATTGAGTTCTCAGATCTTAGATTTGAAATTTGAAATTTGAAATGATTTGAAATCTGAAATTTGAAATCTGAGATCTGAGATCTGATTTTCCGAACCCCCTGCTCAAAACTCACCACTGCCCCTGCCTTCCGTTGACAACCCAGCCGCCAAGCCTGAAACTTCCCTCAACCAAACTCTATCAGCGAGGTACTTATGCGATTGGTGCCGGCCGTGTGCGCGATCCTGCTCACCGCAATTCTGTTTTCTTCCTTTGTGGTTTCTCCGCGCGCGGAGACCTTCCGGCCCGTGGTGCGCGGAAAACGGGGAGCAGTCGCCGCCGGTTCCCCCCTGTCGGCGGAAGCCGGGTTGCGGCTGATGCAGCAGGGTGGCAACGCTGTAGACGCAGGCTGCGCGGCTGTGCTCGCGGCTTCGGTGATCGAGTTCTCTCACTTCTCGTTTGGCGGCGAAGTCCCCATCATTATCAAGACTCGTGCGGGAGTGACCGTCATTAACGGCCAAGGCATCGCCCCGAAGCTGGCAACACCCGAGTTCTTTCGTAATCGGGCAAAGTCCGGTGCGGTTGAAACCGGTCCAGTCTATTCCGGCTCCCCGGAATACGTGTCGATCTCCGAGGGCGGCTCCAGACCCGGCCTGATACCGTCTTCGGGGATCCTGCCCGCCACTGTGCCGGCGGTCCTCGATGCGGTGGTAACGGCACTCGACCAGTTCGGTACAAAGTCTCTGGCCGAGGTAATGGCGCCGGCCATCGAACTCGCCGACGGGTTTCCGATCGATGAGATTCGGGTGAGCTACATCGAGCGAACGAGAAAGATCTTCGAGCGATGGCCCTCGAGCGCAAAACTGTTCTTACCCGGAGGGCGCGTGCCGAAACCCGGCGACATCTTTGTTCAACCCGATCTCGCGCGCACCCTCCGATCAATCGTCGACGCCGAAAAAAGAGTAGCGTCGAAAGGTCGGCATGCAGCTCTCACGGCAGCGCGAGATTATTTCTACAAGGGCGATGTTGCCCGGAGAATATCCGCGTTCGAGGAAGCGAACGGCGGTTTGCTGAGGGCGGGCGACCTCGCGGCGTTTCACGCTAAAGCTGAACAGCCGCAGAAGACGACTTATCGAGGTTACGAAATCTACAAGACGGGCTTCTGGGCACAGGGTCCGGTCATGCTGGAGATGCTGAATTTGCTCGAGGGTTATGACCTCAAGTCAATGAAGCACAATTCGGCCGATTACATCCACACCCTGGTCGAGACAATGAAGCTGGCATTCGCCGACCGCGACAAGTTCTACGGAGATCCCGACTTCGCAAAGGTGCCGCAAGCCGCGTTGCTTGCGAAAGATTATGCTGCTGTCAGAAGGCCGCTCATCGACGCGCTTCACGCGTCGATGGAACAAAGGCCGGGTGATCCCGTTGGTAAGAAGCCGCTGTTCAACGGCGTGACTCCCCCGGCATTAACCGGCAAGTCGACGGTACCCGAGGCCGAGCGGGCCAACGATACGACTTGCGTGAATGCGGTGGACAAAGATGGAGTCATGTTCAGCGCTACGCCGTCCGGTGCGTGGTTGCCCGCAGTGGTAGCTGGCGACACCGGCGTACTGATGGGCCAACGCATGCAGTCTTTTCTCCTCGAACCCGGGCATCCGAATGTACTCGAGCCCGGAAAGCGGCCGCGCGTAACATTGACCCCAACACTGGTTCTCAAGGATGGTCAGCCGCTTCTTGTATTGTCCACGCCTGGCGGAGACAACCAGGACCAAACGCTGTTGCAAGTGCTGCTGAACATCCTGGAGTTCGACATGAACGTACAGGAGGCGGTTGAAGCGCCGCGATTTCAGACTCTGCACCTGGTAAGCTCGTTTGACGATCATCGATTCAACGCGGGTGTGTTGAACCTCGAGGAGCGGCTCGGCTCTGATGTGACCAGAGTTCTTTCATCACGAGGTCATAAGGTCGAAATGCAGTCCGCGTGGGGCAATCCTTCGGCGCCTACGGTCATAAGGTACAATCGTGATTCCGGCGTCATCGAAGCGGGCGCTGATCCGAGACGCGGTCGTTACGCTGTTGCGTGGTGAAGATTGATGTGGCAGACAGCGGTGAGTTGTTTTGTGCGTGAGCCGAAGATTGAAGTGACACGATTCTGGCATAGGAGTCGGAACTCCAGAGCCTTTGCGATAAGACCGGCGACGCTGTCAGCTAGCGTATGAGTCCCCTCGAAATTATCAAGCTCGTCGGGTTTGCGACGGGTGCCGCCCTTCATTTCTATATCACCTGGCTGATCTGGGCCAGGCGTCTGGCCGGACAAAACACTACGCAGCCCGAGCGGCTCATCAACATACTGAACCTGTGTTTGGGAGTCTGGTTTCTTGGAAACCTCTTGATCAGTCTTCAGGAATTGTTGCTTGGCCGCTACCGCGTTACTCCGTTGTTGAGGGTCTGGAACGTTTTTGCAATGACCGGAGTAGCGCTTTTGCCAGCCGCGCTGCTGCACGCACATCTTGGGGTCTGGGCTTCGATTGACAACTACAAACGGTGGTCGCGAGTCCAGGTCGCTCGCTTCGCCTGGCTCTTCTACTTGCCGATGATCTTCCTGCCGTACGCGATCTACAGAATTGTGTCGGGCGACTACCGGTCTTTTCTGTTGAAGCTAAGGGTGCTGCTTGTTCCTTATTCGATCTGGTACGGGCTGATGATGTGTTGTTCGGCGTACATCGATTTGAGGATACGCGATCGGTTGGACGCGCGGGCGACACGTGAAAGGATGTTCTTTAATCGGCTCGCAGTGCTGCTGGTGCTCAATGGGATATTCGAGTTTGTGATCGTGGCCATTCTGGGCGCCGGACCAGACCAGCCTGGATGGATAGCGTTTGTGCTGTCGTCGCTGTTCCCGATCTTTTTTGTTGTTTATCACGTGTACCGCTACAAGTTCGTGGACGTTGCAGTCAAGGAGAGTCTGGCCTACGCCGTATTCGCTTTATTGTTCATCGCGGTCTACACGTACGGTGTCAGGCGTTTCGATCAGTTTCTTGTTGACAGATTTGAGATCCGCCCCGGAGTCGTTGAAGTCATGCTCATTCTCGGCATGGTTGCGCTTGCAAGTCCTCTTGTTCGCGCGATCGATCGAGCAGTTCACCGACTCTTTACCCGAGAAATAGGTTTGTACAGAGACGTTGTGCGGCAAGTGTCCTCCGGAGCAGTGGGGTTTGGTGAGCTGACTTCCCTGATTCGTTACACCGAAGATGTCATCCGCCGCGGGCTCGATGTCCGCGAGGTACGCATCACGCCTTATGATGTCCGGCAGTCAAATGGTCAGGTACAGCGGCTTGCGGACAAACTGCGGGAGTGGCAGGCGGATGTGATCGAGAACGATGAGGCCCTGGCGCCTTTTGGGGCGAGCATAGCCTATGCGTTGAAGCGCGAAGGAAAGCTGATCGGATTGATGATCGTGAGCGCTGAGCCGCACTCTTTGACATCCGAAAAGCGCGCTGTATTGGATGTACTTGCGGGACAAGTCGCAACGGAGGTTGAGAGATGCTGTCTGATCGAAGAAAAAATCAGACTTGAACGCGAGCTCGCCAGCCGCGAGCGACTTGCGACACTTGGTCAAATGGCTGCGCAGGTAGCGCACGAAGTAAAGAACCCTCTGTCCTCCATCAAATCAATTGTTCAGGTCATGCGCGAGGAGAATGCCGGCAGCGAGTACGAACGCGACCTGAAGTTGATCGTCAACGAAGTAGACCGGCTGAACACTACCGTTTCTCAGTTGCTCGCATTTTCGCGCCCAAGCCGTGCTGAGTCGCGGCGAGTCAGTCTCGACGAGCTGCTCGAGTCAACGGTTGCGTTCGCGGCCGCAGAGTCTGCCGAGCGCGGGGTCAGTATCGCAGTCAGTCCGGACGGGGAATTGCAGCTATCGGGAACACAGGCTGGAGCTTTGCGTGAGGCTCTCAGCAATCTGGTGTTGAACGCGGTGCAGGCGTGTGACCGTGGCGGCAGCGTAGAAATGCGCGCCACCGCGACCAAGTCGAGCCTGTCCGTAGAGGTGAGCGACAATGGGCCCGGCATACCGCCAGATGCCCAACCCCGGGTGTTCGAGCCGTTCTACTCGACGAAGTCGCGAGGCACTGGTCTGGGCCTTGCGATCGTTCAGCGCAGAATTGTGGAGCTTGGAGGAGCGGTGAAGCTCGAGAGCCCCGTAGCAGAAGGCCACGGCACGAGGTTCACCGTCACTGTTCCAGTCGACGAAGCGATGAGGGATAGGATGAGCTGATGAGGTGGGAGCTGTCAACTAACGCGGCGGCGGAAAAGACGAAGCGCTACCGCAGATAAACACCACAGTAAGCCCGACGATGCCATGACTGCCCACCCGAATTCTTCGAGTGTCGGATAAAATCGCCCAAGCACGCCGGCCAACATCCAGGAGCTGAAGAACGAGAGCGCTGCAAGGCGCCGAGCCCAGCGGATCTGATTTGAGATTCTGATCCTTCGAAGCTCGCCTTCGAGAAAGTCATCGTCCCCCATCAGGCGCTCATAGTAACGAGCCTCTCGTCCGGCCATCCGAGCGAGCGCCAGATCGTCAGTCGCCGACGCTGCGCTGTAATAGTGCGCTACGTGTGCAAGCTTGCCGTCACGCAATGCGATCTCAGCGAGACCCACATTCGCACGAAAACGCGTGGGCTCTACGTCGAGTGCGCGGCGGAAACAGTCGCTTGCTCTCTTGTAGTCCAGGCGCTCAAAAAACGCTTCACCGATCCGCTCGAGTAAATCCGGTTCCGAACCTGCGAGCCGGGATGCCAGCCTCAGGCAAGCATCAGATCTCTGCCGCAGTCGAGCGTCGTCGTTTTGAGCCGAGGAATGAAAGAACCTCGACATTTCGTAAAGAAGTCGTGGGTTCCTGGGCTCTCGCTCGTAGGCGACGCGAAAATAACTCGAAGCCTGTGCGAGCTTGCCAGTCAGCCGAAGCGCGTTAGCGATACGTCTGAGTCGAGTAATCGGCATCGCCGCTATGTCGGTTTTCAAAACCGGAATTCCCTTTAGTGATTTTCCGGAATCGAGGTACTCGACTATCTCGGCCGACCGAGGGTCCAGCTTGTCCGGGCCGATCGCTCGAAACAGTGCACGTATAAACGGCAGGTAAGTAGAGCGGTGCGATCGAACTACGATCTCCAGACCCCCGCCGCTTATGCGCGTGTGGTAGCTCAGCTTTGCGTCTCCGGTTGCAAAGCTGAGGCTGGTGGTCTCGGTCGTGACCGCTTCAATGTCGGATACGCGCAGCTGTCGTGGCAGCCTGAAGAGTCTCGACAATACAAACGAGAGCGGCCCCAGATGGCTGATCGCTTGACCGTCAAACTCAATCCGGTCCAAGACCGCCGCAACCAGCACCGGGATTAGCAGACTCCAGCAGCTCAGGCCGAGCCCGGCGCGGCCATATTTCAAGAGCGCTGAACCAGCGGTCATCAAGACTGCTGCGGTAAGCCAGTAGGGGAGATAACCGGGCCTTATGCTGATTGGTTCCATTTGATCAGTTAGATTGTATGAACAGTTCTAACGTCGAGCAATAGTTTGTCACCAGCTCACCATCGCGGATGTGACGTTCAAGTCCCGGTCCACTCGAGCTCGCAGCGTCAAACTGAAGCGAAGATCCCGCACGGCGATCTGGTAACCCTCCGGTTCCTCGTGAACCTGCCAGTCCTGATAGCGAGCAAAGCTCAGGAACGTGCTCGCCTCCGGCGATGCACGAAGGGCACTCGGCAGTTCCGGATTCGCCGGTGGAGCGCCAGCCTCCTCCCATTCCACGCGCTTCGTCCGGAGGTTTATTTTTCCTCGAAACAAACTGTCATTCGCGGTTGCCGCAGCCTGCCATGTCGTCGGGTCTGCGGGCACCGGCCACGCAGCTATTGAAGAGATCGCCCCCTTGGCCGGCGGAGACGCCAGCGCCTGCCGTTCTGCCGAGCGATGCGCTAACCACATTGCGCCGTAGTAAAACACGAGAATCATCAGCGACCATCGAGCGGCGCTTGGTCCCGCCCGGCCCCATCCGGCGATCGCCCCCAAGAGCACTACAGCCATTCCAACAAACCAAACGATTCGTGCCGCTACCGGCACCGTCAACTGATATTGAGACGGAGCTCTCAGAGCAAGCACCATCAATGCTCCGAGACCGGCGCCGATGGCTAGCCAAATTAGTGCACGCCACGCGCCTCGGGCCGTGAGCCATACCGCAGGAGCTCCGAGAATCAACCAGATCCATGGGTCCACGATGAAAATGAGATCGCCGTAGAACCAACGGTCGCGAAACGGCTCGAGCAGTCGCACACCGTAGACGTTGGTGAAGTCCATCACTGCGTGACCGAGCCCGCCAACCAACGAGAGCATGAAAATGCGCAACGCCATCACCGGCCGGCCAAACGGATCGTGGCGCAACCTGAAGAGCCGGTCCATCAGAGTGAGAGCCGCAGTGAGTCCTGCGGCGAGGACTATGAGACCGAGAAGACTGTGAGTGAACCCGCGATGGAATTCGAGATAAGCAGGCGTACCTCCGAACAACTGTGGCATGACATCGATATCGGGAAGATTCGATGATAAGACCAGCGCGGTGGTCGCGAGCGGGGTTGTTTTTTCGAGGCCGGTCTTTGCCAGCGACAGGCCTAGCAGCGTATGCGCCAGGTTGTCCATCTTTCAATTTCTGCCTGGGTGGCGATCAGGGCTGGATCGATGGATTCTCCGGCACCGGCAAATCCTTGAGCCGGTCTGGCGCCAACCGCTTGAGCTGTTTCTCAGCCTCAGAGCCAACAGGCGACGAACGGTCGGGCTTTGCCGCTTCGAAGTAAGCATCGACCGCCTTCTCGGTTTGACCTGCCTTCTCGTAAGCATTTCCGAGGCCAAGCTGCACTGCCGGTTTCAAACTGTCGGTTGAGTTGACTAACTGCTCGTATAACGATACCGCCTTGTCGAATTCGTTGTTGGCAAGATAATTCTCGGCAAGTGCGAGCTTCGCGAGCTCCGAGGTCGGTTTATCATTCTTTGCTGCGACCTGCTCGAGAATGCCTATGCCCTTGTCGCGATTGATGTGCAGGTAGGAAACTCCGGCGTAGTAGCGGCCAATCGTACCGTAGTACCCGGAATAGTCGTTGGCAAGACCTTCAAAAGCATCAGCCGCCTCCTGCCATTTGGTCTGTTCATCCGTATAGAATTTGGTGGTCGTCGGGTTTGTGCTGACGGTGTTGGCATCCTGAACCGACGCATTGAACTTTTCCGCGGCCGCCGCATACGCGGCTTCAGCTTTCGACTGACGGTAGTCAAAGAAATAGCTGCCCGCCAGGTAAAGCACTACGACTCCGGCGATCACTCCCAGGGCTATGACAAAAGGCCTCGCGCGATCCTGCAGCCATTCCTGAGTCCGCTCGTACATGCGGATCATCGGATCGTGACGGTACTTGAGATCCTTGACCGATACCTTCTTTCGTTTCTTTGTGGGTCTTGCCAAAACAAAAGCCTCCCAGCCCCAGGAAGTGAAAGCGCGCTGCTATAAGCGGGCGCAGCCTTCAAAAGGGCAAACGACAACATAGCGGCACGTTCAAAGAATTGTCAAGAAAACGAACCCTGGAAGAGTGCTGAGTTCTGAGTGCTGAGTTCTCTTCTCAGTTACAAACCTCGAATCACCTCGCTTCAGAACACACTCAGCACTCAGCACTCTTTAGTTATAATCAGCACATGAAATCCAGGTCGGGCGTTTCTGCGATTCTACTCGCGGCCGGCGAGTCCAGACGCATGGGTGCCTTCAAACAGCTTCTTCCTTTCCGCGGGAAAACGTTCGTCGAATGTTGCGTCGATGCGTTGCTCGATTCCCGAGTCGATGAGGTTTTGGTAGTGACTGGACATCGACACGACGACGTAGCATTTACGTTGAGGCAGCGGCCTGTGAAGACAGTTTTGAATCCCGACTACAAAGTGGGCATGATTTCTTCAGTTAAGAAGGGCGTGGATGCGATCTCGGCTCAGTCGCGCGCATTCCTGATCGCACTGGTGGATCAACCGCAGATCAGCGCCGCGCTCGTTGACCGCCTGATAGATGCTTATGAGTCTTACCAGCCTTTGCTAGTTTCCCCGACATTTAATGGGAAGAACGGCCATCCGTTGCTTGTGGACGTCAGTCTCAGGTCAGAAGTGATGTCCGCGAGACCTGAAGAGGGTTTGAAAGAGGTTCTACGAGCGCATTCGGAGAGTATCCTTAGAATCGAATGGGAGACCGAAGACGTTCTAATCGACTTCGATCTCCCTGAGGAGTATCGGGGCTTCGACGGCGGTGAGTAGTGAGGGTACGAAACACCGGCCACTTAATATCCACCGAGTACTGGGTGACCAGGCGGTCACACTGCCATCTTAGTGGTGCGCCGCGATACTCTCTGCGATGCCGGTTCAAAAGCAAGCACCCGACGGGCGCCGCTGCTGTAAGCACGGGCCAGCAACGCGCTCAACGCAAGGCTCGACGCTAGCACATAGCTGCTACCCCCACAGGTCTCACAACGACCGCAGCGGTTGAGGTAAGTCCGTGCGGCCGACTCACCATCGCCGGCGCAGTCGCCGCAAACTATTTGCACGCCCATGCTTAGTTTCGCAACGCGGGCTTCGTTAAGCGCCAGTCTGCTTGATTTATCGAGACTTCGAGTCAATAAAAAGGTTAAGACGCCGATTATCAGAGCCGCGGCAATCATGCTAGTCATTTCAATTCTCCTTCCCCACTTGCACCGGGCTTTGCTCGATAATGCTTCAATTTCTTCTCCAGTCCTAGATACGGAAAGAACCCGAACTAGGATTCGTATTTGTTTGTTTACTTCGCTCCATCAAATCTGCAACGAGCGTGCCACTTGCCCGGCGCGAGAGAATTTGGCACAAAGCAACCGTAGTTTAAACACGATAAATTGAATTACAGAACCCGTTCGGGGTAGTGATGGCCGGTCGAGTTGGCCTATGGAAGGCGCTTCTTGCGTTCAGTTACCACTGCGTTTTATGTACATCCGGTTAGCCGTGGTGCGGATTACGTCCGGGATGTTCTTGTTGCTCGCGAGTCCTCTCAAATCGCGTGACTGAATTCGGTTCAAAAGACCAAGACTCGTGCCGATCGGCGCGCGCGGGTTTCGCACCAGGTTGTGAATCACCGTATAAGATCTGACCCACGCCCGATTCGTCGCGATATGCCTCAAAACATCCTCGGGCACTGTCTTGACCGACGCAATGTATTCGATTTCCTGATCGCTGATTCGCGGGTTCTTCAACACCGCCGATGCGATGATTCGGTTCGGGTCTCGTATCAGGATCATTCTTGCCTCGCGCGTGCCTCTGAGAGCGAGCATCACTCTTTCCTTTACGCCCATCAACGCAACCTGCTGGAAGATTGGCATTCGATCGGGAGAGATCGGCTCCTCCTCTTCGGCGGCGATCTCGCTCATGACCCGCTCGATGTCGAGCCGTGCTTCTTCATCTTCGACGATCT
The DNA here is from genome assembly GCA_035315885.1 of Blastocatellia bacterium. Taxonomy (GTDB): domain Bacteria; phylum Acidobacteriota; class Blastocatellia; order UBA7656; family UBA7656; genus DATFXM01. The sequence continues at coordinate 37,644 of DATFXM010000051.1, forward strand.
CGTCAAACGGTCCGAACTCTGCTTCGTACTCGGCTACAACTGAGTCGTCGATTCGCTCATCGATTAGTCCCAGGCGGATTAGGTCGTCGATGCCGGTGACCGCTACGGTGTCGCGCGCAGCTTCTTCAGCGGCCCGTGCCGCGGCTTCGGCTTCATCGCGTACACGCTGCTCTTGCGCGACCATCTTCGCGCCGAACTGTTTCTCAAAGAACTCGTGTTGAACTTCGCGGGCGCGTCGCTCGGCTTCCGGAGACCGCGCCGGATTTGCGAGGATGGCTTCGATAATCGCCGGAGTTCTGATCAGACTCTGCTGTTTAAGCGAGATCGTCTCGATTATCGCCGGACTGTTTGTCCTGCCGGCAAGGTACGCGAGAGCGTTGTCAGGAGTTCCGCGATTGAAGACAACCGCCTCAAGGAGATCCTTCGTTGCGCGCGGCCAGATTGCCAGAAAGCCAAGTACGTCAGGCGAAGCATTCTTGTCCTGGGCCACCCCGAGAAACGACTCGGGCTTCATTCTTTCTATGCTTGCCGTTGCTGCTTCGCGCACTTCGGCGCTTTCATCAGTGCCAAGCGCGACCAGCGCTTCCAGGATCTCTTCGTCGGGAAGCGGCAGCATGCCGCGCGCTGCCGCGAGCCTTACTGTGGGCGGTGCACCTCCCGACTTGATCGCCTCGATGATGGGGTTAGAGATTTTGAGCCTCCGGCTTCGTGACAGCTAATCCTGAACCGGGAGCAAGGAATCGCGAATTAACGAATCGCTAGTCGAAAATAGTAAGTCTTTCGTCGCGTTCCGTGAATAGTAATGTTATAGGGTGTGTCAGAATCCGACGACCGGGATTACTGGGAGGCGCCGCAGCACCTCTTGTACTTCTTACCCGAACCGCAGGGACAGAGTTCGTTACGGCCGACCCGAGGGCCTTTGTGGCGTATCGGCTTTGCCGTCTCTTCTTCGCCGCCGGCAAACGCCGTCTCGTTGGCTTTGGTGAACGCGACTCGACCGCGTCGCTGTCGCCTTCGCCGCTCGAGCAGCTGCTGCTCCACCGGCTCAGCAACCTGAACCTGGAAATTGAACAGGTATCGAATAGTCTCAGTGTCGATCCGATTCAGCATGGCATCAAACAGGTAGAACGATTCTCGCTTGTACTCAACCAGCGGGTCCTTTTGCGCGTAGCCCCTTAGTCCGATTCCCTCCTTCAAGTGATCCAGCGCAAGCAGGTGGTCCTTCCATTGGGCGTCTACGATATTCAACATTATGTAGCGCTCGAGACTGCGCAGCGCGTCGGCTCCGACTTGAACTTCCTTCTGCGCATAGGAGTCTTCGAGCTTGCGCCACATCGCCTCGCGCGCCTCGACCGGTCCCATAGTCGTCAGGTCCACGCCCTCGCGATCGAGGTCGAGACCGAATACCGTTCGAACCTGGTCCTTGAACCCGGCAAGGTCCCATTCATCCGGCCGCAGATCCTTCGACATGTATTGATCGACCAGATTAGCAAACAGATCTTCGGCAACGCCGAGGACATAGTTTCGCTGGTTTGTGTTCTGTTCTTCGGTGGATGCGCCTTCGAACCCAAGCAGCAACTGGCGGCGAATGCCGTAGATCGCCTCGCGCTGCTTGTTCATCACGTCGTCATATTCGAGGAGGTGTTTGCGTATGGAAAAGTTGTGGCCCTCTACCGATTTCTGTGCGCCTTCAATCCGCCTCGATACGAGCTTCGATTCGATCGGAACACCTTCCTCCATTCCGAGCCTCAGCATTAAGCCTTTTATGCGCTCGCCGCCAAAGATGCGCATGAGGTCATCTTCAAGAGAAAGATAGAAGCGCGACGAACCGGGGTCGCCCTGACGCCCTGAACGGCCGCGAAGCTGATTGTCTATTCTGCGCGACTCGTGCCGTTCCGTCCCCAGAATATGAAGCCCTCCGACTGTCACCACTTCTTCATGCTCGGCATCGGTGAGCTCCTTCGCCTTCTGCAGCGCATTGTTCCACTGCTGCTCGGTAGCTTCGTCGGGATTGATCTCCCTCTCTTTCAGGTGCTGCTTCGCGAGGAACTCTGGATTTCCACCGAGCAGAATGTCCGTACCGCGGCCTGCCATGTTGGTCGCGATGGTCACCTGCCCTTTTCGCCCCGCCTGCGCGACTATGTCCGCCTCGCGGGCCGCGTGTTCAGGTTTGGCGTTCAGTACGTTGTGCGGAACGCGCGCCTTCTTCAACCGTGCGGAAAGGTTTTCGGAGTTCTCGACCGAAACCGTACCTACAAGGACCGGCTGACCTTTTTCGTGAAGCTCCTTGATCTCGTTCACCGCCGCGTCCCACTTCTCGCGCTCGGTCCGGTATATGACGTCGGAGTTGTCGCTGCGAACCATAGGTCTGTTCGTAGGAATGACCGCCACGTCCAGTTTATAGATGTTCGCGAACTCGGTTGCTTCCGTTTCTGCCGTACCGGTCATACCGGCGAGCTTGGAGTACATGCGGAAGTAATTCTGAAGGGTGATCGTTGCGAGCGTCTGGTTTTCTGCTTCGATCTTGACGCCTTCTTTCGCTTCCACTGCCTGGTGCAAACCGTCGCTCCATCGGCGGCCGGGCATAATGCGACCGGTGAACTCGTCGACAATTATCACTTCGCCGTCTTTGACTATGTATTGCTTGTCGAGATGGTAGAGTGTCTGAGCCTTGAGCGACTGCTCGATACAGTGGAGCAAATCCATGTTTGCCGGATCATAGAGGTTCGCGGTACTGGTGAGGCGCTCGCAGACTTCGACTCCCTCTTCGGTGAGGGAGGCTGAGTGTTGTTTCTCGTCTACGTGGTACAGCAGTCGCGGGTCTTGTTTCAGGTCGACGTCGCCGTCGGACTTCTTGATATCAGCGATGCGCTTCTGCTGTTCGGCCTTGAGCCTGATCAGGCAGTCGTTGGCGACGTAGTACTTCTCGGTTGACTCCTCGGATGCGCCTGAAATGATCAACGGCGTTCTGGCTTCATCGATGAGAATCGAGTCGACCTCGTCCACAATTGCGTAGTAGTGCCCGCGCTGAACCATGTTTGACGGTTCGAACTTCATATTGTCGCGCAGGTAGTCGAATCCGAACTCGTTGTTTGTGCCGTAGGTGATATCCGCGCGGTAGGCTTCCTGCCTTTCAATATCGTCCATGTCGTGCTGGATGCAGCCGACGGTGAGGCCAAGGAAGCGATAGATCTTGCCCATCCACTCGGTATCGCGTTTGGCAAGATAGTCGTTGACGGTCACTACGTGTACGCCGCGGCCCGCGAGTGCATTGAGATACGCCGGGAGTGTTGCAACCAGCGTTTTGCCTTCGCCGGTTTTCATTTCCGAGATCGTCCCGCGGTGGAGCACCATTCCGCCGATCAGTTGCACGTCGAAGTGGCGCATTCCTGTTGCGCGACGCGATGCTTCACGAACCACGGCGAAGGCTTCGGGCAGTATCTCGTTGAGGACTTCGTCGGTGACTGTTCTCAGCGCAGTCTTTTCCTCTTCGGGTGATTCGGAAGTGATATCGGCCTCGGCCAGGCGAGCTTCGACTAGTTGTCGAAAGTGCTGCGTGCGCTCTCGCAGTTCATCATCGCTGAGCGACTTCATCTTTGCTTCGAGCGCATTGATTTCGCTGACGATGGGCCAGAGCCTCTTGAGCAGTCGTTCGTTTGCACTTCCGAATATCTTGGTAGCTACTTTGTTAAGGATTGCACTCATAAGCTTCTGGATGGTCTATCGCCGGCATCGTAGTTGAGCGTAGCTTTGAAGACTTATTCTCAAGTGCGTCGCCCGCGCGGTTGTTAAAAACTTGGCATCCGCTGCCACAGCCTATTGCGTGTACTCAAGGCAAGCGTTACGGCTGCCGTAGCAAGACAAGATTGTAGGTTATGGCTCTTTACACAGTCAAACACGAGCACTTTGGCTGTGAATGAAAGTTCATGTAGTTTGCGGCTCTGGCGCAACCCATTCGTCAGCCGCCCGAACGGGTTATCGCAGGCCATAAGAGTGCGAAAAAACTTTTGTGTTGACACTCCATAGGGTGGGTGGTAGAAATGGCTGCGTTGGAACGATAACCGTTTCAGTTATTTGATTCAAATAAGCAGTACTGAAATCACCGAACTGGCACCCCAGGAGCGATCCTGGTTCGCAAAGCCAAGGTCTTCGGCGGCGAGAGTACGATACGAGCAGCAACGCCAACGGAGAATGACTGGTTACCGAAGTGAATTTCAGCCCCTCTGAATACCCTTCGGTTCGGTTCTGTCCGCCCCTTACGTCCGCCCCTTGTTCCTTCGCCCCTTGCGGTTGAAGATCAGAAAAAATTTTTCTCCTGTTCCTGTTTCGTGTAGTGTCTGCCCCTGCACCCCGTAGTCCTTAGCCTTCCCGGGGGACAGAATGCTTAGCAAAAAGAAACGAAGCATCGTCGGTCTCGATATAGGATCAAGTTCAATCAAAGCAGTCGAGCTTAAGCCCAACCGAAATGGCTTCGAGCTCCTGCATATCGCGCACCAGAACCTTCAATCGGACACGATCGTCGACGGCCACATCATCGACCTCAATCACGTAAGCGACTCGATCAACCGAATATGGAATGAGCAGGGCATCAAGACCCATCAGGTAGCCACGTCGCTTTCGGGTCACGCAGTGATCGTCAAGAAGATTCTGCTGCCCGCCATGCCGGAAGAGGAACTCGACGAACAGATCCACTGGGAAGCCGAACAGTACATTCCGTTCGACATCAACGACGTCAACCTCTATCACGAGATCACCGGCTACGATGCGGCCGGCCAGAACATGGATGTGCTCCTGGTTGCGTGCAAGCGAGACAAGATAGCTCAGTTCACGCAGGTGATATCTCAGTCCGGAAAACAGCCGGTCATTGTAGACGTCGACGCGTTCGCGCTTCAAAACGCCTACGAAGTCAACTATCACCCTTCGCCAAACCAGACAGTAGCGCTGCTGGACATTGGAGCCTCGGTGTTGACCATCAACATAGTGCGCGGCACCACCTCGATATTCACTCGCGATATATCGGCGGGCGGCAACCAGTACACCGACCTTCTACAGAAAGAGCTCGGTCTGACTTTCGAGCAGGCTGAGTCACTCAAGCGCGGCGCAGGCATGGAGAGCTCGGTTCCTATGGAACAGGCGGAGCCGGCGCTGCAAAGCGTTTCTGAGATGCTCGCGCTCGAGATTCAGCGGACGCTGGACTTTTTCCGGTCGACGGCGGTGGATTCGCCGAACATAGATCGGATGTTGATTGCAGGAGGCTCATCAAAGGTGGCCCACCTGACCGACTACCTCTCTGAGAAATTCCAGATGCCGGTTGAGAGGTTCGACTCGTTCCGCTCGATCAGGTTCGACGGCAGGAAGTTCGACGACGAATACCTGAGAGAGCTTTCACCGAACATGGCAGTAGCGGTAGGGCTGGCGGTTCGGGTAGCGGAGGAGGCGAGATGATACGCGTCAATCTACTTGAAGGAACTGCTGAACACCGCGTGGCGGTCCAGAAGACCAAGGTGGCCGCGCGTCGCGGACAGCAGATTTTCATGCTTGCAGCGGCGCTCGCCATCTTCGTGATCGCAGTAGGCGCCGACCACCTGTGGACTAACAGCGCCCACGCGATGGCAGAAAAAGATCTGAATCGCGAACAGGACGAAGCCAAGAAGCTCGAAGGCGACATTCAGCGTAAGAATGAGCTCGAGAACGAGCTCAAGCAGCTCGACGAGCGCGTCAAGATCATCAAGGCGCTTCGAGCTGAACAGAAGGGTCCGGTAGCGATGCTTTCGGCCATCAACGACCGAATGCCAAACGGCCTGGTCGACTTCCGTCTTGACTCGATCGTTCAAAAGGGCAACCACCTGCAGATCATCGGAAGCTCGCTGAACCAGCAAGTGATCGCCGACTTTGCAAAGCAGCTCGAGTTCTCAAACAATCTGTTCACCAACGTGATGCCGTCGGTCGAAGGGCGCGAGTACAAAATTGACGACGTACTCGACAGAAAAGAAGTAGACAAGGAAGCGCCAAAAGACCCGGCAAAGGAAAGCAAGAAGGACGACAAGAACGCAAAGGCGGCGCCCGACGTCCGGGAAGCAGATACGATCCGAGTCTTCCAGTTCACCATCGACTGCGACTACAACAAGCCGCGGGCCGAGGGCGATAAGGATAAGGATAAAGATAAAGACAAGGACAAGAAGGAAGCCGGCAGATAAGGAGACCAGTTATGGCAGCGACGATGACGACAGTTGTTAAGGGGAACGAAGAGGGCGGCAACTTCTTCAGCCGGCTCGCCTGGTACTACCAGATGGCCGTGCTTCTGTTGCTGTCGGCCCTGCTGGTCTGGGCCGCCGACTATCTGCTCTACAGCGAGAAGAGAACCAAGACCGCGAAGATCCAGGAGCAGGTTCAAAAACTCAAGGCCAGCAACGCTCAGGGTACGATAATTCGGCAAAACCTCGCAGCAACCGAACAGACTCTCAAGGACAAACGCGAGGAGATAGACAAGCTTCGAGACCTGCTGCCGGATCAGGTCGAGATTTCCAAGGTTTACGACAATATCAAGGACTTTCTGCGTGAGCAGCACCTGGAGCTCAGGAAGTTCGCGCATTTGAAGACTCAGCCGGGAGACTTCTACACCGCCCAGCCGATCCAGATTGACGTCACCGGAACTTACGACAACCTTGGAATGTTCTTCTCGAGACTCGGCTTTTACTCGCGAATCGTGAGCGTCACCGAAGTGGAAGTAAAAGTTGCCGAAGAGAATGCACAGGAAGCAGGCCGATCGATAAACGGATCGTTCGTGCTGACCGTGTACTATATTGCGCCCGAGAATCTCGAGAAGTTAACGATGAAGAAACCCGCGGCGCCTACCGCGGCTGCTCCAGAGCCTGGTAAGCCGGCGAAGGGCAAATAGCGACGGGAGCGGACAAATGAAAGCAAGAATACTAACCGCCATCATTACTGTTAATCTTCTGTTCGCGGGCGCGGTCTCGGTGCCGGCCGAGGACAAGGAAGGTTCATCGGGAAGCAAGCCGGCCAAAGAGAGCCTTGGGCCTGTCGCGGAATCGATTACGCCTTACCGGCCGACAAACCGCGACCCGTTCAAGCGTACACCCAAGCCGAAGGTCATCAGAAACCTGAAGGGTGGGGTACCGCAGCCTGCGCGAGTTCTCGGCTTCCCGACCCTTGATATGCGGCGCGCCGAGTTCCGTCAGAAGGTGCAGCAGTCCGAGTCGATGGCTCGACCGGGACCGGATCCTGTTTCGCAGTACCTGGTGGGCGAAGTCGAGATCACCGGAGTCTTCCGAGACGACCATGGATTCGGCGCGTTCCTGCGGGCCCAGCCAACTGGAACAATGTTCTTTGTCCGGAACGGCTCGAAGCTGTACAACGGTGAGGTCACTCGCATTGTGGGAGACGAAGGCGACGGCGCTTCTCGCGTTCAGTTCCGCGAGGTCACCTACATCGAGAACAACGGCAAGCAGACGCCACAGGAAAAGGTAGTCATAAAGGTGCCGACCGCAAGCGCGTCGAGGCGCTGAGGAATCTACGCGAAAGCCCTCTGAACAATTGTTCGCAAACGAAAGAGTTTTGTAGTACCGGCTGGTTGCCGGCGTCGGGAATATGAGAGAGGGAGATAAAAGCTATGATAGCTAGGAGGCTTGTAACATCGCTGGTGCTGGCGGCGCTCATTGGTAACGTCAGTGTGCTTGCAGGGTCAAGCGTCGGCCTCGCATCTGCTCCGGAGGGCCAGGCGTTTACGCTGGTGTCGCTCCGGCATGAGACCGTAGGCGCAACGACGCGCATACAGGTGGAGTCGAGTGCGCCACCCCTCTATGCTGTCTTCCGGCCGACCGACCGGCTGATCATCGTCGATCTGCCGGGCTGCGCGGGCTCGCAGCTCGAGCCCGAATACACAGTTCACAGCGCGCTCGTCGATTCCGTTTCGATAAAGCAGTCGAGCACCGCTGGAACGTCAGTGCGCGCAGCGACACGGCTCGAAGTCGCCGTCAGACCTGACGCACACGATCGCACAAGCGTCAGCGGAAACGTCCTGACCCTGGAGTTCTCGCCCGAGGCGCAGGCCTCAACGGCCAGGCCCGCAACCCAGAACAACGCCGAATCCACGGGAGTCTACGTGCTCCCGACTCCGGTCAGCGGTGCAAAGCAGCCTGCAGCCAGCAAGCCTGCTGCTTCGCAACCGTCCGCGAGCGACACCGCGACGCCAAAACCCGCCGCGTTGAGAGCCGCGACCGTGATTCGGGACGTCCGCTCGGAAGCCAGCGCCGGCGGACTTCGCATCGTCGTCGATTCCGACGGTGCGCTTCAATATAAAGATTTCATCCTCTCTGATCCGTGGCGGGTTGTTGTAGACATAACCGGTGTGCGCAGTGCGATCGGCAACCGCGTGACCAATGTAGCGGCGGCTTCGATCGACCGGCTGCGTATTGGTCAACCCAGCGCGAATGTCGTTCGCATAGTTCTCGACGCCAAATCGAAGGTAAATTACCAGGTCGTCCGAGATGGACAGCAACTGGTGATCACCGTTGGCAACCCAAGCTCTCGCGACAGCGACAACAAGCCGGCAGTCGAGTCCAGGCCGCCGGCAAACGGTGTCGTGCAGAAGGCCGCGGCACAGCCAGACGCCAAGAGCGAACTGAAGGTGGCGGGCGAGCGGATCGAGAACAAGACCGACAACACCAAGTCCGCGGATACAGCAGACTCGAACCTCATCGCTCAGGCGAAGGGCTCTGCACCGTCTTCAAAACCGGCGCAGGTTACGCCAGCACCTAATCGCAACCTTCCACCGGCTCCGGCAGCGTCCCAGCCCGCGAACAAGCCTGTAGCTCCGGCCGCCCAGCCCGTTAGCTCCAGCCCGCGCGGAACTCTGGACGTCCAGCGTCAGTCAAACATCCTGACCGATCCGCGGGCGAAGGGCCAAATGGCAGTCTGCGATCCGAACTATACCGGCGGACTCATCAGCTTCGATCTGCGGGCGGGCGTCGATCTGCGCGACATGCTTCGCTTCATATCCCAGCAGTACGGCGTGAACTTCATCATCGATAAGTCAGTGAGCTCGGTTCCGGTTGACATCAGGGTCACCGATATTCCCTGGAATCACGTGATGGACTCGGTGCTCAGGGCGAACCGTCTGGGCGCTGTCTGCGAGAGCAACGGCAGGATGATCCGCATCGCGACGTTGTCTGCCATCAAAGAAGAAGAAGATCAGCGCAAGGCGATGCTCGAGGCGCAGTCCGAGCTTATTCCGCTCACTACGAAGATCATTCACCTCAAGTATGCCCGCGCGGTTGGATCGCTGTCTGCGTCCGGCAGGGGTGGTTCTGGTTCCAGCGGCGGCGGAGGCGGCAACTCACAGGCGGGTGGGGGAGGCGGTCAGGGCCAGGGCACGCTTCTTCAGATCGTCAGAGCGAGATTGAGCAAGCGAGGGAAGGTGGAGATCGACGCGAGGACAAATAGTCTGATCCTCACCGACCTTCCTGAGTATATGCAGGTTATGGAGGACATGATCGCGAAGCTGGATCGACCGGAACCTCAGGTTGAGATCGAAGCCAGAATCGTGATCGCGAACCGAAACTTCCTGCGAGACATCGGTGTTGAGTTGGCTACCGCAGTCACTGGCAGCCGCGGTAAGTCGGGAATCTTCGAAACGTCTCCCGCGCAGCTCAACGGCAGCGGTCTGGCGCAGGGCGGCCAGAACGCCGGCGGAAGTGGCGGCAGCGGCGGCAGCAGCGGCGGCACCGGAAGCGGTAGCGGTAGCGGATCCGGATCCAGTCAGCAGAAGGGACTCGGTCCGAACCTCCTGGGGCCGTTTGCCGATGGCTCGCTGCGAGCGGCTGCCAATTCAGTTCTCGGTCTGACAACCGGCGTCTTCGGTACGGCTATTCTCTCGACCGCTTTGTCGGCGTCCGAGACGAAGGGCCAGATTCGAACCATCGCGAGTCCGCGCGTGACAACGACCGACAACAAGACGGCGGAAATCGTGAACGGCGTTCAGATCCCGGTACAAACGGTGTCCAACAACACCATCACCACGACGTTCGTGACCGCGGCGTTGAGGCTCGAGATCACTCCGCAGATCATCGAGGAAAACGGCCAGGTGTTGATGCACGTAGTGGCTGAGAACAACAACGTCAACTTCTCGTTGGCTAACCAGTTCAACAATGGAACTCCGGGCATCGACACTCAGTCGGCGGAGTCTACGGTGCTGGTTGCCGACGGTGGTACGACGGTGATGGGCGGCATCAACATCGACAGCGAGAGCCACTCGATGAATCGCACTCCGGGCGTGTCGAAGGTTCCGATCCTGGGTGAATTGTTCAAACGACGAACGGTTCGCCGGGATGCAAACGAGATCCTGTTCTTCCTGACACCGCGCATCGTGCGGCAGGATGTATTGGGCAACCCGGCTCCGCAGCGGAGCTCGATGGAAGGCGCACCGGCTCCGGTTCAGCCGCGGACGTCAGTTGCCCAGGGTCCGACGCAGCCCAAGACCCAGCCAGCAGCCGTTGCCGCGGGCAAGCCCAGCGGTAAGTAGGGAATCAATTGATGGGTGGCGTGCTTGTGCCGCCACCCATTCATCCTTAATAATAAGTTCTCGCGAAAAGCAATCAGGTCTCGCGAATCACCGTCGGACAACTCTCGCTACGGCCCAATCGGACGGGGAGATACCTTTGAGCTTCGTTGATACCCTTAACAAGATGATTGAGCGCCTCGACGGCTGCAGCGCGGTCGTAGTGCTGGGCCTGGACGGCATTCCAATAGAGCGGCGGGTTGGAGATATCGACCCTTCGCTCGACATCGATCTAATTGCCACCGAGTTTGCAACACTGGTTCGCCGAGGCCAGCGGACGGCAGAAGATACCGCGCTTGGTGAAATGAGCGAAATCGTGATCACCACCGATCGAATAACCTTCCTTATACGTCCGATCACCACCGAATACTTCGTTCTGGTTGCATTGAATCCCGGCGCCAACGTCGGCCGATGCCGCTTCGAGTTGCGCAAGGCACAGCTTGCGATGGAAGCGGAATTCGCGGTCTAGACAGAATGCAGTAGGCAGTAGGCAGTTGTTCGGAACTCACACCCGAAGTTCAAGACGCCAAACCCGAACCATTAGACCCAAAACCCAAACTGCATACTGCCTACTGCCCACTGCCTAGTCTTGCAATTCCGGCCGACCATACGGTATTTTTCACAGTTGCCTTAGCGGCATGATTCATCACTAATATCGTCTGATCGAATAAGGAAACTTCAATGCAAGCCAATGATATTCGGCGTGGAATGATAATTATCTACAACGGGAGCCCTCACCGGGTCCTGGATTTTCAGCATCGCACGCCAGGTAACCTGCGCGCGTTTGTTCAGGCCAAGTTGCGCAGCCTTATGAGCGGGTCTTCAACTGAGGTTCGCTTCAGCTCCACCGAAAACATCGAACGCGCAGTCCTCGAAGAACATGAGATGGAGTACCTCTATTCCGACGGAGACATGCACCATTTCATGAATACCGAGACCTACGACCAAATAGGGCTCGATAACGAAGCGCTCGGCGATGCGATGAACTACCTCGTCGCGAGCACCAAAATAAAGGTTGAATTCTTCGAAGGAACGCCTATCGGTGTAGAGCTCCCGCCCGCGGTAGAGCTGACGGTGGTCGAGACCCCGCCTGAGCTGAAGGGTGCTACGGCGTCCAACAGCCCCAAACCTGCGAAGCTCGAGACCGGAGTCACCGTCCAGGTTCCACCGTTCATAAAGGAAGGCGATAGAATCCGCGTCGACCCAGCCAAGGGTGTTTACCTGGAACGCGCAAAGTAGAATGTCGACCCACCGGTCTGTGGACTGCCGGCCGGCCGTCTCGCTATGTACCTGCTTTACAGCATCGGCCTGTCGTTAGTTTTCATCTTGTGCTTGCCTTACTTTGCCTACCAGGCCCTACGTCACGGCAAATACGTTTCCAGTTTCGCAGAACGGCTTGGACGGTTGCCCCATTCGCTTCGGAATGACGGGAAGCCTGCTCTGTGGGTACATTCCGTGTCCGTCGGCGAATACCTTGCAGCTCGACCGCTGATCAACCGGCTCATCACTGAAATGCCAGGCTGGAGAATTGTCGTGTCTACCACGACCCTGACTGGACAACTCCTCGCCAGAAAGCACTCGCCTTCTGGCGACGTCTTCTATTTTCCGTTTGACTGGACATTCTGCGTTCGACGAGCGCTTGATTGCGTGCGCCCAAGCGCAGTGGTTATCGTCGAAACCGAACTGTGGCCGAACTTCATTCGCGAGTGCCGGCGCCGCCGCATCGCAACCGTTATAGCTAACGGCAGGATCTCGCCCCGGTCGTTCAATGGATATCGCCGCGTCCGCCGATTCATTGGCGGCGTATTGCGTGACATCAGCCTTATGGTGATGCAGTCGCCGGCCGATGTAACACGAGCCCTCGAACTGGGAGCTGAGGCCAAACGCGTACGACTCTGCGGGAACTTGAAATACGATGCCATCGAGGGCTCGAGCGCCGAATCAAATGCGTCCGTCGTTTTGCGGCTCGCGTCGATTCCGAACCTCATCGTCGCAGGAAGCACGGCACTCGGCGAAGAGCGGGCGCTGCTCGAAGCGCTAACCAGAGTTCGGAAGACGCCGTCGCTCGAGAATACCCGCTTGCTGATTGCTCCAAGGCACCCCGAGAGGTTCGACGAGGTTGCGGGACTGATCGAACGTTCCGGTCTGACTCTGAGACGCCGGTCTGAGACGGATGGATCGAGTCAAGGCGCGGCGGATGTCATCCTGCTGGACACGATCGGTGAACTCACAGAGGTCTACAAGTACGCGGCGATAGTGTTCGTGGGCGGAAGTCTGGTACCGCGTGGCGGTCACAACGTGCTCGAACCCGCCGCTTGCGCAAAGCCTATAGTGGTCGGACCGTACACCGATAACTTCAGGCAGATAGTCTCGGACTTCAGCACCGCCGATGCTATCGTACAGTTGAAGGCGAGCTCTGATGAGGATCAGGCCGTTCGGCTGGCGGCAGAATTGACGAGGCTTCTGCTGGACCGCGAGCAAGCAGCCGCGCTCGGAGAGAGGGCGTTGAGCCTTCTCAAGGCTAACCGAGGCGCGACTGAGTGCACGGTGCGGGCAATCAGAAATCTCCTGAGCGAGTGATAAGAAAAGACCAGAAGGTGTTGCGATTTCTCGCCTGGCTTCCCGCAAGGCTGTACGAGCTTGTCGTCAGGTTGCGGGTCGCTGCGTACGAAACCTCCTATCTCAAGAGCCGTCGCCTGGAACCTACAGTCATATCAGTCGGAAACCTCACCGTTGGGGGAACCGGCAAGACCCCAATGGTGGGTTACATCGCGCGCTATCTGGCTGAGGAAGGTCACGATGCGGCGATCCTCACTCGTGGGTACGGGCGCAATTCGACCGGGCTGCGAACCTTGAACGTGGAGGCGAAGAGCAGTGTGCCAGACTACCGTGAGTTCGGCGACGAGGCGGTGATGATGTCCGAGTGGCTCCCCGAAATCCCAATCCTGATCTCCGGCGATAGATGGGACGCGGGGAATTGGGCCAGTCGCGAGCTTAAGTCGAATGTTTTGATTCTGGATGATGCTTATCAACATCTGAGAGTCGAACGCGATCTCAACATTCTTCTTCTGGATGCCACTGACCCGTTCGGAGGCTTCGAGATGGTCCCGTTTGGCCGGCTTCGTGAGCCGCTGTACGGCATCAAGAGGGCCGACGCGGTCATTGTCACGCGCGCCGACAGGCCGTTCGACGAACATCAAACGACGTCGATCATCAAGCATTTTTGCCGCGCCGATGTGCCGATCCTTTACTTCTATTCTTCTCTGGTCAAGCTGAGACACCTTCAGACCGGCGATGCTTATGAGATTTCGAAGTTCAGAGGGTGGAACGTTGCAGCGATGTGCGGGATAGGGAATCCTGAAGCTTTTGCAGACGAGCTGCTCCAGGTCGGCATCAACATAGTCGCAGAGAATTTCTATAAAGATCATCACCCCTTCAGCGTTAATGATTTGCAGACAGTAGCGGCGGGGGCCACCGCTGCCGGTGCCGACGCGATAATCACCACTGAAAAGGATGCCGTGAGACTTCGTGGTATCGAACTGCCAGAAACGCCAGTGTACGCTGCGGTGTTGGAGTTGCGCAGCGAGGATGAAGTCCGGTTTAAGAGCTTGTTGCTCAGAACCGTCCACCGAAACGCTGCAGAACTAAAGAAGAACTGATTAAGCTGATTTCAGGCGGTTCAAGGCTGCAGGCCCTTACCTCATGCCGCTGTCGAATTGGATGGTGACATAGGAAAAAGTTCGGGATGTGACTTCAACCTGTTGTTCCTGGGCCCTGGGCAGTTTCCGTTGATTAGTTCGCGGTGGGCCGATCAGATAGATCCCGGGCGGAAGTGAAACGCGAAATCGGCCATCGGTGCCGGTTTGAGCTCTCGCAACCTCGCGCCCATCCGATGCCGAGTAAATCGCAAGATCAGTTTGAAACGGCGCGGCCTGCGTGTGCGGCTGTCCGACGCGAATCGGTCCGGGGTGAGTTGGGGAAAGCAGGGCCTGACCTTCGATTCCCGATTCGCTTTGGTTCACCGTGGGACCTCCTTCGACATCGGTGATTCTGTCGTCTCTTAGCTCCAGGTCCAACTTGACGCGAGACCCCCGCGTTAAGTCAACCATCATCTGATTGACACTCAGGTGCTTTTGACTGCCTGTGCCTTCGATCACGTAGTCTCTGGCCAACAACGGTGTAAAGCCTTCGGCGGTATTCACCGGCAGCTCAATAAATTTGCCAGCGGCCTGCTTCCAGTGAAATACGCGCAAGACACCGCCGGGCAATTGCCCTCGGCTCCAAAGCGACAGAATTTCGGGAATCCCGTCTCCATCGAGGTCGGCAACCTGAATAGACTCTATAGACGTGCTGTAGGGGTCGTCTTCAGCTTGAAAGAGCAGCGAGGACTTTGGACCAGAGGACTGAATGGCGAGATGAACCTTGGGGCGTGGATGCTGAGTCGCCCAGGTGACTACTTGTTGGTACTGCTTTGTTCCGCAAAGCCGTGCGCGCACGGCAACGCGCCTCTTTTGAGGCGCGTTTGTTTGGACGCCGTGCGCGAGACTTTTATAAGGGTTGGATCCCAGGACTAAGGTGAATCCGATTGCCAGGACGATCCGACTTCTCATCAAGACTGATCTTAGCAGTCGCATTCACCACACCGCATCTATCTATCAGCGGCCTATCAGCGGCGGCATCGCCAATCGCGGTCGCGCCATCGGTCGTCCCGGTCGACCCAGCTACCATCACGGTAGAACCTTCCGTCATTATACCCGCGGTAGAACCTTCCGTCGTTATACCTAC
>DATFXM010000052.1:0-2046 GCA_035315885.1 Blastocatellia bacterium
CAATCATCTCGGGCTGTATTCGGAAGAGCTTGGTGCAGACGGCCGGCACCTCGGCAACTTTCCCCAGGCGTTCACACACCTTGCGCTCATTAGCGCGGCGACTTATCTGGACCGAGCTCTCTCGGGTACAAACCACGCCGCATGGCGTTAAAGACCTGAATATTCGGCAAAATGGGTTACTGTGCGGGCGACAATCCGCCCGCAGGGAGCCGGGGTCGCGAGCCGACATCTCACTCCGAGACCGACTAACTCTGAATGGTCGTGTCACTTCTTAGGGGCGGCTGGCGATTAAGTCGAGGTCAGCGATCGTTTTGGGAGTAAGTTGCAGCTTCACAGCCTCTAGATTTTCGTGGAGATGTTCGACCGAAGATGTGC
Source organism: Blastocatellia bacterium (assembly GCA_035315885.1). Lineage (GTDB taxonomy): Bacteria > Acidobacteriota > Blastocatellia > UBA7656 > UBA7656 > DATFXM01. The sequence goes on from DATFXM010000052.1 coordinate 376, forward strand.
CGGGAATCAGCAGGATGTTTGGCGCGCGTTGAAGTAGCCAGGCAAGCGCGACCTGCATTGGTGTCGCCTGCAACGCCGCCGCCGCTGCGTCCAGCGCCGCCGACTGCAACGGACTAAATCCTCCCAACGGGAAGAATGGCACGTAGGCTATGCCTTGCCGCGCGAGTTCGTCAATGAAGCCGTCATCGTCTCGGTGCGCAATGTTGTAGAGGTTCTGCACGCAAACGATCTCTGATATTTTCTGCGCCTCCGCCAGTTGCCGCGGAGTGACGTTACTCAGACCGAGATGACGGATTAATCCGTTCTGTTTGAGTTCGGCCAGGACAGTCAGCGGCTCCTCAATGGATTCCTCCGAAGGTTTCTCGACACCCATGTCTCGCAAGTTGACAACATCGAGCTTATCCTGGCCGAGATCTCGCAGGTTATCATGAACCGCATCGATCAGTTCCTGGCGCGAAAGAGCGGGAATCCAGGACTTGTCCGCTCCCCGGCGAGCCCCCACCTTGGTGACAATCACCAGGTCCTTCGCATATGGATGGAGCGCCTGCTTGATGATCTGATTCGTCACATGAGGACCATAGTAGTCGCTCGTATCGATATGGTTCACACCAGCTTCAACGGCCTCTCGCAGAACCCTGACGGCGCCGTTAACATCGCGCGGTGGTCCCCACACCTGCGGGCCAGCAAGTTGCATCGCGCCATAGCCCATGCGGTTCACGGTCAGCGAAGTGTTGGCGAGCGTGAAGTTTCCGCCGAGATTCATCTGCTGGGTCATGCGATTCCCTCCTGTCTTCTTGTCAGATGTGTAAGAATTGCATTCACGTGTATTGAAGTTTACGTCTGTCTACCCGTTCGGGTTGGTGTCGTTACTTCATATACCTGTCGAACCATTCGAGCATCAGGCTCGGATCTTTCTGGAAGTAGGTGTATCCGTCCCACCGCCGCGTTGGGCCTTCGATCCAGAGCAGCTTCTTATCGGCAATCGGGATGTTGTCGTACATCGCTGGGGAGACGTTCTCTAGAATAGAAGTGCCTCAGATCTGCCCGCGTCCGCCGTCCACGTTGATCTCGACACCAGTGATGTACGAAGCATCTTGGGACGCCAGAAACGCTACCGTGGCCGCTACTTCCTCCGGTTGCCCAAAGCGCTTCATCGATACTTTCGTAAGGAGTTTCTTCTCAAATTCGTCGACGGCTTCCTGCGGCAGCCCGGACCTCTCAAAAATCGGAGTAAAGATTGGCCCAGGAGCAACCGTGTTGACGCGAATGCCGCGTTCGACTAGTTCCGCCGCCGCTGTTCGTGCGAGGCAGCGCAATGCCGCCTTGGTTGCTGAGTACGCGCTGGTACCGATGTCACCCTTGGTGTCAGCCACGCTCGTGTTCAGAATGATCGGTCCACCATCATTCAAAAGGGGCCTGGATCGTGAAGTATGCGCTCTTGACGTTGATATCGAATTGCTCGTCGTAAGTGCTCTCCGATGTCTCGGCAATGGTGCCGAACTTCCCAACGCCCGCGTTCACAAACAAAATATCAATTTTGCCCAGCTTTTGCGAAACTTCTATATAGAGCTTATCCAAGTCCGTGAGTTTCGCAACGTCTGCCTGGATCGCTAGCACTCCGTTGCCAATCGCTCTCACAGCTTCATCAAGGGTTTTCTTGTTTCGACCCGA
>DATFXM010000053.1:0-18079 GCA_035315885.1 Blastocatellia bacterium
GAAGGAAGAAGGGGGAAGGCACACGCCGTTTTTCAGTGGGTATCGGCCGCAGTTTTACTTTCGGACGACGGACGTGACTGGAGTGGCGACGTTGCCGGAGGGAGTGGAGATGGTGATGCCCGGAGACAACTCGAACCTGACGGTGGAGTTGATCACGCCGATCGCGATGGAGAAGGGGTTGAGATTTGCGATACGCGAAGGCGGGAGGACGGTGGGAGCCGGCACGATCTCGGAAGTGATCGAGTAGCAGAGGAATTATGCCACGAGATAACATAGCGCTTCAGTGTACGGAGTGTAAGAATCGCAACTACGTGACGACTAAGAACAAGAAGAAGACGCCCGAGCGGCTCGAGTTCAAGAAGTTCTGCCGTCGTTGTCGCGCTCACACTCCGCACAAGGAGACAAAGTAGTTGGAGTTTTACAGGGGTATAGTGTTAGCGGCTAGCACGGCGGTCTCCAAAACCGTAAGGCCGGGTTCGAATCCTGGTACCCCTGCCAGAAGTTTGCGATCTGCGGGCCCATGCCCGCGAGGTTGAGCTAATGAGTCGAGTAACGGATTTTTCAGGCGACGAAGAACGGCCGCGAGAGGTCGAACGCGAGAAGGAAGCCGAAGCCGGTGGCAAGAGCATTTCTGTACCCGGACTGGGCTGGACCAAACGCATCTCCACCTTTTATCAGGACGTAAAGCTGGAGATGAAAAAGACCAGTTGGCCGAACCGGTCAGAGGTCTGGAGCACCACCCTCGTAGTTCTGATCGCGATAGTTTTCTTCGGATTCTATCTTTGGGGCGTGGATCGGCTTGTCACATTGGGATTCGAGTTCCTAGAGAAGGCCGTGAGGTAGGCTTGTATGCCCAGGAACTGGTACATCATTCATACATATTCGGGATACGAGAAGAAGGTTCGCGAGTCCCTTCTTTCCCGAATTCAGGCCTACGACATGGGTGATCAGATCACTCAGGTTCTGGTTCCGACCGAGACTGTCGTGGAGATGCGGGGCTCGAAACGAGTCGAGACCTCCAGGATGTTTTTTCCGGGCTACGTGCTTGTCGAAATCGAAACTGACGACAAAGGGGAAGTGACCGAGAAGGTTTGGCACATCATCAAGTCGACCCCCAAGGTAACCGGTTTCGTAGGAGGACAGAAACCTACGCCGCTTACTCCGGAAGAAGTCGACCAGATCGTCCACCACGTCAGTGAAGCCGCAGAGAAGCCCAAGCCGAAGCATACGTTCACTCACGGCGAACACGTCAGGATTCTGTCGGGACCGTTCAGCGGGTTTACCGGTCAGGTCGAGGAAATAAACCCCGACAAGGGCGTACTGAAGGTGATGGTCACGATCTTCGGCCGTTCGACTCCAGTCGAGTTGAACTTTCTGGACGTCGAGAAACTGACATTTACCGAGGAAGAATAGCAACCGAAACGAGATTTATAGAAAGGGGAGAGCTTCAGTAGCGCTGGCGCGCGCTGGCTCGCAACGGACCCAACAATATGGCAAAGAAAATACAAGCGTACGTAAAGCTGCAAGTTCCCGCCGGAAAGGCAAACCCGGCACCTCCAATTGGCCCAGCCCTCGGACAACACGGCGTTAACATCATGGAGTTCTGCAAGGCGTTCAACGCCAAGACCGCCAACATGGGCGACATGAACATTCCGGTGGTGATCACCGTTTATGCCGATCGGTCCTTTACATTCATCACCAAGACGCCGCCGGCAGCCGACCTTCTGAAGAAAGCTGCGGGCATAGACAAGGGATCGGCCAAGCCGAACCGCGACAAGATCGGCAAGGTCAGTCGAAAGCAGATCGAGGAGATCGCCAAAACTAAACTGCCGGATCTGAACACGACTTCGGTGGAATCGGCGATGCGCACCATCGAGGGTACGGCGCGCAACATGGGCCTCGAAGTGGTCGACTGAAAGCCGTCGACCCGCTTAGCAAGGGAGTGGATGGGCCTGGCCCGCCACGTTAATCACCTGGGAGAACAAAGATGTCAGGAAAGAAATACAAAGCTGCGGTCTCGCAAGTTGACCGGTCCAAACTGTATTCCGTGGACGAAGCGGTAGAGCTTGCAAAGAAGGTCGCTTTTGCAAAATTCGACGAGACGGTTGAGCTGGGGATGACTCTGGGAGTTGACCCGCGCAAGGCGGACCAAATGGTTCGTGGCACGGTAGTCTTGCCAAACGGGCTCGGAAAATCGAAGCGAGTGGTTGTCATTGCCGCGGCCGACAAGTTTCAAGAAGCCAAGGACGCAGGCGCCGATGAGGTTGGCGGAGAGGACATCGTCAACCGGATCAAGGGTGGCTGGCTGGACTTCGACGCGCTGATCGCCACTCCGGACATGATGAGGGCGGTGGGTCAGCTCGGGAAAGTGCTGGGTCCTCGAGGACTGATGCCAAACCCGAAGACCGGAACGGTCACCGCGGACGTCGGGAAGGCAGTCAAGGAGACAAAGGCTGGCAAGATCGAGTTCAGAGTCGACAAGACCGGCGTGATTCACGCACCGGTGGGCAAGGTGAGCTTTGAGAAGGATCGGCTGACTGAGAATGCGAAGACCCTGATCGACGCGATAATGCGAGCAAAGCCCGCGTCAGCCAAGGGAAAGTACGTCAAGAACGCTACGATCTCGTCCACGATGGGGCCCGGGATCAAGCTGAACACCGCCGAGTTCTGATCGCGGACAGAGAGGTCAACGTGAAAACGAGAGAAGAAAAAAACGATGCAATCGAAGTGCTCCGCAAGGAGTTTCAGCAATCACCCAACGCGCTGGTGATGGGTTTTCAGGGAATTAAGGTCGCGGATGACGAAAGGCTTCGCCGCGAACTCCGGCAGGCGAAGCTCAGCTACCGGGTGATCAAGAACACCCTCGCAAGACGAGCCGCCGAGGGGACCCCGATCGAACAGATACGCGATTCCTTCACCGGTGCGACCGCAGTGGCGTTGTCACCGGCCGATCCGGTCACCCTCGCAAAGCTGCTTTCCAAGTGGGTCAAGGAGAGCAACGTCTTCTCGTTCAAGGCAGGCGTCGTAGAGGGTCGCAGGATCGAGGTCAAAGACATCGAGGCGATCTCGAACCTTCCTTCGAAGGAAGTGCTGGTCTCAAAGATGATGTTCATGATCAACAGTGGCGCTCAAAGGCTTGCGACGGTGAGCGGAGCGGTCGCTCGAAATCTGGTGGTGGTTCTCGATCAGGTGCGAAGCCAAAAGGAAAGTCAGGGCGGCGCATAGGACGAAGTTCTGAGTCCTGAGTTCTGAGTCACCGGATGGGACCTGATTTTGGATCTGTCTGCACTCGAAAAAAAATTGCGATAAGGCGGCTGTAGTTTCTGATCGAAGTCGAGTTATGAGGCCAAGGTTTGTGGAGACTGAGGCCTGTTTGAGTCTGATTGGGAAGTTGATTAAGTAGTTTTCATAGAGTCCCGCCTGGTCAGGGGCGGATGGGATGGTTCGCTTGAGTCGGAGATGCACCGGCGCGGCGACCGGCCACATAGAAGCAATGCGGCGGCAGTCTGCGCCTGCATTGAAGAGTCAGGAGGACGTTAAGAACATGTCAGAGAAGCTTCAAGGAATCGTGGATCAGATAAAAGAGCTGTCGTTGCTCGAGGCCTCGCAGCTTGTGAAGATGATGGAAGAGACATTCGGGGTCTCGGCGGCGGCCGCGGCAGTGGCGGCGGTCCCGGTGGGCGGCGGAGCAGCAGCGGCCGCGGCGCCCGCGGTCGAGGAGAAAGACGAGTTTGACGTAATTCTTGCGGGTGTTACCGATCCGGGAAAGAAGATCGGGATCATCAAGGTTGTGCGAGAAATAACGGCGCTCGGGTTGAAGGAAGCGAAGGACCTGGTGGAAGGGGCTCCGAAGCCAGTGAAGGAAGGTGTGCCTAAGGACGAGGCGGAGTCGATAAAGAAGAAGCTGACCGACGCCGGGGCGGCAGTCGAGCTCAAGTAGTAGTGGCGGCCTGACGGCCGATAGCCAGGCGGAGTCGCTGTTGAATGGTAAGGCGGGATCGCCGGAAATCCGGGATATGGCAGCGCGGGAGGCTCTAGAGGGCCTTCCGGGCTGCTGCGTCCGTCTCGGGCATCGGGCATCGGGGGTCGGAGCGGTGGCCTATTGACTCAGAATTGACGCGTTGTGTAGTATTTGGAACTAGAGACGTATTAGGGGCGCTGAGATAAGAGAGATAAGTTGGTACTCAAAAAGACGCGAAGTTCGCGGCTGGAGGGGTGTCTCCGGCCGTGCTTTGCCTTTTTGTTTGTTGAGACCAGGGCACTTGCAGTGGGCTATTCCGGTTAGGGTTTTGAGAATAACTTCCTCGCGTTACCTACCCCGTTTTGCGTGGAAAAAGCTTCTCCAGAGGCCTGGGAATACGTGTCACCCACTGCAGGTTTGCCCTGCTGTCTACTAATCGAGGAGAAAAATGTCAGCACAAGCTAACAGCGGCGACGGCATTGGCCGGGAGCGCTACGATTTCTCGAGGATAAAAACCGCTATAAGGATTCCAAATCTGATAGAGGTCCAGCGGCAGTCTTACAACCGGTTTCTTCAGATGGACCTGCTGCCCGCCGAACGCGAGAACATCGGACTTCAGGCGGTGTTCAGGTCGGTGTTTCCAATAAGCGACTTCCGCGAGACCTCACAACTCGACTTCGTCGAATACTCAATCGGCAACTGGCAGTGCAAGTGCGGCCAGCTCGAAGGTCTTTATCACCTGCGAACAAACTGCCGGTCTTGCGGCGGCATTCTGAAAGTCAACCCTTACGCCGCCGAAGACGTGACCTGCCCGCAATGCGGAACGATGAACACTGTTTCTCCGGTGCTGTGCGACAACTGCGGCGAACCGGTCACGCTGCAACATAAGCATTCGGAAAAGGAATGTCAGGAAAAGTCGATGACCTACGCGGTGCCGCTGAAGGTCAAAATCCGACTGACCGTCTGGGACACCGATGAAGACACCGGCCAGAAGTCCATCCGCGATATTAAGGAAGAAGAAGTCTTCTTTGGCGAAATACCGCTGATGACCGACAACGGCACGTTCATCATCAACGGAACTGAACGCGTTATTGTCAGCCAGCTTCACCGCTCCCCGGGGATCTTCTTCGAGAAGGAGAACAACAATCAGTACTTCCTGGCAAAAGTCATCCCTTACCGAGGGTCTTGGGTTGAGTTCGAATACGATGCGAAGAATCTCTTGTACGTCCGCATCGATCGAAAGAGAAAGTTCCTGGGCACCGTCTTCCTGCGCGCGCTGGGTCTGATGGACCGAATCGATCTCGATCGAATGGGATCGGATGCCCACCTTGAAGATGAGATCAAGAGGTCCAGCTTCAGCGACGCCGAAGTGCTCGGGTTGTTCTACTCCGTTCAGAACGCGACCATCAAGGACGGGCTTCTGCACTTTGAGCCGAGTTACGGACTCGTGGGCTTGCACGTTGCCGACACAATCAATGACCGGTCGGGCGAAACCCTGGTCAAGGGTGGAGCTCACGCCAAGAAACTGTCGCGTCGCGACATTGACAGTCTCAAAAAGGCGAAGATCAAAACCGTCAAGGTAGACCCGCAGGAGGTCGAAGGCGCTTTTCTCGCGGACGACGTGGTCAACACCGAAACTGGCGAAGTCATCGCCGAAGCCAACGGCGAGCTGACTCAGCGCGAATGGCAGCAGATCCTCGAAGCCGGCGTTACCGAGCTCAAGATCTTCTTCCCTGAGCGCGACGACTGCGGAACGGTGATCAGCCAGACGCTGAAGAAGGATTCGGTCAAGACTCCTCGCGACGCGATTCTCGAGATCTATCGCAAGATGAGGCCCGGCGATCCGCCGACAATCCTAACCGCGTGGAACTTGTTTCGAGGCATGTTCTTCGACGAGCGCAAATTCGACTTCTCGCGCGTCGGGCGGTTGAAGTTCAACATCAAACTTGGAAAGCCTGAGCGCGACCGAATTGATCAACAGACTCTGTCGACGGTGGATTTTGTCGACGTGATCGCTTACGTGCTCAAGATGCGGAGAGGCATCGGTGACGCCGATGACATCGACCATCTGGGCAACCGCCGCGTCCGCGCAGTCGGCGAGCTGCTGGAGAACCAGTTCCGAATCGGGCTGGTGCGAATGGAGCGAGCCATCAAAGAGAAGATGTCGATCCATCAGGAGATGCAGACTGCGATGCCGCGCGATCTGATCAACGCGAAGCCGGTCACCGCCGCGGTGCGCGAGTTCTTCGGATCATCGCAGCTCTCGCAGTTTATGGATCAGACAAATCCGCTTTCGGAGATCACTCACAAGCGGCGGCTGTCGGCGCTTGGACCGGGCGGCCTGTCGCGAGAGCGAGCCGGGTTCGAGGTGCGCGACGTTCACCCCACGCACTACGGGCGAATCTGTCCGATTGAGACCCCTGAAGGTCCGAACATCGGGTTGATTTCTTCACTGTCGTGCTTCGCGAGGATCAACGAGTTCGGATTCATAGAATCCCCTTACCGAAAGGTCGAAGAAGGCCGAGTGGTGGAGTACGTGAAGATCACTTCGGCCGGGGACACTGAATTCAACGTAGGCGACCACCTTCCGAAGGAAGCCGTCGACCGGGCGAACAAAAAGCTAACCGAAAAACAATCGCAGGCCGAGTACGAGCCGTACCCGTTCTATCTTTCTGCGTGGGAAGAAGACCGGTACACGATCGGACAAGCGTCGGTAGAGGTGGATCGCCACGGCAAGATCATCCAGGAGCGCACCGCCGCGAGAAAGGCCGGCGAGTTTAAATTCGCCGAGCCGCTCGAACTGGATTTTCTGGACGTCAGTCCGAAACAGCTCGTGTCGGTGGCCGCGTCACTCGTTCCCTTCCTGGAGAACGACGACGCGAACCGCGCGTTGATGGGATCGAACATGCAGCGCCAATCGGTGCCGCTGCTGCGCGCCGAAGCTCCTATCGTGGGCACCGGCATGGAGAAGGTTACTGCGCAGGATTCGGGTGCGGTGGTCATCGCCCGGCGAGACGGAGTCGTGGACTCAGTCGACTCGGAGCGCATCATCATTCGCGCCGAGCACGGGATCGCGGGAGGAACCACCTCGCGCGAAATCAACGCCGACATCTATCAGTTGACCAAGTTCAAGCGGTCGAACCAGAACACCTGCATAAACCAGAAACCTACGGTTCGCGAAGGGCAGCCTGTGAAAAAGGGCGATGTGATTGCCGACGGACCGTGCACGGAAATGGGCGAGCTCGCTTTGGGCAGGAACGTGCTTGTCGCGTTCATGCCGTGGCGGGGCTACAACTTTGAAGACGCGATTCTGGTTTCGGAGAAGCTGGTACGCGAGGACTCGTTTACTTCGATACACATCGAGGAACTCGAAGTCGAAGCGCGGGACACCAAGCTGGGTCCGGAAGAGATTACCCGCGATATACCGAACGTCTCGGAGTCGGCGCTGCGCGACCTGGACGATTCGGGAATCATTCGAATCGGCGCCACGGTTAAGCCGGGCTCGATCCTTGTCGGCAAGGTCACGCCGAAAGGGGAGACTCAGCTCACCGCGGAAGAGAAGCTGCTTAGAGCAATCTTTGGCGAGAAAGCCGGCGACGTCCGCGACGCAAGCCTGACGTGCCCTCCGGGCATCGATGGGACGGTGGTGGATGTGAAGGTGTTCACGCGGAAGGGTGCTGAAAAGGACGAGCGTTCGCTGTCGATCGAGAAGTCCGAAGAGGACAAACTTCTCAAGAACCTGATGGACGAGAAGCGAATCCTCGAGGATGAACGCAACAAGCGCATCTACGAGCTGCTCGAAGGACAGCGGCTTGCCGACGATCTGGTTTACAAGAACCGCAAGTATCTTTCAAAAGGCGCGAAGCTGACTCGCGAAGACCTGGTCGGACTCGAGATGGGCGCGCTTCGAAAGATCGAAGTTAGCGGATCGAGAGTGGACGTAGCCGCGGAGATCGCGGAGATCGAGCGTCGCACTGAAAGGCAGATCAAGGTTCAGGAGCAACTGCATCACGAGAACATTGAGAAGCTGAAGAAGGGCGACGAGCTGCCTCCGGGCGTCATCAAGATGGTGAAGGTGTTCATCGCGATGAAGCGCAAGCTTTCGGTGGGCGACAAGATGGCTGGCCGCCACGGAAACAAAGGCGTGATCGCGCGAATCCTTCCTGAAGAAGATATGCCTTATCTGCCGGACGGAACGCCGGTCGAGATCGTTTTGAACCCGCTTGGCGTGCCGTCTCGAATGAACGTAGGACAGATTCTCGAGACGCACCTCGGCTGGGCGTCGAAGGCGATCGGAGCAAAGCTCGGCGAGCTGCTTTCGGACAGCGCGCGCGCTACCGATATTCGAAAGGTCTACAAGGAGGTGTTCACCACGCCCGAGTTGCAGGAGCGTTTCTCGGAAATGGATGACGCCGCGCTTATCGACCATGCTCGAGGATTGGTTGAAGGAATTCCGTTTGCGTCGCCGGTATTCGACGGGGTACGCGAGAGCGAGATCAAGAAACTGCTCGAGCTCGCGGGACTTCCGACGGCGGGCAAGACGATTTTGTACGACGGGATGACCGGCGAACCGTTCGAGCAGCGAGTGACCGTTGGCTACATCTATATGATGAAGCTGTCACACCTCGTGGACGACAAGATACACGCGAGATCGATCGGGCCGTACTCGCTTATCACCCAGCAGCCGCTTGGTGGGAAGGCGCAGTTCGGCGGTCAGCGGTTCGGGGAGATGGAGGTATGGGCGCTCGAGGCTTATGGGGCGGCTCACATCCTGCAAGAGCTTCTGACCGCGAAGTCCGACGACGTCGCCGGAAGGTCGAAGATCTACGAAGCGATCGTGAAGGGCGAAGCGGACTTCGATCCGGGAGTGCCCGAGTCGTTCAACGTCCTGATTCGCGAGTTGCAATCGCTCTGCCTGGATGTGGAATTGATGCGCAGGAGCGTAGAGGAAGTAACTGAATAGGTGAAATGGGGCCGCGGACTCTGCGTCCGCGGCGCGCATTCTAGGGCGCAATCTGAGAGGAAGCAAGAAATGTTCAGACCACAGCAAGAAAAAACCAGCCTGGCACCTGACTTTGAAGCAATCAGAATAAGCCTGGCCTCGCCCGAGAAGATCCTGGGGTGGTCGCACGGCGAGGTGACCAAGCCTGAAACCATTAACTACAGAACGTTCAAGCCCGAACGCGATGGGCTTTTCTGCGCGAAGATTTTCGGCCCAGTGACCGACTGGGAATGCCTTTGCGGCAAATACAAACGCATGAAGCACCGCGGAGTCGTGTGCGACAAATGCGGAGTGGAAGTCACCCAATCCAAAGTGAGGCGCGAGCGGCTGGGGCACATAAAACTTGCAAGCCCTTGCTCACACGTCTGGTTCTTCAAGGGACTTCCTTCTCGAATCGGACACCTGCTCGATATTCCGCTGCGCGAGCTGGAAAAAGTCCTCTACTTTGAATCGTACATCGTGATCGATCCGGGTGACGTGCCTGAGCTGAAAGAGAAAGAGCTGCTTGCAGACGAGCGGTTTCGTCAGCTCGCACAGGAGTACCCTGGCCGGTTTACGGCAAAAATGGGGGCCGAAGCGATCAAGGAACTGCTGGCGAAGGTCGACGTGGAAGAGCTCGCAGGCGAACTGCGAGTCAAGATGAAGGAAGAGACCTCGCAGCAGAAGAAACTCAAATACTCGAAGCGACTCAAGGTAGTCGACGCGTTTCGCCGATCGGGAAATCATCCTCAGTGGATGATTCTTGACGTGATACCGGTTATCCCGCCGGAGCTGAGGCCGCTTGTTCCGCTGGACGGCGGACGCTTTGCCACCAGCGACCTGAACGATCTCTATCGACGCGTCATCAACCGGAACAACCGGCTGTCGAAGCTGATCGAGCTGAAAGCGCCGGAGGTGATCGTCCGCAACGAAAAGAGAATGCTTCAGGAAGCGGTGGACGCACTGTTCGACAATGGGCGGCGGGGTCGAGTGCTCCGCGGAGCCAACAATCGGCCGCTCAAGTCGCTGTCGGACACGCTGAAGGGGAAACAGGGCCGGTTCCGCCAGAACCTGCTTGGTAAGCGCGTAGATTATTCCGGCCGCTCGGTGATCGTCGTCGGACCGGAACTCAAGCTCCATCAGTGCGGCTTACCTAAGAAGATGGCGCTCGAGCTGTTCAAGCCGTTCATCTACAACCTGCTCGAAAAGAAACAATACGCCGCGACCATCAAGCAAGCTAAAGAAATGGTCGAGCGGCAGGAGCCGGTTGTATGGGATATTCTCGAAGAAGTAATTCGCGAGCACCCGGTGCTCCTCAACCGTGCGCCGACGCTGCACCGGCTCGGCATTCAGGCGTTCGAGCCTGTGCTGGTTGAAGGCAAGGCGATAAAGATTCACCCGCTGGTTTGCACGGCGTTCAACGCCGACTTCGACGGCGATCAAATGGCGGTGCACATTCCGCTGTCACCCGAGGCGCAGATCGAAGCCGCGGTGTTGATGCTTTCGTCTAACAACATCCTCTCGCCGGCAAATGGACAGCCGATCGCGGTACCGACGCAGGACATCGTGCTTGGCTGCTACTACCTGACGAAGGATAAGAAGGACGACAAATTTGCGGGACGCAAGTTCGCGACGGCCGAAGAAGTTCTGCTGGCGCTCGATAGTGGCGACGTTCACACTCAGACGCCCATCAAGCTCATGTTCTCAGGCGATATGATCGATCTCGAACAGGAGCGCGATGATCAGGACGTGTTGCGTGCCACCGTCAGAAACGTGCAGAACAGGGTGATTGACACCACCGTTGGCCGGGTCATCTTCAACGGTCATATGCCGTCTGCGATGCCGTACATAAACGGAACCTTGAAAAAGAAAGGGCTGCAGTCGCTGGTGAACTACTGTCATCTGCGGCTCGGGCATCCGGAGACGGTCAGGATGCTGGACAAGGTCAAGGACCTCGGGTTCCTGTACGCGACCAAGGCGGGCATCTCGATCGGCATCGACGACCTGGTCACGCCTCCGACGAAGGTCGATCTCGTGCAGCAGGCTCACAACGAGGTGGCTGAAGTCGAGAAGCAATACAAGGAAGGCATCATCACCAACGGTGAGCGTTACAACAAGGTAATCGCGATCTGGTCTGATGTGACCGAGCGGGTTGCCGAAGCAATGTTCAAGGAGATGAACAGGCGCGAGGCCGAGTCTGGAGACTTGAATCCGATTCTGGTCATGGCCGACAGCGGAGCTAGAGGATCCAAGCAGCAAATCCGACAGCTCGCGGGAATGAGAGGTCTGATGGCCAAGCCTTCGGGCGAAATCATCGAAGCCCCCATACGCGCGAACTTCCGCGAAGGTTTGAACGTGACCCAGTACTTCATCTCCACGCACGGCGCTCGCAAGGGTCTCGCCGACACCGCGTTGAAGACTGCCGACTCGGGTTACCTGACTCGAAGGCTCGTCGACGTAGCACAGGACGTGATCATCAGCGAACACGACTGCGGCACGTTGAAGGGCATCTGGGCTACGGCGATTATCGAGGGCGGCGAGGAGATCGAGTCCCTGCGAGATCGTATCATCGGACGGGTGGCGCTGGACGATGTCAGAGACCCGATCACCGGCGACATCCTGGTGGAGGCCAACGAGGAAATCACCGAAGACCTGGCCGCGCTGATTCAGCAGGCGGGCGGCATCGAGCGAGTTCGCATTCGTTCGGTGTTGACCTGCGAATCGCGGCGAGGCGTGTGTGTAAGATGCTACGGGCGAAATCTCGCAACCGGGAAGATGGTCGAGCTGGGCGAAGCGGTTGGAGTGATCGCTGCTCAATCGATCGGCGAGCCGGGCACACAGCTCACGATGCGTACGTTCCACATCGGCGGCGTGGCCGGCGGCGTGTCGGAAGTCACAAAGCACGAGGCGCGAACTTCGGGCTCGGTGCGGTTCGAGGAGTTGAAGACCGTGCGTAACCGCGACGGCGACCTGATCGCTATGAACCGAAACGGGTCTATCCTGCTGATCGACGAGCGCGGGCGCGAGGCCGGGCGATACCAGATCGTCTACGGCGCAACGCTGAAAGTGACCAACGGTCAGAAGGTCGAAGAAGGACAGGAGCTTGCGGAGTGGGATCCGTTTACATTCGCGATCCTGACCGAAGACGCGGGCTCGGTGCACTTCAAGGATCTGATCGAAGGGGTCACCGTCAAAGAAGAAGTCGACGAGGTCACCGGTCTGTCTCACCTGGTCGTTATCGATTCACCGGATGAGAAACGGCAACCGCGTATTGAGATCCGCGACGAGAAGAACAAGGTTCTCAAGACGTATCAGATGCCGGTGCGCGCGAACCTTCTGGTGGCCGACTACGACGACTGGAAGAAGAAGAGGACCGCGGGTTCGAAGTCGCAGGAGGAAAAAGAGCACGTTCGCGTGGCTCCGGGCGATATCATCGCCAAGATTCCTCGTGAGACTACTAAGACCAAGGACATCACCGGAGGTCTGCCTCGCGTAGTCGAGCTGTTCGAAGCGCGGAAACCTCGCGAGACTGCGGTCATGACCGAGATCGACGGCTTTGTGAAGTTCGGGCCGATCACCAAGGGTCAGCGACGCGTGATAATCGAAGCACCCGATGGTGAGAAGCGCGAGTATTCGATTCCGCGAGGCACCCACATCAACGTCCAGGAAGGCGATGTGGTCCGAGCGGGTGAGCCGCTGATGGATGGTCCTCTGAACCCACACGATATTCTGGCGGTACGAGGTATCGAAGAGCTGCAGCGCTACCTGGTAAATGAAATCCAGGAGGTTTACCGGTTGCAGGGCGTCAACATCAACGACAAGCACATCGAGGTGATTGTGCGTCAGATGCTTCGATGGGTGCGAATCAAGGACGTCGGGGATACCGAGTTTCTGCTCGAGGACATGGTCGACAGGTTCAGGTTCCAGGATGAGAACGAGCGTGTGATTGCTGAGGACGGTCAGCCGGCGCAGGCCGAGCCGCTTTTGCTGGGAATCACAAAGGCATCGCTCTCGACCGAGTCGTTCATTTCGGCCGCGTCATTCCAGGAGACCACTCGAGTGTTGACGGAGGCCGCGATTAGCGGCAAGGTCGACTATCTGCGAGGGCTCAAGGAGAACGTCATCATGGGTCGGCTGATTCCGGCCGGCACCGGAATGGAGTTCTACCGGAACATGCTATTGGAGACGGAGCAGGCGGAGGAAGAAGAGATCGAGGCGGAAGCCGAGACAAACGACCTTGCGCAGGCGAAGGAAGTCGGGGACTGAGCTTCGGCGGATAGTCTTCGAAAGTCGTCCAGACAATCCAAACCCCGAGGTGAGCTTAGGCCCCTCGGGGTTTCTTATTGTTGGGCAGTCGATGTGCAATCGAGCTTTGAGTTTGGCGCTCGGCCTTCAGCACTCCCCGATTAGTTGCCGTAGACGGCGCGGGCAGCATCGTTCTGAGGCGTGAAGGTATTAGTCGAAATGTCTACCAGCCACTCTGTGCGGTGTTCTGACTTGTCGTTCTCTTCGTAAGAGTAGACCAACACGAATGTAGTCTTCGAGCCGGGGATTCCTTCGACGTGCCAGCCCTGATAGCTCTTCAGATTTCCCACACGCCGCGAAGTTTCAAGCTGTTGATGCATGCATGCGTCGACGGTGAGGTCGCTTTGCTTCGAAGGCATCTTTCGAAGGGTATCCATCATCACCAGAGCCGCCTTGGCATCCGGTCCAGTAGATCGCATGAGAGGAACGACGAGAGTGTGGAATCCTGCCCCGATCACCGCAATCATCGCCGCGGCAATACCCATCAGGACCCGCTTCACCCCGGGACTCATCGGCTTGCGTTTGTCGTTGAATCTTCTGGACGACTTGCGCTTCGAGCGCGAGCCGGGTTTCGGGCGGTATTTCTTGGTGCGCGTCGCCGTGGCGTACACAGTGCCGGCGGAGACCGGTGCTGGAGCGTCCGGTGGCGGAGCTGTCGCCTTATCGGAGGTGCCATCGGTTTCGGCAGCCACAGGTTTGGGCCTAGGCAGGCTGCAATACGTGCAGTACAGAGCCTCGTCGGGGAATTCTGTCTCACATCGTGGACAATTCATTTCCAAACCTCTCAGGGATCAAGCGAGAGTTGCAAAGCATTTCCCAGGCCAGACCCTGGTTGGTAGTTGCGATGGGAGTTGGTGCGAAACTAACTGCGCCATACAAATCGTTTTGAGGTTTAGTGTGTTACTGGCACGAATGCGGTCTGCAAATCTTCGATCGAGAGCAGGCTTCCGTTTTTTGTCAACAAGGGGAGTTTTTGTCACCCAAGAGACAAGCAGTAGGCAGTATGCAGTAGGCAGGACGGTTTCGGGTTTCGGGTTCGTTTGATTCAGTAGTCTTTCGTCGAGCATTGCTCGCCATCCGAGTCTCTATCTGACGAACCTTAAACCCTAAACCCGAAACTGCTCTACTGCCTACTGCCGGAACTTCTTCGATCCTCACGTTGACAAAGCCGTTCGGAATCAGTATAGTCTGACGTTTCGAACAACGGCGCTTTTTGGTTCTGAGTCTACTGCGGAGGCGCCGCACAAGGTCGAAGCCGGACGCGGAGAAACGTTATTGTGGCGTAAAAGGATCGGGGTCAGGCGCTCCGGTCCCGAGTTCAATTGAAGTTCGAATCTGCTTCACGCCACAGACAAGTTAGGCCTGGGGAGGCCGGATCCGCAGCAACTAACTTTCAGAACATCCCCGAAGAAAATACAAACACGGCTCGAGGGCGAGCCAGGTGTGCGCGATCGCGCCCAGCGCGGGGCGACAACGCGCGAGCCTGACGCATCGCTGTCGACCAAAAACAGGAGCAATAGAGTTGCCAACACTGAGTCAACTGGTACGCAAGGGGCGCGAGCAGGTGAGGTACAAGACCTCGAGTCCCGCACTGAACTCCAGTCCGCAAAAGCGCGGCGTCTGCACTCGCGTCTACACCCAGACGCCAAAGAAGCCGAATTCGGCGCTTCGGAAAGTCGCGAGAGTCAGGCTCACAAACGGGATGGAAGTCACAACCTACATCCCGGGAATCGGGCACAACCTGCAGGAGCACTCGATCGTGCTGATCCGCGGCGGCCGCGTTAAGGACCTGCCCGGTGTTCGCTACCACGTGGTGCGCGGCACGCTTGACTCGGTGGGAGTGCAGGGCCGGAAACAGGGCCGGTCGAAGTATGGTGCCAAGCGTCCGAAGGAAGCGGCACCCGCGAAGAAATAGCCGGTCCGATGCGCGAGGCTCGCGCTGACACGGTCGATTAGCTGGAAAAGAACTTATGCCAAGAAGAAGAGTTGCAGCGAAACGAGAGGTTCTCCCGGACCCGATTTACAACTCGACGATGGTGACCAAGTTCATCAATTCGTTGATGTGGCAGGGCAAGAAAACGGTAGCCGAGCGGATCTTTTATGGGGCGATGGGTCAGATTCAGGACAAGACTCAAGAGGACCCGCTCAAGACCTTTAAGAGAGCCGTCGAGAACGTGAAGCCAAGGGTCGAGGTCAAGTCGCGCCGGGTGGGAGGCTCGACCTATCAGGTGCCAATCGAGGTCGACCAGAAGACAAGAGGCAACAGCCTCGCGATCCGCTGGCTGATCTCGTATTCGCGAGGTCGTGGTGAAAAGACCATGACCGACAGGCTTGCCGCCGAGATTCTCGATGCGGCTAACAACCGAGGTAATGCCATAAAGAAGAAGGACGATACGCATCGCATGGCGGATGCGAACAAGGCCTTCGCACACTACAGGTGGTGAAGGAGTAACGCGGCCCTGGCGCTCGTCGACGCGCCGGTTTGAAACCGGATCCCAGTCGAACGGAGCGCAACTGCCGCCGAAGTTGGATTATGTCGAAGCAAGCTCCACTACAACGATTCCGCAACATCGGAATCATGGCTCATATCGACGCGGGTAAGACCACGACGACTGAGCGCGTTCTGTACTACACCGGTGTGTCCTACAAAATCGGTGAAGTCCACGAGGGCACCGCGGTGATGGACTGGATGGAGCAGGAGCAGGAGCGGGGCATAACCATCACGTCGGCCGCGACTACGTGTTTCTGGAAACGTTTTGGCGATGAGTATCGCGTCAACATCATCGATACTCCGGGCCACGTCGACTTCACGATTGAAGTCGAGCGTTCGCTGAGAGTGCTCGACGGTGCGGTAGCGGTGTTCGACGCGGTGGCGGGTGTTCAGCCGCAGTCGGAAACAGTCTGGCGGCAGGCCGACAAGTACAGCGTACCGCGCATCGCGTTCATGAATAAGATGGACCGCCCCGGCGCGGATTTCGACCATGCGATTCAGACGATGCGCGACAGACTCAGCGCCAATCCGGTTGCGATCCAGTTACCGATCGGCGCCGAAGATCAGTTCCGCGGGGTAATCGACCTGATCGACCTGAAGGCTTACATCTACAACGTTGAGGACAAGGGTGCGGAGCCGGAAGTGACCGATGTGCCGGCGGATCTCGCCGAAGCGACCGCCACGGCTCGTGAAAAGATGATTGAGGCGCTTGCGGACGCCGACGATCTGATTGCTGAAAAATATCTCGGGGGTGAAGAAATCTCCGCCGAAGAGATTCGCGCTGCGCTTCGAAGAGAGACAATAGCGCTGAAGCTTGTTCCGGTGGTCGCGGGCAGCGCGTTCAAGAACAAGGGCGTTCAACCCCTTCTGGATTCGGTGATCGATTACCTCCCGAGCCCTCTCGACGTGCCCTCCGTGATCGGAATAAATCCCAAGAAAAACCAGGAAGAGGAAAGAAAGCCGGACGCGAAAGATCCGTTCTCGGGATTGGTCTTCAAGATCATGGCCGATAAACACGTCGGCCAGCTCTCGTTTGTTCGCATTTATTCGGGCACGCTAAAGTCCGGTTCATATACGTTAAATTCGACGCGCGGGTCGAAGGAGCGCGTTGGCCGGATCATGCGCATGCACGCGAACAAGCGCGAAGACATAGATCAGGCCTCCGCGGGAGAGATCGTGGCGATCGCCGGGTTAAAGCAGGTGACCACCGGCGATACGATTTGCGAAGAGTCACGGCCCATCGTTCTGGAAGCCCTCGAATTCCCAGCCCCGGTAATCTCCCAGGCAATCGAACCCAAGACAAGACCAGATCAGGAGAAGTTGAGTTTGGGTCTTCAGCGGCTTGCGGCGGAGGATCCGAGCTTCAAGGTTTCCACTGATCAGGAGACCGGCCAGACGATCATCAGCGGCATGGGCGAGCTGCATCTGGAGATCATCGTAGACCGCCTGAAGCGCGAATTCGGCGTCGATGCCAACGTGGGGCGTCCGCAGGTGGCCTATCGCGAAACGATCACCAAACTCGGCGAGGGCGTGGGCAAGTTTATTCGGCAGACCGGCGGCCGTGGGCAGTACGGGCATGCGGAAGTTCGCATCGAGCCGCTCGAGGCCGGCACCGGTTACGAATTCGTCAACGCGATAGTCGGCGGAGTGATTCCCCGCGAGTACATCAAGCCGGTGGATGAGGGAATTCGAGAGGCGATGGAAGGCGGCATACTGGCCGGCTACGAGATGGTCGATATAAAGGCCACTCTGCATTACGGCAGCTACCACGACGTGGATTCCTCGGAGATGGCGTTTAAGATTGCAGGATCGATGGCCTTTAAGGATGCTGCGGCCAGGGCCGGGGCGATTCTGCTCGAGCCGATCATGAAGGTGGAGGTGGTTGCGCCCGAGGAGTACATGGGTTCGATTACCGGCGACATAAACTCGCGTCGTGGGAGAATTGATCACATCGACTCTCGCCCGGGCACCCAGGTTATCACGTCGTTCGTACCGCTCTCCGAGATGTTTGGTTACTCGACAGATCTGCGTTCTATGACCCAGGGCCGCGCCACCTACACGATGCACTTCCACCGCTACGAAGAGGCGCCGCGCAGCGTGCGTGAGGAAGTGATTGCGAAAGTGCAGGGCAGCGCAAGGTAAAGGATTTTTCCATTACACGCGGCGCCAGGTGCGCTTGCGGAAGAGGAGCTAGGAGAAAATGGCGAAAGAGAAATTTGATCGGTCAAAGCCGCACGTGAATGTAGGTACAATCGGGCACATCGATCACGGGAAGACGACGCTGACAGCAGCGATAACGAAGGTGTTGGCAAAGAACAACCCGAAGATCCAGTTCAGGTCG
>DATFXM010000054.1:0-47406 GCA_035315885.1 Blastocatellia bacterium
CGACCTGAACTGGATCTTCGGGTTGTTCTTTGCCAACACCTTCGTTATCGCTGCTGTCAGCGTCGTCTTCCCGTGATCGATGTGCCCGATTGTACCTACATTCACGTGCGGCTTTGACCGATCAAATTTCTCTTTCGCCATAACTCTCCTGTAAGTCCCCCTGCATTAATTGCGCTAAGTTCGCTGGCGTTTCGCGGCTGGCTGAGCTGGAGCCGCCGATGGGGCTTGAACCCATGACCTCATCCTTACCAAGGATGCGCTCTACCACTGAGCTACGGCGGCTCGCGGACTTAAAGCGCTGGAGCGGGCGACGGGACTCGAACCCGCAACACCTAGCTTGGAAGGCTAGTGCGCTACCATTGCGCTACGCCCGCCCTCATAAAACTTTCAACGACCAACTCGAATCCTCAGTTTTCTTAGATGGTGCTGGGGGAAGGATTCGAACCTTCGTAGAGCCGAAGCCCGCCGGGTTTACAGCCCGGTGCCATTAACCACTCGACCACCCCAGCACATCAACCGACCGCCAATTTTCGACTGAACAGAGCAGCAAATGACTTCAAATACCGCTACAACCCATAGGGTGACAGTACCCAAGCCACGTGGGTACGAATCGAAAACGGCCATTCTAGACGAGTTGACCTTTATACGCAAGCAGTTTGCGGGTCGAAGAGAGTTCTGAGTCCCTAGTTCTGAGTTCTGAGAATACCGAAAAGAGAGTTTCAGAGTTCTGAGTCTCCTTATCCCCTCATCTTCCTCATCTTCTCATCTCCGAGTCACCTCCTCTCCGCGTCTCGCCCGTTCGCCCCTTCCTCTTCAAGCCAAACCCGAAACCCTCCGCCCCTTCGCCATCTTTTACGTCTCTTTTATAACGCCTTTATGACTTTAATCGCATCTGCTCAGTATCCTGCCGTCGAGTTGCGAGCCGTTCACTCCACAAAGCCGCGCAGCGCAACTCACCAGTGAACACAGGAGGTTCAAATGAGTATTAGCAACAACGACAAACATCCAAAAGACTCCAGCAATTCACACGCAATCATCATAGGTGGAAGCATGGCCGGGCTGCTTTCAGCTCGAGTGTTGACCGATTACTTTGACACTGTCACTCTCCTGGAGCGCGACGGCCACTCAGATCTGCCAGCCTTCAGACCCGGCCTGCCTCAGGCTCAGCATGTTCACGCTTTGCTTAAGCGCGGGCAGGGCGTACTCGAAGGGTTTTTCCCGGGTCTGCATGAAGAGATGGTTGCTCTCGGTGCTCACGTACTTGATTCGGCTGCCGACTTGAAGTGGCTCACTCCAGGAGGGTGGGGAGTCAGATTCCGGTCCGGCATTGATGTGCTTTCGTTCAGTCGTCCGCTGATCGACTGGGTCCTCAGGCGCAGGCTGGCGGCTAACCCACAAATTCGAATTCTGGACAACCGCGATGTCTCGGGCCTCACTATAAGCACCGGCCTTAGCACCATCACCGGCGTCACAACCCGAAAGCGAGGCGTGGCCAGTCTCGGCGAAGAGACGATCGAAGCCGACCTGGTGGTTGATGCAAT
Source organism: Blastocatellia bacterium (assembly GCA_035315885.1). Taxonomy (GTDB): domain Bacteria; phylum Acidobacteriota; class Blastocatellia; order UBA7656; family UBA7656; genus DATFXM01. Next base: position 1,542 of record DATFXM010000054.1, read on the forward strand.
GGGACGTGGGTCGCGGACGCCGCAATGGCTTAGCCAGTTTGGTTATCTCCCGCCACAAGAAACCGTGGTCAATGCCTTTATCGGATACGCCAGTCGCATTTATAAGAGGCCGTCGAATTTCAACGACGATTGGAAAGCGTTTATCCTTCAGGCGGCGCCGCCTCATCGCAGCCGCGCCGGACTAATCTTCCCGATAGAAGGAGACCGCTGGCTGATCACGATTACCGGGGGTTCCCGGGATTATCCGCCGGCCGATGAGCAGGGATTTCTGGATTTCATCCGGAGCCTTCCCAGCACGGAAATGATCAGAGCCGTGCAAAACGCCGAGCCGCTATCTGACATAAAAGTCTATCGCGCGAACGAAAACAGGTGGCGACATTATGAACGGACTCAATTGCCTAATAGATTTCTGGTGACTGGTGATGCGGCGTGTGCATTCAACCCTATTTATGGACAAGGCATGACGACTGCGGCACTCGGTGCGCTTCTACTACAAGAGCAGCTTGAGGATCAGCTAAGAAGCTATCGTTCGCTTGACGAGTTGGGTCCGCGGTATCAGAAGGCGCTTGCACGATTGATAAACGTGCCGTGGACGATCGCTACTGGGACGGATTATCGCTATCCGGTGTTCGAAGGCGGACAACCGACATTGCGATATCGGTTCATGCACAAATACATCGATCATGTTCTCGCGATAGCTGCGACGAATCGCAAGATTCGAAGTCTGTGGTTGCAGGTTTTTCAGATGGTGAAGCCACCGCAGACCATGTTCAGGCCGTCGATTGCGATGCGAGTTCTCGGACGAGTCTTGCGAGGGGCATCGCACACGCAACACCCACAGAGCAAATTCGCAGTTGAGAAACCGAAAGTGATGGGAGGTATAACCGAGGTACCAGAATCGAGAACCTAGCGGGCTGATTCTGCCAGATGGCAACCATTCTTGCGGACGTAAGCCGACGAACTAATGGAGCCGGTGAAGGGACTCGAACCCCCGACCCGCTGATTACAAATCAGCTGCTCTACCAACTGAGCTACACCGGCTCATGCGCCCGCAAAAACGCCTCGGCAAAGCGCTAATATTATTCGACCCGTTGTTCCATCTGCAAGTCACCACTCATCGGCCATCCCACACGACTAAGAGTTGGTGCTGCGCCCTAAAACCGGCGCGGACTTTGGAATCGGCCTTCTATACTCACCGCGCCATTCATACCTGGGATGCCGCGAGAACCAATCCATTTTTAATAAGAGCAAGAAGACGCTGGTTCTCTTCAGCCGCTGCCGTTGCTCCGCGGCTTTCCTCCTGACGTTTGCGAAGTAGTTTGCGACCGAACACTCAGATGGCGGCGTCACATTCAGATCCCGCATCGAATGTTCAGCACGCCGTCCCGCGATTCCAGCGAGCCGGAGATTGGCTTCTTCAGTAGTTGAGAATCGACATTGATTCATCGAGTCGGGATTAGTGTCGGCCGCAGTGCGCTGCACGCACTTAAGCGAAAAGAGTGTGTGGATTCCAGGGGCAACATTCGTAGATGAGACCTTCTATCAGCGGCGATTATAAAGCGAGGGCAATCAGGCCCCAACAGTAAACTCTTCAACCTCTTTCGGTGACGCGGCGTGAGGATTCATAGTGCCGTGGTATCATTCGCCAACATGCTTGCGCTGGGGATCGCGATCATAAGGCGATTATTGATTGTCATACCGGTCCTCTGGGCTGTAGTCACGTTGGTGTTCCTTCTCATTCACATTGTGCCCGGAGATCCCGCCAGAAATCTCGTCGGCGAAAATGCTACCGAACAACAAGTCCAGCAAGTTCGCTCTGAGCTCGGTCTCGACAAACCGCTTATTACTCAATACGCCGACTACTGGCGGGGACTTTCGCGCGGCGACTGGGGAGTGAATCCAGTAACTCACGAGCCAGTTCTGAAGCGAATCGCATCGCGGTACCCCTCGACCGTAAAGCTGGCGATCAGCGCGATGATCTTCGCAATCATCGTCTCGGTTCCGCTCGGGGTGACCGCTGCAACTCACAAAGGCAGCGCCGTAGATTCGCTTTCAACGCTTGGGGCTCTGCTGGGGATTTCACTTCCAAGCTTCGCGCTTGGGCCGCTGCTGGTGCTGGTGTTTTCGGTTCAGCTCGGAGTCGCGCCGGTTTCCGGCGCGGGCGGCTTTTCGCATCTCGTGTTGCCGGCCATCACTCTCGGTGCGGGTTTATCGGCCATCCTGACCAGAATTGTTCGTTCAAGCGTCCTCGAGGAATTAGGAGAGGACTACGTGCGGACTGCCCGCGCGAAGGGATTGCCCGAACGGCAAGTCATCTACAAACACGTTCTCAAGAACGGGCTGATTCCGGTGGTGACTGTGCTGGGACTGCAATTCGGTGTTCTGCTGGCAGGCGCCATTATCACCGAGCGCGTCTTTTCATGGCCGGGGGTTGGGAGTCTGCTGGTGGACAGCATAAACGAGCGCGATTACAAGCTGACGCAAGGCTGCATTCTGGTCATCGCGGTGACCTACGTACTGGTCAATACAGCAACTGATCTCTTGTACCGGTGGCTCGACCCGCGGATCAAAGTAGATTGACGTGATGAACAAGGTAGCGAAAACGGGGCTGGTCGTGGTGGCGGCGCTTGTGTTGATGGCAGTCCTTTCGCCGGTGATCGCCTCCTGGGACAAAGTCCAGCGGCAGAACCTGGAAGCGAGACTCGATCCGCCCGATCGAACTCATCTGATGGGACGCGACCAGCTTGGGAGGGATCTGTTCGCGCGAATCGTATACGGCGCTCGGGTTTCCATGCTTGTAGGTTTGTCGGTGGTTGCAGTCTCATCAATCGCGGGAGTCTTAATCGGAGCGCTTGCAGGTTACGCCGGAGGCTGGACCGATCGCCTCGTATCGAGTTTCTTGTTCAACGTATTCCTCTCGTTTCCCGGAATACTGCTGGCAATAGCGATGGTGGCATTCCTGGGCCCAAGCATCGAGAACCTGATCGTAGCGCTGTCCGCGATCGGCTGGGTTGGTTACGCACGGGTCATGCGCGCGCAGGTACTTAAGGTACGAGAGTACGACTTTGTGACTGCAGCGCGGGCGCTGGGAGCTAGCAACCGGCGGATTCTGTTCAGGCACATTTTGCCGAACTCTATACAGCCGCTGATCGTTCAGGCGTCGCTCGGCATGGCAGGGGCGATACTGGCCGAAGCCGGGATGAGCTTTCTAGGTCTGGGAGTGCCGGAGCCAATCCCGTCGTGGGGCAAGATGATCGATGACTCGCGAGAATTCTGGTTCACCGCTCCGCACCTGTTCATTTTTCCCGGTTTGATGATTGCCGCCGCAGTGCTGGCGTTCAATTTTGTAGGGGACGGGCTACGACAACGGCTCGACCCCAAGCAACGCTAGCGCTTATTCAAAGGCTTCTTTGTTGACCACGTAAGGCATTTTTCTCGGGTCGCCCTCGTACCGGCCTTCCAGCATATCGATCACCGCCTGCACCGCGCGTCCCGCCATTCCAACATCCGGATCAGCCGAGAGACGAGTTTCTTTCGTGCCCGACGCGAAGTGATGGAATAGCCGCAAGCGGTCCTTCAGTTTTGGATCTCGCAACGGACTGTTCTCCGGGAGTGGTTCGGTCTCGAAGACATCGAGCGCAGCTCCGGCGATCTCGCCGTACATCAACGAGTCGTACAACGCGCGTTCGTCGACTACGGCTCCGCGCGAGGTGTTTATCAGATACGCTGTCGGTTTCATCCGCCTGAATGCTTCGTGGTTCATCAGATGAAAGGTCGGGTTTGGTGATTGTCCGGGCAGGACCAGAGGCACGTGGAGGCTCACGTAATCTGCGTTTGTCAGCGCGTCTTCAAACGAAACGCATGCAATCGAATTCGGGCGACGAGTGAATCCGGCTTCGAAGCGCAGATCCATTTCTCGCTGAGCGTAGTCGAGTAAGTTTCCTTTGACTGACCCGGGTTGATTGAGCAAAAGGTCCACGTCGAAGCCCAGACATTTGCGGGCGAAGGCCCTTCCGATACGACCGGCGCCTATCACTGCGACTGTTTTGCCGGTTACTTCATCGCCGAGGAACGGATGGTGTGGGTGCCACGATCCCCATTCACCACTTTCCACGAGTTTTTCCGAGGAGTAGAGCTTGCGAGACAAAGCTCCGAGCATGAAGAGCGCGAATTCGGCGGTGGCTTCGGTAAGCACGTCGGGGGTGGTGCTGAAGGGGATTTTCAAGCGATTGGCGGTTTGTCTGTCTATGTTGTCGAAGCCTACGGCAATTTGCGCGATGATCTTGAGGTTGCCGGCTCCGGCTTCGAGGACTTCCTGATCGATTTTGTCGCGGAGTGTGGTGATCAGAGCATCCACGCCCTGATGGAGGATCTGGATGATGTAAGCCTTCGGTGGAGGATCGAGTTTGTCGTAGACAACCACCTGGTAGCCGCGTTCTCTCAGTTTGTTGAGCGCTTGCTCACCGATGTCCGCAGTAGCGAAGATTTTCATGGGTGTAGGCAGTAGGCAGTATGCAGTAGGCAGCACGAAGATGAAAGGACGAGGCGTGCGCGAATCTTTGCGGCCTACTGCCTACTGCTTACTGCATACTGCCTACTACTGCATATCGTCGCAGGTGAGTGTCAGGAGCGCTATTACTTGTGGCTATGAATGAGTTTTTGCTTGACATGAGAGTGAGCCTTTCCTTAGTATGAGCGTCAACACCGGAAAGGAGGTGGTCCAGAGAATGATAATCGTCAGACCAGGTGAGGTGGCTGAGGCCTGAGCGTGGCCAGCCGCGCGCGCCGCTGTTTCGATGGCGGCTGTGATGGCAGGAGCGGCACGCTCACCGAAGTTCGCGGATGGCCACAGGTCAATCCCAACAGCCCACCGCAAGCCCCGATGCCGAGCACCGAGAAATCGAGTAGCCGCATCGGGGCTTGTTTAGTTCTAAGTCCTGAGTCCTGAGTTGAGTCTCCTCATCCCTCATCCCCTCATCTCCGCGTCACCGCGCGTCACCCCTTCGCCCCTCGACCTTCCCCTCTTTTATTTGACTACTTTGCGCGCTCGCGTAAAATGCTGGCATCCCGAAAGCTTCATTTACCTTCGAAGTTATATACGCGTAGTACGACTCTTTTTGGAGGTGGCTTGAATGGCTGCTGAAGATGTAAATGTGGTTTCAGTGCGAGAGCCCGCCGGTAAACCCGCTAACCCCTTTCTGGCGACGTTTCGACCCTATATTCCCGCTGGTGTCCAGCTCAGAGAGCTTACCGTGGTGCCTCTGGCAGTTGGCACCCTGCTCGGCCTGGTATTCGGGGCTTCGTCTCTTTATCTTGTGCTCAAGGTCGGCCTCACCGTCAGCGCGTCTATTCCCGTCGCGGTTATTTCAATAACGCTATTTCGCGTCTTATCCAAAATAGGTCTCAAAGACGCCACCATCCTCGAAAACAATATCGTTCAGACGGCCGGCTCCGCGGGCGAGTCCATAGCCTTCGGCATCGGCGTGACAATGCCCGCAATCATGATCCTGGGTTTTGATCTGGAACTGACTAGAGTGATCCTCGTGTCGGTGCTGGGCGGCTTGATCGGCATTCTGATGATGATCCCTCTGCGTCGAGCGCTCATCGTTCAACAGCACGGATTCCTCAAGTATCCTGAAGGCACCGCATGCGCCGAAGTGCTGAAGGCCGGAGCCTCGGACGAATCCAGAGCAGCAGCCCATCAGGATCACGCCGCTGAACAGGTTTCCGATGAGCCGGGAGCGAAAACGATCATCGCAGGATTCGGTATCGGATTCGTCTACTACAGCCTGATGCAGATCTTGAAAACGTGGAAGGAGTATCCCACCAGGATCTTCGGCAAACCCTTCGATGCAGGCTCGGTCTCCCTTGAAAACAACCCCGCGCTGCTGGGAGTCGGATACATCATCGGACCGCGAATATCATCGATCATGTGCGGCGGAGGGGTACTGGCCTACCTCGTCCTGATTCCTGCGATCAAATACTTCGGCGCTGGTCTCACAGAGCCGCTAGCACCGGAACAGGCTCACCTTATTCGAGACATGTCAGTAGGGCAAATTCAGAAGGCTTACATCCTGTACATCGGCGCTGGTGCAGTAGCGGCGGCGGGCATCATTAGTTTGTTCCGCTCACTGCCGATCATCTGGAGCGGTCTAAAAGGAGGTCTGGCCGATCTGCGAGGAAGTCAAGCAGCGAGGGACAACGCACCGCGAACCGACCAGGACCTCTCAATGAAGTTCGTGGTAGGCGGAATAGTCGTCCTGATCGTGACGATCATGGCATTTAGAACTCTTCAAATGAATTTGCTCGGCGCGATTCTGATCATCGCATTCGGCTTTCTTTTTGTGACGGTTTCGTCCCGTCTGACCGGAGAGGTCGGTTCGTCCTCAAATCCGATTTCGGGAATGACTGTTGCCACACTGCTGCTGACATGCCTTATCTTCTTGATCCTTGGGTGGACGACTCCGCCTTATTTTGTGACTGCACTTTCGGTAGGAGGGATCGTGTGTATCGCCGCGTCCAACGGCGGAACCACATCCCAGGATTTGAAGACAGGTTTTCTCGTCGGCTCTACTCCAAAGAACCAGCAAATCGCAATATTGGTTGGCGCGCTTGTTTCGGCGCTTCTGCTTGGCTGGATACTGCTGAAGCTCAACGACGCATCGACGGTTTATGTCCGAGTCGGTAGCGATCAAGCGGTGAATTTTCCCGCCGACTTCCGCGTCGACTCGTCCAAGCTGGAGATTAGCAACGGGCAGCCAAAGACTGAAACATTGAAGGGACCGCAGGGCGGCGATGATACCGCCGTGTATCACGTCTACAACCACACTGACACCTCTACCGGCGCGCCTGGCAGATATCTTGTCGATGGGGAAGGCAAGCCGGTGTGGCTTGCTGATCCGGGCATCAACGGTAACTTTGACAAACGGCCCGACGGCACCTCGGTGACCAAGTTCACTGCGCCGAAAGCCACGCTGATGTCGTACATCATCAAAGGCATCCTTAGCCGACAGCTTCCGTGGGGACTTGTTCTTCTTGGAGTCTTCATTGCCGTAGTCCTCGAGATGGGTGGAATCTCTTCGCTGGCGTTCGCCGTAGGTGTGTACCTCCCGCTTTCGACATCGAGCCCAATTTTCGTGGGTGGATTGATTCGATGGATGGTAGACCGCAAGATGCGGCTCGACCTTGCCCACAAGAATCTGACCGAAGAGCAGCTCCAGGCAGAGGGTGACAAGAGTCCCGGTGTGCTGATGGCGTCCGGCTACATTGCGGGCGGGGCACTTGCCGGAATTGTAATCGCGCTGATGGTTGGACTCCTCAAGGCCACAACCGACAGGCTCGAGGAGTGGGCGAAACTGCACAACCAGGTGTTCGAAGGTCCGTATTCGGACGTGCTGTCCCTGATCCCGTTCCTGGTGCTTTCTGTGCTGCTGTATATGGCTGGTCGTCAAATAATCCTGGCAAGAAAGCGCTCGGCATAGATCGGATTGGTTGGCTGGTGCCAGCCGAATTGCCTGTAGTCCGACAACAACAATTCGGCTGAGAAGTGGTTGCGCACTTCCTGGAGAACTCGGTGCGCGGAACCGAGTGACCCTTCTTTGCCAACACGCATCTCCATTAGCTATTATCCTTCCCTGCCATGATAAAGACCGTCGAATGGACCGAAGAGGGCGTCGTCATGATCGATCAACGGCGATTGCCCAACGAAGAGGTCTACCCCGTCTTTAAGAGCCCGGAAGAGGTCGCACGCGCAATCGAGGAAATGGTGGTGCGTGGCGCTCCCGCGATAGGCGTTGCAGCGGCAATGGGAATCGCTTTGGGCATGAAGCAGTCTGCGGCGAAGTCGCTGCCGGATTTTGAGCGAGACTTTGAGAAGGTGGCTGCGAGGCTTTCCGAGACTCGTCCTACCGCGGTGAATCTTTTCTGGGCGGTGGAGCGAATGCGATGGGCTTTTAACCACTCGAAGCGCGAAGCCGGGCATCCAGATCTGATTCGACGGGCGCTGATCGATGAAGCTCTCGCGATTCACCGCGAAGACATCGAAAGCAACCAGCGTATGGGTCGATTCGGCGCCGAGCTCATACCCGAAACCGCTACGGTGCTGACGCACTGCAACGCGGGCGCACTCGCCACCGCCGGGTTTGGAACCGCCCTTGGCGTCATACGCGCCGCAGTCGAAAGCGGTAAGCGCGTGAGAGTATTCGCCGACGAGACCAGGCCATTCCTGCAAGGCGCAAGACTGACCGCGTGGGAGCTTGCGAAGGAAGGTATCCCGGTCACGCTCATAACCGACAATATGGCTGGTCACTTCCTGAAGTCAGGAGTTATCGATTCGGTCATCGTCGGAGCGGACAGAATTGCGGCAAACGGAGACGTGGCTAACAAGATCGGCACGTACATGGTCGCAATCGCCGCGCACGAAAACAACGTACCATTTTACGTCGCGGCGCCCCTTTCTACGGTTGACCTCTCGCTGCACACTGGAGAAAAGATTCCGATTGAAAATCGGGCTGACGATGAGGTCACGCACTTTCGTGGACAACAGGTCGCGCCACAAGGCGTCACGGTTTCGAATCCGGCCTTTGACGTCACGCCGCATCGTTACGTTTCCGCGATCATCACCGACTTCGGAGTTGCGCGCGAGCCGTACGACACGAATCTGAAGGCGCTGTTTCAGAATAAGGGGTAGCGAGTTGTCATCACCTATGAAACTCGAGCATAGAATCGGCCAACTGATGATCATCGGCGTGCCGGGGCCGCAGCTTGATCTCATGACGCGCGGCGTCCTCGAAAGCATTCAGCCAGGCGGAGTGCTGCTGAACGCGAACAATATCGAAAGCCCGAATCAAGTCGCCGAGCTGATCTCCTCCATCCGGTCGGTGCTGCACGTACCTCCCATTGTCGCGGTAGATCAGGAGGGGGGGAGAGTCGACCGGCTCAAATCGATCTTCACTCCTATGCCTTCCGCGGATCTGGTTCGCGCATCCGGCGATGCCTCGCTTGCGTCGAAACTGGGCGAGGTCACCGCTGAAGCGATGAGGGTCCTTGGATTCAACGTGAACTTCGCGCCGGTGCTGGATATCTCGGCTGACGACGCGGCGGAGAACGGTCTTAAGGGACGATACCTCGGTTCTAACGTAGCGGAAGTCGTGAGGCTCGCGGGTGCTTACCTTGAAGGTTTGCAGCGAGGCGGCGTGATCGGCGTTGGCAAACATTTTCCAGGATTGGGATCGTCATCGATAGATTCGCATTCGAATCTGCCGGTTGTTAACAGCTCGAGAGACGAAATCATAAAGACCGATACCGCTCCGTATACCGAACTGTTCAGCAAGATCAACGCGCGGCTGAACGCGATTATGGTGGCGCACTGTCACTACCCCGCATTTGACGGTCCGGCGCCGCTTCCCTCCTCGCTGTCTAAAAACATATTGACCAACCTGCTCCGAGAGGAGCTTGGCTTCAAGGGTCTCGCCCTAACCGACGATCTCGAGATGAGCGCGATCACTGCAAGCCGGGAGCTTTCGGAAGCCGCCATAAGCGCTTTCGACGCCGGCACGGACATGGTGTTGATCGCCGGGACCGAGTCGCTCGAGCTCGCAGCCGCAACATGGGAAGCGATGGTGGCCGCGGCGAACAGCGGAAGGATCACCCGACAGCACGTTCGACGATCGTTCGATCACATCGCGCGAATCAAGTCGATGTTGTCTCCGCCGCTGCCGCAATCTGAGATGGCGGTGGGACGCCTTCGAGAACGGATTGGCGAATTGAATCTCCTGCTCCAGCATTCAAAATGAGACCCCGCACTCGCTTGCGGTTCATCCTGGCGTTCGTGTTCCTCGCGACGCTTTTTCCACTGAACTCTTGCCGGCAAGGGGGTGAACCCGGAACCCTCGTAATCGCAATCGAGCAGGCTCCCAGAGGTTTCGATCCTCGATTCTCCACCGGAATCGTGCCCTCAGCGCGAATCATGCAGTTGATCTATGACACGCTGGTGATAAAGAACGAACGATTCGAGTTTGTTCCTTACCTGGCCGATCTGTATAACGAATCGGCGGATCATCGCGAGTTCTCGTTTCATCTGCGTCCGGGAGTTGTATTCCACAATGGAAAACAGCTGACATCCGCCGACGTCAAATACACCTTTGAATCAATCCTGGCCCCGGAAACAAAATCACCAATCCGCGGAGCCGTTGACAAGATCTCGTCGGTGGAGACGCCGGACGAGAGAACCGTGATCTTCCACGCGCGAGAACCGTTCTACACGTTCATTGGGAATCTGCCGGCTATCGGAATCATTCCAGAAGGGGCCGGCCAGGAAAACATAAACGCACCGGTCGGAACTGGACCTTTTCGTTTTGTCTCCTATAACGAAGGCGAGCCGGTCGTGCTCGAGTCCAACCCTAACTACTGGGATGGCGCTCCATCGCTAGCAAGGGTGTTGGTGAAGTACGTTCCGGACAACAGCACTCGCCAGGCCGAGTTGATGAGCGGAGCTGTAGACCTCGCTTACAACGCACAATTCGACCCGGAGACAATCAGGGCGCTCAGCGGTCGCAAAGACATTCAGGTCAGCGTAAGCGAAGGCGCGAACATTGGATATCTCGGGCTTAATCTGAGCGGCGCATCGAAGCTGGCCGATCCCAGACTAAGACAGGCGATAGCGTACGCAATTGACCCGGAGGTCATCATTCACCGCTTGTTACGCGATCAGGCGCGACCCGCGAGGGCAATCCTGCCGCCGGAACACTGGGCCTCTAATCGTGAGGTCAAGATTTACGATCACGACCCGCACCGCGCTATCCAGATGCTGGAGGAAGCGGGTTATACCGATCCTGATGGCGACGGCCCCCTTCCGAGGCTCCAACTCGGGCTGTTGACGTCCACCAATCAGCTCTCGAGGAATATCGCCTCCGTCCTGCAAGACCAGCTTCGGATGGTAGGGATTCAACTACAGCTTCAATCGCTCGAGTCGGCAACGCTGCTCGACAAAATCAACAAGGCGCAGTTCGACATGTATTATCTGATCGGCGTCGGCTTCAATCAGCTCACCGACGTTTTTCAGTTTGTTTATCACAGCCGTTATCAGAATCCCGAATTTAACGATTCAATCGCGAGGCTTCGTTTGGCTCAGAACAATCTGGACTGGCCGCCTTTGCTCGACCGCGTGCATTCCATTCTCGCGCGGCATGAATTCTGTCCGAATGCCGAGGCAGATCGATTGCTCAAGATGGCGGAAGCCAGTGTATCCGACGCGTCCCGAAGGCAATACTATCTTCAAATCGCATCGCAACTGACGGATCGAGGCGGTCAGAATCGAATGAGGTACTGCAATCCGGAGTTGGACAGTCAGATCGAGGAGGCGGAGAGAGAATACGACCGCTCGAAGCAGATTGAGGCTTACGGGGCGATTCAGAGAACGGTCTCCCAGGACTTGCCGCAGATTTATCTCTGGTACCCGGCGAACGTACTGATTGCGCGTTCGCGAGTTGGAAATATTCAGGTTGAGCCGTCCGGCTCATGGTACTTCATATCGAAGCTGACGTTGGTTCGGTGAGGGAATGACGAGATGAGGGGATGAGGAGATGAGGAGTGAGGAGACTCAGGACTCAGAACTCAGAACTCAGAACTCAATGAAGTCCAGTTATCTAAACAAGAACACCATAGTGATCGGACTGGTCAGCTTGCTTTCAGATATCAGCACCGAGATGGCATATCCTCTCTTGCCGATTTTCATCAAAGAGGTTCTCAAGGCACCGGCAACCGCTTTAGGTCTCATCGAGGGAATCGCTAACGGTACCGCCAGCATCGCAACTGGACTATCCGGTTGGTTCTCCGATCGACTAGGGCGCCGAAAGCCGGTCGCGTTCTCAGGCTATTCACTCACCGCCCTTTCAAAACCCTTCATCGCCGCAGCCACCAACTGGCCTTTAGTGCTTGCAGCGCGATTCACCGATCGCCTCGGAAAAGGAATTCGCTCTGCGCCAAAAGATGCTCTGATCGCTGAGACCGCGAGCGAACAGGATCGCGGACGCGCTTACGGATTTGAGCGCACCATGGACTACTCGGGAGCCGTCGCGGGACCGCTCATCGGACTCGCCATTTTCGCAGCGCTCGGCGTCGAACGAATGCGCTGGATCTTCCTGATAGCCTCGGCACCCGCAACTCTGGCCGCGCTCCTGATCCTGTTGCTTCGCGAAAAAAACCAACCGCGAGCAGAACAGAGGCAGAGCGCTCGACTCACCTTGCGCGGCACGACACGCGACTACAAATACTTTCTCGTTGCGAGCGCTCTGTTTGGACTCGCAAATTCAGCAAACGCATTTTTGATTCTCAGGGCACAGGACCTCGGGCTGAGTTCGAGCGGGGCTGTCCTCGCCTACACTGTGTATAACGCGGTCGCTGCCGTGGCATCGCTGCCCGCCGGCCAGATCAGCGACCGACTTGGTAGGAGAGATCTGCTTGTTATCGGCTACGCGTTGTATGCGGCGGTTTACTTAGGGTTCGGCTTAGGCGTACGCGGCTGGTTGATCTGGACTCTGTTCGCAACGTATGGGCTGTATGCGGCCCTGACCGACGGCGCAGGTAAGGCCTTAGCTGTCGATACCGCGGGACGCGCAGGGCGTGGCACCGCAATCGGAGTTTACTCGGCCGTGAATGGTGGGACTCAAGTAGTCGCCAGCTATATCGCGGGTGTGCTGTGGGATTCAGTGCAGCCCTCTGCAACCTTCTACTTTGGCGCGGCCCTCTCCGCCGCCTCCGTCCTGGCTTTGCTTCTGACCCTACCAGGGGCGACGCGGAGACGCGGGGAGCGGAGAAGGGGCGAAGGGTTTCGGGTTCGGCTTGAAGACGAGCGGCTTGAAGACGAAGAGGCGAAGGGTCGACGCGGAGACGCGGTTAGGAGGGGCGGGGGCGCGGAGAGGCGGACGCTTTGAGTTTCGTCTGATCGCAGCAGTGACGCCAGCGCAGAAAAGACACCAGCTAGCCGAACCCGAAACCCTAAACCCTTCGCCCCTTCCCTTCTCTCCGCGTCTCCGCGTGGCACCTTAACGGTTGCCCTTCGGGGAGTTGTCGAACATAATGCGGGCGCACGCCTGTCACAAAAATCAAAATCAAGGGGTTGGAGGTCGCTAGATGCTCAGCACCATGCAGGATCGTCCGCTGACGATCACTCATATCTTTCAACACGGACGCCGCATTCACGCGGACAGTGAAGTCGTGACCTTTATGGGCGACTCCTCGCGACGCGCTACTTACGGACAGATAGCAAATCGAGCGGAGCGACTCGCTTCCGCGCTAAAACGGCTTGGCATTCGCGAGGGCGACCGCGTAGGCACCTTTATGTGGAACTCGCAGGAACACCTGGAAGCCTATCACGCCATACCTTGCATGGGCGCGGTTTTGCACACTCTCAACCTCCGCTTGTTTCCTGATCAGCTTGCGTACATCATCAACCATGCTCAAGACCGCGCAATCATCGTGGATGATTCGCTGATACCACTACTGTCAAAGGTCGTTCACGAGCTGAAGACCGTCCAGCACTACATCATAGTCGGCAACGGCGATGCCGGAGCCCTCGGATCTACTGCTCTTCGTTATGAGGAGTTGCTTGAAAACGAACAACCTGGATTTGATTGGCCTGAGATCGACGAACGCGCCGCGGCAGCGATGTGCTACACCAGCGGCACCACTGGCAATCCCAAGGGAGTCGTTTACTCGCACCGTTCGACGTTTCTGCACTCGCTGGCGGTATGCGCGGGCTCTGTGTTTGCGCTGACCGAGTACGATCGCATCCTGCCAGTCGTTCCGATGTTTCACGCCAACGCTTGGGGCCTGCCTTATGCGGGGTGGCTTGCCGGATCGGATTTTGTAATGCCGGGTCGCTTTCTACAGGCTGAACCGCTCTGTAGGTTGATAGCCGAAGAACGCCCAACATTCTCCGGCGCAGTCCCAACGATCTGGAATGAAGTCCTGAGATATGGCGAGACGCACACCGTCGATCTGTCATCGATCAGGCTGATCGTCTGCGGAGGATCTGCGGTGCCTCGATCGCTGATGGAGCGATTTCAAAACAAGTTCGGCGTGCGAATCCTCCAGGCTTGGGGAATGACTGAAACCAGCCCGCTCGCGGCAATCGCGTACCCACCAAGGAACTGCAAACCCGAAGATGAGCTCAACTGGAGATCGAAGACGGGGCGCGTGAAGCCCGGAGTAGAAATCCGAATCACCGACGGCGACCAGCCGTTGCCCTGCGACGGCGTCTCGGTCGGCGAGATCGAGATCCGTGGACCGTGGATCACCGCAAGTTATTTCGGCGATCCCTCTCCCGAAAAGTTTCACGACGGCTGGCTGCGAACTGGTGACGTCGGAACCATCGACCAGCGAGGGTTCATCCAAATAACCGATCGAGCGAAGGACGTGATCAAGTCCGGCGGCGAATGGATCTCCACGGTGGATCTCGAGAACGCCATCATGTCGCACCCAGACGTGATCGAAGCGGCGGTCATCGGCGTGCCCGACGAAAAGTGGGACGAACGCCCGCTGGCCTGCGTGGTGCTGCGCGACTCAAGCACTGCAGACGCGCAGCAGCTTAGCGAGTTCCTCGCGGACCGTGTCGCAAGATGGTGGGTTCCCGAGCGATGGAGTTTCATTGAGGAAGTCCCCAAAACGAGCGTGGGCAAGTTCGACAAGAAAGTGCTTCGGGCGCGTCGAGAGCACGCCGAACTTCAAATCGTACACATCGGCGCGAAAAGATGACGCGCCACATCTGCGATGACATTTCGTTCCAGAGCACCAATCTTTATTGCAGCGGAATTCATGGCGGTGGCCATGCTCGCGTTTCACACCCAAGCTTCATTCTGGGAACAAACCGGGGATTCGCGCAAAGCTTTGATGGACCCGCGGGACCAAGTCTGGCAACGTCACGCGCCGGAGATCTTCTGGGTGACTCTTGAGACGTCGAAGGGATCGTTCCTAGTGGAATGCCACCGGGACTGGGCACCGATTGGCGCGGATCGATTTTACAATCTGGTGGCCACCGGCTTTTTTGACGACTCACGATTCTTTCGGGTACGGGCGGGGTTCATCGCGCAGTTTGGTATACCCGGCGAGCCGTCGGTGGCCGCAGTGTGGCAACACCAGTCAATTCCCGACGATCCCCGACGCCAAAGCAATGTTCGCGGAAGCATTGCTTATGCGATGACCGGCCCCGATACCCGAACAACTCAGCTCTATATAAACCTGGGCGAGAACACCAGGCTGGACGCGGAAGGATTCGCACCGATGGGCAAGGTTGTGCAAGGCATGGAAGTCGTGGACAAGCTGTATTCGGGCTACGACGAAACGGCCGGAGGGGGCATGCGAGGAGGGAAACAGGGTCCAGTATTCGAAGGTGGCAACGCATATCTCGACAAAGCGTTTCCGAAGCTGGACAGATTGGTCCGATCGACGGCGTTCAAGTCCAAACCGGCGGCCTTACGTCCAATATCCATTTCAATTGACATCTCGTCGATTGGTGATATGCTTAACGCCGTTAACTGACAGCACACTGTAAACGAGGAGATAGATGGGGACGCCTAAGCAGCGGAGGGAGCGGGAGAAGGAAGAGTTGCGGCAGGAAATATTGGACGCCGCGCGCGAGCTGTTCGTGAAGGAAGGCTATGAGAACGTTTCCATGAGGCGCATAGCCGAGAAGATCGAGTACTCGCCGACTACTATCTATTTGTATTTTGAAGACAAAGCGTCGCTGTTGTTTGCGATTTGCGAAGAGACTTTTGCCCGACTGACGAAGCGGATGGAGGCCATAAGGCAGGAGAGTCCCGACCCGTTGGACTCGCTTCGAAAGACCTGCCGCGCCTACGTTGAGTTCGGCCTGAAATACCCAAATCACTACCGCGTGACTTTCATGAACCAGCGCGAGAACCAGGGCACCGACCACTATATGCGGGAGGGGTCGATGGGGCTCAAATGCTATTCCGCGCTGCGCAGCAACGTAGAGGAGTGCGTGAAGCAGGGTAAGCTCCGCGACGGCGATGTGGAGGCGATCACCCAGGCCATGTGGGCGGCGGGGCACGGCCTTACATCTCTTCTGATAACGAAGCCCGACTTCCCGTGGGTGGGCAAGGCAAAGCTGATCGATCTCATGGTGGAAACCATGCTGGACGGGCTGCGAGCCTAATTTTTTTTGGAACTTCGCTTAACGGTGTTAACGTAGTTAGGATTGTTAAGGTGGAATGGCTTGTTAAGCAAGCGAATGGTGTAAACCTCGAGCAGGATTGGACAAAGACCGGGTTGGATAAGCGCAAGAAGGTACGAGAAGCCGTGGTTAGACAAATGGACAAGGCGGGAAGAAAGCTGAGCCGCAACGAACACAACAGTGCAGCTATATCTCTCCCGCTCAGGTATTTGACGGGTCCTTTCTTCCTTGCGGGTAAGGAAGGAGCCACGGGTCCCGGCGCGGCCTCGGGTGTCCTCGCCGATGAACTGAATGCTCGACTCCGCGCCGGGTGCCCTGTTCACGTGACGTCAAGACTCACTTGGAGGAAGTCCCCGACCGATAACTCAACGACAAGGCGGATCACGCCTGATTCTAATCGTGGAGCAAACGCGGCTTCATAACTTGAAAGGAGCAAACCTCATGAGAAGGATAATTTCTGCGGCATTGATGTTGGCGCTGTTTGCAATGGTAGCGGGAGCGAAGCCCGCTTCGGCTCAGGAAATCACCCGTTCGGTTGTCATCACTCGTGACAGCAAGGTGGGCGGAAAGCAGGTTTCCAAGGGCGACTACGAAATCAAGTTCGTTGAAGGAAAAGACGGCGAGCTGGTTCTATTGAAAGGCAAACAGGAGATTTCGAAGGCCAGCTACAAAGTGACTAAGCTCTCGCAGCCCGCGCCCAACAGCGCAATTGCATACAACGCGACGTCGGACGGTGCATACACGGTCAAAAGAATCGAGTTTAAGGGCAAGAGCGAGGCTCTGGTCCTGGAGTAAACAAGGTTCTATGAGCGGATCCGAAGCGAGGCGGGGGGCAGGGCGCATTATTATGAGCGTCCGCCTCGCCTCCTGTTTGTTTTCGAACGCTGACCTTCCCAAAACCGAGACAATCTCAATCTCATCTTAGCTTCAAGAACCCACTGTCGTTAGAGTTGCGGTTCGAGCTCCACTGGCACGTCGATTGACACAGGATAGCGCCGCTTCTGTTAATGGCTGAAGCGCTGAAGGCGTTAATAGAGCTGGGACCGGGTCTGACGAGAATCGTTGGTTGCGCTTGCCATCGGGTGTAAACTCAGAAGCTGCGGTAATTTGATGAAACGACAGCCCGCTCCTGGACGTATCAATCGATTGATCAGTCCTGTTTAAAGTAGCATCTTACCGTTTGAGGGAGAGTATATGTGTAAAGGAAACCGAAGGCTTCTTTCGTTGAACTATGTTTGCCGGCCAATCCTGGCAATAGCGTTGTGCTTCAGCTATTTGCCAGTCGCGGCGTTCGGTCAGAATGGCATTGTCGCGAAGACGCCTCAGCAGACCACTGGTTCGCAGTCGACTCAGTCTCAGAACCCGATCACCCAGCCGCTGGCACTTTCGCCCGATGTCCCACCCGATAGGGTTGGCATCAATCCGGGGCAGGTGCAGACCCTGTCGCTGCAGGATGCGATTGCGATGGCGCTCAAGAACAATTTGGACATCGCCAGCTTTCGCGAAGGCGTACAGATTGCGCAGCAAAATTTGCGTTCGCTGCGCGGCATTTACGACATCGTGTCCGGGGCTGAAGTCAACTACCGAAACCAGAGCGTCCCGGTGGCCAATCTGTTTGCAGGTGGTGGCACGACGGGTTCCTTCAATTCCAAGACGATCAACTACAACTTCACCACCAATCAGGCCATCGAGCGCGGCGGCGGATTCTGGGAAGCCGATTTCACAAACAACCGGGTAAACACCAGCAATACGGCGTCAACGCTGCCAACTCAGTACAACACCAATTTCAACTTCCAGTTCACTCAGCCGCTGCTCAGAAACTTCTCGATCGACTCAAATCGACGTCAGATTCAACTCGCGAAAAAGTCGCTGGATCTATCGGACAGCCAGTTCCGGCAGCGTGTCATCGAGACCATCAACTCGGTGCAGCGCGCCTACTGGGATCTAGTTTTTGCGATTCGGAACGAGAGGATTGCTCGCGAAAGCGTCGAGCTGGCCAAGACGCAGCTTGACAACAATCGCAAGATGGTAGAGGCGGGAACTCTCGCGCCCATCGAGCTGCGGTCGAATGAAGCTACTCTGGAGCAGAACAAAGGGAACGTTATTCTGGCGCTGCAGCAAATCACCACCGCCGAAAACGTCCTGAAGGGACTTTTGCTGAAGGAGCAGAACGATACGTTGTGGAATTCTGCGGTCTCGCCGACAGACGAGCCGCAATCGGCTGAGGCGAAGGCCGATCTGGACGAGGCGACGCGCCTGGCGTTGAAGAATCGGCCCGAGCTCGAACAGATGCGGCTGCAGCTCGACCAGAAACAAGTCGACATCAAGTTCTTCAAGAACCAGACGAAACCGCAGCTCGATTTTATCGGTGTCTTCTCGTCCCAGGGTCTCGCCGGAACGCCTTCGACGATTGTGAACCCGGGCGGTTTTGACAACCTGACTCAGGGAATCATCACAAATCTGAACTCGGCGCTTGGCACGCTCAGCCTGCCGCTGTTTACTCCTACTCCGCCGCCGGCCACGAGCACTCTGTCGGTACCCGAGCGATTTCAGGGTGGGTATGGACAAGCGTTGCACAACTTGTTCACTGGCGATTTCAAGACCTACCAGTTTGGCGTGCGGTTGAGCTTCCCCTGGCGAAACAGAACAGCGCAAGGGAACCTCGGCCGGGCGCTGGCTGAAGAGCGGCAGCTTGATGCGCGGCAGCGGCAACTGGTTCAGAACGTTGAGATCGATGTACGCAACGGTTTGCAGGCTGTGGAGGCGACTCGACAGCGGTGGCAGGCGGCGGTGGCGCAACGACTGGCGGCAGATGCTCAGTACAAGGGCGAGCAGGAGAAATTCAGGGCCGGGTTGTCCACCAACTTCGTTGTGCTGCAGCGGTTGAATGATCTTTCGGCTGCGCAGGGAAACGAGGTTAGAGCACTCACCGACTACAACAAGGCGCTGGCCGATCTGCAGCGTGTCACGGGCATGACGCTCGTCAACAACAACGTGCAGGTCACCTCGGCTAAATAACAACAACTCCTTGCACGGTACAAATCAAAAGGGGCGGCACCGGGCCGCCCCTTTTTGCTTCAGTAGAATCAGTCGATTGATGGTACGCGCGTCAGGCCACAAAGTTTCCTATCTGATCAGAATCCCGTTGAGAGATGCCCGTCAGATTAACGCCGAATCCGACTCTAAATTCGTGACTCGTGACGATTCCCCTTGCGCAGACGTGGTGTCCATTGGGGAGTTTAAAGCTTAAACTCACATTTGAGCCCGTTACTGGGGGGACAAAGCTCTCAATAAAAACGGCGCGAGGGGTTAGATTCAGAATGCGGCAATCGCGTCCCAAACCGTTCACTTCGCATCTTGCTCGAAGGCTCGACTGGGAGTCCACACGCGGGCTCGCCGAAGTACAGGTGCCTACTGCACTCATAGATCACCTCTTTCTAATAAAAAAGCACATCCAACAAAAAGCGCCTGGAGAAGCAATACCGAACCCTACTGCACCCTGGCTTGTTCGTTCCTCAAGCACTCATGCTCGAGCACTGAATCTCAAGCATCAATCCCAGCGCTGACGCCCGCAAGTACGGGCTTTTAGCGCGCGGTTAAACCGCCAAGCTCTACAGCCTATAACAAACGCGCCGGGAGAGGCAAGCAAAATCGAATTCATTAAGCCAAATGTCAAAAATACGCAGCATTTCCCTGCTCTCGCGACTACTCTATGGTTCGCTCTCGCGAAAGGTTCTCGCGTGTCGCTCTCGCCCGAAACGAACATGATTGAATCGGCCTTCAGATCGTCCACGGCCCGTTTCGGGGGACCAAAGCAGACCGCCGCTCAATACTGGCGTTTGCGTGTAGATTCCTGATAAAAAACTCATCCTGGAGCTCACAAGATGCGTAATGTGTTACGAACGTGAGCTCTCTGCTGCGATTTCCGCCGCCGGACGTGCCCCTTGAGTACAACACACAGGCACGCGCGAACGGCCGGAATTATCAACCTGGTCGCCTCGAATTGAAGGAGGGGTCAGATGGCAGGCATCACCTATCTCGAAGCGGCCCATTTGCTCAGGCGGATGGGTTTTAGTGGAAGTTCCGACGAGATCGATGCTCTGGTAAGCCGAGGCCGAGAGGGAGCGGTAGACTCTCTGCTCAACTTCACGCAGACTGACAACGGCAGCCTCGAAAGCCTGATCAGCACTCACTTCGATTTCTCAGACCCGGCGAATTTTGCCCGCTTCAACCGATCTGAGTTGCAGAGATGGTGGTTCACTCGGATGGTCCACACTCGCCGGCCATTCGAGGAGAAGATGACCTTGTTCTGGCACAACCACTTCGCGACTGCCGCCTCAAAGGTCCAGGACATTTTCATGTACCTGCAGAACCTGACGCTCCGGGCTCACAGTCTGGACCGATTTGACGATTTGCTGCTCGCGGTGGCCCAGGATCCGGCGATGCTGATCTGGCTGGACGGCATCACAAATATTCAGACCAGCCCAAACGAAAATTTCGCCCGCGAACTGCAGGAGTTGTTTTCGATGGGCATCAAAGACGTCGTTACCGGCGAATCGAACTATTCCGAAAACGATGTCAAAGAGATTGCCCGGGCATTCACCGGCTGGAAGTTCTTTCACCCAAACGGAAATCCGAACCCGTTCGCCTTCACGTTTATCGTAGTCCCCAATCAGCACGACAACAGGACAAAGACCGTCTACGGACAGAGCGGCAACTACGACGGTGCAGACATAGTAGCAATTATCGCGGCTCGTCGGGGCACCGCCAGATTTCTTGTAAAGAAGCTCTTCGAGTTTTTCGTCTATCCGCTCAGTGACAGTAGCGATGACAAAAAGACCATCGAGAAGTTTGCCGACGTCTATTTTCGCGAGAACCATTCAATAAGAGAACTGGTGCGCGCAATCTTCACTTCGGACGAATTCTTCAGCTCGCGCGCGATCTTCGGACTTGTAAAGTCTCCGGTGGAATTAGTGGTCGGAGCAGTAAAGATGATTGGCGCGCGCTACAACCCCGGCACGTTTGCCAGCGGCTCGAACATACTCGGTCAGTTCTCTATCTTCCTCGGACAGGAACTGTTCAACCCGCCGGACGTGGCGGGCTGGAAATTGAATCTGGGCTGGATAAACACGTCGACGCTTCTGAACCGCTATACGTTCGCAGATTTCTTGATCATCACCAGAACATCGAACCCGGATCAACCTGGTGCGTGGGTCGCTCACGAACAACTCAGGTCGCTTACCAAAAAAACCGCCAAGAAGACGGTCAAGAGGCTGCTGTCGGTGCTTGGACCTTTGGATGTTGACTCATCGACCCGCCGGGCGTTGATCGAGTACCTGAATGCCGATGATCGAGGCAATCAGACTGTTTTCTCGCCGGACGATGCTGCGGTGGACAAGAAAGTGCGCGGGCTTGTTCACCTCATCATGTGCCTTTCGGAGTTCCAGCTCGGCTGAAGGAGGATTGTCATGCCCATCACCCGAAGGCAGTTCATAAAGCGAGCGGCCGGCGCCGTCACGGTCGGCGTCATAATTCCAAGATACCTGACCGGCACTGCAGGCGCGCAGCAACTCTCGTTGGATGCCTCGCGCAAGCTGGTAATCATTCAACTGGCGGGTGGTAACGATGGCTTGAACACCGTCGTGCCGTACACCGATTCGCGCTATCACGCGTTGAGACCGATTCTGGGTTTCAATGAGAACGAGCTCCGGACCCCGGGTGGCGAGTCAACAGTTCTCAACGGTCAGTTTGGATTGCACCCCTCGATGGGGCAGCTGAAGACTCTGTACGATCAAGGCAAAGTGGGCATCGTACTCGGGGTGGGATATCCCAACCCAAATCTTTCGCATTTTCTCTCGATGGACATCTGGCACACGGCGGATCCAACGGGGACTACGCGCGTTGGTTGGCTGGGCAAGTATGCCGACATCGCATTCGTAGGACAGCCGGGTTTGCGCGCGGCTGCGTTTGGAACCCTCGAGCTCCCGAAAACTCTCAACGCAAATCGCTACGTTGTTCCCACCATCATCAATTACCAGTTCTACAACTTCATAACCGATCCGGCTTATCCCGGGGATTCGGCAAATCAGCTTACTGCTTTCAATGCCGCCGCCAGCAGGAATTTTTCAGGCGATTCATTCCTGTCGCACATCAACACTGACGCGCAGGAATCCGTCAAAGGAGTACAAACCGTGCAGCAGGCGATAGGCGGATATAGTTCTACGGTTCAGTACCCGTCTGACAATCCGTTGGCCGGAGGGCTGAAAATGGTTGCGCAACTGGTGACCACGTTGCCCGAAGCGCAGGTGCTGTACGTCCTTATGAGCGGCTTTGATCATCATTCAGACCAGATCGCTCGCCCTGGAGGGACGCCCGATAAGACGCAGGGACAGCACGCCGTCCTGTTGAGGTGGTTTTCCGAAGCCGTGAAACTTTTCTACGACGACATGACCGAACACGGTCTTGCGGAGCAAGTGCTTCTGATGCAGTGGTCCGAGTTCGGGCGGCGTCCCGCTGAAAACGCATCGTTCGGGACGGACCACGGCACCGCTGCGCCGATGTTCATAATAGGCAATCAGGTAAGCGGAGGGCTGCACGGCCAGCAGCCCTCTTTGCTGGCAACTGACCTGGATTCGGCGGGGAATGTCACGTCGACCGCTGACTTCAGGCAGGTTTATGCGGAGATCCTGGATCGTTGGCTGGGAGTGGATTCGCGAGAAGTGCTCGGGAGTTCTTACGATCGGATCGGGTTTCTGAGCTGACCCGTTCTTCTCGCTGCCAATCCGTCTTGAATCCAGAAAAACTTTGTTCAGGCCTCGTCGGTCCTGCGATATAATCCAGCCCGTTGAAGAGTCTCGGGATTAGTCCGGCGGGGGCAAAGTCTCCACGGAAAGATACAAAAACAACAAAGTAAGAGAACAAGAAGGTCTGGCGCTTCAGTTTGGGAATGGGCCCTGTGGGTTCGTCGATTGTCCTGCGAACGAAAATTGTGGAACTTTTTCAAACTTTCGCCTTGTTAGCCGAGTCTGAACAGCCGAGAACAATGAAAGTTCCACCGCCCGATAATCCGTGTTACCGTGCGGCGTTCTGTGACCTCCCCACTCGCTCGGTTCCGGATTCACAGTATCCAGACAAAGTTGGATTGCTGGCGTAGCTGTCAGCGGTCGGTAAGAGGAGGAGAGCTGTATGGCGACATTGAGCTACGACGACGCTGCGCACTTATTGAGGCGAGCCGGTTTTGGCGGCAACCCGGACCAGATAAACGCTCTCACGACGCGAGACCGGGATGGAGCCGCCGATTTTCTGATCAACTACCAGCAAATCGACAACTCTTCATTGGACAACCTGCTCAGCTCCAGTTTCGATCTCACGGATCCGAGCGACAACCAAAAGTTCAACCAGGCCGAAATCCGCCGCTGGTGGTTTACTCGCATAATCCTGACGAATCGACAGTTCGAAGAAAAGATGACCCTGTTCTGGCACAACCACTTTGCTACGTCGCTGTCGAAGGTCCAGGACTTTTACATGTTCAATCAGAACAAACTGCTCCGCGATAACGCGCTGGCTCGTTTTGACGATTTGCTCCTTAAAGTGGCGCAGGATCCGGCGATGTTGATCTGGCTGGACAATGTCACCAACGTGCTGGGACATCCCAACGAGAACTTCGGCAGAGAGCTTCAGGAACTCTTCTCGATGGGAATAACCGACGTCGTAACCGGCGCGGCTAACTACAGCGAGGACGACGTCAAACAAATTGCGCGAGCGTTTACCGGCTGGAATTTCAGGCGCACACCCGCTGGCGGCCCGCTCGACTTCCAATTTCAGTTGCGTCCAAATCAACACGACAACGGAGCAAAGACTATCTACGCCGGTACTCCCTGGCAGACGAGCGGGCAACTCGACGGGGGCGACGTGATCACCGTGATCTGCAACAGACCGGCGACGGCTCGTTATCTGACTTGGAAACTCTTCAACTTCTTTGTCTATCCGGTGACCACCAGCTCGACCGACAAATCGACGATTGACCGATTCGCCCAGACCTACCTGAGCAACAACCACTCCATCAAGGAACTGATGCGCGCGATCCTTACGTCCGATGAGTTCTACAGCGACCGGGCGCGTTTCTCACTCGTCAAGCAGCCCGTTGAATTCATAGCGGGCGCAATCCGCATGCTCGGCGCCGTCTACAATCCGGGCGCCATCGGCCGGACTTCTAACGCTCCGGCGAATTTCTCGCGGAACCAGGGCCAGGACATTTTTTTCCCGCCCGATGTCGCGGGCTGGGATCTGAATCTTGGATGGATCAACACCGCGACGATGCTCGAGCGCTATAACTACACCAACACGCTGGTAAACGGACGCAGCACTACCACCCCGGGAATCTCGCTCTCTCTCGACCAATTGAAGCTTTACACAAAATCCAGCACGAAGAAGACAATCAAGAAATTCTTCGAAGTGCTCGGCCCCTTAAGCCCGGGAAGCGGCGTTCGCAAGAAGCTCCAGACTTACTTGACGACCGCTGACAATGGTCAGCCCGTGGACTTCACACCCGACGACGCAACAATCGACAAGAAGGTTCGCGGACTAGCTCATCAGGTGATGTGTCTGCCGGAATTCGAATTGAACTAGGAGGAGAGCCATGGCTACAACAAGACGACAGTTTCTCAAGAGAAGCGCGAGTGCGGTCACCGTAAGCCTTGTTCTGCCCAAGCTGTGGCTCGGCAGCGCGCGGGCGCAATCGCTTCAGGACTTGGATCGAAGGATCTTCGTGGTGATTCAGCTCGCGGGCGGAAACGATGGGTTGAACACGGTTGTGCCGTACACCAATTCAACCTATCTGAGCATGAGGCCCACCCTGGGTTTCAAGGACACCGACTTAAAGGACGCTCAGGGTGCGTCGACGATTATCGACAGCAGTTTTGGTTTTCATCCCTCGCTGAGCGAAATCAAGTCGATGTACGACTCGCAAAAGGTCGCGGTGGTGCTGGGAGTGAGCTACCCGAATCCAAACCTTTCGCATTTTCTCTCGCAGGACATCTGGCAAACCGCCAATACCAACGGGGGAGTCGGAAACGGATGGCTGGGCAAGTACGCTGACCAGAAATTGTTCGGTCAGTCGGGCCTTTCCGCGATTTCGATCGGCGGCTCGCTGCCCAAGGCGATGTTTGCGGACAAGTTTGTAGTTCCGAACATTTCGAGCTTCGCGAACTACCAGTTCCAGACCGACGCCAGAAACACCGGCGATCGTACCAATCAGATCAACACGTTCAATTCAACCAACAGCCGCACCTTCGACCCGGGCACCTTTATCGCCGAGATCGCCTCAACAGGCGTGGATGCTCTCGGTGGCGCTCAGCGAGTTCAGGATGCGGTCGCTACCTACTCGTCTGCGATAACCTATCCGACCAACAACTCGCTGGCTAGCGCACTCAAGATGGTGTCGCAGATCGTGACTACGATCCCCGAGGCTAACCTGTTCTACGTTCAGATGGGTGGCTTTGACCATCACTCGGCGGAGATTGGCAACGCGCAGAACCCAACTGACAAGACGATTGGGCAGCACGCGACGCTGCTTGGGAATTTCTCGAAAGGGGTCAAGGCGTTTTACGATGACATGGCCGCGCACGGGTTAGCCGACAAGCTGCTGATGATGAGCTGGTCAGAGTTTGGACGGCGGCCTAACGAGAACGCGTCGCGAGGAACCGACCACGGTACTGCTTCGCCGCAATTTGTTATCGGGGATCCAGTGCACAGCGGGCTCTACGGCGAGCAACCATCGCTGACGGATCTCGACAGCGCGGGGAATATGAAGGTGAAGGTGGATTTCCGGTCGATATACGCGACGATACTGGACAAGTGGCTCGGGTCGGATTCGCAGTCGGTGTTGGGCGCGCGTTACGACAACATCGGCTTCCTGGGATAGCCGAAGGTGCATCACCTTCAAAAGTAGAGACTGACCCCGGCATGTTTATGCAGCCGAATGAAGCTGAGATACAGCCCGAAACAAAGCCTCAGTCCCGGAATCGAGTCGTAAGGCGACACCTTCAGGCAGTAGTCGCTCTGCTCTGCCTCGCGATAATCGTGTACGCAAAAATCACCGGCCCCGATCCGGGATACACCGGAGCGCCCGGTGACATAGGGAGTTGTGTCCTGTGTCACGACACGTTTCACGAAGCCAACATGGGGCCCGGGAGCGTGCGAGTCGACAACGTGCCCGCGGTGTACACGCCGGGACAGCGCTACACGCTCAATGTGACAACCCAGCAAAGCGGTCGTTCGCGCTTCGGTTTTCAACTGACAGCCCTCGACCTCACCGGCCATCGCGCCGGCACCCTCGCGCCGCTTGATGCCAACACGCAGTTGACGGCAGACACCGGCCTCGGCGGAAGACAGTACATCGAACACACCCAACAGGGCACAGCGGCCATAGTAGCCGGCAGCAGGACCTGGCAAATCGGCTGGACAGCTCCGGACACGGATATCGGACCAGTGGTGTTCTGGTTCGCCGGCAATGCGGCCAATAATGATGAGACAAATCAAGGGGACTACATCTACACGAGCTTGAGGTCCTCGGATTCGCCCACCAGTGTGGTGACGCTGAGCCTGAATTCGGACCCCGGCGGATCTACGCTCGAAGGAGGTTCCAGCTTCAAGATCGACTGGAGCGTGAGCGGAGCATCGAACATCGACAATGTTGAGTTGCGCTACTCTACCGATGACGGCGCGACGTTCCCGATATCCAGTCAGATCTTCTTCACCACTGATCCTTCGGTAACCAGCTTTGAGTGGACGGTCCCCAACAAACCGACCGACGAGGCGAGGATTCGGATACGGGTTGGTAAGAAGTCGGGCGACGCCATTGAGGTCCTCAGTGGTAGATTCACAATTGCCGCGGGTTCGGACCTCCCACCCCCGGTGATCACCGGCGCTTCGAGGAGCGGAAAGAAGCTTTTTGTCTCGGGCGAGAATTTCCAGGACGGGGCGAAGGTAGAGATGGACGGCGTACCTCAGAAGACGGCAAACGATGAAGACTCCTCGCATCTGCTTCGCTGCAAGAAGGCGGGAAAGAAGATAAGTCCGGGACAGACGGTCACACTCATTGTTCGAAATCCCGACGGAACCGCCTCGAACTCCTTCCTGTACACACGCCCTGATGAATGACGGGACGACGCGGGGAGGAGGGACGCGGGAGGAGAAAGGTCGAAGGGGCGAAATGCTTGGTTGAGCCCTGGAGCACTTGCAAACGCTTGGTCCCACCGCGTCCCCGCGTTTCCCCTTCGCCCCTTCGCTCCTCCCGCGTCCCCTCACCGCGCTTTACCATTTAAGATTCGCTATTTACTATTCAGCAGGTATGGAGATAGTCAATCGAATCCCCAGAATGATGTCCATCGCGCGGGATCTTCGAACTAAGGGTCGTAAGATTGGCTTTGTCCCCACAATGGGCGCCATTCACGAGGGTCACATGTCCTTGATGACCCGCGCACGCGAGATGAGCGACATCGTAGTGGTCTCGACCTTCGTGGACCCGATGCAATTCTCTTCTAACGACGAGTTCGACAAATACCCTCGCGATCTCGCGCACGACGCGGAGTTGGCGTTTACTCGAGGTGTTGATTTGATCTTTGCGCCTGTAGCGGCCGACGTCTATCAGAATGGATTCGCCAGCTATGTAGTCGTGGAAGGCCTCAGCAACAAGCTGGAAGGCTCCAGCCGCCCCGAATTCTTTCGCGGCGTAGCAACGGTGATGAGCAAGTTGTTCAACATCGTGAGGCCGCAATTTGCCTTCTTCAGTCGCAAGCACGCTCAGGAAATAGTGGTGATCAAGCGGGTGGTTCGAGACCTCTCGGTAGACGTGGAGATCGTCACCTGCCCCACCGTACGGGAGGAAGATGGGCTCGCCCTTTCGTCGAAAAACTGGCTTCTTTCCACCGAGGAACGTAAAGCTGCAACGGTGCTGCGGCGCGCTTTGGAGCGTTGTCGCACGATGTATAACGGCGGCGAGCGCGATGCGTCGAGGGTGCTCCTCGCAATGAGACAGATTCTAGAAGCTGAACCGCTTGCGCGAATAGACTACGTGGCAATAACCGACATCGAGCACCTGGAGCATCTCGATATCATCCCCGCAAGCTCCCCCACGCTCATATCGATGGCGGTTTACATCGGCCCCCACCGGCTTACCGACAATATCATGCTTAACGGAGACCTGTGAGAGAAGTTCTGAGTCCTCAGGACTCAGAACTTAGAACTGTCCTCTCGGAAGCTCGATGATGAAACGAGCGCCTCGCGGGCTGTTATCCTCTACCCAAAGGCGACCCTTATGGTCGTTCACGATGTGGCTGACGATTGCCAGCCCCAGGCCAGTGCCGCGCTCGCGCGTCGAAAACTTTGGCAGGAAAAGTTTGTCCCGGTCGCGCGGGCTGATGCCGTGACCCGTATCCGAAACCACCAGCCTCACCACTTCTTCGTCTCTTATGTAGCGCGATTCGATTCGTATCAACCCGTGACCCTCACGCACACCGTTCCCGTTTCCTCCCGCTTGATCATTCTCAGCAAGCGCTTCGATAGCGTTGTCGATCAAGTTCACCAGCACCCTCTTGATTTGATCTGAGTCCAGCCAAAGCGGCGGCAGATTGTCCGCAAGATCGCATTGGATCACTATGCCGTTCAGCCGATCGGTGTAGAGCGCCAGGGCCTCTCTTATGATCGTATTTAGCTGGGCCTCGGCGGGGTGTGATTCGGGCAGTCGCGCGAACCGCGAAAACTCCTCAACCATCCTCTGCAACGCGGCAACTTCTCTTACGATAGTTGAAGTGCCTTCGCGAACCACTCTTTCCAGTTTTGGCTCATGGCTGGCGACACTGCTTCGGCTGTAGTTCCGCAGTATCCTCTCCGCTGAAAGCTGGATAGGCGTAAGCGGATTCTTGATCTCGTGCGCCATCCTGCGCGCGACTTCGCTCCACGCCGCGGCTCGCTCAGCCTGAATCAGATCTGTGAGGTCCTCAATAACGAGCACCAGTCCTTCAACAACCCCTTCTGAGTTTCTCAACGCGACTGCGGTTGTCGCGGTCACCAGGGTGCTGCCGTCCGATCTTGCGATCTCCAGCTCGGCGTGCGAGCTGTTCGTCCGCCGCGCTCTTCGGCAGAGCGCTTCAACCTCGTTCGGGTATCTGCTCTGAAGCACCTGACCGAGTCGGGTTCCTGCTGCCGGTTTGTCTTTTAACCCAAGCAACCAGAGCGCTGATCTGTTGATTGTGGCGATCTCCATCTGCTCGTTAGTGGAGATCACTCCCGTTGAAAGCGATTCGAGAACCGTTTCGATGTAGCGCCGGCGATCTTCGAGCGCGACGTTGGTCCGGGTCAGGTCTTCGGCGGCGCGCTCCAGCTTGTGCCGATTCTCCGCAAGCATCGCCGCCATTCCATTGAACGACTCGACCAGTACTGCAAGCTCATCCTCAGCAGCAACCTCGACCGGCCGCGTGAAGTCGCCGCGCGCGACTCGTTCCGTTGCTTCTGCCAGAACTTGAATCGGCACGGTTATCCCTCGCGCCACATACAATGCCAGCCAGCTCGCAGAGAATATAAGCAGCAGAGTAACCGCACCCAGCAACAATAAGTAAATAGCCTTTATTCTTTTTATTTTTCCGAGAAGGCTGTGAAAGGTCTGATGCTGTTCGCTGATGCGAACCGCGCGTTCCGTCAGTTCCTGAGGGAACGCTTCGGCGATTATCAGCGTTCGCTTGAGTCGGCCGTTGTCAGGCACTCGCACTGCCGAAATCAGATAAATCGCGAGCGGGCTTTGCCCATCATCACTGCCGACAAAGGAGTCGTCGCCGTCGGCTATCCGGTGTTCGGCTGCCTGCAAAGTGTCTTCAATGTCGCTGACAACCAGCCCATCCTGACCTTGAACCGTTATTTGCGAGGCGGGGGTTACGATCCTGACCAGCGCGAGATCGTAAAGGCCCATTTCTTCTTTTAGTTGCTTTTCAAACGCCTGTGTCTGGAGGTCGCCTCTCGACGACAAACTCAGATTGCGAGCAAGCACCCGGGCTATTCCGATCAGCTCGGACTGCTCTTTCTTGAAGTAGCTCTCTTGAATAGTGCGGGCGTCATCGACAATTTGTCTTGCGGGTTCGCCAAACCAGCGGTCGATGCTGCGGTTTAGCAGACCGAACGCAAAGAAAAAAAGCAGCAGCGCCGGCAGCAGTGAAAGGCCGATGGCATAGCTGACCAGGCGGCTCTTGAATTTTGAACCAAGCCGGTTCGCGCGCCTCTCGCGAACCAGCTTCAACACATTTCTCAACAGCACGAACAGCACCGTCACAAACGCGAGGAAATTCAGCGTTGTGAGTGCATACAGAAGGAGCGTTTCTGCAGTTGTATCCGGAGTAACGAGCGAGCTGAGATTAAAGCCGCTCTGCGCGATCAGCATGACCATCAGCAGCAAGCCTACGATCGAAAGCAATACGACCGTAGTAAGCCTTCGCGCGCTGCGTTTCATCCGCTTCCTCCGGTTTCGATGAGTGTTGAATTATAGCCCCGGCCGAGCCTTTCCCAAACGTCTGAAGCTCCGAGTTCCGGCGGTCTCGTTTCTAGTGGACCGTATAAGTCGAATTGTTAGTGCCAAGGTTTCTCCTGTCCGGTGTCTTAGTCGACGGCGAAAGTCTCGGTTCACGCACCGATCGACAAGGGTTCCGCAAAGACCGCAAAGGTTTCTGAGTTTCTTTGCGTCCTTTGCCAGTCTTTGCGTCGCGTGCATGAAACCCGCATCGGTTTGTCGGCAATCGCCGCGGACAACGAACTCTTTCTCAGCCACTCTCAATTCCCCGAACTCGGAACTGCGAATGCCATCACCGCTCTTGCGGCCCGCTCGGAACCGGGAGCCCCCTCATCGCACAATTGCTCTCTGACCGCCGCCAAACCGGCCCGGATCGTTGCCTGCCGTTCGGGGCTGGACAAAATCGCGGTCACCTCGTTGGCAATCTTCGCACCCGTAGCCTCATGCTGCATAAGCTCAGGCACGATCTTTTCACCGGCAATCAGATTCACCATTCCAAACGTGTCCAGATGAATCAGCGGCCTGATCAGTCTCCAGTTGAGTTCTGATGCACGATAGATGATCACCATCGGTATTCCGGCGAGCGCTGCCTCAACTGTGGCGGTGCCGCTGGCCACTACTGCAATGTCGGAGCAACAAAGCGCGTTGTAGGTGTCCGCCTCGGCGATCACGATGCGCGGATCGGCCTCGGGCCTCAACCGCGCGATCTCGCGATCAATTGTCAGCCGGCCAATTGTCGAAGCCAGTGCGAGCACAAACTGAGGCCTCTGAATCGAGTCGGGATTCTGAGCCTGATAATTCGTTGAAGTCTCAGCCCGCGCAAGACGCGACGCCGCATCCACGACGATCGGAAGATGATGTTCGATCTCGCTGTGCCGGCTGCCGGGAAGCAGCGCAATGATGGGGCGCGCGGGATCGAGATCATACTTAGCGCAGAACTCGCGGCGACTTAGCGAACATCTCAGCGAGGCCGCCAGCGGATGACCCACGTACTCGACTGCTACGTCGTGCTGGCGATAGAAGTCCACCTCGAACGGCAGAATCACGAGCATTCGATCTACATCGCGCTTCAGCGCGTTGATCCGGTATCGGCGCCAGGCCCAGATTTGCGGACTGATGTAGTAGATGGTTTTCAGCCCGGCGCGATGAAGTCGCCGAGCGAGACGCATATTGAAGTCAGGCCAGTCGATCAGGATTACCGCCGCGGGGCGCCGCGACAACGCCGCGCGAATCAACTTGCGGTAAGCGCGAAAAAAATCCGGAAGCTTTCGAAGCACCTCACCTATGCCTATAGTGGCGATAGAGCGGATGTCCACGAGGAGGTCCACGCCAGCCTCGCGCATCTCGTGGCCTCCCGAACCGAAAACATTGAAGTGTGTAGTCGGATAGAGCGCGGTCAGTGACCGGAGGAGGGCTGCACCATGTTTATCGCCGCTGGCTTCCCCAACAACGATCATCAAGTCGAGGGTGTCGCACGTATTTGGCGCCTCGCCGAATTCGCGAGCGTGCTCGCTCGCATCGCGAATTAAGGTGTGACTGATTTCAGCCGGCAAATCGCGGCCTGTCACTATGGATTCCTGAGAATCTTGGACTCGCCGTCGGTCTTCTTGTCGTCGTTCTTCTTGTCTTCCTTCTTCTTCTTGTCCTTGCCTTTGGAATCCTTGCTCTTGGTGGTCGTGCTTTGCTGGGTCTGGTCAGTAGCCGGAGCTGCACCAGGCTTGACTTCCACGTCCTGACCAGCGTGTACAGCGCGACGAGGTCTGTCATCGGGCGCGTTGGTGGAAGTTCCAGCGCCCGGAGTTACTGGCCCTGTAGCCTTGGCGCCGCTCAATTCGCGCGCACGCGCTACGATAGCTTCGGGTTTCTGATCGCGGTCGAGGATAACTCCCTGATTCGACGTATCAATGTGCGGTCCGAGCAGAAAACCGACTATCCTCGAAGGCATGCTCTTGCCCTCGGGGGCAGGCGCGCTTGCCTTCTCAGGATCGGCTTCCGGAACCGCCTTGCCCCACTGCTTCAGCTTCTCCGCCGCTTTGTCGCGGTATTCCGAACGCGGATAGCTGGTGACAATGCGGGCGAGGTCGTGACTCGCAGTCTCGGTGTCCTCCTGGTTTTCCATCGCGCGAGCGTGAAGATAGAGAGCCTCGTCAAACCGCGAGAAGTGGGGGTAGTTGTTTAATATTTCTTCGGTGCGCATCTGCGCGGCGACGGATGACTCCCTGATGTTGAAGTAGAAGCGCGCCACCTTCAGCTCGTGAAGAGCGAGAATCTCTTCAACTTCATTCATCCGAGTTTCGACAACCTCTTTCTTGTCGGTATTGGGATAGCGCCGCAAGAGATCCTTCAAGATTCGCTCAGCAATTTTTGCGTGCGTGATGTCGCGATCGGGCGCCTGAACCTGTCTCAGGTGGATCTCGGCGCGTTTCAGCATCACGTCGTCCGACAGAACGTCGTCGGGGAAAAACTGCAGCCAGTCCCCGTATTCCACGTCCGCCTGCGCCAAACCTTTCGATCCACCTTCAAAGTAGTAGGAGTCGGCGATCGCCAGGCGAGCCACCTTGATCATTGGGCTGTCGGGATAGGTGTTGATGGCGGTATTCAGCAGCATTCTGCCTTCGTCGTACCTGCCGTTGTTTATTGCCTTCACGCCGTCCCGGAAGAGTTCCTGATCGCGTCCCGGTCCCTTATTCTCTTCGATCGCCACCTTCGGCTTCTTGTCGCCACCACAGGCGGACAGCCCAAGCGACAGCGCAAGCGCTAACAGAATTACTTTAGCTGCTTTCATAGTGACTACCTTGGTGCGCGGTTAGGCGCAGTCTCCTTTAAATCTGGATTCTGGGCTGGTCTTGTTTCTCAAAGGCAGTTGAACGGACTAAATTGTGAGCGGTTCCAACGCCTTCTGCCGGAGTTCGCGAGTCGCGTTTTCCGGGTCACCGCTGCCGAAGATCGATGATCCCGCAACGATCCATCGCGCACCGCAGCGCACGACATCAGCTACATTCTGCATGCCGATGCCGCCATCTACTTCAATTACGACGTCTAAACCGCGACCTTCAATCATACCCTTGAGCCGACAGATCTTGTCAAGCGATGTACTTATGAAGCTTTGACCCCCAAACCCTGGATTGACCGACATCACCAAAACATAGTCGGCGTACGGTAGCGCTTCCTCGATCGCCACCACCGGCGTCGCGGGATTGAGAACGACTCCAGGCCGGCAGCCCGCCTCGCGTATCGCCGAAAGCGTTCGATGAAGATGCACCGTAGCTTCGACGTGGACTGAGATCATCGATGCACCCGCGCGAGCAAAGTCGCCGATGTATCGGTCCGGATCGCTGATCATCAGGTGACAGTCGAGCGGCAGGTTCGTAGATGCGCGGGCGGCCCGCGCCACGAGGGGCCCAATCGTGATGTTCGGGACAAAATGCCCATCCATCACGTCTACGTGCAGCAAGCCCGCCCCTCCTCGCTCGACCGCACGAATCTCATCTCCAAGTCTGGAAAAGTCAGCCGAGAGAATTGAGGGGGCAATTTGAACCATCACGTGCCTTCTAATGTGCACGCCAGGCGTATGCCGGCGTCAGCCAACGCGCGCCGAATCTGAAACCAATGGCCCGGAGACGGCTGACTGGGAGCGCGCAGCTCTCCCTTTTTCGCTGGAGGCCCGGCGCTTACAACGATCGTCAGATTCGAGTCTTTCTTGACCGAAGAGTTTGGACCCGGTCTGGTTTCAATCACCGTCCCCGCGGCGATTCCAGAATCTTCGCGGTGCTGAATCTTGACCCTGAGCCCGGCCTGCTCAGCGATCTTTTGCGCATCCATCTCCTGACGGCCTACGAGATTGGGTACGCGAGTGTCGCCAGCTCGAAAGAGGGTATAGATCGTGACTACGGAGCTGATGACAAACGCGAGTATCAGGATCAGGACCATTCCGAGACGCCGTCCAATGGTCCAGACGATGCTCTCTCCCCCACGGCTGGCGCGGCTTTCGGTACTCATGAAGAGTCAGTCTAGCATCCACAGGAATTGCGCTTCAATGCGCGTCGTAGTGCGTATTCGAGCAAATGCCCAAGCTCCGCGCCGGACCCGAATCACTTTCCTTGGCGGCAAGAGGGTACATGCATCGAGGTCGTCGAAGCGCTCACTTCTACTGCCACGATATCTCCCGGCGTCAGCCGCGCAGCGCTGGTCGCTCCATCATCGATCAGCAAGAAGAAGCGCCGGGCCCGAGGAACGATGAAGGTCTCGAAGGTTGCCCGATTAATACGAGCGCGAACGCGATGTCCTCGCCGGCCGCGCCATAGTGGACCGGCGGCGATTTTCCATTTTGTCTCGGGGTTGAAAGGGACCTCGATGGCGAACCCTTTGTGCCCCTCGAGAACTTCTCCTTTGAAGCGTTCCGGTTTCATTGAGCCTCCCTGCTCGTCACTGCTACGTAATGCAGTGCAGAACCGGCACCCTGTTGGCCTTGACACAATCTCGCTTAGCTCGCTATTCTAATCGTCTTTTTCGCATCGATTTACGTTCGCTATGGCTAACGATCGCGGCGCGAACGACGATACGGCAGATGCGGTTGAAGACCAAGCGAAGCACAGGAGAACCGAAGTAGATGGCAAATCACAAATCAGCCGAGAAGCGCGCTCGACAGACCGAACGGCGGAACGAGATCAACAGCCGCAACCGAGGAGCGCTTCGCACCCAAATCAAGAAGCTGCGCACGGCGATCGCCGAAGGCGACCGCGCAACCGCTCAATCAATTCTAACTGCTACGATGTCGTTGATCGATAAGTCGATCCAGAAGGGCATTCTTCATCAGAATGCGGCAGCACGACACAAGTCGAGACTGACTGCTAGCGTCAACGGGATGTCTTCCTGACCGATGCCGCGCCGCCCGGACCGCCGGTCAACTCCGCAATCAAGTACTCCATTTGCAATCTTGGCGTACCCTCAGAGTTCTTAATTGCATTGTCCACTTCCGCAATTCGCCGCAACCCTCGAGCTATTTGTTCGCGAGGAGTGCGGCTTACCCATGAATTGAACGTCGAGGCCCTCGGGCCGTACTGGCCCGTTGCTTTCGCCACCTCGCCGGCAGCAGCTCCCCTCTCCATCAGCTCCTTCCCGATCAACATCTTTCTGTAAAGAGACGCGATCGCGCCGAGCACCAGCAGCGGCGTGCCCGAATCGCCGTCGCTCAAGAGCCTCTCAATCAGCCGTAATGACCGTCGACGGTCGGCTTTCAGGATTGAATCCCAAAGCTCCCAACTCGTATGCTCTCGGGCGCGGGGCACCAGATCCTGCACTGCTTGAATTGTGATCTGTTCGTTGCCCGCCCAGGCAATGAGTTTCTCCAGCTCATTCACAAGCATCGACAGCGATGTTCCCACGAGTCTGACCAGCTCTTCGAGCACCCGCGGCTGCGTGGTCGCGCCTTTGGCTTTCGCGTAAGCCTCTGCCCACTTTCTCGCTTCGGCTTCGGTAAGCGGATCGAAGCGAACCACGCTACAAGCCTGCAGAAGCGCGGTGGTGAGCTTCTTCCTCTGATCCAGACTCACCGCCTGAAAGACCAGAATCGTAGTCGGAGAGGGCCGTTGCAGATAACTTAGAATCAGCTCCTGGTCGTGGTCTTTCAGTTTTTCGAAGTCTCTGGCAACGACGATCCGTCGCGCTGACATCATCGGGAGCTGATTCGCCGCATCAATCACGCTGGCTGCGGTGGTTCGCGCGCCAGAGGGGCTCTCAGCGCCTATCGAATGTAAGTCGAGATTGAACGCGAGACCTGACTCGTCCAGCGTCTCGTACAACAGCCTAAGCGCGCGTTCCTGCAGGTAGACTTCCTCGCCCACAAAAAGATAAAGCGGCGCG
The DNA here is from genome assembly GCA_035315885.1 of Blastocatellia bacterium. GTDB lineage: Bacteria > Acidobacteriota > Blastocatellia > UBA7656 > UBA7656 > DATFXM01. The sequence goes on from DATFXM010000054.1 coordinate 38,150, forward strand.
AGGTCGCGCTCTTTGACTCTTTTTCGGAAAGCGGAGTAGTCGAGGCCGTCGGCCCTGACACGCGGGGCCATTAGAGGCCCTCCATCAGAGTGGTCACGATCGTCTGCGCAAAATCTTTTGCGATGCGGTCAACAGCAGCGTTTTCTTCATTGAAGAATGACTGCGGATCATCCGAGAGCTGGTATTCACCTTCGAACGACATCCGTTGATTGCTGAACAGAACCTTGTGGCTGTGGAGATCCCTTAGCGTGACGCTCACGATTATTCGGACGTCCCACACTCGCGTCCTGCCTTTGTCATCCAGAAGACTGCCCGAAGCTCGAAATGCTCTTATGTCGCCGTCGAGCACTGCGTCCGCGTTCTCGGGATCTGACACGACTCGCAGCCCGCGCGCTCTTTTCAAAACTTCTTCGATCACTGCCTGAGTGAATCTTTGCTCGACGCGATATTTGAGACTCGAATTCTTGAATACCGGCACCGCTACGATCTTGATATAGCCAGGTAAGCTCTTGCCTTTGCCTGCGGGCTTGTAACCACAAACATCGAACGAGAAGACGAGCATTAATGAAGCAGCAATCAGCTTGATCATCGATTGGGAATATTACTCCTGCGTCGGGAAAGTTGACCAGAACAACGCGCGACGACTGCGCTTGAAACAATAGCGTCATCCATAGTTGTCGTTGTCCCCTTTATAACAACCAACCGTGGTGGGCTTCACGCAAAAACGCAGACTTACTTGATCGCGAACAGCGGAGACAATGCAAACTCACTCCGTCACAATCACACTAGTTCACATCCTGAGCAATGTCACACTTGATAATCGCATCGCAACGATGTTATCTTCGCGCGACAGTTTGATCCAAGACATTATGGAAGAGCAATACTGGGACGGAGTAGCTTCGACATACAACGACCAGATCTTTGACACGCTGGCCAATGATCGCCATCGAATAATCTCGAGCTTCATCGAGAGAATAGCGACGCGGCACAAAAGCGTCGCCGATTTCGGTTGCGGGGTCGGCAAGTACCTTCCATTGCTTTCGTCCAAATTCAAATCTGTTCAAGCGATCGATCACTCCGAAAAGCTTCTGGGCATCGCGCGACGCAGGACCGCAAGCCTGAGCAACATCACTTTTGTCAAAGCGGACCTTTCGGATCCAAGGGTTGCTCTCTCTCCGGTTGATGCCGCCATCAGCATAAACGTGCTGTTGAGTCCGGATGTCGATAAACGCGGACTGGTATTGAAGGCGATCCATCGCTCGCTGGCAAGCGGCGGCAACCTCGTTCTGGTAGTCCCGTCGCTCGAATCCTCGCTTTACTCGATCTCGATGTTGGCCGAGTGGGATCGCCGAAGCAGAATCAGACACACCGGTGTTTCTGCAGAGGCCGTGTCCAAACCCAGGCTACTTCGCAAAGCCATCTTTGACGGTGTCATACATCTGGAGGATCAACAAACCAAGCACTTTCTCAGAGAAGAACTCGAGTTGTTGATCAAATCGTCAGGGCTCGAGATTGAACAGGTAGATAAGGTGGAGTATTCGTGGCAGTACGAGTTTCAGAGACCGCCGCGGTGGATGCAGTCGCCTTATCCGTGGGATTGGATTGCCGCCTGCCGCAAGGGCTAACTCTCAAAACTCACGCGGCTGCTCGTTCAGCAGCATCCAGTACAAACCAAGCTGGCCTACCGCTTCCATAAAAGCCTCGAAACTGACCGGTTTCTGGATGTAACTGTTTGCTCCCAGGCTGTAGCCGTTGATTATGTCCTGCTCTTCCTTCGAAGACGTAAGGATTACAACCGGCATGAATCTGGTGTTCTCGTTGGATCTGATCTGCCTCAGCACTTCCAGGCCATCGACTTTGGGCAGCTTCAAATCGAGGAGGGTGACTGTAGGTTTAGCGGCGGGATTTCGTCCCTCATAGGCGCCTCGACCGAAGACAAAATCGAGGGCTTCGACGCCATCGTGAGCGACCACAACCTCGTTGAGAATGTTTGCGCGCTTCAGCGCACGCAGCGTCAACAATTCGTCATCGGGATTGTCTTCGACAAGCAGGATGAAGCGCTGAGTCATGAAGTCAGAGTGTAAAGTAGAATGTTGCTCCATTGTCAATCGATCCTTCTGCCCACACCTTTCCACCGTGCCGATTTATTATTCTTTGAACCGTTGCCAAACCAATTCCTGTACCGGGAAACTCCTTCGCCGAATGCAACCGCTGAAATGGCCCAAAAAGCTTTCCGGAATAAGCCATGTCGAATCCGGCTCCGTTGTCCTTTACCTGATAAACGATATGCCCGTTGTTGCTCGCCGCTCCGAATTGAATCTCCTGCGACTTCCGTTTGGAAGTAAACTTCCATGAGTTTGAAAGCAGGTTCTGAAGCACGACGCGCATCAGTCGGTGGTCCGCTACGGCTATCAGCCCCTGCTCCACATGCACCTTCACTTCACGCATGGGCTCGAGCCGCTGCAACTCGGTCAAGACCGAAATCGCGATCGAGCTCAAGTCAACTCTCTCGCGACGCATCTCCGCGCGCGTTACACGTGACAACTCGAGCAGATCGTCGATGAGCTGCGCCATGTTCTGGGTCGCCGAGCGAACTCTTTCCAGGTAATTGCGTCCGGGGTTGTCGAGCTTGTCGGCATAGTCTTCGAGCAACGCCTTGCTGAACCCGTCGATGCTTCGAAGCGGAGCCCGCAAGTCGTGCGAGACCGAGTAGCTGAACGCCTCCAGCTCCTTGTTTGCAGCAGCGAGTTGCGCAGTCCTTTCGGTGACTCGGTTCTCGAGCTCCACGTTCAACAGTGCGATTTGATTCGCAGCACGCTTCTCTTCAGTGATGTCGTAGGAAACTACAAGCCTGGCGTCCTTGCCGTCCATCTTAAAGTCCTGCGCGACGATGTGCACATCAAGTAACTTTCCATCGCGGGTGCGATGGCGAGCCTCTTCGGAAACGCGCGAGGAAGTCATATACCGCTGGATCAGGTTCGACAGGTTGGGCAGTTCGCCGCTCGGACGAATCTGCTCGATGCTCATCCGCATGAACTCTTCGCGAGAATAGCCGTACCGTTCGACAGCAGCATCGTTCACCTGCAAGAAGCGCAGCGTCCTCTTTTCGAATACCCACATCGGGATAGGATTGTTAGAGAACAACTCGCGAAAGCTGACCTCACTGCGGGCCAGTTCTTCTTCGACGCGCTTTCTCTCTGTGACATCGGTTCTCGACCCGATGATGCACGGTTCGCCATCAAGGTCGATGAGGTCCGCACAAAGAAGCCAGATCCGCTCTTCGCCTTTCTTGTTTCGATAGCGGTGTTCGAGATTGCGGATGGGTTGGCCGCTCTTTAGCGCGTTCACTATTGGCGTTCGTTGACCGGCTTCCGCCCAAATGCCCAGCTCAGTGGCAGTCCGGCCAATGACCTCTTCTCGCGAGAAGCCCGTCGCCTGCAGGAAGCTCTCGTTCACATCGACGTACCTGCCGCTCTCCAGCGCAGTGATGCTCGCGGGATTTGCGCTTGCACTGAACGCTTTGAAGAATCTCTCGCGTGTTATGCGAAGCTCGTTTTCTATTCTGACGCGCTCGGTAACGTCTCGTAGAATCAGTGTGTACAGGAGACGGTCGCTCACTCTGGCGCGGGAGATCGAAGCTTCGACTGGAAATTCTTCGCCACCGGATCTGAGTCCAGACAAGGAGCGAAGAGCTCCCATCTTCAGGGCGGTCACGCGGGATTCGCCGAAGTCCGTTACACGTTCGTCATGTTGCTCACGAAATCCTTTGGGGATTAGAAGGTCGATGCTTTGACCGATGAGGTCGGCAGCCTGATAACCGAACATTGCTTCCGCCGACGCATTCACCACCAGAATCTTCTGATTCTCGTCGAGGGTTATGATCGCGTCCATCGCCGACTGCAGAATCGCTTCGAATTGAATTCGGCCTTCTTCGAGAGATCGTTCGGCAACCTCGCGCCGCACGTCTGACCTTCGGATCGAGCGCGCCACAACCAGCACCAGCCCGCAAAACATGAAGATTGTTACAGCTACCAGGACTGTCAGTCCGAATTCGGTTCCGTACCAGTGCGCAAGCTGACCGGCCAACCGAACCCAGGCGATCAAAATGATCAGCACTGCGGCCGCCGGCAACAGACGTCGCGTAACTATTCCGAAACTATTCGGACTGCTCACGATGCGCATGAACCCTCTGTCAGCCCGGACACGGCTGCCGGTGACCTGACGCGGATTTGAAGCAATGCTGCAACGTCAGATTCATGTTCTGGTCTAGTTCAAGAGCAGGAGCATTTGCGGGGCGGCTTCGAGCGGCCGCCTTCGAGTGGCCGGCCAAGCCTTTGCCACAAGTCGACCGCACTATACGGGACGTGAAAAGGACGCCTCCCGACATTCTCCCACCGCTAACGCTAAACCTACTCACCGAGAGGCCAACCAATTTAAGCGGCATTTTCTGCGCGGCGCTTACACACCGCACTCACTCCAACCAGGTGTTCGAGGATTATATAGAAAACGAAAAAAATTCCCAAGGGTCTTCTTAGGGCTGCAGACTTGATTGCAAGGTACTGCTTGAGTCCGCTCTGCCTGATCACTCAGCACTCAGTACTCAGCACTCTACTTCACCACCACGTTGACCAGTTTTCGAGGAATGACGACTACTTTCGTGATCGCGCGCCCGTCGATAGCCGATTTGACTTTGCCATTGGCAAGCGCAAGCTCCTTCAACTGATCATCGCTCGCACCGACATTCGCAAACACGCGCCCGCGCAGCTTACCGTTGACCTGAACAGCAATCTCGAGTTCGTCCTCGCGTGCCAGCTCTTCGCTGTACTCGGGCCACGCCTCGTGCGCCAGACTATGCTTGTGCCCGCAGTTCTCCCACAGCTCCTCCGCAATGTGCGGCGCGAACGGAGTGAGCATGCGTACCAACGCCTCTATTGCTTCCTTTGCAACAAAGACATCTGCTTCCGTAGACCCTCCCGAGGAGTCAACCGCCTGATCGAACGCGTAGATCTCGTTCGTCAACTCCATCAAGCTCGACACACAAGTATTCAAATGAAGGCGTTCGTCAAAGTTCTCCGTGATGGAACGGATGATCTGATGCGTTCTTCGGCGCAGCGTGCGTTGATGTTCGACCGGCTCGCCCGCGGGAATCGTCCCCTGGTTCGCGGCTATCCAGCTGTGCCACTTGTAAACAATTCGCCAAACGCGCTGCAGATATCTTGCGGCGCCTTCGAAGCCGGTGTCCGACCACTCCTTATCCTTCTCCGGCGGACCCGCGAACAATACAAACAGCCTCAGCGCATCGGCGCCCTGACTGTTGACCATCTCAATCGGATCCACCGCGTTCTTCTTCGACTTGGACATCTTTTCGACGGCGCCGATCACTACCTTCTTACCGCACAGCAGACAGGTCTTGTCTTCGGTGACCTGCTCTGGAAACAGCCAGCCGTCGTTATCGCACCAGAACGTCTCCTTCAAAACCATTCCCTGAGTCAAAAGCCTGCTGATCGGCTCATCGAACTGGACCAGACCCATGTCACGCATCACCTTGTTCCAGTATCGAGTGTAGATGAGGTGCAACACCGCGTGTTCTATTCCACCGATGTATTGGTCAACCGGCATCCAATACTTCACCAGCTCCGGATCGAACGGTTGACGGTCGTTATTCGGATCGCAATATCGAAAGTAATACCAGTTCGAGTCTACAAACGTGTCCATCGTATCCGTGTCGCGACGCGCATGCCCTCCGCACTTCGGGCACGGCACGTTGACGAACTCCGGAACGTGATCGAGCGGTGAGCCACCTTCGACCTTCAAGTTCACGCCCGTGGGCAGGACCACCGGCAACTGGTCATCTGAAACCGGCACGATCCCGCACTTCTCGCAGTGGATCATCGGCACGGGGGTTCCCCAATACCGCTGTCTGGAAATGCCCCAATCCCGAATCCGATAGGTAATCGACCGTTTGCCAAAGCCGTGTTGTTCGGCGTACTCGGTCATGAGCTGGTTGGCTTCGCGCGCGGGCACTCCGCTCCACTCGCCGGAGTTCACCGTCGTAGTCCACGACTCGTTGGGCACCTCGAGCTCGTCGGCCGGAATCTCCTCACCCGTCGCGGTCAGCTTGATCTGCCGAAATGGCAAATTGTATTTGCGCGAGAATTCAAAATCGCGTTCGTCTCCCGCCGGGACAGCCATTATGGCTCCCGTCCCGTACTCGATCAGCACAAAGTTGGCTACCCATATCGGCAGCCTCTCCTGGTTGAACGGATTTATCGCATGGGCTCCGGTAAATCTGCCTTGCTTCTCCAGCTCCTGATCACCGGCCTGCGCTCGTTTTTCCTGCTTCAACCGCTCGGCGAATTCCAGCAGTTGACCGTCGTCGCCGGTCGCCTGCGCGATCTTCGGAATGCTCGAGTGCTCGGGCGCAAGCACGATTGCATTAGCACCAAAGATCGTGTCTATGCGCGTAGTGAAGACGGTGATCGTTTCCTCGAGTCCTTCTACCTTGAAGTCTACGTGAGAGCCCTCGCTCCGGCCGATCCAGTTCCGCTGCATAGTCACGACGCGATCGGGCCAGCCGTTCTGAATCTGGTCGAGACCTGCAAGCAGCTCGTCGGCATAGTCGGTTATTCGGGCGAACCACTGCATCAACTCTTTTTGAATGACCGGCGTGTTACACCGCCAGCATGTACCGCCTGAGGCCTGCTCGTTGGACAACGAGATGTCTTCCTTCGGGCACCAGTTCACCGGCGACAGCTTTCTGTAGAGCATCCCTCGCTCCCACATGCGGATGAAGAACCATTGATTCCATTTGTAGTAAGCGGGATCGCAAGTGGCGACTTCGCGGGACCAGTCGTAACTCATCCCCATTCTTATAAGCTGGTGCTTCATCGTGGCGATCGCATCGCGAGTGAACTGCTCCGGGTCTATGCCCTCCTTTATGGCTGCGGTCTCCGCGGGTTGGCCAAAAGCATCCCACCCGAACGGGTGCAGGACGTTGAATCCTCGCATTCGTTTGTACCAGGCGAGGGCATCACCGATCGCATAGTTCGAAATGTGCCCGATATGAGCACGTCCCGAGGTATAAGCCAGCATTTCAAGGCAATAGAATTTCGGGCGGTCGGATTCAGGGCGCGCCTGGAAAGTCTTTTCTGTGGCCCATCGGCGTTGTCGATTGGGTTCAATCTCGTTTGGAAAGTATTTCTCTTGCATCTCTATGCCTCAATCACCAAAAGCTCCTGCTGGTGAAACCACAAACATAGTAGTTACGATGCGAAAGTTCAAGGTTAGCGGACGAGGGTTTGCGCTTTTCTTCGGATAGATCGCTTGTCCTCACCCTCCTCGCGTGACTCCCAACCGCTCATGGTAGACTCTCGCGAATGAAAGTTGATCCGGTTAAGCTCGAGATCTTCAAATCGCTCTATTCATCCGTGGCTGAAGAAATGGGCGTCAGCCTCCGGCGTTCAGCCTTCTCTCCGAACATAAAGGAACGTCGCGATTACTCCTGCGCGGTGTTCGATCGACGAGGCGTCCTGATAGCGCAGGGAGATCACATGCCCGTCCATCTCGGCTCGATGCCGATGTCGGTCCGCGCCGCGCTCGACATCGCAAGACCCGGACCCGGCGATGTCATCGTCCTGAACGATCCCTATTACGGCGGGACGCACCTTCCCGACGTGACAATGGTCGCCGGCGTGTTCTCTAACGGCGAGTCAAAATCAAGATCATCGCGACCCTCGACAACACCGCTCTTCTATGTTGCCAATCGCGCACATCATGCGGATATCGGCGGCGCAACACCTGGTTCGATGGGACGCGCCGACGAGATATATCAGGAAGGCCTGAGAATTCCACCGGTTCACTTGATGGTCCAGGGTGCGCTGAATCAGGACGTGATGCGGTTGATATCGGCTAACGTCAGGGTACCGGAAGAGCGCGAGGGAGATCTCACCGCGCAACTGGGAGCCATCGCTTGCGGCCAGCAACGTCTGCTTGAAATCACGGCGCGATATGGATTCAAGGAGGCCGACCAGTACGCGACCTTTTTGAATGACTACACCAGGGAGATGATGAGGCGGGTGATCCGCGGCCTGCGAGACGGGAGCTACGACGCGGAAGACTTTCTGGACGACGATGGCTACTCGTCGAAACCGGTTCGAATCGCGGTACGAATCACTATTGATGGCGATAAGGCTACTGTTGATTTCACCGGCAGCGCCCCGCAGGTGCGAGGCCCCATCAACGCGGTAGAAGCGATAACCGTATCGGGCGTCTACTATGTTTTCAGATGTTTGATCCCTGCCGACGTGCCTGCGAGCTGGGGCATTCTTGATCCGATAAGAGTAATTGCACCTCGAGGGACGATCGTGAACGCCCTTCCTCCGTCGCCGGTGGCTGGAGGAAACGTTGAAACCTCGCAGAGAATCGTAGACACCCTGTTGCGAGCACTGGCTAAGTCGGGGGCGCAGGTCCCGGCTGCAAGTCAGGGCACGATGAACAACCTGACGATCGGAGGTACCGACGACCGGACCGGCAAACAATTCGCGTACTACGAAACAGTCGCCGGCGGCATGGGTGCAAGACCTGGACTCGACGGTATAGATGGGATTCACACGCATATGACCAACTCGCTGAACACACCTGCAGAAGCGCTCGAATACGCCTACCCGATGAGAGTGCGGCGGTATTCAATCAGACGTGGTTCGGGCGGCAGGGGAAAGAACCGAGGCGGGGATGGCGTCATTCGCGAGGTCGAACTATTGAGCGACGCGACGGTAACGATATTGTCGGACAGACGAAATACGAGGCCTTATGGTCTGGCTGGCGGCGAATCGGGGCAATCAGGTAAGACGACACTTGTACATGGCAGCCACGACGTCGAGAAACTAGAAGGTAAGACAACGGTTCAGGCTCGAAAAGGGGACCGCATTAGAATCGAGACTCCGGGCGGCGGAGGATGGGGACGGGCGCAGTAGGCAGTATGCAGTAGGCAGTAGGCAGTAGGCAGTATGCAGTAGGCAGTAGGCAGTAGGCAGTAGGCAGTAGACTATAATAAGTTGCTGGTAAATCAGGTTTCCCGTTGCTCAGGCCTACTGCCTACTGCCTACTGCCTACTGCCCACTGCCTACTGCTATTGCCTGTAGCATCTCGCGTACTGCATACTCACAACACTTAGTCCCAGTTCCTACTCTCATCACGAAAGGCAATTGTTGAATGGCGGGTAAGAACTATTCGGACTTGATCGTGTGGAAAAAGGCAAT
>DATFXM010000055.1:0-25313 GCA_035315885.1 Blastocatellia bacterium
GGTTCTCATTTGAACGACCGTGTTCAGCCATTGCGTGTGATTACTCCGCTCGCAACTTGTTACGGCGCGTTAGGGATCGTGACTATTCGTCCGCCGACCAGATCGGTCACGTAAATAGTGCCGGTCTTCTCGTCTATCAACATCGAAGTAGGGTGATTCAGGCAGTCAGTAGGGGGATCCAGGCAGCCGGCATGATGGTCGGAGAACCGCCGGGAGTTTCGAATCGCAGCAGAAGCCCCGATGATTCGAACGGCGGAAGGGTAAATTCAGATGCGTGTTGGAGCACTAAGAAATGTGTGTCGCCGCCTTCTCTGAATTGAGCAACGTCAACGGCCGTAGTGAGCCCTGGAATAAATGAGGATTGGGCGCCGGTCTGCGAATCAATCGCGCGAACCTCCGACGAGCCTAACAGGAATGGGAACCCCTTAAACAGCGTCACCAGAAGCTGACCTTCGGAATAAAAGAGCCCGGATGGGACCGCTTCGATGAACGGCCCGCCGAGGCCTGGAAAGAGCGGGTTTGGGATATCCGGGAATACCGCCAGTGTTGAGAACGCGCCCGACGGGTCCGCCGTAAATTGCTCTCACTCGTAACAAGCCGTCCAAAGGAGATGTGTCATGAAAGCTAAGATCTCTCTATCTGGAACATTAGCGGGTTTGGCGTTGTCGCTGGTAATTGCCGGAGCGTTGCCCAGGACTTACTCGGCGCAAATAAGAAGCCTTTCACTATTGATGACATCATGAAACTCAAGACGGTAGTTGACGTTCGCATTTCGCCGGACGGCTCCAGGATCCTTTACGTCATCACCGAGCCCAATCTTAAAGAGAGCAACTACAACTCGGACAATACGGCTGGTGGCCTCCCGAGGCGGGACGTCAGTCAAGCTCACCAATGGTCCAAAGCGGGATGACACGCCTCGATGGTCGCCCGATGGGAAGCGGATCGCTTTCATATCCGATCGCGATGGCAAGCCTCAGATCTGGCTGATCGACATTGAAGGTGGTGAGGCAAGCGAGGTCACTGAGGTCAAGACTGGCGTCGCAGGGTTCGAATGGTCACCCGTCGGTCAGAAGATCGCGATGATTGTGCCGGATGGTCCCACCGACGAAGAAACTAAAAAGATTAAGGAACACGACGATGTCCGAGTAGTTGATCAGGACTATAAGTGGACCCATGTGTATCTGTTAGACGTCGCCGCCAAACAAACGAAACAACTCACAAGCGGGAATCAAACTGTCGACGACTTCTGCTGGTCGCCTGATGGCAAGCAGATCGCTTATTCAACCCAGCCGACTCCCAGGATCAGGGACCGCAACAATACCGACATATCTGTCATAGCAGTCGAAGGCGGCCAGATCAGAAAGCTGGTCGAACGCAACGGTGCCGACAGCTCTCCGCAATGGTCACCCGATGGAAATGAACTTGCGTTTAATTCCAGCAATGGAGTGCCTGGGTTTAACGCACAAACATTCTTGTGCCTTGTTCCTTCCACGGGCGGAACGCCACGTGTCATCAGCAAGAGTTTCGACGACGGTATTCAATCATTCGATTGGGCGGCCGATGGCAAGGGCCTCTATTTCACCGCCGGTCGTGGTGTCACCCAGCAGTTGTTCTACATCTCGAAATCCGGCGAGGTTAAGGCGATCAGTTCCGGCGAGCAAGTCTTTGGCGGATTTAGCTTCTCGAAAGATTCAACGCAGATGGCATTCCTGGCGCAGAGCGCGACCTCAGCTGCCGAGGTTTATCTGTCACCCACGTCGCGCTTCGAGCCGGCAAAGCTTACAAACACGAACCCACAACTGGGAGAGTTGGCCTTCGGCGCAACCGAAGTGATCCGCTGGAAGAGCAACGATGGAAGCGACATAGAAGGGCTGCTGATCAAGCCTGTTGGATTTGCAGCCGGCAAGAAGTACCCGCTGCTAACCTATGTGCATGGCGGTCCGGCAGGAGCCTTCAAGTTATCATTCACTCCACAGCTTGCGTCCGCGCCGATTCCAGTTCAGGCCGAGCCGTATCCGATTCAGGTGTTTGCCGCCCAGGGTTATGCAGTGTTGTGTCCCAACCCGAGGGGCAGCACTGGCTACGGTGAGAAGTTCAGGATGGCTAACTTTAAGGACTGGGGCCATGGTGATTACCAGGACATCATGTCGGGCATAGACTACCTTGTTAAGCAAGGCATTGCGGATCCAGACAAGCTCGGCATTATGGGATGGAGCTACGGCGGTTATATGACCTCGTGGGTGATCTCACAGACCAACAGATTCAAGGCGGCTTCGGTCGGCGCTGGCATTACGAACGTTCATAGCTTCTACGGACAGACTGACATACCGGTCGCGTTGGAAGCTTATTTCGGAGGCAAGCCGTGGAGCGATCTGGAGACCTATAAAAAAAGCTCCGCGATGTTTTTCGCGACTAATGTGAAAACTCCCACTCTGATCCAGCACGGTGAGAAGGATGATCGAGTCCCAATCCCCCAGGCCCAGGAGCTTTACATAATGCTCAAAGAAACAGGCGTTCCGGTCGAATTTGCGATCTATCCACGGCAGGGACATCTGATAATGGAACCGAAGCTTCAGCTCGATATGCTGACCCGAAATCTAAATTGGTTCAATCGCTGGGTCAAAGGAATAAACCCTTAAAACTCCGGCCGATCTTTCGTACGTTTTGCGCGTTTGCTGTTGCGGCCTTATCACGGAGACTGTCAGAAAAACCCTCTGCGTACCTCTGCGCACCCGGCGTCTCCGTGTTGATTTCTCAATACGGGAGCTTCACCGCAGAGTCGCGAAAGACGCAGAGATTCGCGAAGATTTTGCGATCAGATCCGTGCGGAAGCACTGGCATCTGAGTGACTCTACACGCCAAATCACCGTCCAAACACCCATAGAGCATCTAATTCTCAAGTGCCTTATAATGACCGTTAGGGAGATCGATATTGAGGGAACTGGAACTCTTATTCTCCACCAGAAATTCGCTGGAAAGCCTCACACGCGACTTGACGAGAGCCGCGCTTCGCGACGAACTAGAGCCGGTCCGCTGTCGTGATGCCGCCATCGAACGCGTAATCACAACATTGCTCCGACAATCTAAAAATAATCCAGTACTCATCGGCGAAGCTGGGGTTGGTAAGACCGCGGTTGTTGAAGGATTGGCGCAACTCATAGCCGCCCGTCAGGTGCCCTCTTCCCTTCTGGATGTACACATTCTCTCGCTCAGCCATATCGATCTGATTTCCGGGACAAGCTTTCGCGGGCAGTATGAAAAGAGGCTCAGGTCTCTCATCGAAGCTGTTAGCGAAAACAATAATGTCATTCTATTTATCGATGAGTTGCATAATCTGATTGGAGCGGGCTCGGCCCTCGGAGCGCCGATGGACGCGGCAAACATGCTTAAGCCCGCGCTTGCGAGTGGCCACATTCGGGTGATCGGGGCAACTACCGAGTATGAATATGGCCGATATATCCGCGCTGATGCCGCGCTCGAGCGCAGGTTTCAGCCAGTCCGGGTTGCAGAATTAGATCGTGAGCAAACCTTAGAAATTCTTCGAGCCCGAAGGCGGCGGCTGGAGATGCACCATCTCTTAGGCATAACCGATGAAGCACTTGAAGCGGCGACAGATATTTCTCTCGAGTATCTACCAGATCGAAAACAGCCAGATCGTTCATTAGACTTGCTTGATGAAACCTGCGCGAGAGTGCGGCTACTGAAATTCCAAACGTTGCCAGAAGAGATAGTCGCGCTCTCCTCAAAACGCCAACAACTTCAGGCCCTGGAGCGCCAGGCAATCGATCAGCTGTTACAACTGGAAAGAGGTGAAGGGACCGCACTGGAGCGTTTCTCCAGAGGCACATTTAAGGTGCTGGAGGCGATGGGACTCGGAGTTGAAAAGGCATTAACTGGAAAGACCGAGCCACGCGATCCGTTCCCGCCCCCGTACAGTATCGTTCGACTACAACAGAGCGACCCCGCAGGCAGACTTGCCGACGCGCACCGGGACAGGTTAATGATCGAAGACAATATCAACACAAAACTAATTCACAACGATCTTCTGATAACCGCAGATGATATTCGGGCCACAGTCAATCAGCCTTAAAGTAATCGACTAGATTTTTACCCAGCTAGGATATTTCGCCACGACCATAACAAGCTGAACCAGTCTGAGTTTCTCAATTCACCGGACTATCTATAGAATGTCGGATAAGAGGAGTGTAAGCTGGCAGCGCCCGGTCGTCGGGTGTCGCTTCCTAGGGCGACCGTCAAGCGGCTTGACTCTTTCGTCCGTTTTGCTTGCGATCATGCGACGCTTGTTCATCTGCACACTGGTCTGTACTCTGCTGGTACCAGCACCCGCTCAAACCAAGCGTTCACTCCCCCAGACCCGCCAAGCCAAGGGTTCGGATCTTTCCAGGAACTCGTCCTCGGTGCGTGACTGGGCGAATCGCGTGACGGCCAACGACCCGAAGGTCCGGGCCGATGCTGAAGACGCCCTGGTCCAAATGGCGCCGCGTTCGCTGCCTTTGCTGAGGCGATTCCTGAACAGTCGGAATGAAAACCTGCACCGGGAGACTTTTGAAATCATCCGGCGAATCGGTCCGCCGGCCATGCCGTTGCTAGTGGATCTGCTCGGGCATCAGCGGGTCTCATTCCGGCGCAGCGCCGTTGATGCCTTGATTGATCTGGCACCCGATACAGAACGGATTCAACAGGCGTTGAGACGGACATTGAGAGACAAGGATGCGAGGGTCGCGGGGGATGCTGCACGCGCGCTGGGCGCTTTGGGCAAGAGGGCCAGTCCTTCGGTAGACGCCCTGGTCAAGACTCTCTCGCACGAGAATCCATACGTCCGGATCTACGCGGCGGAGGCCCTGGCGTCGATCGGTCCGAAGGCGAGCGCGGCGACCAGGGAGCTCGCCAGAGCCGTGAGCGATCCGATTCCCGGCGTTCGTTGGGCGGCGTGTGAGGCCCTCGCAAGCATCGGCCCGGCCGCGCAGTCCGCAGTGCCGCAGTTGATCAAAGCTCTGAAGGATGAATTCCTCTATGTGCGCATCTGCGCGGCTGGGGCGCTGGGAAGCATCGGGCCAGAGGCAGTGACTGCACGGGAGGCGCTAAGGGCCGCCGCAAACGATCCGTCACTCCGTAGCGAAGCTGAGTGGGCGTTAAATCGAATCGCTGGCGTCAAGTCTGGAGAGCCCGTTGTCTCATCGCTTTCAGCCGCGCCTTCCGTCGCACCGCAACCCCAGACGACGGTGGATCAAACGGGCAATCCTCCGGTTGACTGGGATACCACAAATGGGCGGAACATCGTCTGGAGTGCCGAGTTGGGAAACGAAACGTATGGCCGTCCCGTTGTTGCCGGCGATGCGGTTTATGTAGGCACTGACAACTCCAGACACATGAACCCCAACTACCAGGAAGATTGCGGCGTGCTCATGTCCTTTCGGGCCACCGATGGCAAGTTTCTTTGGCAGGACGTGGCCCCGCGAGTGGAGCGAGGCCTGCGAGAGTTCCTGCTGCCTTCGACTACAAGCGCACCGTATGTGGAAGGTGACCGGTTGTACTATGTCACGGCGGAGTGCCAATTCCGTTGCCTCGACACAAAGGGTTTTCGCGATGGTGAAAACAATGGTCCGTATCGGGAAGAGCTCTTCAAGGACCAGACTGCAGCCGACATCATCTGGGAGCTGGACATGTGCCGCCTGGGTGTCTTTCCGCATGAAGCCACCAACAGCGAAGTGTTAGCCGTGGGGGATCTGCTGATGGTCAGCACCTCAAACGGCCAGAACGAAGGCCACACGCGCGTTCCATCGCCCCGCGCCCCAAGTCTGATCGCGGTGGACAAGCGCACGGGCGAAGTGGTCTGGCGGGCCATCGGCGCGGGCGAGCAGGTGCTGCACGGCCAGTGGTCCAGCCCCGCGGCGGCGAACGTCAACGGGCGAACGCAGGTGCTCTTCGGCGGAGGAGATGGCTGGCTGCGCGCCTACGACGCGGCGTCGGGTCACGAAGTCTGGCGATTTGACGGCAACCCGAAGGACGCCCGCTGGCTTCCGCGCCCCCGCGTGTTTTCGCGCAGCTCTATCATTGCTTCACCGGTGTTTGCCGACGGCCGCGCCTTCGTTGCTATGGGGATGGATCCGCTGCACGGCAATGGACCTTCGTTGATTCATGCGATCAGTCCCAACGGCCAGGGAGACGTCACCGAGAGCAGGCTCCTCTGGACTTCTCGCGAGGTCGGCCGCGTGGTGGGAACGCCCATCGTGAAGGACGGTCTCCTGTACGTTGGAGACCTGGGCGGAACGGTTCATTGTCTGGACGCGGCAACCGGCGTCGAGGTCTGGAAGCACGAGACGAACGATGCCATCTGGGGATGCTTCCTGCTGGCAGGCGATCGGCTTTACGTTGGTAACGTTGCAGGATACATGACGGTTCTTCGTGCCGGACGGCGAAAGGAATTGCTTGCGGAGATCGAGATGGATGCGCCGCTCTATTCGCGACCGGCCCTAGTCGGCGATGCGCTTTATCTAGCCACGGCAAACCGGTTGTACCTCATCGCGGCAAAGCCTTCATCCTAAAAACGGCAGTGAACGCACTTCTCCCATCCCGCCAGCACCCAGCTTGCGCAGGATGTTGTAATGACTGATGGTCCGCCCTTCCATTGGGCGTTCGAATCCTCCAGGGGTCATCTAGAGATCGCGCTGTAGTCGCGGAGATTGCCATGGGCTAAGTAGCTGACGCATCAATGGACCCTCTTGGCTCGCCAAACTTCCTGTCCGTCACGACGGAAAACGGCATGAGTTACTCGACCGCTCGCGTCTTTTAAGAAACTGACCTCTGTGACTCCGGGCACATTCATCTCCGCGTTGAACCATGTGAACTCTGTCTCGGATTTCGGAATCAAGGCACCTGTCGCGCGTCCGGTCGTCAGGGCTTTCAATCCTTCGCCTTCTTTCAGAACAGTGAACGTTCGACTGGCGCTGATTTCATACCGCCCGACATAGGCTTCGTAAATGCGCGGATCGATCGTCGCCCCCTTGGGCCGCGGCGCTAACCTCGTCGACTGGTGCAAGAGCCATCGCCAACGCCCGTCGATCTTCGCATAAACGTCCACGCCTCGAAGACGGTTCTCAGTGTTCTGGCCCCTGTCGCGAATGATGCCGCGACTACTGACCATTGCGGTGTGCCCTTCATAGGCGCGTAGTTCTACATCCAGCCCTTCGAACTCCAACTCCCGCCGCTGCGACGATAGGGCACCGGCTGCAGCATTGTCTATGTACTCTTGCCTGGTCTCCCAGTTGCCGGTGGAGTGAATAAAGATGAAGCCATCGGCGATGATACGTTCGAGCGCGGCTCGATCACGACTTTTGTGAGCTTCTATCAGTTCACTACGAAGTGCCCTGATCTCCTGCTCGGTCTTACCATCTTGCTTTGGGGGCTGATTATTCTTCTGACCGCTGACTATTACAGCCGCCGCGATCACCAATATCATAACGAGAGTTCTCTTCATTGTTTCCTCTCCATTAATGCGATCGCGTATTTATCGAAGAAACACGACCTTCGTTGCGATGAACGGCAGTTGAAGAATGTCCGTTGAGATCGCCGCGTTGATCGCCGCGAGGCGGTGCTCCTGGTCCGATACGACAACGAGAGATTGAATGCCTGCTGCGGGCGGAAGGAATTGCGCCGCCACGGGAAAGTTGAACAACAAGGGGTCCGCGGCAATCACTTCGCGTTGGCCCGTCTGAATGTTAATGCGGATCAAACGCAGGCTGAAGGGATCCGCCGCAACAAGCCGGTGATCGTCCGGACGCCAGCGATTGAAGGTCAGCCCTTTGATCACCTCCGCAGTCACGCCCGCGGGCTTCGGCGAGACCACCTCGATGTCCGCCCCACGCTCGTGCGGCAGTCGCGTCGGATCTTCTAGGCTGGCGACGGGAACTCGGCGCACACCACCGAGGGCGGTGTTACCGAAGTAAAGGAACCCGTCGTGATCAGCCATCGAGCCGACGCCCGGCCCGAAGTTTCCCGCAATGGCGAATGGAATGCCGCCGACTTCGACCTGCGGCAGGAATCCGGGACCAAGCCCCGGAATCGCATCCTGCGGCGCAAAACTCGCTGGCGTGATTCCCGGCGCAATGCTTCCGTCGGAGTGAATCACCCACAGTCCGCCCAAAACCGACTCCGAGACGACATAGCGACCGTCAGGCAAGATCTCTACGTCTTCGGTAAAAACCAGAGGCAGCCCCGCGAAGCTGACCGCGCGTGTCATCTCAGCGTGGAAGGAGTGATGCACGAGGCTTCCCGCATAGCTGTAGTCGTAGACAACGGGAATCGACGGGATAGCGGGGTTCGGAAATCCGCCTGAATCGAGAACGACAAGCTTCCCTGACTGCGGCACGCGAAGAGTGAACGGAAGCCTGAAGCCACCAGGCGGCGCCGGAACTTCGCCGACCTCTATGCCGGTGAATCGATTCAGAACTGTAACCTTGGCCGCTTGCGGTTGAGCGACGAAAACGAACAGTTCATCTCCGGCCACGCCGTGGGTTAGGTCATTGAGTGCCGCAAAAGGAACCGACAGGGCCACTGGCAGCGAAGACGATCTGACTGCCGTGCCCGGATTGAATGTGAGCAGCCCGAACAGAACTGTCGGAACCATAAGAAGCTTCGTGCGATTCATGGTTTTCACGCCCCCTTCTTTCTTTATTAGCCCATCGCGATCAAGTAAGCTGCTGCGATCCCAGACTGTAGAGAGGGCTTCAAGAAAACTCGATCGCCGCCAGATGCCCGGACTAATCCAGGGCTTGCCGCATCATTTCTTTAGACTGCCTCACAACGGTGATCTCTGTCTGTGTATGCAATCGAGGTCACTGAACGTCTCGGTTTGGTCTTGCGAAGAACGCGTCTACCTTCCATTCGCTGTCGACCTTCCGCCACACGCGAAGGTAGGAACCAGCGAGGTTGACCTTCTTCCCATCTGAGTCGTCAAAGCTCAGCTTAAAATTACCGAACTCGTAGGCGAGGTCGCGCGACTTCGAGAGCACCAATCTGACGGTCTCGGCGGACCTCGATTCATTGCTTCGCTTACTGCTCACTTCGCGAGACATCGTCTCGACTTGCTTAGCTCCGATTG
This sequence comes from Blastocatellia bacterium, assembly GCA_035315885.1. Taxonomy (GTDB): domain Bacteria; phylum Acidobacteriota; class Blastocatellia; order UBA7656; family UBA7656; genus DATFXM01. Next base: position 9,122 of record DATFXM010000055.1, read on the forward strand.
CCGGGCGAGGATAGGCTCCTGAAACGAAGATCGCCTCGTCGGTGTATTTGATGACTCGTTTGCCCTCGTTTTCCTGCTGAATCAGACTGCGGATTGCCTGCTCGTCCCGAGCCTTTGCGGACGTTGCATTTTGCGCGGCGCCTGGTTGAGTCCCACTTCCCAGCGCAAGCAACGCAATACAAATCAATTTGCAAATCGGGTTGATACGTTGCATTTGTAAGAACCTCCTTGTCGTTATTTTCAGATGACGCTGAGTTTGGATCCCGACCAATCGTGGTGTTAAACTTGCGCCACCTGGTGCCAGCCGCAGCGGCTGAGTCGCGGGCGATATTGGGCCCAGACGGCCGATCTCGTCTTCAAGCGGCGTTCAATTCTTTCTCAAGAAGTTCTCAGGATGGTCCCAAGAAGCGGCAAACAAAGAATTTTCGCCTTCGGGTCATTTCGAGTTGATACGGCCGAGCGAATGCTGTTTCGCGGCGATGAGCCGATACAGTTGCAACCCAAGACATTTGACTTGCTACTGATGCTGGTTGAGAACCACGGCCGAGTCCTCGAGAAAGATCAGTTGCTGGGCGCCATTTGGCCGGAGGCCGTCGTGGAGGAGTCGAATCTCTCGCAGAACGTATACCTCCTCAGAAAGGTTTTTGGCTGCGACCCGGGTGGAGCGAAGTACATAGAGACAGTTCCAAAGCGTGGATACCGTTTCGCGGTTGACGTGAATGAAGTATCGGACGGGGCGGGCGCGCTAACGACCACGGACGGAGGGACCGCCGCTGAGTCGCGGGCGCTCTCACATCGCAACAAGGGATTGCTCGCGGCGCTCTCGCTGATCATCTGTGGACTCGCGGCAGCCTCGGTTGTTCTCTACCGTTCTGCCACCGTCAAGCCGTCGTCAGCTGCGCAAGATGTGGGCGATCAACGAGAGCCGTTTCAGAGGATGAAGATTCGCCGCATCACAGATACCGGCAAGGTTGTCCATCCCGCTATTTCACCGGACGGCAAGTACATCGCGTACACGCTGACAGACTCCGGTCAGTACAGTCTCTGGATTCAGCAGGTGGACACCGGCAGCGCCACTCAGATCACAGCGCCCACCGACGCTATGCTATCCAGCGCAGTCTTTTCGCATTCCGGCAACTATGTTTTCTACGAGAGGCAAGAGAAGGGAGTCGCTACGGTTTACCAGTTGCCGGTATTGGGCGGCGTCCCCCGCAAGATAGCTTCAAACGTCTGGAGTGGCGTTGCGATTTCGCCCGACGACAAGAGAATTGCATTCGTACGTCTCGACTCAACTAACTCAGAGAGCGTGCTGGTGGCCGCAACCATAAACAGCGGCGAGGAACAGAGAATCACCGCGCGCAAGTCACCAGAGTATCTCGAAATGTGGAATTGTGGTCCCGCATGGTCCCCGAACGGAAACTCACTCGTGTGCGTCGCCGGCGCTCCCGAAGGACAAGTACTGATCGAAGCGTTCGAAGGCGGAGCCGAAAACCGCCTGGGGAACACCACGTGGACTGAGGTAGGAAGCGTCGCCTGGCTTGCCGACGCGACGGGCCTGATAGTCACCGCCGACACCGACGCGGGTAGCTCCCCGCAGGTCTGGAATGTTTCGTATCCCGCAGGCGAGGTGCGCCGAGTAACCAATGATCTGAACAGGTACAACCGCATAAGCGTGACCTCCGACGGGCGGATGCTGCTAGCTGAGAGATCGGAGAACGTTTCTCATATTTGGGTGCTCCCCGAAGAGGATGAACGGCGAGCTAAACAACTGACATTTGGAATCAGCAGTCAAGATGGCGCTCACGGTTTGTGTTGGGGTCCGCGAGGGAACATCGTCTACTCAGCCGAGCAGGATGGCCGGTTCGACTTATGGCGCATCGATGCGAATGGCAAAAATCAAGTGCAGTTAACCCTTAACGCCGGGCGATGGAATGCGCAGCCTTGCATTTCGCCCGATGGATCACATATCGCGTTTGTCTCTGATCGCACAGGATACCGAAACATCTGGGTGATGGATATCGATGGGCAGAATGCCAAACAATTCACGTTTGGGAAGGGGGAGATGAATCCGAGTTACACTGTCGAGGGGGAATGGATCATCTATTCGGATTGGGCCTCCCCAAAAGCTTCAATAAAGAAAGTGTCGGCCGCAGGCGGCGACGCGATAGATGTGGGGCTGGAAACGAGTCGCGCAAACCTTTCGCCGGACGGGAGCTTTGTCGCTTACTACGTCTACAACGGGCAGAGTGAAAGACCGTGGCAGACTATTGTCACGGCTGTCGGCGCAAGCGAACCAATTGCGACCTTCTACGACTTCTATCGCGGATTGTGCCGGTGGACGCGCGACGGCAAGGGCTTGACCTATATTGATCTGAAGGACTCCTATAACGTATGGGTACAGCCCATTGACGGGAACCCGCCGCGCCGACTTACCAGGTTCATGTCTGGTTATACAAACTGGCTTGACTGGTCACCGGACGGAAAGAGCCTTGCAATTGCGCGCGGGGACTTCCGTACTGACGCCGTGCTTTTGACCGACTTCAGATAAGGGCAAATTGCGGCACAAGGGAGCAACCATGGCTTCTAAGAGGCACCACAGGGGAGATAAGTTTATCAGAGCGTTGCTTGTAACTTATTTCTTTCTATTCACAGGATTGTGTTCATGCCGCCTCTTAAATTCCGCAGCCGGCTTCCATTCGGGATAGCGATCTGCCTGCGCCACGCGGTAGCCCACTGTGAAGAGCAGCTTCAGATCTTCGACTGTACCTGAGAGATCCCACTCCGGCCTAACTTCATCCGAGACCTTGTGATAATACTTCGAGTTCCACTCAAGCAGCTTCCCCAACGCATAACCAGGTGGCTTGCCGATGATCTCCAGGCCTGAAGAAGCATAGAGGACCGGCACGCCTGCTTGAGCGAATGCGAACTGATCAGATCGATAGAAGCTGCCCGCTTGCGGGAAAAAGTCAGGCTTTACAGTGCGTCCTTGCGTCAGTGCGGCCTCACTGAGTATCTCATCGAGCGTACTATAGCCATAGCTCACGCTCAGTATGTCCCGGGATCGTCCAAACGGAAAGAAGATATCCATGTTAATGTCAGCAAGCGTCGTGCTGAGCGGGTAAAGTGGCCGACTGGTGTAGTACTTCGCGCCGAGCAGCCCCGCTTCTTCCGCCGTTGTTGCGAGGAATAGGATCGAGCGCTTGGGCGGTGGCGCAAGCCTCATGAAGGCATTAGCAATTTCCAGCAGTGCGGCCGTGCCCGAGGCATTATCGACCGCGCCGTTGAATATCTGATCACCGGTTAATTTCTCATCACGCCCCAAATGATCCCAATGCGCAGTGTAAATCACGTATTCGCGGCGCAGATTGGCGTCCGAGCCGTCGCACAGAGCGATGACATTGCGGGACTCGAACTCACGCAACCTGTTTTTGAGATGGAAGCTCGCCTTGACATCGAGGGTCACAGGTCGAAAGTCCTTGCTCAGTGCTGCTCGATGTAGAGTCTCCAAGTCCTGGCCACCTGCTGAAATCAAACGCTTCGCTCCGTCCACAGTGATGAACGACGAAGCCGCAACGGGCTTTATGTTCTTTTCCGACTCCTTAAGGTAAACGCGTTCGCGGCTTAGTTCGCCAACGAGACTCGCATACGGGTATGCACCTAGTTTGTTCGCATGCACGATGATCACGGCCGCCGCTCCCAGCTCAGCGGCGAGATCCGACTTGTAGCCACCCAAAGCATAGCGGGTCATTGCGCGACCTTTGAACATCTTTTCGTCCAACTTTGTCGGATCCGCTGGATCCTGGATATCCGGTTCGCCTGAGAGCATCAGCAGCGTCTTGCCGCTCATCACCGTCCCTTTATAGTCGTCCCATCCATACTCCGGCGCGACAATACCATAACCAACAAACACGATGTCGGAGTCCTTCACTGTGACTTCGGGTGTGAACCGGGGCGAGATGACCACGTAATCATCCGGAGATCGCAGGTCTATCTTCTTTCGGCCAACAGCAAACGAAGCGGTAGACTCCGACGTGATACCGACGAGTGGGACCTTTTGGATATAAGTGCCATCGGTATTGCCGGCTTTGAGACCGAAGTGCTTAAACTTGTCGACGAGGTAGTTGACCGTAAGCTGTTCACCTTTGGTTCCTGGTGTGCGGCCTTCGAATTCGTCTGAGGCAAGAATCTTGATGTGCTGAAGCAGATCCTCACTTGTAATGGTTTGGAGAGCGGCTTTAACCTCGGGAGGAAGCTTTGATCCGCCTTCGGTCGTTTGCTGCCTTACGACACCGCCCAGCGATACGACCACCAAGGCAACGACAAGCGCGATGTGTGGGATGGTTTGTTTCATAACTATCGAGCCATTATTGAACCAATCTTTGCCTGGCCTCCGACGCAGTTTACGGAGATACAGATATTATAACGGCACGCACGGCAAACATGATTCGGGTTCAAACATGCGCTTTCGCGCCCAAATGTGAGCGACTGTTGTGGTTGCTGAAGTGTATGTTGGAAGAACTGCGAGGTGCGGGGGTAGCTGGTGTTGCGCAAGCCCGGCGAAGTGGATCGAATCAAATGGAATAGCACCGGAGCGAGGGCGATGCACGCCGCAAGCGTGGGCCATGCGATCTTCGCGGCGACCATGATCGCACTCGGAATCTTGGGCCTGATCAAGGGCGATTTCACCCCGAGATGGACAGGGGTGCCCAAAGGTGTCCCCGCGCGCGAGGGACTGGCTTATCTCTGCGCCTTGATCTCCTGGGATCTGGCATAGGATTACTCTGGCACCGCGAGCCGCCCTCGCTTCCCGCGGGTTGCTCATCTATCTCCTGGTTTGGGCTGCTGTTGTGTTGGAGCTGGGCCTGTTCACGCTACTTGTGTGGGTCCCGATCGTAGCGGCGTGCCACGGACGCCTCCCAATGGAGCGAGTTCGTCGTCTCCTGGGCGTTGACGGCCGGCGCTTAGGTGGTGGCGGATTCCTACCGCGGCATGCCTTGGCTCGCAGTGGGCAAGCCGGAGCGCCGCGGCTTTGGCGATAGCGGCTTGCAAACTGGAGTGTCGTAAGTCTGGCCAGTAATCCTGAACGGGGTCCGTCTGTTCGTAATGAACTGCAAATGTGGAGCCAGGACTACCGCGTGAAACGAAACACGGTTTTCCCCGTCTCGCCTTTGTAAAGATAAGTCCATTCCTGTGTCAGATGGTTCTTGTCTTCCAGGATCACCGTTAATCCGGTGTTGTGCCAGTCGTCGGGGGTCTTCAATCCGGTTACTCGAACTAAGGAAAACGCGATTCGTTTTGTTTGCGGATCGGTTATTGGCCCGGACGCCATGTTCGGCTGATTTCCCGCGCTACAGTAATGAGTTGCGAGGAGATGGTCTCCGTCTACTGTGAACATCGTAATCATCACCGGTCCCTTGTCAGGTCGAAACTCCTCCATCAGCGCGCTGCCGTTCGCGGTCAACGTATAAATGAGCCTGATTTCCGCTCCGTCCTTCTCGCCTTTCCACTCTCCAACAAGTGTTGCGAGTTGCTGGAAAGCGATCGCGCTGTTGGATCTTTCCACCGCTAGCGTACCAGATGCTCCAATCAGCCCGAATAAGACTAAGACCAAGGTCAATGGCTGAAGTTTCTTATTCATACTGCCTCCTAAGTCTCGCTCGTTATTTCCGCCACTGACAGATCATGTGAGTGATCGCCCGAGAATGTCGCTCGCGTTCGGACGCGAAAGAGCACATTTGGACAGCCCCCTCAAACCGATCGGCGTTTAAGCCGCATCACCTGTTCGGTGCGCCAGGTCTTGCCTTCATCAGAAGAACTTTCGCCGCGCCACAGAAACGAGTCGGCTTGAATGTCGTTGAATGACCACCGCAGCATTGAGCCGTTGACGTCGCGGCCCAGAAGTACGATGCGGTCTCCAACTGCACCGCCCTTGAGCGTGATGACGTTCCCGCTCAGCGGCGGTATCCACACGATGCGCCATTCTTTGAGCTTTGCATCGTAGAACCGCACGGTAGTTCCGCGACGCGACTGTGCGTCACCGTCGATCAGAACATCTTGCATGACGCGGCCATCAAGCACCCAGCCAAAAACCCACGAACCACGGAAATGAGTGGTCTTGCCACCTTCGCCGTAGAAATCGCAATCCAGATCCCAGGCGCCGACGAAGCGATCGAAGATCTGTGCCTGCGCACCCAGACTAGCGTGAGCACCTCCTGCGGCCAACTCGCGAATCATCTCCGTTCCAGGAGACTGGGTTGAACGGCGAGTCATGCGGTGCTCCTCTTCGAGTCGCCAGGTCTTTCCGCTATCGCGCGATTTCTCTCCGCGCCATACAAATGAGTTCGCCTGAATGTCGTTGAAAGACCAGCGCAGCATCGAGCCCTGGTCATCGTCACCACGCAGAACGATTCGATTCCCCTCCAGTCCGCCTTGCACTGTAACAAGCGCGCCGTAAGCGGGGCTCACGAATATGACTCGCCAGAGTTTGGTCCTACTGTCAAAGAAGCGAACGGAGGTGCCGATACTTCTTTCCTTCGAGCCACTCTGTGGGTACGCGATCCAGATGTCCTGAATCGCTCGCCCGTCGAGAACCCATCCGAACTTGAGCTCGCCGGCTATATGGCTGACGCTGCCGTCTTGACCGTAAAAGCCGTAGTCGCAATCCCAGGTCCCGATCAGGCGATCGAACGTCCGTGCTTCGTCGCCAAGTGAAGGATGTGCGCTTGAGGCGGAAAGCACCGCGATCATCGCCTGACTTGGATCGTTCTTATGCCGGTCCGCATTCACGTTACTGCTTGCAATCGCAAGGAAAACAGCGCTGATTGTCGACAAGGTCACAATGGAAAGTCGGGCTTGTTTGATTAACTGGGTCATCGCACGAGTCCTCCTCGAGTGAATGCAAGAAGACTAATGCATGACGCAATGTGTGCGCTTGAAAGTTCTTGCTCGGTCGGCAGTCCAGGACCGCGTCTTGTAAGTAGACCTTCATCGATCCTGCTGACAAGGATTTACCTTGCTGAAAGCGGACATTTCACGTGCTAATTAGGACATATGATGTGCTAACGACGGTTGTGATTAAAACTGAGACTAACTTCTCGCTAACCCCACCAACGTGCCGTGGGTGGGATTTAGGACTTTTCACACAGTCTCGCTGTTGGTGGATGGTTCACACTCAGCCTACGAAGAGCGTCGCGAGCCTCCGTCGATAATCCCACCAACTGCGCGTTGGTGGGATTAGAAAAAAGTTAAGTCTCACTTTAATCAGATACGCTAAACCACAGAATCAGCCGAATGTGCTTGAATGAATTAACGCGTGAAGTTTAGACTGCTTGAAAACGTGAGTTACTCGGCAAGAAATGAGCCATTTTCGCAACACACGCGGCGCACGCTGGTTGAGTCGCACGGGATTTCGGCAGTGGATTTCCGTTGTTCCGCTGGTGTTGAACGCGCTGGACCCGAGGAACCTAATCCCACGCATAGCATCGTGTTTGTTCGTCGAGGCGTGTTTGGTCGAACTCATCGCCGCGAGAATTTCGTTGCTGATCCGAACCACATTCTCTTCTTCAACAAGTCCGAGCCGTATAGATACTCCCATCCGATCCCTGGAGGCGATGACTGCACGATTCTGACAATCGACGCGACGATTGCTCCCGATCTGGTTGCGGTTCACTCACCGCGCGATGCCGAGCGGCTCGAAGCGCCGTTTCGAATCGGTTACGCACCGTGCTCGAATCGTGCGGCTTGGCTTCATTATGAGCTTCTGGGACTCCTGCGCCGACAAGCGTCGCTGTTGTCACTGGAAGATGCTCTCTCGGAATTGGCGCATGAGGCGCTACGCTCAGCCTATGAATCGCTAGAGAGAATCCGGCAAACGAAACCGTTGACATTTGGCGCGATGCGCCGGCGGTACGAGCTTTGTGAGTCAGTGAAGGTCACGGTTAACGAACGTATCGCCACTTTGCCGAGCTTGAGAGAGCTCGCCGATGATCTCAACTGTTCACCGTTTCATTTGTCGCGGTTGTTTCATCAAACAACTGGAATGAGCCTGCGCCGTTACGTCAGCCGACTTCGAGCTTCGATGGCCGCGGAGCGGCTGGCAAAAGGTCAGCGGGATTTGACGGACCTCGCGCTTGAGCTTGGGTTTTCAGACCACAGCCACTTCACAAACGCCTTCCGCAAAGAGTGGGGCGTCCCCCCATCGCGATTTCGCGCTCGCCGCTTCATTTGAACTCTGTAGTGGTAGTGCAAATCCTTGGAAGTTAGGGGTTAGGGGTTGGGGGTTGGGCGTTGGGGGTTAGGGGTTGGAGCTATGGGCCCCCGTCATTCTCGAAGAAACTTGGAGCGCATCGTTTGTCGCAGTGTTAATGTTGGGTCCCAGGTTTACGGGCGCCTCACATTCGAAATTGTCGTGGGTGTGAGCGCGGTAGGAAGCCCAAATGTCCACGAGCCCGAAGCCTCCGCGGCGGTCGCTATTGAAGAACATCCAGTGCCCGTCGCGCGAAAAGCTTGGAACGCTCTCAGACGCCGCTGTGTTGACGATCGGCCCCAGGTTTACTGGTGGGCCCCACGGATCCTCGACGCTCGCCCGCTGAGAAACCCAGATGTCCTGACTACCGAAGCCGGGGGTTCGGCCGGAACCGAAATACAGGCTCAGCCCGTCCTTCGATAAGCGGGTCCGAACTCGAGGAACGCTGAATTGACTACGGGGCCTAAATTGACGGGAGCAGACCAATCCGAAAACCTCGCGGCAGCAGTCGCTGGGTACCCGACCTTAGATCCCGAATGGACGATCCCTAACAAAGAGCTCATAGCGGCGCTTACTAAGGGAGCGATCCCGAACAGTGAGAAGATTGACATGAAAAGCGCCATAACGACGCCGCTCACTGAACTTGAATTGAACATGCTCTTCATCTTCACTCCCTTTTAAAGGGGGCTCTTGCGATCAGGGCTAACCCTCTTGACAATGCTTCACGCATCGCTGCATTCGCAGTAACGAGTAATTCGAACCGAAAAACACTTACGAACCAGGAGGGTTTTGGTCGCGGCACGAGGGGTACTGCCATGAGCCCGACCTGCCAACTGCCCATTTGGGCGGGCGATAGTTCATTCGACAAATTCGACAATTAGGATTTCTTGAGGCTAAGAGTCAGCGAGTCTGCTGCTTAGAGCTTTCGCCACGGCCTCACTCTTGGAGTGGACTTGGAGCTTCTGATAGATGTTCTGAAGGTGAAACTTCACTGTATTAACGCTGATGTCCAACGCGGCCGCAGCCGTCTTATAGTGGTGACCCTGGACCAGCAGTTTAAGCAACTGAGTCTCAGTTGGTGTAAGGTGATAGTTGGCCTGCTGAGGCGGGTGGAACTCGCGAAACAGCGCTACGACGCGGCTAGCCACTTCCGGCGACATCGGCGCTCCCCCACTCATCACTTCTCTGAGGCTTTCCAGTAGCTCGGAGGGCGGTGTCCTCTTTAACAAATACCCGGATGCTCCTGCGCAGAGGGCGCTGAAAATCTGATCGTCGTCGTCATAAACAGTTAGAGCAACCAGGAGCAACTTTGGATAGCGCTCTTTCAGAATTCGAATCCCCTCGTCCCCCTGCATCTTCGGCAGCCCGATATCAACGAGGACGACGTCAGGCAATTGACTGCCGATATGATATAGCGCGTCTTCCATCGAGCGATAGTTTCCAGTGCACCGGTACCCTACAGTTCCGTTGATCAGCATCTGTAATCCTTCTCGCAGATCGCGCTGATCCTCGATTATGGCTACCTTGATGACGTTTGATTTCGCGGATCCGTACCTCTCTGACGCTGGAGCTTTGTCCGACACGGTTCTCCTCAAATTAGTTAGGCCTGGTTGTACAGCTTACGCCAGAGCATTCGGTGAGTCACCCGCCCGTTCAGGCGGGTGCGTTAAGATAAAATTTAACGCCTCACAGGCCGAGCAAGGTGAATTGTCTTCCCGTACTTCACTTTTCCTTTCTGCCTCTACGCCTGCCACGCCCGTCAAAAGGAACTCTAAGCGCTAAAGCCGTGCCCTCTCCACGAGGCGAGGTTACGTCTAACCTCCCGCCCAATCTCTTCGCACGTGCACGCATACTTTCAAGTCCGTTCCCTTCGTTATCACGTTGAGGCTCAAACCCTGTTCCGTTGTCTCTCAGGTTTAACACGAGCCATCCAGCCTCGATTCGCAACTCGATCTCCGTTTTTGTGCACGATGCATGACGCACAATGTTATTGACGCCTTCTTTAAAAATCAGAAAAACCTGGCGTCGGGTTTCCGGTTCTATTTTCTTGTTCTGACCGTCGAGAGGCGCTACAAAGTTAAACTCAATCTCGCGAGAAGTGAAGATATCTCCAGCCAGTCTTCTCATACGTTGGGTCAGATCGAAAACGTGATCCTTCTGAGGGTTAACCGCCCAGACGATATCGCTCAGCGCTTCCATTGACTCAATCGAAATTCGGGAAATCCTCGAGAGCGGCTCCAGAGCGGGCGCATCATCTTTGCTTATTTGCTGGCGAGCTACTTCGCTGAGTACCGAAACCTGCGACAGGCTCGAGCCAATGTCATCGTGCAGGTCGGCGGCAATGTGGGTTCTCACTCTTTCGAGCTCCAGGAGGCGAGCTATGCGATAACGATGAATCGCATAAGCTGCTAACCCGATTAAAAGCGCAAATACCGTAAGAAACCAGGATTGCCGCCAGACAGGCGGGAGAATCCTGAATGCGATAGTCGCTGGCATTGCGCTGACGGCACCTTCGGCACTGACGGCCCGCACCATGAAGCGATAGGCTCCCGGCGAGAGGCTGGCATAATTCACCGTACGCTGATCAGTCGGCGCACTCCACTCAGTATCTCCTCCGCCAAGCTTAACTTGATACCGAAGCGCTTCGCCCATTGAAAAATCGAGACCGAAGAAATCAATTTGAAGCTGGTTCTGATTCGGTCCAAGTTCCAAACCGGAGAGTTCGGTCTCGCCCAATTCGGAAACCGGGTGCCGGACACCTGCGATGCGCAGCCCACCAATCAAAATGGGTGGCGCCGACCGCGGACCTTCAAGTTCCGGGACAAGCCGTGATAGCCCCTTCATCGTTCCGAACCAAAGACAGCCTCTCCGATCGCGTAGAGCGGACGTGACAAAATCACCGATCAGTCCATCGGCTGTCGAATAGTGTCTGATCCGGCCAGTTTCAAGATTTAGCTTGTCAACGCCGCGCACAGTGCCTAGATAGATCTGGCCCCACTGATCCTCGGTAACACACCTGATGTTATTGCTCGACAACCCGTCAGAAGTCGAAAGCGCAACGAAGCGCGGCTGTTCCGCAATGGGGTCATCAAGGTGCGCCAGTCCGCTCTGACCAGTGGCAATCCAGAGCCGACCGACGCGATCGAGGTAGAGCATCGTTATCGCCCCTGCAGGCAAACCGTCACCCGTTCCAAACAGTCTAAAACCCCCTGCGGTATAGCGCGCCAGACCGCCCTCAGAGAATCCAATCCAAAGGTTGCCTGATCGGTCCTCGCAGAACGCCGTCGGCAAATGTGATCCCAATACCCCATCTGCTTCGGGGTATGGCGTCAGTTTTCCAGTCCGTCGCTCCCATTTCGTCAGCCCGCCGTACCGACCAGCAGAACCGGAGCTTATCCAGACGTTGCCACCCGAGTCCTCAAAGAGATGGAAGATGAGATTACCAGTTAGCCCGTCACGAGTCGTATAGACGGCCTCAGGACGAGCGTACTCAAGCTGTTCGATGCTCCTGACATTCTTAAATCGGTGAAGTCCGTTCGTGGTGAGCATCCACCATCCGCCGGCGCGATCAAGGAAGCCAACAGGAGAAGCCCATCGAGAGGTGGCATCGTCCGGCAGATGCGCCTGAATCGCGGCGAAACCATTGCCATCGAAGCGATTGACAAACCAATTGCCGCTTATAGCATAGACATCGCCGGTCGTATCTTCGTAGATGGAATGCACTGGAGTAGCTCCCAGGCCGTCGGCCGTACCATAGCTCGCGAACCCTTTAACGGTCAGTTTCATCGCTCCATTCTGAGAACCCATCCAAAGATTACCGTCCAGGTCCTCGGCCAGAGTCCTGATCTGGTTTCCGCTCAACCCCTGGGCCGACGTGTAGCTTCGCAACCGATTGCCGTCGAACTCCTCAAGACCCCCATGTGTACCGATCCAGACATGTCCGTCAGCAGTCTGGTGCAAAGCGAGTACTCGATTCGATAACAAGTCAGCCATGGCGTGGTGGCGTGCCGATGGTGGAATGGGGAATTCGGAGTGTTTGTCTGACATTCTTTCTTCGTTCGGCCGTGCGAAATCGGGGATAGGCACGTCAATTAGTCCTGCACCGGCATGGCCGATCCACAATCTACCCTCCCCGTCTGCCAGTAGTGCCATCACCTGGCTCCGGCCCAGCGACGATGTAAGGGTGTAGTGGGTCATCCGGCCATCGGGCGAGCGACGAGTCACGCCCTCGATGGTTCCTATCCACAGAGTGCCCTGTCGATCTTCAATCAGCGCTGAGACTACTGCCAGATGATCTGGATGCGACGGCAATCCAATCTCGACCCGGCGAAATACTTTCGTACCACCTTCCTCCTCCATTCGGAACAGACCCCCGTCAGTCCCGGCCCAGACCTGCCCAAACTGATCTTCATACAGGATGTTGACGTTGTTTGTTCTCGCGTCACTTCCGACCGGATAGGTAGTGAACAGGTTTTTTTGCCCATCGCTCGTATCGCGTCTGTGAGAAGACTCGTCCGCCGTTGTGGCACTGGGATCGCGGCCTCTCGGATGGAATCGACAAGCGCCGCCACCGTTGGTCGCGATCCAGTAGCCACCATCGCGAGTCTCCAGCAGATTATTAATTGTCGGAGTTGGCAGCCCGTGCTCCATTGTGTAGGTGACGAATCGGTGACCATCGAATCGGCTCAGGCCGTCCCTGGTGCAAAACCAAAGGAAGCCTTTAGTGTCTCGTACAATCCTAATGATGAAAGTGCTTCCAAGACCGTCGGCGGTGCTATAAGTCCTTATTGGCAACTGCTCGGCCCGCATAAACGCAGAAACACAATGCAGCAACGCTAGAGTCGCCGCGATGCGAAGGCCGATCAGTATGTGTTTAGATAGGGCACCGAGCATTCTCATGCCCCTGCTGTCTGAGGATCGCAAGCGGACGTGACTCGATATTTCCAGTTCGATATCGACGGCTTATCGGGTCATCTTGTCCGCCATCGGGTACTGGTCTATCGTTGAAGCTCGCCAGTCAACCAGCTGGCTTGGCTTGTTAGAAATCAGGAATTATTCCATTCGCCTTATACACCAGTTGATTTAATGAAGACAACTCTGCGAACCGACTAATCAAGGCGAGTCCCTGCCTCACTCGCATTCTGTCACAATCGTGGTCCGAGACTCGGAAGAACTTAGTTTATTCCTTCGTCGTCTGAGCGCAGTAGCACGGTCGAGTACAGAACTCTCTAAACAACGCGACCGGAACCCTATCAACGGGTTGCATTGAAGGCGAAGTAGATAAGCTGAAACGCGAGGGCGGACTCAGTCTCCATCCCGAAGCTTTCATGTTGTTCGGCGAGAACGGTTCGGGCGGCGTGCGAATCGGAATTGACGCGGCAACTCATAAAAGTTATGAATCGTCCGTGTGGAGGTGATATGCAGCGCTGGACCATAACAAGGCTAATCGCCATCTCTTTTGCCCTGACCGCGGTCACGGCATCCATTGGGGGACAAGTGGCGCGGGATCAAAAAGCCTGGTCGGCAGTGATCCCCAGGACGTGGGATGATCAGGCAATGGAATCTCTCGAGCTTCCATTGGCTCACGCCGCTGCCTCTCCACGACACATCTCGTCCGAATACTATTACCGGATACCTGTACGACCAATTTACAAGAGCTATCCGGTCTATCGTCCTGATAGGGAACCCGCAGGGTACGCTGACTTTCTCAAGGCCCAGCAGCCCGAGATCGTTTTTGATTCATCGATTTCAAAAACGCAGGAGGACTGGATCAAAGCAGGTGAACTGGTCTTTGATGCGCCAATAGAGTTTGAATCGTCAGGGACGTTGTTCTCAGAAATCAAACGCACCGGTTGGTTCGACAAGAACCGCGTCCTTACCACCAAAGACGGCATCCTTCCTAACATGAAATACGTGATAAGGGAGAAGGGTAAGGTTGAGCTCGGTATTTTGTCTTGCGCTATGTGCCACAGCCGAGTGATGCCGGACGGTAGCGTGATCAAAGGTGCGCAAGGCAACTTTCCCGACGATCGCGCATTCGGATACGAAACCAAAATAGAATTCGCAAACGCAAAGGACGATAAGGTCAAAGATAAGTTGCTCAAGGACCTGCGCAGCTTTATGCGGCGGAGCTATGCGGCACCATGGCTTCAGAATGATCCTAACTCACAGCCAGACCGAATGACGATTGAGGAAATAGCGTCGGTGATGGAGGCGATCCCTGTCGGCGTTTGCGCGAGACAAGGAAGCAGCGGTTTCTATCCGGCTCGCATTCCAGATTTGATCGGAGTAAAGGACAGACGTTATCTCGATTTATCAGGTCTTGTTCGTCATCGGACTGTCGGAGACTTGATGCGCTACGCCGCGCTCAACCAGGGTGCGGACTTTTTGTCGAGTTACGGTGATTTCAGGCCGCGCGGCGAATTGCGCGATCCGTCGAAAGAGAGCCGGTACAGTGACGAGCAGCTTTATGCCCTCGCCTTATTTTTGTATTCCCTAAAGCCTCCTCCAAATCCAAACAAATTCGATGCGCTCGCCTCGAGAGGCAAGCAGGTATTCGAGGAGCAGGGCTGCGCATTGTGCCACACGCCACCGCTATACACCAATAACAAGTTGACTCCCGCTGATGGATTCCAGGTAACCGATGAACGGCTCAAGCAGGACGACGTTATGTCGATCTCCGTGCACACCGACTCAACGTCAACGCTCAAGACGCGGCGAGGGACCGGCTATTACAAAGTACCTTCGTTAAAAGGGGTCTGGTATCGAGGACCGTTCGAACATAACGGATCGGTGGCAACTCTCGAAGATTGGTTCGATCCGCTCCGGTTGAGAGACGATTACACTCCGACCGGGTTTCTTGGATACAGAGTGAAGACGAGAGCGGTCCCAGGCCACAAGTTCGGCCTCGATCTTTCATTGGAGGATCGAAAGTCACTTGTCGCGTTCCTTAAGACCCTTTGAGTCCTGGCTAATTATTCCTTGTCGTTCAGCAGCATTGACTGTCGAGGCCATTAGTACACCGCGGACGCTTCAAACAATTTGTGCGATTGTTGGTTCTAATCGAGACTTAGACCAGATGATTGATAGTGGTAAGACAGGCTTCCTGCTGGAATCCTATTCCGATAAAGGATGGTGGTACTAACTCCCTGTCGCTTTCGCGGTAAAGACTCCGCTACCGGTCATCCTGTTGACTGGTTGCAGCCTGCTCTATTCCTCGCGCCGTCGGACCTGGCGAAAGGGTTTGTTACTCCTGTTACCCGTGATCATCTTCTCCGGGGCAGGTCTCTTGAGTCCCTTTAATATCGGTTATCGTCATCTGCTTCCGATCTTGCCCTTCCTTTTTATTTTCGCGGGACGACTGGCAGCTATTCAGTGGAAGCCCAAACAGATACTACCCTGGGCAGTAAGCCTGGCCGTACTCTGGCTGGTCATTGGTTCGACGATCATCTATCCGCACTACCTTGCTTATTTCAATCAACTTGTGGGTGGGCCTGGCGGCGGACATAGGCTCCTGGGCGACTCTAACTTAGATTGGGGACAGGATCTCATCGGGCTGCGAGAATTTATGAACCGCGAGAACATTGCTTCAGTGAAATTGGGCTATATGGGAACCGCCGACCCCAGGGCATATGGCCTCTCTTACGAACAGCTTCCTGGTTTCCCTTATGGTCGCGACAAAAGCGAGAGCATTTCCGAAGTATCAAGGAACCCACCCAGTGGAGTTTATGCAATCAGCGTCAGCTGTTTACAAGGGTATTGTTTTAAGAACCACGACCTCTATGTCAGCTTTCGTGGACGCAGCCTGATGCAATTATCGGGCATTCCATTTTCATTTATCGAATCCAGACTTGATTGGCATTTACGGTCCGCGAAATAGAATGTCGGTAGCTGTAATGCTATCGGTTTTGGCGATAGGGGCGCGCCTGTTGCATTATCAAGCAACCG
>DATFXM010000056.1:0-52908 GCA_035315885.1 Blastocatellia bacterium
GTTGCTGATGGTCAGGGTCGTTATCGTGCCGCCGAACTGCTGGATGTCCACCCCGTGGTAGCGCGAATTAGTCAGGGTGTTGTTTGTGATCGTGACTGTGCCGGTAAGATTTGTCTCATTCGCATTGGTCACGTTGTTGAAAGCGATGTTCGATTCGTCAACGCCGCCCCCAGTTCCGGAGTTATTTATCGTCCCATGGGTGAACGAGAAGTTGTTGACCTGAGCGCCGCCAGCGCCGTTCACGCCTTTGACGCCGCTACCACTGGTATCGTGAATGCTCATCGATTCAAAGGACAGGTTCTGCGTGTTGGTTAGAGCCATGCCATGCGATGTGCTGTTCTGTATAGTGCCGCCCGACCCGTTGTTGGCATGGCTCCCATCACCGGTGATGGTAAAGCTGCCCGAAGTATTAGACAGAACGATGCCGTTTGCTCCACCGTTGGCTGAAACGCTAGTCAGCGAAACAACCAGGGGCGTTGTGCCGCTGCTTCGCGTTATCTGGACAGCCGGGCCAGTCGCTCCTGAATTGATGGCTCCGCTTGTAATCGTGATCGTGTTTGAATTGTCGGTGGCGACCAACCCACTCTTGTTCGACGTTGTATTGGTCACACTCAGCGCGGCGAAGGTGATCGTCCCTGTATTGGTGGTAAGGCTCACTCCCGTGCCGCCAGAATTGGTGATGCTGGTAGTACCTGTGACTGAAAAGCTGCCCGCGCTGGCGTTCAGCGTCATGCCGGTGCCGACGCTGCCAGTGGAAGTCAGGCTCTGCAAGATCACGTCCATCGTGCCGGTGCTGAGGTTGAGTGCCTGACCCGACCCATTGTTGATTGTGGTATCTCGCACCTTGAGTGTGCCGTAGCCGCTTCCGGTTACCGAAGAGCCCGTGGTATTCCCGAACGTCGTGCCCCATATCTGATTATTCGATCCAAGAGTTATTTCGTTCGCAGTGGCCGCGGTGATAGTCGGGTTTGTGCCGCCTGTTGCAGGCAGCAAATTCGTGCCCGACGGAGCGGGGAACCCTGTGATACTGAGTATTGACTGGCTAGCACCTTGCCCGATGATTATCTCGCCGGAGTTCAGCGTCATTCCGCCGGTGTAGTTCGTGGCGGATGAATAGAGGAAGATCACATCGTTTGCTGCGTCCACCGAATCAGCGCTTCCCGCGCCGGTGAGGATGTTGAACGGACTGCTAAGCCTGCCATCGCCGTTAGACCCCGCGGCGCTGTTGACGAACCAGATCCGCCCGCTGATGTTGATTGTAACCGTGGCGGTGTCGGTTTTGCCGGTGCCGTTGCCGAGCGTGTAGGTAAAGGAATCGCTCGGACCGCCAAACCCGGCTGTCGGGTTGTAAGTGAAGCTGCCGTCGGCAGCCATGGTCACGCTGCCATGCGTGGTTGCGGCTGTGCCCGGAACCGCCGTTCCATTTACCTGAGTCACAGTCAGAGTTCCCATGCCGCCCGGGTTCAAATCATTAGCGACCACTCCCTGCGCCACCGGAACCGAGATGTTCACGTTGCCGATAGTGTTGTACGTGTTATTTACTGCGATCGGGGAAACGACCAACGAGTTTGCAACAAGAGTAGTGTTCGGATCGATCGTGTCGGTGAAATTAACGCCAGTCGCATCCATGCCACTGACGCTTATGACGACTGTATAGGTCAGCGTGTCGCCCGGACTGCGATTACCCGTTGGCGTATGACTCTTGGTAGCTGTGACAGTAGGAGCTAACGGAGTCGCCGTTCCTGTGAATATGGTCGGCTGGCTGATCGAAGTTGAAGTCTCTCCGACTGTTGGCATAGACGGAATGGCCAGTTCGGTGCCCGACCCCGGTGACACTCTTCCCGCATGGCTGTTAGACAAGTCCGACTCAGCTACGCTGCAAAACATCAAACCGATGCTGATCATAAACAGACGGATGACGTTAACGACGAGGTTTGAACGGTTCCGCATAGTGTGCCTCCTAAGACTCGGAACTCATAGCTCAGGATCAGCGACCTTCAGCAACCGGCACGCGGGTGACGAATGCAGGGGAGGTAAAGACCTGAGGCCGGCAATAACCGGACGTTGTTAGGCTATGAAGCTTGAAGCATCAGCGCGACAGCCACCAGAAACCCACCAATTCACGAGATCACCAGCTTGTTGTGATCTGCCGTTTCCCGTCGGGGGGGATGGCATCTTAGACGAAGCGGAAGTCAGAGGCAACCGAAACTCGACGGTCACTGAGACTCGCTCGGCAGAGACTCGCCGAACGTTAATCAGGCCGGGTCATCGCCGAACCTCTTCGTACCGCCTCAAGGCCCCCTCGCGTGGGTTCTCTTTTCCTTTGAGTCTTTCCTTCGCTGCTTCTGCACGTTTACCTGTTGTCCTCCATTCGCTGCGACATTCACGCCGGCACGTTGGAGCTGCCCTTCAAGTTGCAACTCTCCACGCTCTCACAATTTGAGAGCGCCCGGCCCTTCACCCTGACGACGCCTTTTGACGTCAACACCGACGGGTTGGACACGAACGACCGGGCGGTGATTAATGGGGTGCAGACCAAGCTCGACCAGTTCCGGGGCACGCCATTCGCCCAGGTGGATTTGCGGGTGAGCCGGGAATTCCGCTTGCGAGAGCACGTCTCCATCAGGCCGTTCGCGGAATTCTTTAACCTCTTCAACCGCAGCAACCCGGGCAACAATTTTATCACCGACCTCGGGGCGCTGCCGGTGCCCGCAGACCAGCAAGGCAATGCGACGGACCTGTGTTTGAACGCCAAAACAAAGGCAGCCAAACGCAAGCTGGCGCTCAGCGAACGCGCCTACAACGTACTTCAGCGCCGCATCAATGATAGTAAGATCGAAGGGCAGTACCTGTTCCCTGGCCGCGGCGAGGGTGATAAGCCAATAGTGAAGATCAATAACGCTCACACCGCAGCCGTGAAGCGATCCGGTATTGCACCATTCAAGCTGTATGCACTCCGACACACGTTCGCGACCAGAGCAGCACAGGCCGGCGTTGACCTCGTGACACTGGCCAGTCTACTTGGTCACTCGCGTCTGACAATGGTCACTAGGTATGCGCACCCCACCGAAGAACACCAGTTCGAAGCAATGCGCAAGGTCGCCGCATACACCAGGAAGTCTACACAAAGGTGAATGAGGCAAAATGCAGAAACCTACTACAATTCCTACTACACTGCACTTTTTTGACTTAGCGGGTAACCAGCAGGCATTTCGCAAGCTGTTGGCATGGTAGGAGTTATTGGAGGCGGCGATCGGAATCGAACCGATGAATAAAGGTTTTGCAGACCTCTGCCTTACCACTTGGCTACGCCGCCTCGAGAGGTGTCAGGCGTTCTTAATTGCGTGAATGCCGCGGCTGGGGAGTCGCATTATTGATCGGACTCCCTGAGTCTCAAGGCGAATTGTCAAAATCTCAAACGAAAGGCGAAGGCGAATCAACCAGCTTTCTGGGACTCCGGCCTTCGCCGTTTCTCTTGGAGCGGCGATCAACTCCCAACCTGGAGCTCGCCCCACAAAATTCTGGAGCGGGAGACGGGATTTGAACCCGCGACTTCGACCTTGGCAAGGTCGCACTCTACCGCTGAGTTACTCCCGCTCGCGACCGTCAATAATACAGATGCTGAAAACCACCTGTCAATGTTAGGGCCCTGCTGGGGATGAGGGGATGAGGCGAAGGGGCGACGCGGGACGCGGGGAGGAGGGACGCGCAGACGGAGCTAAGAGGCGAAAGGGTGAAGGTGCCGAAGGGGAGACCTGGAGAGGCGCGAGACACCAACGCCGAACGCTAACTGCAAAAGAGCACCTTGGCGTCTCCACTTCCCTCCTCCCCGCGTCTCCGCGTCACCCCTTCCCCTCATCCCTCACTTCACAACGCGAGTTTCATTATCAAAGCGTCTTCAGTTGGCAGGCGGTAATAATCTCTCCTGCGGCCAACAATCTTGAACCCGAGCTTACGGTAGAGAGACTGCGCCGGCTCATTGGAAGCCCTGACTTCCAGCAACACAAACCGACAAGCTCGAAGTCTCGCCTCCCCGATGCCTGACGCCATCAAAGCCTCGCCGATTCCTATGCGACGGTGCGCAGGAGAAGCAGCCACATTGTTGACGTGAAGCTCATCCTCAATCACCCAACCGGCAAAGAACCCGATCACAAACCCATCCGACGCCAACGTCCGGGCCACCAGCATCACCGAGTTTTGATTCGTGTAGAGCTCGCGTCGATACGCGTCGTAGCCCCACCGGTTTAGTCCGCTCGCTTCCTCTATGTCCACAACTTCGTAGAGGTCCCGCTCGCGCATCGGCTCGATGCTGAACCCCATCAACATATTGCTGTATCGTTCGCCGGTCTGCTCGTGCGTAGACACTTTAATCTTCCTGTTTATCACGTCTCAGATTTGATCGCCCGACAATGTCCTCTTTATCTTCGACCCGAGAAGCCCTGCCGCGAGTTTTACCTCTGCCTCGGCAGGTCTGATGTAGCACGCTTTCAATGCGGCCCGCCAAACTTCTCTCTTCCGAACCGCAAGCTTCACAAGCGATTCCGCTAACGGCTTTGACCCCGCCAACGTCCATTCCCCGCCCTCCGCGGCGCCGAGTATCAGAGCCTCAAAGGCTCCCACTGCGTCACCAGCGAAAGTAAGGCTGCGAACGTCCGCGACCCGTTCAATCGCCGCGGTCGATGTTGACACAAGCGCTTCATTGAGCGCAACGGGCGCTCCTCTCTCGTCAAAGGAGAACATCTGCGAATAGACTTCGCCCTTGTACGCGTTCACCAGCGCGCACACCAACCCGGTCCGATTCGCAGCAAAAGCCGATGCTTCAAGTGAACTGATCCCAGCAGCCGGCTTCCCGGTCGCAAGCGATAACCCCTTGATTGCGGCTACCCCTACTCGCAACCCGGTGAACGCGCCGGGACCCAAACAGACGACAAATCCGTCGACCTGGTTGAGGGACACGCCGCAATGATCCAAATCGGACTTAAGATCCAGCCAGAGAGACTCGGAGCGGCGGTCCTCCTGCTGATGCGTAGTCGAAAAAAGGACGCGCTCGCCGCGAGCGATTGCGATGCTCGTTACCGAAGTAGACGTATCAAGACCGAGCAGGAGAGGGTATTCTGTCGATTCTAATGGACTCACGATGCTCTGGGATCTCAACCGAACCGACCGATGACAATGACAAGCTCGAAGTTTGACCTGTCAACAACGCGATTATATATTCTCAGTCTGCTGTAAAACAACTGCGCGGACGCTGAAGTCAACCGTTCAGGCATGAGCGAATTGAAAGCCGATATCGCATGGAAGGCTATCTGGGTGTATTAACCGGCGGCGGAGACTGCCCCGGACTGAACGCGATGATTCGCGCGGTTGTTCGTCGCGCGTCGCTCGAAGACTTGCCCGTCCTCGGAATACTTGAAGGTTGGCGGGGTCTGGTCGAGGGCAACATCGAGAGGCTCACACCTCATTCGGCCGCCGGAATTCAGTATAAAGGCGGCACAATCATCGGCACATCGAGATTGAATCCCATTGCCAACCCTGAGCTGATGGCGAAGATCAGCCACCATTGGAAGCAAAGCGGGATCGGCGCGCTGGTGGTGATCGGCGGGAACGGAACCTTGTCCTGCGCATATCGAATGTGGCGAGAACACGGCTATCCGATCGTAGGCGTACCGAAGACCATCGATAACGATATCTGTGGAACGGACTACTCTCCGGGGTTTGATACTGCGGTGTCCGTCGCGACTGAAGCGATCGACCGGCTGCATACCACCGCCGAAGCGCTGCATCGAGTGATGGTGGTCGAAGTCATGGGGCGGCACCACGGGTGGATTGCCACTTACGCCGGGACTGCGGGCGCTGCAGATCTGATACTGATACCTGAGAGACCGTTCAGGATCTCTGAAGTATGCGATCTGCTTTCCAAGCGCAATGCGCGAGGCCGGCCGTTTTCGATCGTAGTGGTTGCTGAAGCCGCACGTCCGCATCCCGACGAGGATTTTCTGACGGACGAGCAGAAGCAAAGGATCTACAGAGAAGACCATCTCGGGGGTATTGGCGAACTGGTGGCTCGGAAGATCGAAGAGCTTTGCGGATTATCGACCCGAGTTACGGTACTGGGCTACATTCAGCGAGGTGGATCGCCAAGTTCGTACGACCGGGTGCTTGCGACGCGACTTGGAGTGAAGGCGGTGGAGCTTGTGCTGACGGGCAAGTTCGGCCAGATGGCCGCGCTTACAGGGACCGAGATGACCAGCGTCCCGCTCGAGGACATCTATAACAAGACCAGGCCAATCGATGAAGAAATCTTTCGCGAAGCGTCTATTTTCTTCGGCTGATGAGGTCCGGCGCTGAACCTCGCAAGGCTATTGCCGCTATAGTCCTGCCATTTTT
This sequence comes from Blastocatellia bacterium, assembly GCA_035315885.1. Classification (GTDB taxonomy): domain Bacteria; phylum Acidobacteriota; class Blastocatellia; order UBA7656; family UBA7656; genus DATFXM01. Next base: position 6,388 of record DATFXM010000056.1, read on the forward strand.
CTTATCCGTTTATGCAACAGTCGACCCCAATGCTGCGGCAGTACGAGGAGATAAAGCGCCAGCATCCCGGCGCACTACTGTTCTTTCGTCTCGGAGATTTTTATGAGCTGTTCTTTGAAGACGCGGTGACCGGTTCGAGGGAACTGGAGATCACTCTAACCGCGCGGCACAAAGAAAAAGGCAATCCAGTGCCTATGTGCGGCGTGCCCTATCACGCAGCCGCAGGCTACATTGCCAAGCTCGTGCGTAAGGGCTACCGCGTCGCAATCTGTGAACAAACTGAAGTACCCGGAAAGCACACAAAACTGGTTCGGCGCGAAGTAGTCCGCATCATAACTCCGGGAACCGCCATCGACGCACAGCTCCTCGAGGCAAAGGACAACAGCTATCTCGCATCAGTGTTCGGTGCCGGCTCCGGAATGGCAGTCTCCTTCGTAGACCTCTCGACCGGTGAGTTTGTGGCAACCGAGTTCCGCGGCGACGATGCGTGGCAGCGAATAACCGAACAACTCGACTCGTTCGGCCCGCGCGAAATCATCTTCCCCAAGGCTCTCGAGCCGCTTTTCCGGCGAAACACGAGTTCTGAACAAGCCAACGGTAGCGAACCCGCAGCGGAGTCTCCTGTGACGTTTGAGGCCGCCGGATCACAGCCGTCGCTGAATTCTCTGGACGAGTGGATGTTTTCATTCGAACGAGCAAGCGACACGTTGAAGACACATTTTGGTGTTGCCACGCTGGACGGCTTCGGACTCACCGGTCGCGATATGGCGGTAACAACCGCTGGAGCGGCGCTGCAATACATTCGAGATACACAGAAAAACGAGGCCGCTCATATAACCGGCCTGTCTTACTTCGAGCCGGCGGAGTATCTGATTCTTGACTCCGCCACTATCAGGAATCTCGAGCTCGTCGAGTCGCTTGACGGGTCGCGAACGCGGACCCTTCTCTCGGTGATCGATCAGACCATGACTGGGATGGGCTCACGACTTCTGAAGCAATGGCTCCTGCGGCCTTCTATGAAACTCGGAGAATTGAATGCGCGTCTCGACGCGGTTGAGGAGCTCAAGAACGCCTTGATCCTGCGCGACCGCCTGAGATCCGAGCTCAAAAAGGTGTCGGACCTCGAGCGCCTGATGGCTCGCATCAATCTAGGGAGGGCCACTCCGCGCGATTTGATAGCTCTTAAGAACTCCGCGGACGCGATTCCTTTTACGAAAGAGCTGCTGTCCGATGCGTCGTGTTCATTGTTGGAAATCCTTGCCGAAGGGCTGGACGATTTGGCGGATGTGCGCGAGCTGATTCAAAAAAGCATCAGCGATGATCCACCCGCAGTACTGAATGAAGGCGGCTATATTCGATCGGGCTATAGCGCAGGTCTGGACGAGCTTCGCGACATCGCGACCTCCAGCAAGGCCGTCATCGCGCGTATCGAGACACGCGAGCGGGAACGGACCGGTATCGGCTCACTCAAGGTGAGGTTCAACAATGTCTTCGGGTACTTCATCGAAGTGAGCAAGGCGAACACCAAGAACGTGCCGCCGGACTACGAGCGACGGCAAACGCTGACCAACGCCGAGCGTTACACTACACCTGAGTTAAAGGAATACGAATCAAAAGTACTGGGAGCAGAGGAACGAATAGTAGATATCGAACAAGAGCTCTTCGCTGAGATTCGCCAGAAGATCGCGCTGGAGACGAGGCGAGTGCAGGTCGTCGCTCACGCGCTTTCAGTGTTGGATTCTTTGCTCTCGCTGTCGGAGGTTGCGGCGCGGCGGGGCTACAGCCGGCCTACGTTGACCGACAGCGACGAACTGTTCATTCGCGGCGGCCGTCATGCGGTCATCGAGACCGGTGCGGAACGCTTCATTCCAAACGACACTTATCTGAACAATTCAACGGACAGGCTTCTGATCATTACCGGTCCGAACATGGGCGGCAAATCAGTTTATCTGAGACAGACAGCGCTGATTGCGATACTTGCGCACATAGGGTCATTTGTTCCCGCCGACAAGGCGCGCATTTCAATGTTGGACCGCATCTACACGCGGGTCGGAGCTTCGGATAGTCTCGCGCGCGGACGTTCGACTTTTATGGTTGAGATGACCGAAACCGCAAACATTCTCAACACCGCTACGACACGCAGCTTGATTTTGCTGGATGAAGTCGGAAGGGGGACTTCGACGTTCGACGGCCTCTCGCTGGCGTGGGCGATAGCGGAGTACCTCCACGACAATCCGCAGCACGCGGCAAAAACTCTTTTTGCAACTCACTATCACGAAATGACCGAGTTGTCTAAGTTGTTGCCGGGTGTGCGCAACTATCAGATGGCGGTCAAGGAGAGTGAAGGCACGATTGTTTTTCTGCGGCGGGTAGTTGAGGGCTCGGCATCGAAGTCGTACGGCATCGAAGTCGCGCGGCTTGCTGGTCTGCCGCGCGGCGTGACCGACCGGGCGCGGGAAATACTGCTTAATCTCGAAGCAAACGAACTGGATGTCACCGGCAAGCCAAAGTTTGCTCGCCATCTTCCTTCTCGAAAAAACAATCCTCAGCCGACACTGTTCGAAGCCGCGAACGATGCGGTGGTCGACGAGTTGCGCAATCTTGACGTCGAGTCGATGCCGCAGGAAAACGCGGTCGAAGTGCTCAGGAAACTCCGCGCAAAACTCATGTGACACCGGGGCCAATGAAGATCACCGCGACTGTCATCACGCACAACGAAGAACACAACATTGCGGCTGCGCTCGGATCGCTTCGTTGGGCCGACGAGATCGTCGTAGTAGATTCCGAGAGCGACGATGGCACCGTCGAGATTGCGAGGACGTTTACCGATCGCATCTTTGTGCGGCCGTGGCCCGGTTATTCCGCACAGAAAAACTTCGCAGCGGAGCAAGCTTCCAACGATTGGATTTTCAGTATTGACGCCGATGAACGGGTGTCTTCAGAGCTTGCTCGTGAGCTGGAGCTCCTGAAAACAGACGACCAACCGCGCTACGCCGGATTCAGAATGCCGCGAATGGTATTTTATCTGGGACGATGGATCAAACATTCCGGCTGGTACCCCGACTACAAGCTGAGGCTATACGACCGCAGTCGTGCGCGTTGGGAGGGTGACTTCGTTCACGAGACTCTCAAAGTCGATGGTCCGATTGGAACGTTGAAGGGCGTGCTGCTGCACTACACGGTGAGGGATGTGTCTGAGCACCATTCGAGACTGGACCGCTACACAACCCTCGCCGCGCAACAGGCTTTCGCGGCGGGCAAGCGAGCAACAGCCTGGGCGATGTTGTTCTCGCCACCGCTTACATTCCTGCGAGCGTACGTGTTCAAGTGGGGTTTTTTGGATGGGTGGCAGGGGCTGGTGATCGCGGGATTTGCGGCGCACTACACGTTTTTGAAACTTGCGAAGCTCTGCGAACTCGAGCTCAAACAGTCCGCCGATCGGCATGAGTGATCGACTGCTCGAAGTCGAGGACTTCGAGGTAGAGAGCTTCGATCCGGGTTATGACTTCGTCGCGGCTGAAGCGAGCAAGCGCGTCGCGCTGGGCTTCAGCCGCAAGACGCTGCCGCAAAGTTGAGTCACTGACCGTCCAGAGGAGCTTGTCCGTCAAGGCGCGGACATCTCGCGGTGGAACTAGAAGCCCGGTCACGTTGTCCTTAAGAATTCCTGAGATCCCACCCACGTTTGTTGCCAGAACTGTCCGTCGCGCAGCCATCGCTTCCACGGTCACCAGAGAAAAGCCTTCGTCCCACGAGGGAACTACGACGATGTCGACTGCGGCGAGAAGCTCGCCGACGTGGTGAACCTGTCCCAGAAAGCGAAGGCGGTTTCCAAGGCCAAGCTCCGCCGCGAGTTTTTCAAGGTGCCGGGTGAAAGGATTTCCTTCCTCGAGTTCTTCTCCGGCTATTATGAAGTCGACATCGGAGCGCATCTGGGCGACTCGAGCAATTGCTCTCACAAATTCTTCCTGACCTTTTGACTGTGTTATACGCCCGATGCAGGCTACGGCGACCGCGCCCTGTATTCGGAAGACGGCGCGGGCAGCTTCTCTTTCGATCGGGGCGAATCGGGACGGATCCACCCAGTTTGGGATTGTCCAGACTCGATTGGCAGGGAGCTGGAGCCTCTCGAGCACCGAATTTCGAACGCTGTCCGAGACGGCGATGACCGCCGAGACATCTTTCAACATCCAGCGGTAGAGGGCGTTTCTGGTGAGCGGCAGATAGTGATGGCGGGTCAAAACCAGTTTGGCTGCCTGAGTTTGTTTGCAGGCGAGGGCGGCGATCAGGTAATCACGGCCCATGTGCGCGTGCACGATGTCGATGTCGTGGCGTTCGATGATGTCGCGAATGGCGCGGGCCGATGGAAGGTCCAACGAATTGCGGAGAGGCAATTCGTGCCAGGAGGCTATTACGCCGGCCAGTGGGTTTCGGAGGGGGCTGGCGGGTCGGACGGCCAGGTAAAGGGCGTGACCGCGTTCGGCAAGACCTCGGACAAGGCCTGCGACGTGGACTTCACCGCCGCCCATCTGGCTTGCTGAGCATACCTGGAGGATCTTCATAAGGCGAGGCGTAATGTACTGCACGGGCTAAGAGATTTCAAATTTCAAATCTCAAATTTCAACTTTCAAATCTCAGGTTTCAAATTTCAGATTTCAAATTTCAAATCTGAGATTTCAAAGGATGGAGTGCTCGAAGTAATCATACTGGCACCTCAGCAAGCACAACTTCGCAGACAACTTGAGATAGAAGAAGCGACACGCACGAGCGAGCAGCGCCGCGCAGACGCGCAGACAACCAGCAAATCGTGACCGCCAACCCCCAACAGTTGGCAGTGCTCGTTCAGGCTTGGAGGCAGTCTTTGTTCCGAAGCCCCCTGACCGCAGGCTGCCCGCACCCCACCTCAAGCACTACAAGCCCTCGACTAGCAGTTTCTCTTGCTTTGCACGAGTGACGCGCGAGACAATGCTGCTCTTATTTTGCAGCCGCAAACATTTAGAATCATCGAGAGGTGCTGATGGAAAACCTCCCCGCCCCGGTGACCGGCGTCTTTGTGTTCTTATTCGGGCTGGCCATCGGGAGCTTCCTTAATGTGGTGATTCACCGCCTGCCGCTCGGAGAATCTCTGGCGTTCCCCGGTTCACACTGCCCGCGGTGCAATGCGCCAATTAAGCCGTACGACAATATCCCGGTGATGAGCTATCTGCTGCTTGGCGGCAAATGTAGAAGCTGTCAGGTTCGGATCTCGCCACTATACCCGGCTGTGGAGTTGCTTGTTGGAGTGTTGTTCGTCATCTGTTACATCCGCGACGGCTGGACACTGGCTCTGCTGGCCGACGCGGTCTTCGTATCGCTAATCGTTCCGCTCGTCTTTATCGATCTGTACCACATGCTTCTGCTAAACGTTATCACTTACCCCGGACTTGTAGTCCTGCTGGTGCTTCGTACTTTGTCTCCGGATCCATGGATCGTGGCGCATACGCCTCGATTCGGCATGTTGAGGTCGTCTCCAGACTGGATGGTGTCGCTTGCCGCGTCGGTGATCGGCGCACTCGTCGGCGGCGGAAGTCTCTGGCTTGTACGCGAATTATATTTCAGGATACGCCGCGTGGAAGGGATGGGGTTGGGCGACGTAAAGATGATGTTGATGGTTGGGGCCTTTCTCGGCTGGCAACTCACGGTGTTCACAATATTCCTCGCCGCGCTTCTCGGATCGATTGTCGGAGTTTCGCTAGTCAAGCTGCGAGGTTCGTCGATGAAAACTGAGATTCCATTTGGTGTCTTCCTGGGGCCTGCTGGCATAATAGCGATGTTCCTGGGGCGACAGATTTGGGATGCGTACACTAACCAGTTCCATCCTTAGTCATTGCTCTCGACCGGCCATTCTTAGGAGAAGCAAACGATGAGAAATCGAATAATCGCTTTAGTCCTGGTGTCAGTTGCGATCTGCAGCGCGCCGCTCGCTCCGCGCGCTGCCTCAAAGGAACCGGTCAGGGCGCGCCACGGTATCGTAGCGTCTACAAGCGAACTCGCATCGCGCGTCGGAGTCGAAATAATGAAGCGCGGGGGAAACGCAATTGACGCGGCGGCCGGGGTCGCACTCGCCCTTGCGGTGACCTGGCCGCTTGCGGGCAATCTTGGCGGCGGCGGCTTCATGATGATCCGACGCGCAAACGGCGAGACCGAAGTCATCGACTATCGCGAACGCGCCCCCATCTCAGCCAGTCGGGACATGTATCTGGACAAGGACGGAAATGTAGTCAAGGGTGCGTCCACCGTCGGGTACAAGGCCGCCGGAGTCCCGGGAACCGTAGCGGGCATGGCCCTGGCGATTCAGAAACACGGGAAACTGAAGTGGGCGGATGTCGTGGAACCGGCTCGCAGACTTGCTGCTGACGGTTTCACGCTCGACTACTACACCGCCCGAAGCATTCAGGGCTCAGAGAAACTGCTGGCGCAGTTCCCGGAGAGCAAGCGGATCTTTCTTCGCGAGGGGAAACTCTATGGCGAAGGAGAGCTGTTTGTTCAGCCGGATCTGGCCGCCACGCTCCAGAGACTGAAGGATCAGGGTCCACGAGAATTCTACGAGGGCAAGACCGCTCAATTGATCGCCGCTGACTCGAAGGCGAACGGTGGATTGATAACCGAGCGAGACCTGAAAGAATACGAGCCCACTGTGAGGAAGCCGCTCGCCGGGACATATCGCGGTTATGAGATCGTGACCATGCCACCGCCATCCTCGGGAGGCACGGCGCTCCTCGAGATGCTCAATATACTCGAGCATTACGACATCGGTGATATGTCGGCGGGGTCATCGGGCGCCCTGCATCTGATTATCGAAGCGCAACGCCGAGCGTTCGCTGATCGAGCAGAGTTCATGGGCGACGCAGATTTTGTGAAAGTACCGGTAGCCGGGCTCACGTCGAAGAAGTACGCGGCTGAACTCGCAAAGACAATTAACCCCGAGCGCGCCACGCCGAGCGCACAGATAAGGGCGGGCAACCCCACGGGCTACGAATCCACCGAAACGACGCACTTCACTGTGGTAGACGAAGAGGGCAACGTAGTATCGAACACCTACACGCTGAACGGCGCGTTTGGATGCGGAGCTACCGCCAAAGGGACCGGGGTGCTGTTGAACAACGAGATGGACGACTTCACCTCCAAACCGGGAGTGCCGAACGCTTACGGGCTGCTTCAGAGCGAAAACAACGCCATCGCGCCCAGAAAGCGGCCGCTCTCGGCGATGACTCCTACGATTGTGTTGAAAGATGGGAAGTTGTTGTTCGCCGTTGGGAGCCCCGGCGGGCCTACGATCATCAACACCGTTCTTCAGGTCGTGGTAAACGTCATCGACTTTGGAATGAGCATTCAGCAGGCGATCGACGCGCCTCGTGTACATCACCAGTGGATGCCTGACGAAGTGAGATGGGAACGTTACGGGTTGAATCGGGATACGCGCCTCGCGCTCGAGAAGCGAGGGCACGTGTTTGCCGAGCGCCCGACTGGTCTCGGCGACGCAGAGGGGATAATGATCGAGGCTAAGACCGGGATGCGACTTGGCGCATCTGATCCAAGATCGGGAGGGGTCGCGGTCGGCTACTGAAGGAAAGTTCGAGTCGCCCCGGTTTGGCATCTCGTGACAATCGACGAACAAATACAATTCCTCATCAAGGGGACAATCGATTGTGTTCCCGAAGACGAATTGCGCCGCAAGCTCGAGCGATCGTTGTCCTCGCGCGCGCCCCTGCGCGTGAAGGCAGGTTTCGATCCCACCGCGCCCGATATTCACCTTGGACACACGGTGCTCATCAGGAAGATGAGGAATTTTCAGCAGCTCGGCCACACGGTGATTTTTCTGATCGGGGATTTCACCGGCATGATCGGCGACCCGTCCGGGCGTTCGCAGACGCGGCCTGCACTGACTCGCGAGCAGGTCGTCGAGAACGCGGAGACCTACAAGCAACAGATCTTCAAGCTGCTGGATCCCGATCGCACCGAGGTCAGATTCAACAGTGAATGGTGCTCACCTCTATGCGGCGAGGACTTCATCAAGCTGGCGGGAAAGGCAACTATCGCCCAGTTGCTGGAACGCGACGACTTCAAGAAGAGACTCGACACGCAAGCGCCCATCAGCGTTCACGAGCTTCTGTACTCGCTTGTACAGGGCTACGACTCGGTCGCTCTCAATGCCGATGTCGAGCTGGGCGGCACCGACCAGAGATTCAATCTGCTGATGGCCCGCCAGGTTCAACAAGGTTACGGAGTGCCGGAGCCGCAGTTGATCATGACAACCCCGCTGCTTGAAGGTACCGACGGCGTACAGAAGATGTCGAAGAGTCTGGGCAACTACATCGGCATCACTGAGGCGCCGCGCGAAATGTTCGGCAAAGTCATGTCGATAAGCGACGAATTGATGTGGCGTTACTACGAACTCCTCACCGACCTGACGGCACAGGAGGTAGCTGAGCTGAAGCGACAGGCTAAAGACGGCAGTCGCCATCCGCGCGACCTCAAAGCGGAACTTGGACGCAGAATTGTCGCGGATTTTCATTCGGCCGACGCCGCCCGGAAAGCAGGCGACGAGTTCGACAGGATTTTTCGCGAGCGCCAGGTGCCTACAGAAGTTGAGACCAGAACGCTGCCGGTGGGGCCAACGAAGTTGACCGCCATCATGCAGGCCAACGGTCTTGCTGATTCGATCTCGGATGCGCAAAGAAAAATTCGCGACCGCGGGGTCAAGCTCGACGGACAGGTTGTAGAGAATACCGCGCTTCAGCTCGGCGCCAGTCGCGGCGAGGTGCTTGTACAAGTCGGCAAACGCAAGTTCCTTCGCATCGTATTCGAGTGACAAGAGTAGTTCTGAGTTCTGAGTTCTGAGTTCTGAGTGCGGGAAGAACTTAGAACTCAAGCTCAGTGCTCACAACTCAAAACTCAGTACTCAGTACACAGAACTCAGAACTTCCTAAGGTCTATTGTGAATCGTCGAGACTTCAATTCCGGCCTGATGGCTGTGGGTGGATCCTTTCTTCTTCGTCCTTCCCTGCTCTCCGCTGGCGCTCTGCAGGGCCCCCTTCCCCGGGTGAACGGTAAACGACTCGTCTATCACCTCAACGCTCTCGCTGAATACGGCAAGAACCCGCAAGGCGGCGTGTCGCGCGTTGCTTACAGCGACGCTGATCGCGCGGCTCGGGAGTACGTCATCGGACTGATGGGTGCGGCCAAGCTGACAGTGTCGATCGATGCCGCGGCAAATCTGATCGGCCGGCGGCCGGGAATTGAGCCGAAGCTCCCGCCGCTAGTCATCGGATCTCACATTGATTCGGTACCCGAAGGCGGAAACTACGACGGGGATGTCGGATCGATGGCCGCAATAGAAACCGCTCAAGCGCTGTCGGAAAGCAATTATCCGCTGATCCACCCTCTCGAAGTGATCATCTTTTCAAATGAAGAGGGAGGGACAATCGGCAGCCACGCGCTTGCAGGGGAGCTCACCGAAAAACAGTTGTCGCAACGCACTAACAGCGGCAAAACGATCGCGGAAGGTATCCGTTTCCTCGGAGGCAACCCAGAACATCTCGGCGCAGTGAGGCGGAAACGCGGCGACATAGCGGCTTATCTCGAACTGCACATCGAACAGGGCGGCCTGCTCGAGGCCCAGCACGCGAACATCGGCGTAGTTGAAGGAATTGTCGGAATCTCTCAGTGGGATGTCACAATCGAGGGCTTTGCGAATCACGCAGGAACTACGCCGATGAATCAACGAAAAGACGCTCTTCTCGCCGCTGCAAAGTTCATTGAGAGCGTCAATCAGGTTGTGACCGGGAGTCAGGGGCGCCAGGTAGGCACGGTCGGCAAGATTCAGGCGTTCCCCGGAGCATACAACGTGATTCCGGGGAAGGTGGTGCTGGGTCTGGAGCTGAGGGATCTCGAGGCGTCGAAGATCCAGACGATGTTCGAGCGGATTCGCACCGAGTCGGAGCGTATCGCGGCGTCGACCGGTACCAGGTTTGACTTCGCGCAGGTGAATTCGATCGTTCCCGCGCTGACCGACAAACGGATTCGGCAGTTGATCGAAGACACGGCGAAGGAATGGGGTCTGTCGACAAAGTCTATGCCAAGCGGCGCGGGGCACGACGCTCAGGAGATGGCGCGGCTTGGGCCTGCGGGGATGATCTTCATTCCGAGTGTTGGGGGGATCAGCCATTCACCGAAGGAGTATTCGCGTTCGGAAGACATCGAGAACGGCGCAAACATCCTGCTTCACACGCTGATGAAACAGGACCGGGTGCAGTGACGAAGGAGTGCTGAGTGCTGAGTGCGGGCGAGAAGCTTTGCGGTCTTTGCGAACCGTTGCGGCCTTTGCGTTAATGCCATCGCCTGGAAGGTGATTGTCGGCGGGGACAGGACGCTGTGTCCCCTTCATTCGGTGGAGGTCCAACGTCGGGTTTCACGCAAAGGCCGCAAAGCCTAGCAAAGCTCGCAAAGGTCATCTGGGTCCCTTCATCTCCTCAAAAACTCCATTTGACAAAAAGATTTGTCAAATGTATTCTTGCGGCCGTGATTGGAAATGCCACGGCCCAGAATGTTGACGTCATCGCGGATCCGGCGCGCGTCGCCGCTGTGCTGTCTCCAATTCGACGGCGCCTCCTTCAACACCTCACCCAGCCTGACTCAGCCTCCGGACTCGCTCGCAAACTCGGTATCCCAAGACAAAAAATCAACTACCACATCCGCGAGCTTGAACGCGCAGGCTTCATCGAACTCTTTGAACAGCGACAACAACGTGGTTGCATCGAACGACTGGTTAAGGTGACCGCTCGCGCTTACCTGATAAGCGAAGACTTTCTAGGCCAGCTAGCCGCAGACCCCGATCAGATTCGCGACAGCTTCTCCAGCGCTTACCTCGTGGCAGCCGCCGGCCGGGTGCTTCGCGACGTCGCCACGCTGCGAACTCGCGCGCGCAACGTGGACCAAAAACTCGCAACGCTCGGCATGGAGGTCGAGATCGCGTTCAGCTCCCCCGCCGAGTTCAATAGTTTCTCCGAAGAACTCGCTACCGAAATCGCGCGGCTCTCCGCTAGCTACAACAAGAGCGCCGCCCAAAACTCCCGCCGCTTCAAGCTCTTTGTTGCCGCTCATCCAGTCATCACCAAGACCGAGCGCGAGGCAAGTCGCGAAGCCGCGGCCTCAAGAAAGAAGAAGGAGAAATAATGCCAAACCCGATCGACGAACGACGGCAACAACACGAAATCGAAATAGATGCCCCGATAGAAACAGTCTGGAAAGCCATTACCGAGGCCGAACAAATCACCTGCTGGCTCTGCGAACAGGCTCGCATCGAGCCCGGCCAGGGAGGTACGTTGTGGATCTCCTGGGGCGAGGGTATGGAGGGCACCGGAATAATCGAGGGCTGGGAACCGCCGCGCGTTTTTCGCATCAAGCTCGCCGGCGAGATGCCGGAGAAGGCGGTCGAAGGCGAAAGCACTCCGGGGCCGCCCGTGATGTTTAACGAGTACATCCTCGAGAGCCGGGGCAGCCGGACCGTACTGAGGCTCGTTCATTCAGGCATACCAAGCGCATCAAGCTGGGACAGCTACTACGACAGCACCGATCGCGGTTGGCAGCTCTTCCTCCTCGCGCTGCGACACTATCTCGAAAAGCATAGCGGCAAGCCTCGCAAGACCGCGATGATCATGCGGCCCATCACCGGAACCGTCGTCGACTCGTGGAAGAAGCTCACCACCGGACTAGGCATCGGCGAAAACATCTCAGCTCCCGATTCGCTGGAAAAGGCCAACTCCATGACCGCAATGCCTCGCTTCGAGGCTCAGACCTCTTTCGGGACGCGGATTGCTGGAGAGGTTTACACGATCCAAGCCCCGAGGTCGCTGTTGATGAACATTGAAACGCTTGACGACGCCTTGTTTACGGCAACCTTCGACGAGATGGGGGGCACGACGTTCTTCTATGCGACCCTGGCCACGTTTGGGGATACTGCCGCGAGCAAAGAAACGCGAGAGCGCTGGACAGCGTGGCTGAACGAGATGCTTCCTACACCCCCTCAATCGACGGAAGGAGAATGATGTGATGAACCGATTCCTAAAGAATTTGACGGGTTTGATCTGTCTTATGGGACTACTCTGCTCGGCGGGTCTTTCTCAAGAGAAGTCACAGTCCGACGAGGCCAGGCGAATGGCTGCTTACCGCGAGACGATGAACCCCGGCCCGGAGCACAAGCAACTTGAAGCACTCGCGGGGAGCTGGAACACCGAGATAAAGATTTGGCCTGGGCCTGGAGCCAAGCCGATGCTGTTCGAGGGTAACTGTGAGAACCGGATGGCGCTGGGCGGGAGATTTCTGGTCAGCGAAGGCAAAGGCGGACAGGGTCAAATGGCGATAGAGAACATGTCGATCTTTGGCTTTGATCGCCGCGTGAAGAAGTTCACGAGCGTGGGCTACGACACGGAGGGGACGTACTACGTGACCGCTGCCGGGGCTTACGACGAAAAGGAAAAGGCGATTGTGATGACCGGGGAAGAATTCGACCCGGTGCTGAATCACAATCAGAAATACCGTTTCGTTCTGCGAGTGGTGGACCCCGACACTTATGTTGAAGAGGTCTTCTTTGCTGACTCTGCCCACACGAAGGGTCTTAGCGAATTCAAAGCCGCGGAGATCACCCACCGGAGGAAGAAGTAGCGCTGAGTGCTGAGTTTGCTTTTGCTGCTAAGACGCCTTGTCTCACCACGCGGACGCTCGGGAGCGGTCTCCTTTCTCCTCAGCGCGCCCTTGCGGCCTGGCGTCTTTGAGTTAGAATCCGAACTCAGCACTCAGAACTCAGCACTCGGCACTTCAACTTGGGGGTGAGTAATGAAGAGAGTTACTGTCGCAGTCTTCATTGCCGCTTTGCTGCTCGCATCCGCGACTTTCGGTGCCGCTCCCTTCGAACCGGCTCGAGACGACCAGACTGCGTTGGATCGCTACATCGCTCGCGCGGATCCCGCTTTTGGATGGAAGCTGGTCAAGACGATCCCGGCTCAGGGCTACACCGCTTACGTCCTGGAGATGACCTCGCAGACTTGGCGCACCTCCGAAGAAGTTGACCGCCCGATATGGAAGCACTGGTTGACCGTCTGCAAGCCGGAGTCGGTTGCGTTTGACAAGGCGTTCCTGTACATCGGCGGTGGCAGCAACAATGACCCCGCGCCTTCCGCCGCGTCGGCGAGGGTCGCAGCAATCGCAACCGACACACACACGGTAGCGGCTGAGCTCGGAATGGTGCCAAATCAACCTCTCCATTTCGCGGACTCCAAAGACAAAGGCCGCTCCGAAGACGATCTCGTAGCCTACAGCCGGGTCAAGCAGATGCAGACAGGTGACGACTACTGGCTCGTGCGTCTTGCAATGGTGAAGAGCGCCGTGCGGGCTATGGACGCAATTCAGCAGTTCATGACGAGTGATGAAGCCGGCCGCGTCAAGATAAACCAGTTTGTGGTTGCCGGCGGATCCAAGCGCGGATGGACCACCTGGCTCACTGCGATCGAAGACAAGCGAGTAATGGCAATCATTCCGCTGGTGATCGACGCGCTGAACTCGGAGGTCATCACGCGGCATCACTATGAGGCATATGGCTTCTTCTCGCCCGCGTTGCAGGACTACGTCCATCACAAGCTGTTTCCAGACAAGATAGGCACGCCGGAGTATCAGCACATTCTGGCGATAGAAGATCCATATCAATACCGACATCGAGAGAGGCTGAAGATTCCGAAGTACCTGATCAACGCTTCGGGCGACCAATTCTTCTTGCCGGACAACTCGCAGTTCTACTATCCGCAGATGCCAGAGGAAAAACATCTGCGATACGTTCCAAACGCAAAACATAATCTGGAGGGGTCCGACTCGCGGGAGAGCTTGACTGCTTTTTATGAGGCAGTGCTGAACAATCGTGCGCGGCCGCGGTTTTCATGGGTAAAGAAGAAGGACGGTACGCTGGTAGTGACTACTAAGGACAAGCCACAGGAAGTTACTTTATGGCAGGCTACCAATCCAAAGGCTCGTGATTTTCGCGTGGACACGATCGGCAAGGCTTACAAGAGCACGGCCCTGAAAGAGAGCTCACCAGGAGTGTACAGTGCGGCGGTTGACAAGCCAGCGTCCGGATTCACCGCGTTCTTCGTAGAGCTGGTGTACCCAAGCGGCGGGAAATACCCTTTCAAGTTCACTACTGAGGTGAGCGTCGTCCCCGATGTCTTGCCTTTCAGTTTCAAGACCGCCGCAGGAAGGTGAGTCTTCAGGGCGCGTGACGGCGCGAACCGAAAGTGGCAGCAAAGGTTCGTTGTCCGCCGCGATAGCAAAACAACCATGCGCCGTTTCACGCAGAAGAGCGCAAAGCCTCGCAAAGGACGCAAAGAAACTCAGTAACCGTTGATGCGGTCGCGCTCAACACTCAGCACTCGCACTCAGAACTCAGAACTCAGGACTCAGAACTCTCAGTCCTCCCGGCCCTTCCCGTCTTCAAAAACCAGCTCAGTTGGTCTAGAATCCCGCTGAAATCCAGTGGCACCACTCTTAAAAGAACTTACCGGAGGTAATGCAGGATGACTCTCGCTTCCAGGCACCTACGAGTACTGGCTTCGGTCCTCGCGTTGCTGCTTATGACTATGCCCCTCGCAGTCCTCGCGCAGGACGACAAGAAAGATTCTGACAAAAAGGAAGACAAGAAAGATAAAAAAGAAGAGGAGCTTCCACTCAAGACGGAGCAGAAAATCGAATTCGCAACCGACGAGGGAACCTGGATGTCCCTCGATATCACGCCTGACGGGAAGATTCTTGTATTCGACCTGCTGGGTGACATCTACACCATGCCCGCTTCGGGCGGGGAAGCAAAGCGAATCATCGGCGGCCTCTCTTTCGAAAGCCAGCCGAAGTTCTCGCCCGACGGCAAGAAAATCGTATTCATCAGCGATCGCAGCGGCGCAGAAAACCTGTGGATTTGCGATGCCGATGGAACAAACCCAAAGGCACTCTCAAAGGGACGCAACCAGATGTTCCTGTCCCCTTCCTGGACCCGTGACGGCGATTACGTGATCGTCTCCAAATCCGGCGACGCGATCGGGACTTTTTCACTCTGGATGTATCATAAGGACGGCGGCTCCGGGGTGCAGATAGGACCACCGGACCCCCCTCTTCAGCAGCCGGGCGGGCCTCCTCAGCCGCCTCGTCAAAACAAGTTCGGAGCGGTAGCGTCGCCGGACGGACGCTTCATTTACTACGCGCAGCGAACCGGCTCATTCAACTACAACGCGCAGTTCCCACTCTGGCAGATCGCCAGGTTTGATCGCGATACCAGCGATACCGCGACGATCACCAACGCCCAAGGCAGCGCTATGCGGCCGCTTCTTTCACCTGACGGCAAGAAGCTCGTATACGCAACGCGTCATGAAACTGCCACGGCATTGAAAATTCGCGATCTGGAAACGGGACAAGAACGCTGGCTGATGCAAGACGTCACTCGCGACGACCAGGAATCGCGCGGCACTCGCGACTTGTTCCCGGGCTACACTTTCACTCCGGACGGCCGCTCGCTGATCGTGCCGGTTAACGGCAAGATCGCTCAGGTCGACATCGAGTCAGGCAAAGCGACGCCTATCCTGTTCAACGCGAAAGTAGAAGCCGAAATCGCCCAGCGAGTCTACTTCCAGAATCGCGTAGACGACAGCCCGTCGGTGAGGGCCCGGCTTATCCGATGGCCGTCGATGTCTCCTGACGGAAAGCGAGTTGCGTTCAGCTCTCTCAACAAGCTCTGGATCGCGGACCTTCCTTCGGGCTCGGCGCGGCGGCTCACCAACTCTCAGGTCGGCGAGTTCATGCCGGCGTGGTCGCCTGACGGCAAGTACATCTGCTACGTAACGTGGTCGCGAGAAGGTGGACAGATCTTTAGAGTGACGCCCGAGGGCGGGCAGTCTGAGCAGTTGACTCGCCGTGCGGCGTTCTACTCGTCGCCGGTTTACTCACCGGATGGCTCAAAGATTGTCTTTGTTTCGGGCACTACCGATGATCAGCTCTACGCGGATCTGCACTACAAAGACACTGACGTCTATCCGGATGCCACTGCGCAACCCGATAGTGAAATAACCGGCGGAATCGGCTCGACCGTCACTGACCTGCGCTGGATACCTTCGTCGGGCGGCGATTCAACGTTGATCGGAGCGGCGCAGGGTGGCCGTGCGCCTCACTTCACCAGTGATCCGAACCGAGTGTACCTGACGACGTTCCAGGGTCTGACTTCGGTCAGAGTCGATGGGTTTGACCGACGCACACATATGAAGGTTACTGGTCAGGCACCTGTCCCATTCCCGCCGAATGCCGATGAGATCCGTCTCTCACCCGACGGCAATCGGGCGTTCATCAATCTTCAGGGCAAACATTACTTGATCAACGTACCGAAGTCCGGCAAGGAAACGCTGACGGTGTCAGTGACGCCGGGTGCTCCCTCATCGGTTCCCGTCAAGAAGATGTCGGCGGAAGGTGGTGACTACCTGGGGTGGTCGCCGGATGGCAAGTGGGTGACGTGGTCCTGGGGTGCGAAGTTCTATCGGCAGGATATCTCCGCGGATAAGCCTGAGATGATGGACCTCATAGTCGAGGCTCCACGAGCCAGACCGAAAGGCACCGTGGTTCTGAGTGGCGCGCGAATCGTCACGATGAACGGCGATGAAGTAATCGATAAAGGCGACGTTGTCGTGACCGACAATCGAATTGTTGCGGTGGGACCCAAGGGAAAGATACCGACTCCTGCAGGCGCCAAGACAATCGACGTGACTGGGAAAACGATCATCCCGGGATTTGTAGACGTGCACGCGCACATGTGGCCGCCGCGCGGAGTACATCAGACGCAGGTCTGGCAGTACCTGGCGAACCTTGCGTACGGAGTCACGACTACGCGAGATCCGCAAAGCTCAACAACGGACATCTTTGAATACACGGACCTGGTTGAAACGGGAGACATTATCGGTCCTCGCGTATACACAACCGGTCCTGGTGTGTTCTCTCAATCCGGTCTAGACGACAAGGACGCGACCAGAAACTACATAAAGCGGTACAAGGAGGCGTACCACACGACCACTTTGAAAGAGTACGTGGTAGGGGACCGCATCGTGAGGCAGTGGGTAGCTTTGGCGTGCAAGGAGTTCGGCATCACGTCGACTACCGAAGGCGCGCTCGATATGAAGCTGGACCTGACTCAGATGGCGGACGGCTTTTCGGGCAACGAGCACGCGCTTCCGATTCACCCGCTGTATAAGGATGTCGCGGAGTACGTGGCTCGAACCGGGACCTACTACACCCCTACGACCCTTGTTGCTTACGGCGCTCCGTGGTCTGAGAACTACTGGTTTGAAAACACCGACGTGCACGGAAACGTGAAGCTTCGCAGGTTCATTCCGCACGCACTGTTGGACACGATGGTGCAACGGCGGGGCCAGTGGTTCCGCGACGAGCAGTACGGACATTCGAACATCGCGGGGGCCGCGGCCAGGATCGTCCACGCAGGCGGGCGAGTTTGTCTTGGCGGTCACGGGCAGCTCCAGGGGCTCGGTTGTCATTGGGAGATTTGGGACCTTCAATCCGGTGGGTTGACTCCGCACGAGGCGCTGCGCTGCGCCACGATTTTTGGAGCCCAGGCGATCGGGTTGCAGCAGGACATCGGTTCAGTCGAAGCGGGCAAGCTTGCGGACCTCGTGATACTGGACAAGAACCCGCTGGTCGACATTCGAAACACAAACTCGATCGTGTATGTCATGAAGAACGGCGAGTTGTTTCAGGGTGACACTCTTGAAGAAGTATGGCCGGCTCAGAAGCAGTTGGAGAGCCAGTACTGGTGGTCCAGCGAGCCTAAGTAATCGACCGATCTGAACAACCTTGAACATTGAAGGCGCGAATCCATCGACCGGATTCGCGCTTCACTTCTTTTGTTCGAAGTCCAACCAGCGCGGGCTATTCGCTGCCGGGCTCGAGTCGGCGCGAGCGTACCGAACCGTACTCAATCAGCCAATCGACGTCGCCCTTGATTCGCCGCGCCCACGAGTAGAGGTTGCGAATCGCTTCCTGCTGCTCCGGTGTCAGCGGTCCGTACTGACCCTGTCCGAGCAGCTCGGTCATACCCAGGACTTCCTGAAGCGACGCTTCTATTTCATGACCCGCGCTCACGATGAAATCGCTTTTAAGGCGGTTGGTCTCCAACAACTGTTGCGCCGCCGCGTGCGCACGCTGGATCTCATCGCCAATCTTCTCCAGTTCGGTTCTGGCTTCGGCCTCGGCGGTGCGCGCGTTCTGCAGCTCGTTGCGGGCATTCGCTTCGGCAGCCTGTGCGGCTGCTACGAGGCCTTTGGCCTGGCTTGCGGTTGCGTCGGCGGCCGCGAGCTTTTGTTCAAGCTCGGAGATCCGCGGCGAACCTTGGGCCTGGGTCAAATGTCCGACGTCCGACAAAACGACAATTCGGCCCACTACCGGCCCGCCCTGACTCGCGCGGAAAGGTGCTACTGAAACGCTCATTCGGAGCCGCGTGTGCGGGGCCGTCGCGGCCGCCTGAGCCACCGGCGAGCTGGCTCCTCCGCCGCTCAGCTCGGCCTCCAGACGCGTGGCGGACTGGCAGGCCATCACCTGATCCCAAATCGCACCATCTGCCGAAGCAAGCGCTTCGGTCATTCCGGCGAGCCTGCCCACATCCTCATTAGTCAGTCTCAGTCGCTCGCGAGCGGTGACGTTGAAGTAGTTGATTCTCCCTTCGCCGTCGAGTACAAGGACGCATTCCGGCAGCGCGTTGATAAGACCCTGAACCCTGGCACCGGCTTCTGTAGCCTGTCTGGCGGCTTCTCGCGCGGCGTGAGCATCTCTGGTCACACCTTCCAGCGAGCGAACGCTCGCAAGCGACAATGCGAGTTGCTTCGCAACACGTTCGACAAACTCGACCTCATCCGCTTGCCAGGCTCTTTCGTTATCGCACTGGTTAAGGTAAATAATCGCGCGAGTCTGACCCTCATTCTTCACTGCCACCGCCAGCTCGGAGCGCACCTGTAATTCCGCGGCAGCCGCGGGAGCCAGCAGCGATCTGGTGTTGGAATCGGCAATGACCACCGGCTTGCCGTTTTCCGCCGCGATCACTTCGCTTGACAGCGAGCCGCCGAGGGTTGCTCCTTTTGCTGAACGCGCACTGGCCACGTGATATTCGTGACGAATTGCTTCCGCCTGACCGCCGTCATCCAATTCGACGAGCAATGCTCGCGAAACACCCAAAGCGTGCCCTAGCACTTCGACCACCGCTTCCATCAGCTCGTCCGGTGTTCTCAATCGCTGGAGGGCTTCCGACAATCCGAGGTATGCGGTCTCCACGCGCATTCGATTGCGGCGAATCTCCGTGCTCTTCAACAACTGCCCGACGACTGAAACAGCCGACTCCAGCAACTGGCGATCACCCTCAGTCCACTCGCGGCGGTCCGATGCGTGTACCTCGAGCACGCCGGTCACCTTTTCGTTCAGGGATACTGGCGCACCCAGATAAGAGGCTATGCCGCTTTCGCGAGCTTCACGCGGAAATATACATCTCGGATCAGAGGGTGCATCTTCCAGTGCAAGCATTTCTCCGCTCTGCACCACGCTGCCGGCCAGACCCTGACCTACGGGCAACGGAAGAAACTCCGCGGATTTGAGGCCGTGCGAAGCGACCATCGAGACCATTCCGGACGACGGATCAAGCCGCCACAGTGCAGCGCTTTCGGCGGAAAGCAACGAAGCAACCTCTTTTATCAGAGATCCGACGGGTGACTGATCTTCCAGGGCGGCAAGTACAGCGCCCGAGAACTTGACGGACCTGTCGCTAGCCTTGTCGAGAGTTGATTCGAGACGCTCAAGTTCGAGGGCGACACCCAGGCGCTCGCCCACAACGATGGCAGGGTCTTTGTACTGAGCCAGCGTTTCAGCACTCACCGGTTGCTTTACGCGGGCTACGATGATGCCCGACCACGCGAACGGACCGCTCCACGGCAGAAACAGAACCTCTTCCGACTCGTTGGCGGTTGGTGGATTGAGGGGACCAGTGGCGAACGCGGAACCAGCGTCAATCGGTTCGCGAACAGGAGACGAGGCGGCTGGGTCCGCCTGGGCTTCAGGATTGGGTGCTCCGGCAATTCCGGTTATCAGGGAAAGCCTGGCGACTCTGGGCCACGCGAATTGCGCAAGCTGCGAAGCGGTGATGCTCTTCGGTATGATGGCAGCGTACTCAGTGCCTGTGAGCAGAGATTCGGGGATCAGGTTGCGTGCTTCCTCGTCTTCTGCTCTGGCGGCATAGATCGCGAGGACTCTGGACCATAAGAATTCGCCGAAGAGGTCGCTGACATTACGAGCGACGTCGGCAGAACTTCTG
This sequence comes from Blastocatellia bacterium, assembly GCA_035315885.1. Classification (GTDB taxonomy): domain Bacteria; phylum Acidobacteriota; class Blastocatellia; order UBA7656; family UBA7656; genus DATFXM01. Next base: position 26,807 of record DATFXM010000056.1, read on the forward strand.
GCGTGCGGGAGCCGGTTTGTTGCGGCGGTAAACTGCTGCTCGTGTTCCATCTGTTTCAGCTCGGTCTGCAGTTCGCGTTCGCGCTCGGAGCGTCGACGTCGGGACCGTGATAGCAGGACAAATACTGCGAGCAAGAGGATAACCAGGACGGCGACAGCAACTGCGGCGAGGGTGAGCTGGTTCAGCAAAAACGTCTCGACAAGGTCGCGTGACATGAGAGGACCTCAGCGGGGGCAAACATTCTAATGTGATGTTTAAAGTCGCGAGTTTCCGCCTCGCGGCATCGCTCAAACCAGGTTCAAGCGCCAGAAGTCTAGACGTAAACCCGACATCCGCGCAACTTGGACAACTGAGAAGTGCTGAGTGCTGAGTGCTGAGGACGGTTTCGGATTTAGGGTTCGTCAGATAGAGACTCGGATGGCCAGCAATGCTCGACGGAAGACTATTGAATCAAGCGAACCCGAAACCCTAAACCGCCCTCGGAACTCAGCACTCAGCACTCAGCGCTCGGCACTCCGGTTTCCTTTGCCGATAGGCCTGTTCATTTGTAGAATGCGCTGATATGAGCTCGATTGCCTGTCTCGGGAACTTTCCAGATTAGCCAGAGTTGTCCGGGTCAGTTTTGAGAACCCGTTGCCCCATTGTTGGAGGAGACCTTTAAATGCTTCGATCAAAGATTCGCAGTTTCGCACTGAGTCTGATGCTAATTGTCGCGTTGCTGACCTCAGCCAGCATCGCACCCGCGACTCTTGCACTTTCAAAAACGGCAAAGCCGGCGCGCGGAACTCTAAACGCCGGCGATACCGCACGACGTGTCACCATCTACCGCGATGAATTCGGCGTACCTCACATCTACGGTCCGACCGATGCGAGCTGCGTTTTTGCGTACATCTACGCTCAGGCGGAAGACAATTTCTGGCAAATAGAGGACAGCTACATTCGCGCACTCGGGCGCGCATCAGAGTATTACGGCGAGCGAGCCGTAAACGACGACGTGTTGAACCGAGCCCTCGAGATCCCGCGCCTCGCAAAAACCGAGTACGATCGCTCCAACCCTCGCGCTCGTCAGCTATGCGATGCAGTGGCCGAGGGGCTCAACTATTTTCTCGAACGTAACCCTCAGGTGAAGCCGCGCCTGATCACGCACTTCGAGCCCTGGTACATCTTCGCGTTCAATCGCTTTGCCATTTATCAGTTGTTCATCTTCGGGAAGACAGGTCTTCGGCTGGAAGAGGTACGTAAAGCCGTCACTGAGTTGGACGCATCAGGCGCTCCCTCGTCGGGCACAAGCGGTCAGAGCTCGGGCGAACAGGCCCAGGCTTCCGCTTATGACGCCACGCCTGAGGGACTCGAGCCTGTGGTCGGATCGAACATGTGGGCGGTGACGCCGCAGAAGACTGCCACCGGACACGCGATGCTGTTCATCAATCCTCATCAGCCTTTCTTTGGACCCGGCCAGTGGTATGAGGGCCATCTGCACAGTGACGAGGGTTGGGACATCAGCGGCGCGTCCTTTTTTGGCTCCGGCTTTCCTACGATCGGACACAATCAATTTCTGGGATGGAGTCACACGGTAAACGATCCGGATATCACCGACCTGTACATTGAAAAGTTCGACGATCCCAAGAACCCGCTCTCTTATCGCTACGGCAATGAGCAGCGAACTGCAGTGGAGTGGAGCGATTCGATCAAGATAAAGACCGATCGCGGTCTGGAATCCAAGACGTTCAAGTTTCGCAAGACCCATCACGGACCCATCCTCGCGATTCGAAACAATCAACCTGTCTCTCTGAGGATGTCTCGGCTGGAGGAGGGCGGGATGATCGACGAGTGGTACGCTATGGGCAAATCGCGCAACATCGCCGAGTTCAAGGCGGCTATTGCGCGAACCGCAGTCCCGATGTTCAACACGATCTACGCAGATCGCGACGGAAACATTTTCTATATCTACAACGGCGCGGTGCCGAAACGATCAGAGAAGTTCGACTGGACCAAGCCGGTCGATGGCAGCGACCCGGCAACTGAATGGCACGGATATCACGCGATGGAAGAGCTGCCGCAGCTCACCAATCCGAAGACCGGATTCCTGCAAAACTGCAATCAGACACCATTCACAACCACCAGCGAGGGCAATCCCGAGAAGAGCAAGTATCCGTCGTATATGGTTCGCGAGTCGGACAATCCTCGGGCGCGGATTTCTCGAAGGATCCTCTCGCGAGATAACAAGTTCACGTTTGAAGATTGGACTAAGGCGGCGCTCGATACGTACATCATCGAGTCCGAGACTGCTATACCCGAGCTCACTGCCGAGGTAGAAAAACTCAAACATACCGATCATGCGAGGGCTCAGAAACTGGCAGGTCCGATTGGTGAGTTGAACTCGTGGAATCATTACAGCACGTTCGATTCAAAGGCGATGACTGTATTCGCGCTGTGGTTTGAGAGGCTGGCACGTTTGCGTGCCGCCGGCACTAAGGATGAGTTTCTCAGAGCGCGCGCATTGGAGGAAGTTTTGAAAGAGCTGGAGCAAGGCTTTGGTACGTGGCAAGTAGCCTGGGGAGACATAAACCGGCTCCAGCGAATTCAGTCAGGAGGCGAGCTGGAGCAATTCAGCGACACGAAACTGAGCCTGCCGATCGCGGGTGCGCCTGGGTGGTTAGGAGTAGTGAACAACTTTTATACGCGTGCTGAAAAAGGACAGAAGCGGCGTTACGGCGTTGCCGGCACATCGTTTGTGAGCGTAGTGGAGTTTGGACCGCAGGTGCACGCACGATCGCTTCTGGTTTTTGGAGAGAGCGCCGATCCTGAATCTGGGCACCACTTCGACCAGGCGCAGCTCTATTCGAAGCGACAGTTCAAGCCGGCATGGTACGCGTTGGACGAAATAAAGGCTCACGCAGTGAGGACCTATCATCCAGGACTTCGGGCTGCGGAAGCGAAGAGGAAGTTCTGAGTTCTGAGTGGTGAGTCGTGAGTTCTGAGTCGTAAGCACTCAGACTCAGACTCAGACTCAGAGCTTAGAACTATCTGAACGTTCGCTGAGAAGGCTTGAGGTGAGGCGTGGCGTTGAAGGTGAATAATCGCGGCTCGGGGTCGCGACTCCGTATAACCGTCACGCTCGAGTTGTAGATCACTCCCAATATACTGAGCAACCTTTCATCAGGTATGCCCAGCGCTATGGCCGCTTGAATCGCCACTGGTGTAGCCGACGTAAAAACCGCAACAGCTCGCGGATACTCCTTCAACTGAAGATCGCGCGAGCACGCTTGCACCCTCGCCTTGAAAGCCATCCAGGACTCTCCGTCATAGTCCGGATAACGATTCTCAATCCACGCTCGAATAATCGCCGCATCGCACCGCCCGGTTGCACCACCTGTCGCGTGAGGATCGCGGCGCACCATATCCTGCATTTCCTTGTAGTCGCATTCGAATTCCGGGTTCTCAGCCATCATTCTTCCGGCAATCGCTCGATAAACCGAGATCAGGCTGAACTCATTCCATCTGTTGTCCACGGTTACATCTCGAGGTCCGTGCCCTGACCGCGCAAGCTCTTCCGTAGCGATCTCGGCAGTCTCACGCTGTCTCCTCATATCCCCGCAAAACACCGCGTCCAAGTCGATTCCGTGTTCCGCCATGTGCTGGCCGAGCAACCGTGCCTGCTGCTTTCCCAGATCCGAAAGCAGATCGTAGTTGTCGCGAGAGCCCGCCTGCGCGTGACGAATGAAATATACGTAGCTCAATTCCCCTCCGCAGTGGGCGTGTTCCGATTCGTAGCCGCCAGCCCCGAGCGCTCAGCCACATCCAGAGCCGCACGCGCCAGCCCTTCGACTCGTTTGTCGAAGTGCTTGAAACGCTCGTCGCTTGTCTGCCCTTTGAAGTACCGGTAGAAGATCTGCTGTAGAACTACTGCGACCTTGAATAGCGCAAAGGCTTCATAAAACGCGATCGACGAGGTGTCGCGACCGGTGAACTTGCTGTATCGGTCGATAATCTGAGCGCGAGTCAGCCAGCCATCTTCGGTTGTCACCGGGCTAATGGAATCGCGTCTGGCCTCCGGGTCCCCCTTCTCGGCCCAGTAACAAAGAAATATTCCGAAGTCGACCAGCGGGTCGCCGACCGTGCACATCTCCCAGTCGAGAACCGCGACGACACGCGACGGTTGTTCCGGATCGAGCATCACGTTATCTAGCTTGAAATCGTTATGCACGAGTGTGGCCGGGCGGCCAGCGGCCGGATCAGGCTCGGCGGGGATTCTGGCCTCGAGCCACCGAATTACCGCCTCGATCTCCGGGAGTTCAGATGTTTTGCTCCGATTCCAACGCTCGGTCCATCCTCGCACCTGGCGGCTTACAAACCCGACAGGCTTTCCTATCGCTGTCAGGCCGGTGGAGTAGATATCGACTGAGTGCAGTCTTGCGAGCGTATCAACCAACCCCTCGCTGACTCTCTTTCGCATGACCAAATCATTGCCGATCTCCGGAGGCACATCTCGTCGCACCACGAGACCACGCCTGCGCTCCATCAAATAAAACGGTACGCCGATGATCGTAGCGTCGTCGCAGAGCAGATACGGCTTTGGCGCCAGATCAAAATGAGGATGAATCGCGGCCAGCAGCCGGTACTCACGCGGCATGTCGTGAGCTGTTGGCGCTACTGGTCCTACTGGCGGTCGCCGCAATACGAACTCACTCTCGTCAAGTCGGACAAGATAAGTGAGGTTCGAGTGGCCACCGGGAAACTGTTCGAGTTCGATGCCGGACTGGTCACCTTTGTTCGGACCGGTGACTTCGGCCAGGTGCTCACGCAAATAGTTTTCGAGCGCGGCGAGATTCAACTCCTCGCCAGGGCGGATAGGCGCTGTATCCAACGCGCAGGGTACCTTCCTTGATTCCATATTTCAGTTTGAACCGAGCTTGCGATATTAGCATTCGACGTAGTGAAGGAGAAAGGTTTGACTCAGCACTCATCTCGACTCGCCCGGCGCTTGACTCTATGGGAACAACTGCTAATATCCGCACAGTCATGTCCTCTGCGAACCAGACCCCGCTGCTCAGGGTTCGCGCAGTATGCACTGTTATTGCGCTGCTGCTGGGATTGCACGCCTCCACCGCAGGCGCGACGTCTTATCCGTCCGATGTATGCTCGATGAGGTGTTGCGTCGAGCGAGGCCGCTGCTGTTGTAACCCCCGTCATTCGCGCGTCCAGAATCGAACGTCAAACAGCTCGACTGATCTTGGAGCGCTGACGATTGCCGCAGCCTGCCCATCAGGTTGCGCCTCTAAGAGCCTGCCTAATCCACCGGTCCGCACTCCTGTCGACGCGTCGTCGAACGGCTTGAGCCTGCATCGCCAACTTGCAAGCGGTCGAGTACAGCCGCAGACGCCGCGTTCGATTGAATCGGCGGGACCGCCCGCGCCGCGCGGCCCACCTTCGAATCTTTCCTGATGCCCGGCTTCCCGCGCTGGTCTTGTGCCGGCCCGGCGACTCGGATGCACGACTGAATCTCTCGCGGAATCCATGAGGTTTGATTCGCAGAGGGATCAGACCGGCACGTTTCCCGTTCTACCGAGCTGTTTGCAAACGCATCTCGTGCTCAATTGCCGCACGCTTCAATCGGTAGAAGACGAGGAGGCAGGAAATGACGATCGACAACTCATGCGTGCCTCGAGGATTCGGAGGTCGAGCAAGGCGGACAGCGCATCTTCTTGTGCCGCTTTCCCTGCTGCTCTTTTGCTCCGCGGCCTTCGGACAGCAGCGCATCAGCGGCACGGTTCTCGATCGCAAGACCGGAGCTCCAATTGCCGGAGCCCCTGTCAGGCTTCAAAGCGATCTGCTTTCAAACGAAAAACTCACAAGCACCGATGACGCGGGCCGTTTCGCCTTTGGGAGTCTGAGCCCCGGACGTTACACAATCACTGCAAGCGCGGAGAAGTACTACGCGGAAGGCGTCACGATAACCCTGGCTCCGCGCGAGGTGCAGCAAGTCAGCTTTGGGCTCAGTCCGTTTGAAGAATTCAAAGAAGCGCTCACCGTCCAAGCATCCAGCAAACTCCTCGACGAAACCGAGTCTTCAACGGCGACCACGATTGCGCGGGACCGCATCGAGACGCTGCCCGCCGGAAGGAGGGTTCAACTGACTGACATCATCGCGCCGTTTGTAGCTTCGGCTGTTGGAAGTCACGACAACCTGGTTCACCTCCGTGGCAATGAGTTGTCCTTAAACACCTTCATAAACGGAGTCTCATTCTTCGACAATCCGCACCAATTGTTCACGCCTGGGCTGTCGCCCGACGTCATTCAGTCGATGAATGTCATAACCGGCGGCTTCCCTGCTGAATTCGGCAACCGCTTTGGAGGAGTGCTTGACATCGTCACGCGCAGCGGATTTGACGCAAACGGCCACGGCACCGTAGCCCTGAGCATGGGCGACTATCTGCGCGACAATGCCTCCATAGATTACGGCGGGCACACACAGCGATTTGGTTACTTCCTGTACGCCCAGGCTTACCAAAGCGACAGGTTCTTGAACACGCCTCAACCTGAACGGTTTCATGACCGCGGCAAAGGGACTCGAACATTCGCACAACTAGATTATCGGTTGGGATCAACCGATTTCTTCAAGTTGTTGGTGACCGCCGACGGCTCAAACCTGGAATTGCCGAACACAATTGAGGACGAATCAGTCGGCCGAGACTTCGGGCAACGCAATCGAGAACAAAGCGCGGTGCTTTCGTGGGACCATACTCTTTCGAAATCATCGATGCTCTCGACTTCACTGTACGAACGCTTCGTGACTTCGCGGCTGCTGCCGACGAGCGATCCGGTATCGATTCAGGCAAGGGGTCTAAGGAACGATCTGACTTTTGGAATCAAGAGCGACTACTCTCTGTACGCAGACACACGACACTCTATAAAGACCGGGATCGATGTGATGCTTCTTCGCCTTCGCGAAGACGTTTCGTTTGATCCGAGGGAACAGGACTTCGAGCTTGAACCTTTTGATTTTCGAGGCCGCAAAACCGGCGGACAGGCCAGCGCATACTTCCAGGACCAGATCAAAGTTTTCAAGAACTTCTCGGCCAATCTCGGGCTTCGCTACGACCAGTATAGCCTTGTGACCAGCGGTCACGCGCTAAGCCCGCGGATCAACCTGGCATACGCGCTCAACGGTCGTCACACGGTTATTCACTTTGCCTACAACCGTTTCTTTTCTCCGCCGCCGATTGAGAATTTGCTGTTGTCGTCACTGCTGGGCTTCGAATCCAACCCTCCTCGGATTTCCCGAAGCAACCATGTCGAAACCGGGATCAGCCATTCGATCAGAGAGAGGCTGGTCATACGATTGACCGGATACTGGCGTTCGGACATGAACTCATTTGAAACCACGGAGCTCGCGAACGTCCGCATCTTTGTTCCTACAACGTTCGATAAAGGGAAGGCCTACGGGTTGGAGTTCTCCGCACAGCTAGCAGAGATCAAACGATTGGGGTTGTCGGGGTATTTCTCGTACACTGCGCAAAGGGCGTTTCAAACCGGACCCGTGTCAGGTGGCTTCACCGTAGAAGACGTCGAAGCCGGCCAGCGGGGACCCGCCGCTTTTGACCAGATACACACCGCGGTCGCGGGACTCAACTGGCGCGAGCGCCACAGTGGGATTTGGGCAAGCTTTTCGATGGAATACGGCAGCGGGACGCCGGCGTCGATCGCCAACAGCGCCGCGGAGGAGACGACAGTCAGACTGCCCGAGCACTTCACCGCAAATGCTTACATTGGGGTGGACCTTTTTCGTCGCGACAAGCGGAGGGTCGGATTGCAATTCAACGCCGAGAACATAACAAATCGCGTTTACGCGATTGCGAAGGAGAGCGACTTCACTCCTGTCCAGTTTTCGGCGCCCCGTTTCTTTTCGGCATCGATCAAGTTTGAGTTCTGAGTAGTAGTTCTAAGCAGGCCGATTGTACACTCCATATCAGAACTCAGTACTCAGAACTCAGTAAGGTGACCGGCTGCTGTTGAAGCGATGGGTTTGTGCGTGCTATCTTGCGCCGGAAGATCCCCTGTTTTGAACTTACAACGCTATCGGAGCGCTTGGATGAAGAGGGTCTTACTCACAGCCGTCCTGCTGCTGGGAGCCAGCTCCAGGACGCTGGCTACCTGGTCGATAGTCGCCGTAGACCGCAAAACCGGGCAGATCGTTATTGCGTCCGCCACCTGCGTGCCTCAACGCGCATTCGCCGGTTTCCCCGCCAAAGGGCTCAAGGATGTCCAGGCCATCATAATTCCCGGTGTGGGGGTCGCCGCGGCCCAGGCAAACGTGGATAGAACTCGCCGCCTCCAGAATTTGATCGCAACAGAATTGAAACGCGGAACCGATCCCGCTCGTATAATTGAGTTGCTCAAGACCGAGGACCCCCAACACCCTTCCCGGCAGTACGGCATCGTGGACCTGAAGGGGAGGGGCGCGGGGTACTCAGGAGCAACCAACGGCAAGCAATCTCTTGACAGACACGGCACAGTCTCGGGAACCACAATCAGCTACTCGATACAGGGAAACATCCTTGCAGGTGATGAAGTCATCGAAGAAGCAGTGAAAGCTTTTAATAACACAAAGGGTACACTTGCGGATCGAGTGGTGGCAGCGATGGAAGCGGCCGATTCCAAAGGCGGCGACCGGCGTTGCAACTGCAACACACCCCCGGATCCGCCTGCCCCGTGCGACAATAAAACCGCCCACGTGGCTTATCTCGTAGTTGCGGGCAGGAATGATAAAATCGGCGAGGGCCTGAACGACGGTAATTATTCGCTCGAGATTCAGGTTACTGACGAGAACATTAAACCGGAGGAAAACGACAATCCGGTGAAGACGCTTCGACTTCGCTACGATCGTTGGCGTGCCGCTCAAGCACATGGCAGCAGAGGGATGACCAGGTGACCAACACCCCAACAGTTCTGCTAGCCGAAGACGACGCGACCAGCCGCAAGGTTTATCGCGCCGCGCTCGAAGGCGAGGGTTACAAGGTGATCGACGTGGCCGACGGCGTCACCGCCCTGAGCGTCCTGGAAGAAGAAAACGTCGACCTGCTGCTCACCGACTTCCTCATGCCCGGACTTAATGGCATCGAGCTTATTGGCCGCGCCAGAAACATCCGACCAAACCTGCGGGCGGTCATCATGAGCGGCCATAAGACCAGCGAAACCGTCATGGAGGCCTTCAGGAAGAAGGCCTGTGACTTCCTGACAAAACCGTTTCACCTGAACGAACTGGTCGACGCCGTTGAAGCGGCGTTGAAGCGGGATGCCTTATGTCAGATTGAGATCATCTCGGACAAACCCGACTGGATCGAGTTGAGAGTCCCCTGCGATCTCGACGCCGTTGAACCCATTCAGCGATTCCTCTCGGATATGCACCCGCACCTGCCAAAGGAGACCAGCGACGCAATTGGCTCGGTGTTCCGAGAACTGCTCAACAATGCCATCGAGCACGGCGGCAAATGCGATCACAAGCAGAGGGTCGAAGTCAAATACATCCGTCTGAAGCGAGCCATCATCTACTCGATCAAGGATCCCGGAGAAGGCTTCGATCTCCGCCAGATGGAGCACGCGGCATTCACAAATCCAGCCGACAACCCGTTCCGCCACATGCAGGTTCGGCAGCAAAAAGGGATGCGCCCCGGCGGGTTCGGGATAATGCTTGCCTCTCAGGTCATCGACGAGCTGATCTACAACGATAGACACAACGAGTTGATCTTCGTGAAGTACCTGGACGAGTCCCCAACAACTCCCCCTGCCGAAAGCTGAATGCGCATACTGGACGAGCAGGCTCTCAAAAGCGTCTTGCAAATGCGCGAAGTGATCGCGGCCGTCGAAGCCGGCTTTCGCGCTATTGCCGCGGGAAGCACTGTATCTCCAGAGCGCCTTCGGATTGAGATGCCGGAGTCCGAAGCCATCCTTCTTGAAATGCCTTCTTATATGCGCGCGGATAAATCTGGCGAAGCCGGTTTACTGGGCACCAAAATCGTCTCGGTCTTCGGCAACAATGAACGATTGGGACTTGAAACAATTCAGGCCATCTATGTCTTGCTTGACGCGCAGAACGGCGGGCCGGCGGCCCTCATGGACGGCCGTCTGATCACCACGATGCGCACCGCGGCTACGTCCGCGACAGCCACCAGGCACATGGCGGCGAAGGGCCGATCGATTCTTGCGATCTTCGGCGCCGGGGTACAGGCCAGAGCGCACGCATTCGCAATGGTCGAGGTTGCAGAGATCGAACGAATACTCATCGTATCCAGAAATCAGGAGCGAGCAGCAAGGTTGTCAGACGACCTCGCATTAGCACTAGCGCTTCAGTGCAGCCTCTCCACGCCGGAGGAAGCGGTCCGTTCAGCAAATCTGATCTGCACCTGTACGACCTCACCATCGCCGCTATTCGACGGGGATTGGGTTAAAGCGGGCACTCACATCAATGCCGTGGGGACTTTCACGCCATCGGCCACGGAACTGGATACCGCTACGATAGTGCGAGCAAGGGTCGCAATAGATTCGTGGTCGGCCGCAGGCAAGGAAGCCGGCGAGATTCTGATACCTCTCAGCGAGGGCGCGATCAGCCAAGATCACATCGTTGGTGAACTGTCGGACATCGTGTGCGGAAAGATTTCGGGCCGCGCCTCAGAGGACCAGATAACGGTATTCAAGTCATCCGGGCTTGCGATCGAGGACCTGGTGACTGCGCAACTCGCCTACCAAAAGGCGCTGCAGCTCTCAGCGGGAGTTGAGGTGCAGTTGTAGATTTGTGCGCTACAAACAATGCCCCTGCGAGGGCCGTTCGGTCTGCGTCGCCGCGTGCTCAGCACTCAGGACTCAGCACCTCAGTACGTATTGTCCCCTCGTAGCATCACCCGTGGCGTTTCAAGCATGATCTTCAGGTCAAGCCACGGCGACCAGTTCTCGATATAGAAAATATCCAGCCGGACCATCTCTTCGAAGTGCAGCCGGTTTCTCCCGCTCACCTGCCATAGACCGGTTATTCCCGGCCTTACATGAAATCGTGTTCGATGCCAGTCACGGTAGTGTCGCACTTCATACGGCAGCGGCGGACGCGGACCAACAATGCTCATCTCACCCTTCAGCACGTTGATGATCTGCGGCAGCTCGTCCACCGAGAAGCGGCGCATCCAGCTTCCCAATCGAGTCAGCCGCGGATCGTCTTTCAACTTTCCGTAGATCGGTTCGTCGCTGGTCCCCTGATTGGCATCCTCTCCATTAATCGTACGAGCCATCAGATCGCGATGAGCTTGATCGTCAACCGAGTCGTGCATGGACCTGAACTTGAACATCAGGAACACCTTCCCATCCATGCCCACTCGCTCTTGCTTCAGGAAGATAGGACCACGCGATTCCATCTTTATCAAAATCGCAAACACAAGCCACGCGGGCCACGTAACCGCAAACAACGCAAGCGACACAATTACGTCCATCGTCCGCTTCAAGAGCCTGCGAGAACCCCTCAGCGGCTCCTCGTACAGCTTGATCATCGGCAACGAACCGACGGTAGCGATCTCGGTCTTCCCCGGCAGACAATCGAACAGGTTAGGCATTACGCTGTACTTGATGTGGTGATCGCGACCACACTCCATCAGCACCTCGAACATCTTGCCCGGCGCTATTCCGGTGTCGGTTATCAGCACCTCCTCAACGCCGTAGCGCTTTACCAGGTCGGGCAGATCGTCGAAGGTGCCCAGCATACGCGTGCCGTAAGCCCGCACCGCGGATGAGTCGTCGCCGGAATTGGCGGTCACCGCGCCCACCAGCTTGTATCCCAACCTGCGCTTCTCCGAGATCTCGGCTATGCACACTTCAGCCATTTCACCGGCGCCGACGACAATTGTCGGGATCAGGTTTCCTTCATTGGAGCGGTACACGATCTGCGCCAACCGGAGCACAAACCGCACACCAAACAGGAAGCCTATGGAGATCAGCCAATCATAGATGAATACAAGTCTCGAGTACGAGAAGTCGAACGAAAGGAAATGTCCGCCGCTGTACGAGAAGCCCTGCCTGAATAAAAAGGCAATCAGCACCAGCACCAGAAGCGCAAGCGTAGTTGCTTTAACCACCCTTACGAAATCGTTGGAGAATGACACCTCGCCTCTGAGCTTGTACAGACCAAACCTGCGCAACAGGTAGAGCTTTACGATAGGGACAAAAAGAAGGAAGGCGAAATAGGGTTCGAAGTCGTCCTGAATTCCCACCGGCCAGGCTGAGCGGCGGTGCCTCCAGACAAAAATGTCGGTGTGCTGGCGAAGTTTGTAGGAAGTGACGAACACAAACACAGAGATCGCCAGATCTACCAGTACGAGGATTGCGACGGGGAGAACGGTGGAAGCAAGACCTCGCTTACGAGCCTGTGCCCTGATCGCCTGTTCGGCTACAGCAGCCGAGTGTTCAGACATCGTGTGTTTCCATGCTCTCGGTGAGGTACAAGGTTAAAGCATAAATCATCCAGGCCTGCGCCCAGCGCATGAACGGTATTTTGTTTGTGAGGAATCTGTGGCGCTGAAAGTAAAAGTAGCCTGCGGGGTCTTGCAGGTTGCGGATGGCCCATGTCACTTCACGGCCGGCCAACACTTTAGCGTTGGACATCAGGTCCGTCATCCCAGTGAACGTAATCACGGCTTGCGCCGCGCAGTGAACATCGATCGGGTAGAGCGAGTCATGATAGTACCTGGGTGTTCCGTCCGCAAGAAAGAATCTATCACGGTAAAACTCAAACCCGGCACTCAACGCAACACGCCAATCATCCCGTCTAAGATATTCAATCAACCGCTTGAGCGATACTAAAATGAACCCGGTGTGAAAGCTGTCGATCCACCGCTGGTCTCTCGCCTCTCCGTAGGGCCATGACCCGTCGCTCAACTGGCGAGAAAGAGTGTACTCGGTCACGCGGTTCGCAACCTCGCGAAGCCGCGTGTCACCCCCAAGCCTTGAACCACGCGCAAGCAGCTCCGCGCACAATAGATTGACGTTGTGAACATAGGTACTGTCTAGCGGTGTGTAACTCAGCCACAGGTTGTTCGACCCGTCCTCCCGACGGAGATGTTCGAAGATAAAATCGCAGCCGCCGAGCCCGGCATGTAGACCTTCGTCACTAGCGCACTTCTCGTACCAGTCAAACATCGCGTGCGCCGCAAAAACTGTGCACACCGCGTTCGGTGTGCCCCTGGGCGCAAAAAACGCCCGCGACTGCCAGTCGAAGTTGTAACCCCAGCACGGCTGTGAGTGCGCCTTGCTTCTCAACTCGAGTAACGTTTTCATGAGAGCCGGCAACTCGAGCGCAAGCGCCGCGATGTTGTCTGCGACGCTTGATGAGCCATCGACTGACGGCTGGGCCATGGATGAGCCATGCAGCAGTGCGGCAGATCGCGCAACCAGCGCGATAGCTTTGGGATTAACACCCTTTTTAATGCCGAGCAACGGCCGCAGGTTTAGCACGCTGCGCTTTACTAATTGGGTGAGCACAGTGCGCGGAAGTTTGGAGGGAAGCAGTCGTGCGAGGGGACTGTTCAACCCGTCGTAGGGGTCATAGCCTCTCCACGCCTCGCGCCGGCAGAAGGCAATAAGCGCTGCCAGAGACTTGCGGCACTCGTCGATTGGATCATCCATCTGCCGGACGGACCATTAACGCAGCCCTTGAAACAGAAGTTGAGAGTTGCGAGTCATTCGATTCAAGGCTTACTGAATCTGGATCGGTATAGACACGTCTATCGTCTGGGGTCTCAGACATGCTTCATCGTTGCAAGCCTGAACGGTGAGCTTGCCGCGAACATTCTGCGCGCCATCCTTCGCCGACGGAAGCGCACGCACCAGAAACTTCATCTCTACCCGTCCTTCAAACACCGATAGCGGCTTGTCGGAGAAACCGAACTTCTGCAGCTTCGCCTTGGGATAGGTGACTGCTCCGGGCGCCAGTCCTTCGCCACGTTCCAACTTTAGGGCGGTAGCGATCAGATTCTTGTCAGAGGGCCGGTTTGAATTCACGTGGTAGCCCGCCTGAACTTCCATGACCACGGTCACTCTCGCGCTGGTTCCCTTTTTGACTTTATAGGTCGCTTCACCCGGGCTGACCTTAACCACAGAGGCCGACGTCTGCGCCGCGGCCACCGCGTGCAACAAGCCAACGAGAACACCTGAAAATATGAAGGTTCTTAATTTCATCTTCACCTCTAAGAAAGTCCTGAGTGCTGAGTGCTGAGTGAGTGCTGAGTGCTTTGCCTGAGAAAATGGTCTCCTCCAGTTCTATGCTCCGCTAACTCAGAACTCAGAACTCAGCGATGCGCTAGAGCCGTGTGCCGCGATGATCGATGCAAGCGTAGTTGCAAACATCGATTCCAGAGTTATTGGACTGTCGCGGTTTTCGCGAACGCTTTTCAAGAACGCGTTGATCTCTCGCGCGTGGCCCTTGTCCTGACTGCCGCCTCCAAGCTGCAGAATCTTCCGTTCGCGCACAAACCTCGCCTCTTTGAAATCGTCGATCAGGCCATAAGCACCGCCACAAAAAACTTCTATTCGCTCTTTAGGAACCGAACCATCGCCTGCCGCAGCGTACACAATAGTCGCAACCGATCCGTCCGACATTCCCAAACTGACAATCGCGCTGTCGTCCACGCCTGCAGCGCTTACGACCCGCCGAGTCAATTCGGCGTCGACCCGAACCGGAACCGCGCCAGTGATGAACTGAACGAAGTCGATGAAGTGACAAACCTCGCCTATGATGCGTCCTCCACCAATATCAGGATCAAGAGTCCAGTGATCTGCGGGCAATCGTCCAGCATTCACTCGATAAGAGATCGTCATCGGCGCGTTCATCTCTTCGAGCCTCTTCCTCATCTCCACAGCCACCGGAGCAAACCGTCTATTGAACCCGGTCATGAGGATCATTCCCGAATCGCGCGCCGCCTTCACGACAGTTCGCAGCCCCTGCTCATTTATCGCGAGCGGCTTCTCCACAAAGACGTGTTTGCCGCGTCTGAGCGCCTCGGCAGCAACCGACGCATGGATGTCGTGTTGAGTCGCCACGAACACGACACGCGTCCGTTCGTCGGCAAGGATCTCTTCGAAGCCAGTCGCAGCGAATTCAAAACCGAACTGCGACTGTGCGTTCTTTGCGCTTATGCCGGTTGCCGCTGAAACGCCCAACAACCTGATCTTGCTTTCCCGCTTCAGTGCCGGCAGCAGTACACCACGCGCAAAGTTACCCGCGCCAATGAAACTGATCGCGAGTTCATCAGACTCAACCGCACGACGCGGCACAGGGCGCAGGGTCGTGGACTCGGAGCCGGCCTCCGGATAGCGCAGAACGATCCCGCAGTAACGTTCACTCCGATTCAAAACGAGATCGTATGCGTCTCGCGCTCTATCGATTTCGAAAACATGCGTCGTCAGCAGATCGGTGTTTATCTTGCCCTCGCTTGCGAGACGAAGAAAGGCCTCCATGTTTCGCCGTTCTGTCCATCTGACGTATCCGATTGGATAGTCCTGGCCCTTCTCTTCGTAATCGACATCGTATCGGCCGGGCCCGTACGAACGCGACAGCTTCAGCTCGAGTTCCTTTTGATAAAACAAGTGCCGAGGCACGTCCATCCCGATCAATCCGACCACAACTATAGTCGCCCTATCCCGCGCCAGCTCGGCGGCGAGCACCAGCGGGTCCGAAGATTTTGTAGCCGCGGTTATGATCACTCGATCAGCGCCTCGTCCCTCGCTGAGCGCGTTGACTGCATCGATTGCCGCGGCTCGCTCCGAAGCGACTTGATCGGCACCGCTGTTTCGCGCCAGCTCGCATGCCGAAGCGTCGATGTCCACTCCCAGAACGGCGCACCCCGAAGACTTCAGCAACTGCACGGTCAACTGGCCGACCAGTCCGAGTCCTATGACTGCAACCGTTTCACCGATGCGTGGTTCGGCTTGCCTGACCCCGTGGAGGGCGATTGCGCCGACAGTCGTATAACACGCGGTCTCAAAGCTGACAGCATCCGGGATCTTCACACAAAGATTTCGAGGAATGTAGTTGAGCTCTGCGTGAACTGCATAGCCGCCTCCGGCGGAGGCCACTCTGTCGCCGATCCGAAACTCCTCCGCGTGCCGTCCTACGCCGGCAATGACGCCTGACGCGCTGTATCCCAGTGGCTTGATCTGATTCAATCGCGCGGTGACTTTTTCGTAGGTTGCTCGAAAGCCTTCGCGTTTAAACGTATCGAACACCTGGCGGACCAGGTCCGGGCGGCCCCGGGCTTTACCGAGCATGGAGCTTTGGGCGGTTTCGACAATGGTGCGTTCGGTGCCGGCGCTGATCAACGAGCAGGCGTTGCGGACCAGAACGCCTCCGGGCTTGAGCGCGGGTTCAGGGACCTGTTCAAGCGTAAGTTCGCCGGTCCTGTAGTTCTGGACGACTTGTTTCATCGCGAAACGCGCAGGAGTCGAACTAGATCAGGGGGTAATCGGATCTCATGTCATGCCGGTAGCTCTGAAGGACCTTGTGCACCTGGCGAGGGCTGACTTTTGGTATCTGACCCGCGATGCTGTAGTGCAAGCCGTGCTCGGGCGGTGTCGTGGAATCAAGATATGACTCGTAAGCCGAAAGTATCTGCTGCTTGGCTTCCTCCGGCGGGTCCGGCACGTTGTCAAACGCGTGCTGATCGTCGTGCAGTACATCCAGCCATCTCAGCACCTGCCACCGAGTCACAAAACCGAGCTGTTCGGCGATCCTGTCCGGAAACTCCGTCAGCCGATAGCGCTTCTTGTTCAGCTCGAACCAATACGTCTTCTCGATTTCGAAGAGCTGCTCGCGACTAGGATTCGGATTGGGCGACTTGCTGTATTCTACCATCGACCATTCGCGGATGGCCTTCATCACCTGCTTGTACGGCAATCCTAATGCTGCGCTGATGGCGCGCCTTCGGCCACCGGCGGGACGATGCCCGCTCTCAACAAAGCGCTGGTACATCTCGATCGCCCGCTCCCGCAGATCTTCAGTCAGCACCACCTTCGGCTGCACGAGATCCCGAATCACATCCGCCACAAGCTGACGCTTCATCCAGAGCTTGTTGGCGATTTGCGTGTGTACTTCGCGCGCCTGAATCTTTCGGCCTGCAAACTGTTCGCGATATAGCTCGAGGACTCGTTCGCGCAATTCGGAAGTGAGCA
The DNA here is from genome assembly GCA_035315885.1 of Blastocatellia bacterium. Classification (GTDB taxonomy): domain Bacteria; phylum Acidobacteriota; class Blastocatellia; order UBA7656; family UBA7656; genus DATFXM01. The sequence continues at coordinate 44,009 of DATFXM010000056.1, forward strand.
CCGCGACTTTCGCAGCGCGCGGTGTCTTGTGCCGCCGTGTCTCCGCGACTGCCACGGCAGGCTTTGGAATCGCCCGAGGCACAACGCGAGGCATTGGAGCCGCGGCGCGCGGCTCGGGCGGAACATGTTTGACGACGCGCTTCTTAAGACACTTAAGACAGTATGCTGCCTTTCGATCCGGAGAGAAGAACGTGGCGTTGCAGACCGAACAGGTCCGCCGGAATTTCATTCCGCTCATATCAGGCTTGTTAGTCTAAACATCGAAACTCTAAACTTCAACCCGCACATTGAAGCACGAGCAACTAATGCCAGGCTCCGAACGATTGCACCTTCGACGTAAACCAATCGGTCGACTCATCAGAGTCTCTCATCGGCTGGCTTACACGCGCAACACCGGTAGCATTCACTCCTCAATCAGATGATCGACGTCGAGCACCGGGATTACCTTGTCGTTGTGCTCGAACCACGCTGTAACGGGCCAACCAAAGCTATTTGATTCTGCAGCGCCTTTGAACGTGCGCTGATCCGATGCGGTGACCCCATAAACTCTGTCGGCCAGCAGTCCCAACCGAGCATCCCCCTTGAGCAAAACAAGCCGGCGCTTGCCGCACCATTGACTCAATCCTCGACTCAAGTCCACAACTATAGTCATCCTGCCCTTGATGCTCCCGACGCCTATTACTCCATCGGGCGGGTCTGGCAACGGACACAGGCTCGGACAGTCTACCACCCCTTCTGTAGTCTCGACTCCTATCCCGTAGTCGCAACCGCCAAGCGAAAACACCAGAAAAGACGGCGATTCGGCGGCATCTATCGGCGAACTCGCCGCGTCGCGCGCTCCGCCCGAGATGGGCGGGTTCCGCGTTTCTGCTACTCCAGATTCCTGATTGTCGACTTCGGCCATTAGTCTAGCGACCGGCAACATTGGTCTGTTGCGATATGACGGTTTGCAAATGGCGGCGGACAGCTTCGTTGGCGATGAGCCGTCAACTGTGAAGGCTTACTGTCGTGACTACCGCTGCCTCATCGGGCAAGTCCTCTTTGAACTTGCACCCCTCCTCGCGACACTTCAAATAGCGATGGCCGTCTTTTGCGACCTTTTCAACTACAAACCTTGCACCACACTGAGGACATGCCTGCGCCACGGGTTTATCCCAGCTCGTGAACTTGCAGGTAGGATAAGTGGAACACCCGTAGAACACCCTGCCTCGCTTGCTTCGCTTGACTACTATATCGCCTGCCGCGCATTCCGGACATGCAACGCCGGTGGTCTCCTGTCGGACATACTTGCAGTCCGGATAGTTGGAGCAAGCGGTAAACGGCCCGAATCTGCCCTGCTTGATCACCAGATTGTTCCCGCATTGCGGACACGGTTCCTCGAGAGGCTGATCCGGAGCCGCGAACTTTCCACCCTTTTGAATCTTTCGCGTAGTCTTACAGTCGGGATAACCGGTGCACGCCAGAAACTGCCCAAACCGCCCTCGCTTCATCACCATCGGCCGCCCGCAGTTTTCGCAGGTTTCTTCCGCAGCGTCTGCATGCGCTTCTTCGCCCGCCTCATCCTGTAGCTTTGGCAAATCGCGAGTGTTCTTGCACTCGGGGTAGTTTGTGCAAGCAAGAAATTCGCCGTAACGGCCGAACTTCTTGGCCATGCGAGAGCCGCACTTTTCGCAGATCTCGTCGGTCAGAATCTCCTGACGTTTGATGTCGCGCATGTGCTGCTTTGCGTGCGCCAGGTCCTCGGTGAACTTGCCGTAAAACTCCGACAGCGCATCGGTCCAACGCATCTTGCCTTCTTCGATCTCGTCCAGCTCCTCCTCCATATGAGCCGTGTACTGTACGTTGAACAGATCGTCGAAGCTCTCTACCAGAAGATCGTTTACGATCATCCCCAGTTCTGTGGGGAAGAAACGTCCTTCCTTACGTTCGACGTATTCGCGATCCTGGATGATCGTCATTATCGACGCATACGTCGAAGGTCTACCGATGCCCTTTTCCTCGAGTGCCTTCACCAGGGTAGCTTCAGTATAGCGCGGCGGCGGCTCAGTAAAATGTTGATCGGGAATAATGCTGTTTAGCGTCAATCGCTCGCCCTCGCTTACGCGAGGAAGCTTGTGTGCCCGCTCCTCATCTTCTTCGTCCTTTTCGTCCTTGCCCTCTTCGTAAACAGCAAAGAACCCGTTGAAGCGCACCACCGAACCGGTGGCCCTGAACAAAAACTTTTCTCCAACGGCGATGTCGATCGTTGTCTGATCGAGGATGGCCGGTTTCATCTGCGAAGCTACGAACCGCTGCCAGATAAGCCGGTACAGCGAAAGCTCGTCCTTGCTCAGAAATTGAGACATCGCATCAGGACTACGAAGGACCGACGTGGGCCTTATGGCTTCGTGCGCGTCCTGAGCGTCCTTCTTGGAGCGGTAGAACACCGCTTGCTCGGGAAGATACTCGGGTCCAAATTGAGAGTTGATTAGCTCGCGCACTTCGCCGAGAGCGTCGTCGGAGACGCGCGTTGAATCGGTTCTCATATAAGTAATGAGACCGACCGTCTCCTCGCCGATTTCGATCCCCTCGTACAAACGCTGTGCGATTTGCATCGTCTTCCGTACCGGGAACCTGAGCTTTCGCGAGGCCTCCTGTTGCAGCTTCGAAGTAATGAACGGTGGAACGGGATTGCGCTTCTTCTCACGCGTCGTAACTGACTCTACTACGAACGGTAGAGTCTGAATCTCCTCTACCAGAGCCCCTGCCTGCTTTTCATCCTTTATATGGACTTCACTTTTCTTCAGCTCTTCATCGAAATCGCCGGTCTTTACCGTCTTATCTTTGATTCGCAACAGGCGAGCGTCAAAGTTCGGCGGCAGTTCGGCCGCAAGATTTGCTTCGATCGTCCAGTACTCGGTCTTTGTAAAGTCCCTGATCTCTCGTTCGCGTTCGACGACAAGCCTCAAGGCGACCGACTGAACCCGGCCCGCCGAAAGGCCCCGACGAACTTTGTCCCAGAGAAGCGGGCTGACCTGATAGCCAACTATACGGTCCAGAAGTCGACGCGCTTGCTGAGCGTTTACGAGGTTTTCATCGATGTCTGTCGGATGTTTGAAAGACTCCTGGATGGCCTTCTTTGTGATCTCGTTAAAAAGGACTCGACGGACGGTTTTGCGACTCTTGCCACGGCCTTCAAGCTCCTCTTTTATATGCCAGCCTATGGCTTCTCCCTCGCGGTCGGGGTCCGTTGCGACATAGATAGTTTCGGCTTCCTTTGCCGCCGCCTTGAGTTCCTTTATTACTTTTTCCTTGCCGGGAATTACTTCGTAGGTTGGCTGAAACTCATTCTCAAAATCGATGCCTATTCCCTTCTTCGGCAAGTCCTTGATGTGTCCAACCGAAGCGAGGACTTTGTAGGTTCTGCCTAAATACTTATTGATCGTCTTGGCTTTTGACGGTGATTCCACAACAACGAGCGATTTCGCCATAAGTGCTAGTATCCAATACGTAATGAAACCAAATGCCACAGGCAGCGCGCTGCCGGTGGCCTCAAACTGCGGATGCTAGCGTCGCCTTTAAAAGCTGTCAAGTACTGTCTGCATGACGCACCTTCTCCAGACACGCTTCTATAAAGGTCAAAGTTTTCTAACATAAGCCTTACCGGGAAGCTGTCGAACCCGCCCCATTATTTCAAGACTCAGCAGTACCGAGAGCAGCTCACCCAACCCGATTCCCGTCTGCGCCAGCAACTGATCCACGTGGACGGCTTCGTCCGGCTTTAGCAGTCCAAGGATTCGTTTTTCAGTTGGAGAAAGGCCGGAATCGTCTGCCGGAGGCGCGATTGTGGATCCGCTCAGCTCACTGGAAAGAATCGGCTCCTTCAACTCGATCGGGAACTCATCGACGATGTCACGCCAGACCTGTACGAGTTTCGCTCCATCCTTTATTAGGTAGTTTGGTCCGAAGCTCTTGGCTGACGTTATATTGCCGGGCACCGCATAAACGTCCCTGCCCTGCTCGTGGGCCAGCCTTGCCGTGATCAGCGATCCGCTTCGCTCGGCCCCTTCTACGACCAGCACTCCAAGCGACAAGCCGCTGATGACTCGATTTCGAAAGGGGAAATTCTGGGAGACTGGCGGACTTCCAAGAGGGAATTCGGTCACCAGAGCTCCGGTTGACGCGATTCGTTCAGCTAATTTCCGATTCTCCCTCGGGTAGCAATCGTTCAGACCTGTCCCCATCACTCCTATCGTGAGGCCCTGCACTTCGAGAGCGGCTCGATGTGCGCAAGAGTCGATGCCACGAGCCAGACCTGACACGATCGTGACTCCCCGTTCTGCAAGGTCTCGAGACAGCCTCTCCGCTACGTTTCTTCCGTAGGTCGAACAAAGTCTCGAACCGACCACTGCTACGGAAGGCTGCGACACTGCGCGCTTCAAATCGCCGCGCGCGTATATCACAATCGGCGGGTCGTAGGTTTCGCGCAACAGGGGCGGGTACCGCTCGTCCCTAAGCACGATGGCCTGGGCGTCGAAGCCACGAAGCAGATCGAGCTCGCGATGAGCCTTCTCCAGAGGCTCACTGCTCTTCATCACAACTATGGTCTGTCTGGACAAGCCCGCTGATTCGAGAGCGTAGGTGCTCGCGCGGAAGCATGCCGCCGGAGAACCGAATCGATCTATCAGTTGTGCCGCAGTACGCGATCCGACTCCTATTACAAAACTCAACGCAATCCATTCGACCAGAGAGTCGACGACAGAGTCCCGGACAGCGACAGGCATTGATTGCTCCTGTGTAAGAACTGTCGAGAGCGAAGGAGAGAATGCACTCAGGCAGGCACGATGATTAAGCGCGCCGATTCTCATCTCTTTTTTGGAATTAGTCAAGGGGTAGCGGACGGTTTCCGGTTTCGGGTTTAGGGTTTCGGGTTCGTCCGATCTAGACGCGTTAGGCGGGCAATGCCTGAGTATCGATGAGACTAATTGAACGAACCCGAAACCCTAAACCCGAAACCGTTCGCCCTGGTTTCATTGCAAAAGACTGTGGGTTGTTAGAGAATAACGCCGCCTTCATCTGAATTTCGGTAACCCGCACAAAGAGGACTCGTAATGAGTGACAAGCTGCTGGTCGCACTCGCTGATGGAGTCAAACGGATAACCATCAATCGGCCGGATCGGCGCAACTCGGTAGATCCCGAAACTATCGAATTGCTTCACGAGGAAATTGAACGCTCAGCCCGCGACTCCTCAAAGGTCATTATCCTGACCGGTGCCGGCGATACATTCTGCGCGGGCGCCGACCTCCAGGCCACCAACGAACGCGACATATCAAGGATCGATGTCACCGGTTCCCTCCGCGAACGCACCAATCCCACGATACTGGCGATGCGCTCGCTGCCAAAGCCGATAATCGCACGCGTCCACGGGCATGCCGTCGGGGTCGGCTGCAACTATGCCCTGGCCTGCGATCTGATAGTCGCAAGCGAACAGGCGAAGTTTGGTCAGGTGTTCGTGAGAATAGGCTTGATGCCCGACGGCGGCTCGACCTATTTTCTGCCGCGGCTTGTCGGATATCACAAGGCCTTTGAGCTGATGGCCACCGGCGACATCATCAGCGCCCAGGAAGCGTTCTCGTTCGGTTTGATCAACCGCGTGGTCAACTGGGAAGAACTCGACACTACGGTGAACGCCCTGGCAGCGCGACTCTGCGGCTCGGCTCCGATTGCGCTTGCAAAGATCAAGGAAGGTCTGAACTACGGCGAGACAAACGATCTCGCTTCGGCTCTCGAATTCGAAGCGGTTAACCAACACGAGTGCTTTCACTCAGAGGACTTCGCCGAGGGTGTCCGATCCTTTCTCGAGAAGAGGAGACCGCAATTTCAGGGCAAATGACCATCGAGGACCTGGGAGTGCTCGTCCATCGATCGCGATATCTGGGCTTCAAATACTTAGCGGCGGGAATTTGGTTTTTGGCGTTGGTAGCGCTCTCTACCGGGCGGGGAAGCGCTGCGAATTCGATTGACGAGACAGCGCTTGTTCCTGAAGGTCAGGCAGCAAACGGGTGCGTCACTTGTCATCTGAACAACGGAGACGAGGCAAGGCTATACGCGCAGAGCGTGCACGCCGGCGCGAAGATTAGCTGTACGCGGTGTCACGGGGGAGATGCTTCGGCAAGCGATCAGAAGACCGCGCATTCGGGCAGTTTCAGTGGAAAGCCGGAGCCTGGCAAATCGATAGCCATGTGCGGGTCGTGCCACACGGCGGAGTTCAGTCGGTTCAAAGCAAGCAAGCATTTCCCCGAAAAGAAGAACGTGGCAAGACTCGACTGCACTCAGTGTCACGGGACACACGCGATTGGCTCTGCCGAACGAAACTTCAGCTATGCGTATTTCTGTTCGGGTTGTCACGGCTTAGAGTATCTGCCGGAGCTCAATCGGCCGTTCCGAGAGATGCTGCTGGCGGCAGACGCGCAAAACGACGCGATCAACGCTCTGCGGAAATCGGGAAAGAGTCCGACGCCGGAACAACTGACGATACGGCGGGAAACGAGAAAGCTGATCGGCGACATCGTACACGGGACGGACTATCAAGGCGGCCAGGAAAAAATCCCGCAGATCTTAAAGCTGAATGATGAGTTCAAGAAGAAGTTCTGAGTGGTGAGCGCCAACTCCGTTGCGATTCAAGACTCAGCACTCAGAACTCAGCACTCAGAACTCAATAGCACCGGGGGTCAAATGAGTCTTCGAGGTAGAACAACATTCGCGCTCGCTCTTTTGTTCGCGATCAACGCGATGAATTTTTTTGATCGCCAGATCTTCGGCGCAGTCACCGAACCGATCCGCAAGGAATTCGGGTTGAGCGACACTGCGATCGGCCTTCTTGGAACCGCGTTCACGCTGATCTACGCCGCCGTTGGCCTTCCTCTCGGACACTTGACTGACAAGCACAGCCGCAAGCGCATTCTCGCGGCCGGTGTGTTTGTCTGGAGCGTCCTTACCGCCGCCTCCGGGTTTGCCAGAAACTATTTGCAATTGTTCATCTCGCGTCTGGGTGTGGGCGTGGGCGAAGCGACTTGCGCTCCGGCCTCGGTCTCACTGATGGGAGATCTATATCCCTCGAGAAAGCGCGCCCGCGCCATATCGATCTTCATGCTGGGTCTCCCAATCGGCATCGCGTTGAGTTTCGCCGTAAGCGGTTCGATAGCACATCGGTTCGGATGGCGGCCGGCGTTTTATGTCGCTGCGGTACCCGGGATCATTTGCGCACTGCTGGCGCTTGTGATGTATGAACCCGCACGCGGGGCGGCCGAAGCTCACGACGTCGGAGCAAGAAAACGTGCGGGGTCGCCGTTTCTCCTGGTCCTCTCGATCCCAACGATGTGGTTCGTGATAGCGTCCGGAGCCCTTCACAATTTCAACATGTACGCTCTGGGTTCGTTTCTCTCTCCGTTCTTACAGCGATTCCACGGCAAGGACGTTAGCGAGGCCGGATTCATCGCAATGATCGTTTATGGACTCTCCGGCATCCCCGGGCTTCTCGCTGGTGGTGTGATCGGTGACGCGGTAATGAGGCGACGCTCAAACGGAAGACTGCTTGTCGCGTCGATTTTCATTCTCGCTTCGGTGCCGCTCGAGTTTATTGCGCTCGGAAGGGCTAAAGGAGAGATTGCCGCGTTCATGATTCTCATGGGGGCTGGAGTCGGGGCGACCTACGCCTACTACTCTACGGTCTATTCCACTATTCAAGACGTCATTGAACCGTCTCTGCGCGGAACTGCCATGGCGATTTACTTCTTCGCGATGTATGTGCTTGGCGCTTCATTGGGTCCCCTGGGCACAGGTTTCTTCAGCGACCGGTTTACGCGTCAAGCGGCAATCGCGTCAGGAGTCACCGACCTCACGCCCGCTGCGCTCGAACCCTTTAAAGCGGCAGGTCTTCATACCGCGATGTACGTCGTACCGTGGTTTGGAGTGGGGCTGGCGATCGTACTCCTGTTGGCTTCGGTTACCGTCGGAAAAGACATGCAGCGGTTGCAGGATTGGATGCGCCAGTCGGCACAAAGCCCCGAAGCCGCCCCATCGACTGAACCAATCAAGGCCGAAGCCGCGGGCAAATAGCATTTGCTCCGCACCCTTCATATTCGTATTCTCTAACGTGCGCCAGGTGCGCTCCGTGCCCCGCTGAAATCTTCTTATCAAGTTGTTGCCGTAGATGAAACCAGCAACAAGGCTCGTCCAGCGTTCAAGCCTCTACCGCTGCGCCGCAGTTCTGATGTTGCTGTGTGTGAGCTTCCATTCCTGCACAGTATCGAGACGAGACTTCGGCACGGAGTCTCGCTTGCCCAGGCAATTGGAATCGCAACTTGAAGGCGAAACCACCGAAGATCCGGACCTCCGCGACGATTGGTTCTCTTTTCAGCGGAGCTATCCCACCGGCACGATTCCGACCGATGCGAGGCGAGTGGCATGGCAGCAACTGCAGGATCGACTCCGTCGCGAGGCCGCAGGACCTCGGATCACCTCTGATCTGTCACCTGCCGCGTCAAACGCGTGGCGATCCATCGGTCCATCGCCGACTCTTCCTTACTTCGGAAACATCGGGCTGTGCAGCGGACGAATCAACACCATCGCGGTTTCTCCTTCTGATTCGAGAGTGGTGTTGATAGGCGGCGCAACAGGTGGAATATGGCGTTCAAACGACTCCGGCGCCACCTTCAACCCGGTGTCCGACGATCACGTCGATCTTGCCGTTGGATCGATAGCATTCTCCAAAACAAATCCGTCGATCGTGTACGCCGGTATGGGAGATCCGAATCAGCCTTATCTCGGAACCGGAGTATTAAAGTCGATTGACGGCGGGCAAAGCTGGACGCGAATAAGCAACGGCAGTCTTCCGGCTCCATGTTCGATCTCGAAGATC
>DATFXM010000057.1:0-11872 GCA_035315885.1 Blastocatellia bacterium
GAAGTCAACTTCATCCTTCGACCGCCAGAACGAATTGCAGACCCGCAGGAACTCCTCTGTTCGTTCGTATCGCTCATCGTGCAACAGAAAATCTCCATAACCGTGCTGCTCGGCGGTCGAGCTGCCCGCCACGATGTTGACCGCTACTCGTCCCTGGATGAGACTCGACAGCGTGTTTATCTGCTGCACGAAGCTTGTTGGCAACATCAGTCCGGAACGAAACGCCACGATGAATTTCAGCTTGTTCACAGCGTGACCAATCGCGCACGCGGTCAGCAATGGTTCCGGTTCGTAGCGGCTGTAGGAAATCAGCACCGACTCGATCCCCACCTCTTGAGCAAGACGACTGAAATGTAGCCAGCCTTCGAGATCGGGTCGCGCGGCCGGAGACGTCTCGCGCGAAGCCTCAATCCGGTAACGCGCGGCTTCGAATGGCGTCTGAGGCCCGTTCAAACTGACCTCACCCGCCTTTGGCAGCATCCAGTGAAATCGCAAGTCGTTCACGTCAACTCTCAATGGTCCACGGGACTCCCGGGGGAAGAACGTTGTTCCGCCTGGCCCAGTCCTCTATCGCCCATGGCGGAGTGTCTACGTCGCGATATGCACCCAACAACTGTCGAGCGACAGGATCGACGCCATCCAAAAGACGCACGTCGAGGTGCTCGAGATAAACTTCCGGTTTCATCCAACGATATGAGTATCCGTACATCAACACCTTCGACGTGCGCGTGCTTCTGTTCGGAGCTGCAGTGTGAAAGATTCTGTTTTCAAACAGCAGCGCGTCACCGGCGTTGAGTCTGAGATCGCAGACCTCCGTGTCAGTCGGGTCCACGCCGCCTTTTTCGATTTCAAGCGGGGTAGTTCTCCGGTGACTGCCCCTGGCCATCAGCGTGAGTCCGCACTGAGGCTTGTGAAAATCGGTAAGGCAATAGCAAATCTTTATACCAACAAGTGGGAGCCGGCTATGGCCGAGGTCTTTGGGCATCCTGATGTCGCGGTGCCATCCGCGACGGAACGGTGGATCGCTCGGACTCTCAGGTCGCTTATAAATCAACGCAGTCGAGTGCAGATGAATGTTCGGGCTCAGCAACTGTATAACCAGGGACACAGTCGGGCCGTTTACTACGAGATCGCGGAGCACCGGCTCTCTGAGGAGCCCGGGACGCAGGTCGAGGTGATTGTACTCGGGGCGGCCCACTACGGTCGGCTTGTTGATAAATGCTTCCGCCAGCCGGTCTCCGGCGCCGGTAAGTTGCTCGACTGCCTCCTGCCGAAGTGCCTCCGGCACAACTAGAAAACCGTCGGATTCAAACGACCGTCGTTGCTCTTCACTTAGCCGAACGAATTCCACCTCAACTCCCCGCCAAATTCCGAGTTCTGAATTCTGAAACTCAACCCAGAGCTGAATCAACGTTCAGAGCTCTCCTCACTACACAACAGTGCTGCATCTCGCCGTTCACCGGAGGCAAGACCTCGGCATGCGGAAACAACTTCTGCATGTATTCGCTTGTATAAAACACGTGATAAGTCTTCTGCAGCTCAGCCGGGTAAGGTCCGATGCGTTCAGTCTCGACGTAAAGATCTGTGGCGTTGACCAGAGTGAACCAGTTGGCTCCCCTGACTCGACTGACAATGCTTTGGCTCTCTTTTGAGGAAACATTCCTTCTCTCTACTTCCAGGTCCAACCGCCACTGAAGGTTGCTCCCTTCGTATTCACCGGGCCAGGAATAGTGATAAGGATCTATGAAAGTGAAAGCCAGTACGCCTCCAGGCGCGAGCATAGCCTCGAGTTGGACTTCGAGATCGATCATGTCCGCTCGCGAGGTGTTGGTGAAAACCGAATACGCGACGATGTAGTCGAACTTCTGCTCGAGATAGGGAATCGCCAGCGTCGGAGAACCGAGCGGATTGAAAAAGAAACAGTAGCGATCGTAGAGAATCCAATGCGCTTTTGGAAAAGCTCCTTTGCCTTTTGCGATCGACTCGCGATCAACGTCCAGACACCAGTATCGTTCCTCATCAATGCTCGAGGTCGGGTCTCGTAAGATGTTTCCAACATTGCCTCCGAAATCCAGCACGCTCATTCCTCGCCACGAATCGTTTCCGACTAGCAGCGAAAAGTAAGTGAACTGCCCACGTTTTGTTGAAACAAACGTCATGTTTCACTCCTGAGTGCTGAGTGCTGAGGTCGCGGCCCAGGCGCTCAAGATTTTGTGAAAGCAAAAAGAGTCATGTGTTGCGATTTGCGTTTTGCTGCCAGCGCCCCAACTCCTGCGCAGTAATGAACCGGCAGTGTTCGACCTCCACACGAATGTCCTCAGGCAGACCACCCGACAGAAGCGTCCGCTCCAGTATCTTGAGCTTGTCTCCGAGCAAACTGATCTGCTGCGTCGAAGTGAGCGCTGTACCAGGTACCGCGCGGTTTGGTCTCGTGCCATCGTCGATGCGCCGTACAAGTGACAGCACCTTCGGCAGAACCGACACACGACATTCTTTATAGAGCCGCATCTCCAGCTCCCAGTCTTCGCCCGCGGTGAGGTCTTCGGGGAACAACGGCAGTCCCAGCCTGTCTACTACACTTCTTCTCAGCGTGATCGAACACATCGCCAACGTATTTTGCCAGTGCCCCCAAAGCCACGGGCATTCATGCAGGTACGCCACCCGCCCTTGCGTCGCGGTGCTCAATCCGTTCTTCTCAAACCAGCTCCGCTCGGTGCGAATTCCGTTCGAGGAATTCTGACTGTCCGTAAGGGTCACACTGTCCGATACGACAACTTCCGCTTCAGGCCAACGCTCAAACAACTCGAGCTCCGCAGTGAACTTGCCTTCCAGCCAGAGATCATCGGAATCCAAGAACGCGAGAAACTCTCCATTCGCCTCGCGCAGGCCGTCGTTACGCGCCGCGCCCGATCCGGCGCGCTGGGGTCTTTGCAATAACTTCACCCGAGACTTAAAACGGCTGGAGACTACATTGGCAGTATCGTCCGTCGAGCCGTCATCTACGACAATCACCTGGACCGCGTCGCTATGCTGTGCGAGAGCACTCTCGATGGCTTCGCACACCATCCGCGCGCGGTTCCACGTCGGGATCACCACTGAAAGAAGGGGCTTCTTCACGTTAACTCGTTATTCACCGTCGTCCCGCCCGCCATCGTTCGGGGCACCTGGATTGAGCCGATTTCCTTCTGGTATTCGGCAACGTAGCCCTGGGCCATCGCCAGGTAGTGAAATCGTTCAAGGGCCACACGTCTGCATTCGATCGGCGCTATTCGTTTGAGATTCTCCACCGCAGCCCTATAGTCCGATTCATCCGAACAGGCGAAACCTACGCGCCGATCGAGCAACTCCGGAATGGCGCCTTTATCGCTGGCGATAACCGGCGTGCCCGAGACTAACGCTTCCGCGATGGGCAATCCGAACGCTTCGTTAGCCTGAGTCGGAAACAGAAGCGCCTTCGCACCGGCGAAGAGTTCCGCCTTGCGTTTTCCGTGCACCATGCGAAGGAATATCGCACCGTTCGCCCGGCAAAGGTCACCGAATCGCGCGTTCTCGTCTTGTCCGCCCGTTCCTCCTGCCACCTTGAGCCGAACACCGCTGTCGCTCGCAATTCGAAAAGCGAGATCCAGACCTTTGACGTGAAGCGCTTTGTGCACATCGCCGGCGCACACGAACAGAAAATAGTCGCTCTTGGTTTCCGAGTAGATGAAGTCGGCCGGATCCAATCCGTTCCACACGTACCTGTCGGACTGGTGAATGCGAGCGAGCGTTTGTGAAACGTAGATGTAGTTTGGCTTGGCCTTCTCGCGCGCGACTCCCTGATAAAGCAAGTCCGAATGCACACTGTGAACCCAGGGGAGAATCGGATTCCGCTCGACCTCCAGCGGAAGGTGGTTAATATGCAGGATATCTTCGTCGCCGCGTACCTCCGACACCGGCACTACGCCTTCGGGAAGTTGCGTTTCGCATCCCTCTTTCAAGTGATAGCGCACTTCATGCCCGAGCTCGGCCAGACCCTTCGCAAGAAGGTCATGCACCGAGTGAGACGGCACCCCGTACTTCCAGCCGGGATACTTGTGTCCAGATGACAGATAGATTCGCATAGCGATCAGAGTCAATCCGGGCGATAGTAGAACTCGCGCGTAACGTAGTTGGACCTGCCACTGCCGTCGAGGAACGTGTTGTAAAGCACTATGACCAGCACGCCTTTGTTCACGCGCAAGTAAGTCTCCGCCCTCATAAACCCGAACTCGAACACAGCGGCCAGCGCGACCGCACGCTGCCCCGCCTCCTCTTCCAGGTTTGCAAGGACCTTCGCGGCAACAACCGGCCACTTTATTGGACCCTCCGCGCCAGCTCCGAATGCGGTTACCGTAAACCGGTTGTCATCGCATTTGATGATCAGTTCCGCAACTCCTCTTGTGTCGCGATTGGTGTTCAACCAACGCCCGGTAAGCTTCTCCGCATTCAGCGTTCGCGTAGCGGGGTCGGTCAGCGCGGGATTCAAATGACCCATTTGCTTGTAAGCTGATGTGTTCATCCTGTCATCCATTAGTAGCGGCTAGTAGCGGCCGTGCTCCAACGCGAAGTACTCGCGCACAAAATAGTCCATTCGCCGGCTGTCGTCTTCGAACACGTTGAAGATTGCGAGCACCAGCAGCCCTTTCATTATCATTCCCTGCAGCCGCGTCTCGGCAAAACCGAAGTCGAACGAACAACTGAAGCCAGCGCCGTCGTGCGACGAGGGAGTCGATGCAAACATCTCGACCTTCGCCATTCCCCAGTCGATCAGGCCATCGGGGCCGATCGCGAGCACACGCAGCCTCAACTCGCCTTCAAGCTCATTCATCTCCATTCGCGCGATACCGGTAGTCTGCGGATTTGTGTTGACCCACTCTCCGATCAATCCCGAGTGGTCGATGTCTTTCTTCGCGCCTGGATCGGCGTCGACTCGATCAAACAACTGAGCGAACATTTGTCCTCCTTCATCAGTCTTCAGCAGGAAATCTTCAGCAGGTCCTGATCCAGCTTCGGATCATGAGGCGATCTGAGGTCTCCGGCGCCTCAACCGGCGTTCGTGCATGTACGGTGCGCGAGTTGTCAGACAACAGCAACTCACCCTCGTGCATAAGAAACTCGTATACACGGTCTGTAGCCTCTATTACAGCTTCAAACTTATCCAGAGCGCCAATCATTTCGTCGCACAGGCGGACCGAGCCGGAGATCAACGCCTGGTCAATCGTGTATCGCCTCCAGCAGATTCCGATGTCAGTGAGCACAGGGCGCCACGTCAACCCTCCACCGCGGTAGAAGGCGAGCTGCCACGGTACGGGCTCACTCTCGAGGAGGCGAATCGCATCGATGCCGAGGTTGCATTCAACGTCCGCTCGCACCGAGTCTACGTCCAGCAGTCTGGTTCGACCGCCTCCTCTTGGATCGGCGCGTGTGCACAGCATCGATACCAGTTCGACCGGAATTTCCCAGTCTGCTGCGTCGGTGTGCAGCCTTTCACTCTCGCTGCCGCCGCGCGGAGACCGCAAATCGGTCGAGGGCTGCACATAATGGATCAATTGTGCGCGCGGCGCTTTGTAGGGCGGAGCAACCAGCTCGCCGAACGCCCTGTTGATTGCGACAAACAGCCGATTGCCGTCATCGAATCGAATGCCTCGGATCAACGCTGTGTAAGGCCTGCGGGAAATGCATTCCCCAGCGGCCGAGACAATCCAATCGAACCCGTCGGTGCACTCCCGTCGAATGCCGTTCAGGATTGCCGTTTGCAACGAAACCGAGTAGAAATCCTTGTTCTCGTAGCGCGGAAGCCGCTCGGCTGCGCGAAGAAGATCCCCGGCAAGTCCCGGAGAAATCTCGATCCTGCAGCTCTCTGGCAATTCGGCGAGCATCTGGTTTCCGCTCCGTTAACGGGACTCAGGGTCTAACTCTTCTGCAACAAAACTTGCAGAAGTCTACTGAGAGCACAATTTCACTGTCAACGAGATGTAATCGCGACATTGCTTTCCCGGTGGAGGGCTGTGCTTAAATGACTGTCTCGTGCTACAAACATTACCCTCCTCCGGGCCGGCAGCGTTCTTTCAACCCGTGTTGAAAGCAATACAGCATCGATGGTCAAGAGCAGAGCTTACAACTAAGAGAGAACTCAGAGCTCGCTGATGGACATAAACGAAGCCTTCCAACACAAAGTCTGCATCAACCTCGCCAGGCGGTCCGACCGCTGGGAGTCGATGCAACTCAAGTTCGATCTGCACGGCATCCGCGACGTGCGCAGACTGCCGGCGATAGACGGCAATTCCATTGAAGTCCCCAGCGGCTGGCCGAACACCCGTGGGGCTTACGGCTGCCTGCTCAGCCACGTGCAAGCGGTGCGCGACGCACGCGACCGCGGCCTTCCCAACCTGCTGATCTTCGAAGATGACGTAGTCTTCGACCCCCAACTCCAACAGCGCTTCCAATCAGGTTTCGCCGACGTGCCATCCGACTGGCAGGTGCTGTACTTCGGAGTCCTGCACATGGAGGACCCGGTAAAGATTTCGCCAAACATTCACCGGGTCCGGAAGGCTTACTCGACCTACGCCTACGCGTTGAACCGCCCGGTGTTCGAAACATTCATAGAACTCAATTCAAAGGCGACGAGTGCCGTCGACGCGAACGCCCTCGAATTGCAACGCAACGTACCCTGCTATTGCTTCGCCCCGCATCTTGCGTGGGTCGAACACGACTACTCCGATGCCCAGGAGCAAGAAAGACATCATTGGTACTTAAAGGAGTCGCTGGTCATTCGCGGCGGCAGCATGGACCAGTTGTTGAACAAAACCTCGGTCATAATCGCCCACTGCGACCCTGCCCATATCGAAGGCACCGCGCGCAATCTGCGCTTCCTGACACGCTTCTATTCCGAACGGCTTCGCGGGATAAACGTGACGGTTGTAGAGCAGCGCGGAGCTAACGCGAGTGCGCCGCTGGATCTGCCCAAGGGCTGCCGTCATATAGTTCTGAAACACCACCACCGCCCAGACAAAGCGCTGTGCTTTAACGCCGGTATCGAACTCTCTCCGGCCGATCATTCCCACTTTATCTTTTCAGACAGCCGAACGTTTCTCGAAGAATGGGACGTTTGCGGCAATCTGCGAATGTGCGACCAATACCACTGCACAACGGGCTTCAAAAATCTGATCGGCCTCAGCGAGACCGGCACACGGAGGTTGATCAGCGATCGGCTGGTGCTGATGCGCTGGTTCAACTCCCGCGATTACGTAGCGAAAAACAAAAACAGTCCGTTCGATAACTACTGCCTGTTTACTCGAGACGCGATCACTTCGGCCGGAGGCTGGGATGAACGCAGCTACGACAACGGGGAACACATCCTGTCCCCTCGCTCCAGCCGCGAGCTGCGAATCTTCGAAGCGCCCAACGACGCCTTGCTTCTGCACTCTGACTGATTCAGCGTACTTGAACGTTTCAAACAACAGTGACGAGCCAAAACGCTTCGGCGGTTTAGCGCTTCCCGTTTCTAGTCTGGGCCCGCCAACTGGCCAGAGCGGTTTGGAGATCCGTCTCTTCCGGCGGCTCCGCGAGTCTTAGGTGGCTGCAGTCGCCATTGCCGCGCACCCGCAGAACGGGTCTGTCACGGCTCGCGATTCGACTGGTGATAAACCGGACGATGAATCCTATTCGGGGCTCATCCGACGAATTAGGATTTGAGCCATGAACAAGCGTGCTGTGATGAAGCGACATCTCGCCGGGTCGCAAAGCTACGTCTATCGCTTGCGATTCGTCCACGACGTTTGCAACGATTTCCCCACGCCGCAGCATGTTGGCTTCGTCCTTGATGTTTGTATGAGCAACGAGCCCTTGCTTGTGAGATCCGGGCAACGCGCGCATACATCCGTTCACCGGAAGACTCGGCGTGAGCGCAATCCACGCCGAAGTCGAAGGCGTAAGGTGCCAGCCGGAGTAGACGCTGTCCTGATGCCATGAGACGTAGCCGGCATCGCGAGGCGGTTTGCAGAATACCAGTGTCCCGTCGATAAGCAGGTCACTTCCAAGTACATCTTCGACCGCGTCCAACAGACGAGTATTCGTGACCAGACGATATGCCCAATGAAAGAAGAGATGGAGCCCGTCAAATCGCTTGAGCCAGCCTTCTCCGCACGCTTCGACAATCGACTCGAGCGCGCCTCGAAAAAAGGACACTTCATCTTGTGACAAGACTTCGATCGGAAAAAGGATTCCATCGCGTTCGTACTCGCCTAGTTGTTGACGAGAGAGGATCGAGGTCACGTCAATTCTCCTTTGGTAGTATCAACGGTCGAGCGGTCGAAGATCGCCGGATATGGTCAATCAGTCGGCCTTCTCATCGACTTGGATCATCGAATAACTAACGCTAGCAGATCTGTGCGCACGTTGCCCTACGGGAGACACAAGGTCATTTCGGAGCGAAGGGCAACACCCGCCAGACATAGTCCCCGGCGGAGTAGGCATTCTCGAGATTTGCCCTCTGATGGCACTCGATGCAAATCCATGGCTTCCCGGTTACAACCTCTCCTTGATAAAACGAAAACGTGTCCTTCGACTGCGGAATCTGTTGCGACAGAAATGGCTGATTGGAGATCGTGGCAACCGCGCCCTTACACTGACCGTCCGGGCAGGTATACATCACCCAGAACCACTCCTCTTCGCCGGGAACTCGCTGGTAGCCCTTGATCTTGTACATCACCGTCAACGAGGTGAGGGCAACCGGCACCGACAGAAGCTGTGACTGCGTCACTGGATTCCCTTTAGTTAGCGAGTAGTTCTCCTTGACGATGATCGAGCCGTACTTCATTCGAAATGGTTTGGAAGGGTGCGCGATTGATTGATATGCCTCGTCGTTGGCGTACAAGGCTACCCAGTCGCCGTGCGGGTCTTCGCTGACTTGGACAAACCTGCCTGGCATATTGGGAAAATTATTCCACGCCTTGTAGCGATTCGAGATGTACTGCCAAAGCTGTTGAGCGTCCGGCCCCGGCATCGATTCCTCTGGAGTGGGCTCAAGATACGCGGCGCGGCTCCCATTGGCTGTTAGAAAAACAAACGCGGCCACGATACAAATCGTGAGTGCCCTGAACAGTCGATTCATCATCTCGTCGCCCTCCTTTCTTTGTCGCCTCGAGGCTTCTCATTTTCATCGGCATACAGATCACGATATTTCTCGAGAAATGCTCGATACTTCTGGATCGTAGCCATATAAGATTCAAACGGCGCGCGTTTGTAGCCGCTTGCCGTCAGCATCTTCTTCACGTTGTCCCGCCATCTGGCGCTGCTTCTTTCCTCCGGAGAGGCCCGCAAATAGCTGCTTACAAGCGTGTCCCAATCCAGAAGGCGCTTGAGAAAGTCTTCATTGAAGAACTTCCGAAGTTCCGGATTCGTAAGCAACCGCTGTTGAGTCTTCTTGTACGCGTCTCTCAAGGACTGCCGGGCAACCTCGTGAGCTGTCGACTCGAGCGCACGCGATATTCGGTAAATTCGTCGCAGGTATGAGGCTGTGCTCGAGGCGTAAATCTCTGGCGTCGTTGTGCCCCAGAGATAGTTTTCATCCAGAAACATGATTCCAAGCGTCCCGCGGGCGTCGAAGTTTCGGTCCTGCGGACCAGGAAAAGACATCGAGTCGTGGTCCATAAACACAATCTTCACCGACCACTGCCCGTTCTCCCATACGCTCTTTAGCCCAACGTTTCTGGCCACGCACGACTCGCCTCGCGTATAGCCCCTGACACCCATCAGCGTTCCCCAGAACCTGGCAGCTTCCCTAAGCAGCGACACATAAATGCGATTTGCCGCCGCGCGATTCTCAGGCACTCGGAAAGCCGTCTCGATGTATTTCTCGTAGCATTGAAACCGAATTCGAGGCGGTCGAAACACCCCCAGGATCTCTTCCATCAGTTCGTCGGCGAAACACTTCTCATCAAATTTAGACGGAGTAATGCCGAGCCCGTCGCGGTAGTATTTTTCGGCACCGCCGATCGAAAGATACTCGTCCAGCTTGTCCAGCCTGAAAGACGAAGTGCCACACAGAATCGATTGCGCAGGCGTTACCTGGCTCAGAAATTGAGCGGTAAGTCCGAGATCGCCGGGAAGGTCCGGCAAGTGCCGGTTATCTTCCGCGTTGAACGCCTCCACTGAACCCCTCATCGCCGTTCTCATCCCGCGATAGCCGTTGCCGAAGAGGCGGGGTTCAGTGAAGTAAGGGATCACCTGTGCCTGCCCGCCTCGCACCGGCACCGAGTAGATCGTCGTCCTCGAGACATAGCGCGGCATCGGCGCATCGCAATCGTGGATCAGTCTGTAGACCGCCGCGAATCGCGAAGCGGCGGCGGTCTCGTATCGCAGCAAGCCCTGCATGCTTCCGCCGTCGAGCCGATGGGATGGCGGCACCATGTAACCGTCACGCACGTAAACAACACCCAGCGGATGATCTCCTCTGCGACCTGCTCGCTTTATTTCGAACTCAACGTTTGAACCGGGCGGCTTGATCACCGCCACAACCGTGGTGAGCGGATACTCGACGAGTGAATTGATTTCCGAACTGGTACTTTCCGAGACCCAGAAGACCTCTGATCTGTCGCAGAGCTTTCGAAGAATTGCCGACTCAAACTCGGGCAGATAATCTGCCGCGGGCGGTATATCGGCCTCCGCAGGGTCCCCAGGAGTCACGACATCGCGGACTCCATCTGTGATATCCAGTTGCGTGAGGATCTCGTCGACAGTGTCCTGCGATGTAAAGAGGTATCGCGCGAGCGACAGCTTACAGTCGCGTCGGGCAATCCTTATGAAGTCGCGCAAGGCGGACGTAGAAGTCTTCGGACCTTTGATTCTGTCGTGCACTCGACGCAGTCTATCGAGTCTTCGGCGGAACTCTTCGGCGAAAGGGCGAAGAAGAGTTGTCGAATAGCCGTCTTGCAATACCGACTCGCGCAGCCTCTTGGTGTGGTTGGCAGTAATCTGGGTAAGGTTCAATCGGTCGAATAGCAGCTCGTACTCTGCGATGCTCGGCCGTTGAAGCTTCAGGATCTGATGTTCAAGCATGAGAATCGCCGCTCGTCTCAGATCCCATGGAACTCCGGATCTCTGCCTGGCGATCGAGATCAGCTTCAGAGCAAAGTCGCGGTTGTAACTCTCATGCTGGAGAAACTCTTCGAAAAGACTATGTGCCTTCAGCGGGTCCAGAAACTCGGCGATGAGTAGATCAAACACGCGGCTCCTGGCGGAAACGCGTGAGGGAACTCTAACGGTCTTCATAACTATGGCATCCTGCCGGGATCAGTTCGAAGAGTACTGAAGTGGGTTGTTCCAGGCTTCTGCATCAGGCTGGGACTGAGGTGCAACAAAGTATGATACGCCGGTGGGGTCCAGCAACGACCCCACCGGCTGGTTGTTGTGGCATTGCCACTCGTGAAACTGGCTGCCAAAGCCGGCCTCGCGGCTGGCGGCAGTATGATTCTCAGCGGCGTCTGCCAGCAGGTCTGGATCCGGTCGTCTTACCGCCACCCGGAGGTTTACCGGGGCTGGGAGTCTTTCCACCGGGAGTCTTACCGCCGCCGGGAGGCTTGCGAGGAGGATACTTCATACCCGGCTTCTTAACCGGCTTCTTGCCTTTACCCTTCTTACCCTTTTTCTTCTGCCAGGGGACAACCCCCAGAGCGACAATCAATGCGTTGAGCAGCTCTACCGCGACATACTTCTTGAGTATGATGGCAACAAGATCCTGACTTCCGTACTTACCACCCTTACCCTTTTTGCCCTTGCCGCCGCCGCCTTTGCCGCCACCACCGCCTTTACCTCCGCCGCCGCCTTTACCTCCGCCGCCGCCCTTGCCTCCTCC
>DATFXM010000058.1:0-145696 GCA_035315885.1 Blastocatellia bacterium
AACCTTCACCGCCGTTTCGTTGAGGTAACCTTCTATGTCGTCGACCCGGCCGCGCAGATCGGGCCTCGCTGATAGCAAGAGCGCAATAGCGCCAGCCACGTGAGGCGCGGCCATCGAAGTTCCGCTCAACGACGCATAGGCGTTCGCAGCCGTATTCGTACTCGAGCGAATACTCACGCCCGGCGCGCTGATGTCCGGCTTGAGCCGTCCGCTGCCGTCGGCGGTCACCGGCCCTCTGCTGCTGAAAGTCGCAATTGTGCCTGTGACATGACTAAAGGCGCCGACCGTGTATGACTGGTTGTAGATCGCGGGAGGGTCGGACACTGTCGAGCAACCGGGTCCTGAATTCCCCGCCGAGACAACGGTCAGGACGCCCGCGGAGCGTTGAGCGGCTACACCCGCCAGCAGGGTGTTGGCCGAACAGCCTTCCGACTGCGGACAACCCCAGGAGTTGGTGGTCACGTCGGCCGCTCTTGAAGGATCACCTTGTGCGGGGTTACCGCCGACTGGGTATGGCGCAAGAAAAAATTGAAAGCATTCGAGGTAACGCGCCGGTGTTCCGTTTCCACGATCCATGTTTCTACAACCGATCCATTTGGCGCCGGGAGCCACGCCGATCTGATTGCCGGCGCCATCGTCTCCAACCGCCGTGCCTATTGTGTGCGATCCGTGTCCCGAGTCGTCACACGGCACCGGGGAGTCGGCGCCGCAGTCACCACCGGTAGCCGGAGAGTGAATGCTGTCGTGCCAGTTGTAATCGTGATTGAAGGAGCTGCCGGTGAACCCGCGGTAATGGTCCCTCAAAGCTTGATGATCGTATCGTTGGCCCGTATCGCCCGCGCCGACGACAATTCCCTGCCCTGTGTACCCGAGGCTCCAAACTTCCGGTGCATGGATGAAGCTCAGGTTACCTTCAACGCTCATCAATCTGGGCCGGGGGGAGCTCTCTGCAACTGGCAACTCCGGGTTGTTAGCGATAAGCGAGTTAGCCTCGATCCGAGCGACATCTTCTCGCTGCGCCAGCTCGGCAGCAACGTCGGCGCTCGCATTCACCAGTATCGCGTTGACGATGTAAAACGACTGGTGAGGGATTGCGCGAGTCGAAAGCCACTCGATGATGGCGGGCTGGGTACTGCCTGCCTTTTCAAGTAGAGCGCGATAAACGTACTCGCCTTTTTCGCGCTTCGTTTTGAATGAATCCGCCAGGGTCAGATCTGCCTGATCTGAAAGCACTACGAGAAACTCTGTTTTTCTTCCGCCCGCTGTTTGCTCGAGCACTTGAGGTGCAATCTTGATGAGTGCGGCGTTGTTATTTGCGGACGAGCTGCCCAGGCAGCCGGACCCCACCGTCGCCAGAGCCACCGCCAGAAGAACTATTCGAATCTTCATGAGAAACCTGGTTTGGATGCTTATGAGAACTATTAGGTGAAGTTGGGGACAAGCCTGCGCGGATTATCTTCGGATATTGAGGTCACGTCAACGGAGAAAGAACGAAGGGGGAATGGGCGAGGCGGGGACGCGGGAGGAGGGACGCGGGGACGCGGAGTGAATGGGCGAAGGGGCGAATGGGCGAATGGGCGACGTGGGGATCTCCTCATCTCTTCATTCTGCCTCCAGCGTCCCCGCGTCTCCGCGTCTCCGCGTCGCCCGCTCGCGCCCTCATAGGCCCAACTTCTGCCACAACTGGTCGATTCGATGTTTCACTTCGTCGCTCATTTCGATCTCGCGTGGCCAACGCCGTTCAAATCCCTCAGTTTTCCACTTGCGGGTGCCGTCAATGCCCATCTTCGACCCGTAGTTTGGCAGCCTCGACGAGTGATCAAGCTGATCCACAGGCCCGAACATGAACTGTGTGTCACGCTCGGGATCGATGTTGTTCAGCACCCTCCACGCAACCTGATTCAAATCGCGCACGTTGGTGTCTTCGTCAACCACCAATATGCATTTTGTGAACATGGCCTGGGGCAGCGACCAGATCCCGTTCATCACTTTTCTTGCATGCCCCGGATAATTCTTTCTTATCGCCACGATCATCAGATTGTGAAACACTCCTGCAAACGGCATGTGGTAGTCGACAATCTCAGGAAACTGCCGCTGCATCAGCGGAAGGAAAATCCGCTCGATCGCTTCACCCATCCAACAGTCTTCCTGGGGCGGCTTTCCAACGATCGTTGTTTGATAGATAGGATTCTTGCGATGAGTGACGCACTGTACGTGAAACACCGGGAACTCGTCTTCGAGCGAGTAGTAACCGGTGTGGTCGCCAAACGGTCCCTCGATCCTCGACTCGTCGGAGTCCACGTAGCCCTCGAGCACGATCTCCGCCGAAGCAGGCACTTCGACGTCGACCGTCTCGCAGCGCACCATTTCAACCGGCTGTTCACGGAGAAAGCCCGCGACCATCATCTCGTCCAGGTCCTCAGGCAACGGTAGAACCGCCGAGAACGTAGTAAGGGGCTCGGCTCCGATTGCCACTGCCACTTCGAGGCGCCCGCCTCCGCCGCGTCGAAGGTTTCTGAAATGCTGCGCGCCGTGTTTGTGAATCTGCCAGTGCATCCCGGTGGAGGTCTCGTCGTAGACCTGCATCCGGTACATGCCACAGTTACGTTTTCCGGTGTCCGGGTTCTTTGTGAATACGAGGGGCAAAGTGATGAAGCGGCCGCCGTCTTCTGGCCAGCACTTGATGACCGGGAGATCCAGCAGAGAGAACTTGCCCTCCTTCAGAACGACTTCCTTGCAGGGTCCGTCCTTCACTATCTTTGGGAACATTCGAGCCATCTCGGCGACTCGAGGCACCATTTTTATTTTCTCGATCAATCCCTGAGGCGACTTGACGTCGGTGATCTCCACGATTCGGTCAGCGATTTCGCTGTAGTCGGCGACCCCCAGAGCGGTGAGCATTCGCTTGCGACTGCCGAGGGCGTTGATCAGGACCGGGATCGAGTGTCCTTTGACTTTTTCGAACAGCAGGGCGGGGCCTCCCGCCTTGGAGACACGATCGGTTATTTCGGTTATTTCGAGATCCGGGTCGACTTCGAATGAAATACGCTTGAGTTCGCGGATTTTTTCGAGTGCGCGGACAAACTGTCGGAGGTCGTCAAAGGGCATAGTTTCTAGGCCTCTCCGAATGGAATTCGAGAGCGTAGCACGCGAAGGGCGGTGTGGAGAAGGAGCGAACGGGCGAATGGGCGAATGGGCGACGCGGAGAGGCGGTGAGTCGGACAGTCCGCGTCGTTGCAGTCCCGCAGTCCCCTTCATTCATTCACTACGCGTCCCCACGTCCCCTCATGCCCGCGTCCCCGCGTGACTCCTCTCCGCGTCGCCCATTCGCCCTTTCGCTCTTCCCTCCAATCCTTTCATTTTTTTGTGCTTGACTGGATTATGGAATCTAAATAGGATAGCGTCCGACCCCAATTAGACAGGCTACAGCCCTAGTCGTCCGATTTCGGGTGGCTGACAAAACAACATCCGTCTTGTAGTTCAAAGTACGAAGCGCTCGGGAAGGGAGAGGATAAATGAGGCTTTTGCAATCTATTCGAAAGCTTAGTGGAGGCTTTCTGGAGGTGGCGCTGGGGGCATTCGTCGTTGGCCTTCTCATCGCAGCTTCACACTATGGAAACGGTAATGCCATGTCAGCAAATGCCGCTTCCAGTCCGACTACAGTGGCGGCGGTGCAACAGATTCCAGGTGGCACCCTGTGCATAGTCGACGATAGCAATCTCAACCAATTGACATTTGATCCAATCACCGGTGCCTATACATTCACGGATTGCGCCACTTTTACGGTCACGGGAACTGGCCGCGTCACCGTGAAAGGCTGCACCGTTTCACTGCAGCACGTCGCCGCTGATCGTAGAGTCGTCGCTAAGGTCGACTTCTGCACCCATCGCGGAAGCGCCTCGGCGCAAACATTTACTCCATTAACCCGCGTGAAGACGATTACCGATCGCAATACCACCAACGACACCTGCGGATGCGTAGCAGCGCAGGCGCCTCCCGCGGCCGCTGCAGAACGTGCGGCCGCTGCACAAGAGGATAAGAAGTCGCCGTAGTTCCAATCGCCCGGAGCACTAAGAAAAGAGCCGGTCACGCCGGCTCTTTTTCATTTTCTAACCCGAAATGTATCAGCACCCATTCGCACTAATGCCGGCCCGAGTTTCACTTTGACAAAGATGCTATCCGCTCCGTAGCCTCCGCTCGAGTATTCTCATCAGTCGCGTCCTCTGCGCATCTTTTCCACTCCGCAGTAGCTTCCTCAACCCGGTTCTCTGCTTCATAGAGCAATGCGAGCTGCTTGTGACAAGAAGAGCAAGGCCCGGCCTGCACAATGGCCCGTTTCAGAATCACCTCCGCGTTTTCGTTTAGCCCTTGCTCGGTCAGCGCACGGCCTAGTTCAATCAAATCGTCCACCTGTACCGAGTCATCCCCCAGACTTCCAAGCGCGCGTGCGAGCACTGAGATCGGCCCGGGCGCCTTCGGATGCAACGTGCGCGCAACCTGTGCTTCGCGAATCGCGCCGTCTCGATCCCCGGCTGCAAGCAAAGCTTCCGCCAACAACCAATGCCCAGCGAAGTAGTTCTTGTCCGCCTGAGTCGCCTTCACCGCACCGTCCTTCACTAGTTCGTAATTCCCTCCGATATTCGCCAGGTATGCGATCAATGTGTACTCGGCAACGGGCGACAACGAATGCCTGACTGCTATTTCCGCATGAGCGATCGCCAGTTCGATCGCTTCTTTCCTTCGGTCCCCAGCAGCGGCGCTTTTGTTGTTCGAGCCGCGCTCCTCAGGCTTGTCCGGCGCCGTGGCGAAGTCGCTGAACGCGCGGGCAACCAGATAGTCGAGCGGTCGAGCCGGATTCAAGCTGGCCGAAGCCTCACTGCTCTGAGCAATCAACCCATCAAAATCGCCTTGGCGTGCAGCTACGAACGCGTTTCGTACGGCTCTGTCTGCACGCACTTCTCCTGCGGCAAACCACACGGCCACGACTGCTACCGCGCTGGAAGCAGCTACGAGCAAATTCCAAAGTGAGCCGCGCGACCGATGAATTGCAGCTTCGGCCGTCGGGTCTGAAGCTTCGGTCGCGTTCCGGACTACTTGCGCGAACGCGAGAAAAACAAAGAAATAGAATCCGGTAGCGATCTGATCGTAGATGAAGAGATTGTGAATGCAGACCGCCGAGAACGCGGCGATTAACCCGATCGTAAGAATCCTCGCCTTCGGTTCCTGGGCCTTTTGAAGACTCTTCAGCATCAACCGAAAGGCGCATATCACAACTGCGAGATACAAGATCGCCCCTGGAAGTCCGAAGCACACTGCAGCGTCAATATAGGAACTGTGCGAACTCTCGTCGGCGGTTTCCGGCGCGTAAGCACTCAGCTCGGCGGATTTGTATGATGGGAACGACCGGATGAAACCGTCCGGACCGCATCCCGCGAGAACGTAGTCGCCCACCATCTTCAACGAGTCTCGCCAAAGCAGCGTGCGACCCGAACCGGACAAGCGATCGGTCATCAGAGAGCGAACGCGGATCCCAACGTTGCGTGAGACCGGACTTAATACAAGGATGACTGTGGCAATTGCTACTATGCCGACAGCGACCAGGGCCTTCGTACTTCTCAAGAACCCGAGGGCATCTCGCAATCGAGAGCCCTGCGGCAGCGCAAGCCGGACGAATACCGCTACACCTGCGATCAAACCAACCCAGGCGCCGCGCGTTCCACTAAACAAGAGAGCAGTCACCGAAATCGCGATCGTGACTAAAGCGATACGGCGAGCCCGCGACCGGACTGCAGCCGCCATCGCCGCGGTAACTGGAATCGTGTACAACAGAAAGTTTCCGAGGTAGTTCGAATGCCCAAGCGTGCTCGGAATTCTTGTCACGTTTCCTTCAGGTGACTTGAAGGTGTACAAGTGCGGTGCGAGCAACGGGTCTCGCCCCACCAACTGGACACAGCCGTAGGCCGCGACTACAAAACCCGCAACGCAAACCAGGACCAGCAGAGTTTCGAGCCGCCGCGCACTTCTGCCGGCGGCGATCACTATAGCCGCGAATAGTACGAAAAAACACAGCCTTGTAAGCAGGCCCATTTGAACCGCGTAACTGCCAAACAACGATCCAAGAGGTTCGGCGCCAAAAGCCGTAGACAAGCACATCGTCCCCATATACAACGCGATCAACGTCGTTAGGGGGGACTTCAACAGACGAAATACTGCCGCCCCTTCCTTTCTTACTATCAACGCCAGCACCGGAAGAGTCAAAGCGGCGCCAGCCAAAAGCGAAACATATTTAGGCAGAACAAAGACCCGATACACACCTCCTCCGAAAGCAAGCGGCACGACTAATAGCATCGAGCCGCACAGCCAGAACAGCACGCTTCGTAAGGTTGTCTTCTGCTCGCTTGTCTCTGATGTCTGGCCCTTATCGCGCGTAACGGCCTTGGCGCTGCTCGCTTTCTTTCTTTGCATAGTTCCAGGTGGGATCAACTCAACCGATTAGCGATCTCGCAGACTGCTCCATTTCTTTTCGGATGGCATCGAGTGCAGGCTGGCTGTCGGCTTCAAAGCGCATGACCAGAACCGGCTGGGTGTTCGAGGCTCGCACAAGCCCCCAGCCGTGCTCAAACAACACACGTGCTCCATCGATGTCCACTACTTCGTTCGTCTCTTTGAATCGTTGGGTCAATGCCGCGACCACGTCGAACTTCCGGTCATCAGCGCAATCGATGCGAATCTCAGGAGTGTTGATCGTCTTTGGCAGATCCGACAAAAGAGAAGACAGCGGCGCGTCGGTGTTGCTCAGAATCTCGAGGAGCCGCGCGCCTGCGTAGATCGCATCGTCATAGCCGAAGTAGCGGTCCGCGAAGAAGAGGTGTCCGCTCATCTCGCCTGCCATCGCGGCGCCCGTCTCTTTCATCTTGGCCTTTATCAGCGAGTGCCCGACTTTCCACATTATCGGATTGCCTCCGTGAGCGCGGATGTCATCGAAGAGCGTCTGCGAGCACTTCACTTCGGCAATGAACGTGGCTCCGGGTGTTTGTTTGAGGATGCTGCGGGCAAAGAGAACCATCAACTGATCGCCCCAGATGATATTGCCCCGTTCGTCTACCACGCCTATGCGATCGGCGTCGCCGTCAAACGCGATCCCAAGGTCCGCACGATGCTGATCCACAGCAGCTATGGCATCCGCCATGTTTTCGACAACGGTCGGATCCGGATGGTGATTCGGGAAGCGGCTATCAGGTTCACAGAACAGCTCTACCACATCAAACCCCATGCTCCGGTAGAGAGGCGCCGCGATAAAACCGCCCATGCCGTTACCTGCGTCTACCACTACCTTCAGCGGGCGTTTACCGGCTTTTACATTGTTGGCGATGTAATCGCTATAGGGATTGACTACTTCTTGTTCGCGGCTCGGAGCGCTGCCTTTCTCAAACTGCTTGTTGAGAGCGAATGCTTTGATCTCTTCGATCTGCGATCCGAAGATCGTGCTCTTACGAAAGCAAATCTTGAAGCCGTTATTATCCGCCGGATTGTGACTGCCGGTAATCATTACTCCACCCTCGACGGGAAGGTTGAACAGCGTGTAGTACAGAACCGGTGTCGGCACCATGCCGACGTCGATGACTTCGCAACCGGTTTCGGTCAGACCGCGAGTGAAGATGCTGCCAAAGCGGGGAGAGCTTTCGCGGGCGTCGCGGCCGAGACTGACGGAGTTCACGTTGTGGCGACGGTAGAAAGAACCGATCGCGCGTGCGAGGTCGTAGACGGTGTCGTCGGTCAAATCTCGGTCTACTACACCGCGAATATCGTATTCGCGAAAAATATGTTCATTCACCTTGGCGGCCCTCCGCCCGGATTGTTGCAGGAGAGATCTATTTCGGGCAACTGGGCAAAAACAGTTTCGGGATTAGGGTGCGAACGGTTTCGGGTTCAGGGTTTCGGGTTCGTTAGATGGAGACTCGAAAGATTCCTGTCATTGTGCGACGGCATACTGAGAACAAAACGAACCCGAAACCCGAAGCCTGTGCTTACCATTGCAATATTCTTAGTCGAACATCTAAAATTTCTCGTTTCACCTGTAATCCTTGGAGGACAGTATGAGCAACAATGAACTCTTTGACGCATCCATGGACGCGCTCAGGTCCAGGATAATCCGGATTTTGCCCGCTCAGATTCGCGAGTGCCTCACCCAGCTAAGCGACGACCAGCTCTGGTGGCGCGCAAACGATGAATCAAACTCGATAGGTAATCTCGTCCTTCACGTGTCTGGCTCTATTCGCCACTACCTCGTACACAGAATAGGCGGGATGGAGTACAAACGTGACCGAGCCGCCGAGTTCTCGGAGCGAGGGCCTATCCCTAGAGAACACCTTCTGGAAATCTTTAACGAAACCATGCGTCAGGCCGATCAAGTCCTCGCCGGTTTTGATGAGAACCGGCTGGTGGAGCCTACCGACGAACCCGCTTACTTCCCCACCGTCTTTCACGCAGTGGTTGGGATAGGTGTTCACCTCTCGTTTCACGCGGGCCAAATCGTGTATGCCACAAAGATGCTGAGGGAAGGCGGACTCGACGATCTTTGGATCCGCGCTCACAGGTCTGCCGCGTCAACGTCCTGAGCCGAGAACCCTAGCGTGCTCGTAGCTCAATTGGAGAACTCAGAACTAAGTACTCAGAACTCAGAACTATGCTTGATGCAGTGATCGTCGGAGGCGGCCATAACGGGTTGATAACCGCTGCTTATCTCGCGCGTGCCGGACTAAGTGTCACGGTACTTGAAAAGCGCAAGGTAGTGGGCGGTGCGGCCGTCACCGAAGAAATCTGGCCGGGCTATAAAGTCTCGACCTTATCGTATCTGTGCAGTCTTCTGCAGCCGCGAATCATTGATGATCTCGAACTGGGAAAATTCGGCTACTATCTTTACCCGAAGGACCCCGCATTCTTCACCGCCTTTCCTGACGGACAACATCTCTTCTTTTGGCAGAGTCAGAAAAAGACCGTTGAAGAACTATCGAAGTTCTCGAAACGAGACGCCGAGAACTACCCGGAATACGAGGAACGACTCGCGAGATTAGCGGAGTGGGTCGAACATCTGCTGATGACGACTCCGCCTAACATCGTACGGCGAAAGCTCGAAGACCTCATAGCTCTTGCTAAGATCGGTTACTCCACAATCAAATTTCGCGACGCGGACGTCCTCCACCTGATCAAGATCATGACTCAGAGCGTTCGCGCGTATCTCGACGAGCGCTTTGAATCCGAGCAAATCAAAGCCACGCTCTCGACCGACGGTGTCATCGGAACAAACGGAGGTCCTTCGACGCCCGGTACCGCTTACATAATGCTGCACCACGTTATGGGTGGCGCGACAGGAATACGTGGACTGTGGGGTTTTGTGCGCGGCGGCATGGGCGCAATCAGCACTGCGATCGCCGCCTCCGCCCAAGCTCGCGGCGCGGTCATCAGAACATCCGCGTCAGTCTCTCGAGTATTGGTGAAGAACGGGCGCGCTTATGGAGTGGTGCTTGAAAATGGCGACGAGATTCGGGCCCGGCTGGTCATCTCAAACGCCGATCCGCGAGTTACCTTTTTAAAGTTGATCGAGGCTGCCGATCTGGAAGAAGAGTTTCGCGCCGCGGTCGACAAGATCCGGATTGAAGGTTGTTCGATGAAGATCAACCTGGCGCTCGACTGCCTCCCTGATTTCAAGGCATATCCAGGACGCGATGTCGGCCCGCACCACAAAGCAACAATTCACGTTTGTCCGTCGATGGAATACGTCGATCGCGCATGGGAAGATGCCAAGAAGGGCGAGCCCTCGACAAATCCTCTTGTAGAGATAACGATACCGACGACCTACGACGATTCCATCGCCCCGCCGGGCAAACACATAATGTCGGTCTTCGCGCAGTACGCCCCTTATTCGCTCAAGGACGGCAACTGGGATTCGATGAAGGAATGCTTCGCTGACCGTTGCATCGACGCACTTGCCGAATACGCGCCAAACATCAAAGACGCGATCTTACATCGACAGGTGGTGTCACCTCTCGATATGGAGCGCGAGTACAGCCTGACCGGCGGCAACATTTTCCATGGCGACATGACCGTGGATCAATTGTTTTTCATGCGCCCGGTTGCGGGTTGGGCGCGCTACCGAACTCCTATCGCCGGGCTGTACCTTTGCGGATCGGGGACTCATCCGGGCGGCGGAGTGATGGGGGCGCCGGGATATAACGCTGCGCGCGAGATTCTGCGCGACTGGCGAGGCAACTAAACGTGTCGAACGGTTTCGGGTTTAGGGTCGAACGGTTTCGAGTCTCGGGTTTCGGGTTTCGGGTTCGTTAGATTCAGTATGACTCTATCTCACATTAGGCGTCTTTCGAGTCTCCATCTAATGAACCCTAAACCCTAAACCCGAAACCCTAAACCGTTTTCCAGCCATTCGTGGTAAAAATCATATTGCGCACCGGGTGGCCGGCACATATTATGTGCGCCTCACTCGGCGAGATCGTGTGGCTCGCCCAGTTCAACAAACAAAAAAACAAAATAACAGGAGCAGATTCGATGAAGAAACTTTTTGTTCTTCTGTCCGTTTTGACGCTGGTGGTTGTTGCCGGCGCCCAGAACAAAAACACTTCGGTCAAGTCCAAAGCCGCCAAAACCGCCACAGACTGTGCCGGGGTTGACGACTCGAAGCTCACCGCGGACGTCAAAGAGAGGCTGTCGAATACGCCGTCTCTCAAGGATTTCAAAATTGATGTTTCAGTGAGCGGCGCGGTCGTGACCCTCACCGGTTCGGTGAAGACTGGACTGAACAAGGGCCTCGCGTCTTCTCAAACCAAGCGTGTCCCATGCGTAAAGAAAGTGGAGAACAAGCTGACAGTGGAGGCTAAGCCTGAAGGCAACAGCAACCGCAAGCCCAAGTCAAAGAAGACTCCGAATAAGAACGCGTAGTTTCTAACTTCGTAGTCCCGCTTTGAGCCGAAGCCCATGATGAAGACCCAGTCTCATTCAATCCTGAATGTCTTCCGGCTGAAGGCGGGACTACGAACACTTTCACTCGAGCAGTTTCCCTTTGTCACCAGGCATGAGCATCTGCCGCTGAATCCAGAGCGGAGCGTAGCCGTTGGACAACAGCCTGTTGTGAAAGTCCTCAAGCGAAAAGTTGTCGCCCTGGTAGTGCTGATAATCGCTGCGCATCTTTAGAATCGCAAGTTTGCCTACAGAGTAAACGAGATAAAGCGGGTCGAACGTACCGCGGCTCGCTTCGATCTTCGCAGGCGTCTCACCCATATAACCGTTATCGATGAAAAACCGCGTTGCCTGCTGCACAGTCATGCCGGCGGTGTGCAGCCGGATTCCGCACTCGAACCTGCACAATCGAAGGAGCGCGTCGGCAAGCTGGCCAAGACGCAGCTTCGGATCGCCGTCGCCAAATCCTTCGTCAAGCATCATCTGCTCGGTGTAATGAGCCCATCCCTCGACAAAACTGCCGGGCAAGAACGCGACCGTCCGCCTGACAACCGACTCGACGCGGTTCAGATATTCTCCTTGCACGAAATGACCGGGATACGCTTCGTGTATCGACGTTGTCCAAAGCTGCGCATCGTTGACTGAGGCGAGATACTCTTGCTTCTGTTTGTCAGTCCATGACGGGTCGACGTCGGTGATCATATACCTCGACGGCAGAGGCCGAGTCTCGAACGGCCCGGGCGTCCACATACTTGCTGTCGACCAGCGCATGAAATCCGGCGACTGGGACACCTCAACGTGAACGTCACGAGGCAGCCCGACAATGTGTTTGTCCTGAATGAACTGAAGCAGTCGCTCGAGCCTGTTTCGCGCCTCGCGGACCAGCGTCCCCGGACTGGGATGTTCCTTCTGCACCTCGGCCCAAACCGTCGCCGCGCTTTTGTTAGGATCAATCAAAGCAGCGGTGTGCCTGAACTCCGTCTGAGTCTTCGCAAGCTCGCGGTCGGCGATCTTCAGCAAGGCGGAGACCGGCATATCGATGCCTTCCTCGTACCTGAGTCGGGCTTCGTAGTTGTGCAGGCCGATGGCGAAGCTCGGCGTCGGATCAGGCTTGATCTGCTCCAGCAGTTTGATGTGCTTCTCTATTGCCTCGGACGCTACGCGAGTCGACTTACTGAAATCTTTCTTGAGAGCTGGATTGGCCACCGACTTGAACGCGGTGGGCAATTCTTTCTGGATGAAGCTCAACATGCCTCGGTTGTTCTCGATCGCGACTCGCAACAGAGTTGCATCCGGTCTGTGAACGTTTGCACGAGCGTCTTCCAGGAATCGAGGGATCTGCTTTTCCTTCGATATGAGATGCTTGAGCCGAACCTCTGCAGGCGCGTACTCAAAGATGACCAGCGGCAACAACGCCGTAGACAAAACTTCAGTGTACATTGCCGGATTTCGCTCAAAGGCTTTGATCTGCTCGAGCTCCAGAAGCCTTGAGGACACGTTCGATGAAATGATCTGGTAGTCGAACAGATCTGACAGGCCGAGCTCCAGCCTGGGAATTTTGGCAATCTTGGATTGAAAATGCCTTATCGCTGCCACTTCCTCCGCGATCGCCAGCGGGCTGAAGTCTTCGAGCTTATCGTCCCAGGCATGCACTCCGCTGGACAAAGCGAGGGATGGATGACGACTGTGCAGATCGTCAATGTACTCCCTGACCAGTGAAGGAAACGTTGCAGCCGCCATCTCGCTTTTTGTCTCGCCTTCCTGCCCTTTCCTCTTTACCAATGCGAGCGCCGAACAAACACTTGTCGCCATCAGTACTGCCGCGATCACGCTTTTACCGATGACCAGACACGAACCATCCAGTCGAGACCTCACCTTTATTTTCAATCCGCCTTTCCTATTTCTTGACGTCTTCAACCAGTTCCCTGGCGCGTTGAGTCGCCTTCACAACCGCTTTTATCAATGTGACTCGTAGACCGCCTTCTTCAAGCTCGAGTATACCGTCGATGGTGCAGCCGGCCGGCGTCGTTACCATGTCCTTGAGCTTCGCAGGGTGCTCCGCCGTTTCGAGCACCATGGAACCTGCGCCTACAACTGTTTGTGCCGCGAGCTCGGTCGCAACGTCTCTTGGAAGTCCGACTTTGACTCCCGCTTCCGCGAGGGACTCGATCACTATGTAGATGAAGGCGGGTCCGCTTGCTGAGAGCCCGGTGATCGCATCCATGTGCTTTTCGTCAGCGACGACAGTCCGTCCGACTGAATCGAAGATGAACTTCGCCAGAGACACGTCTGCGGCGGTCGCGTATTTTCCGGGAGCGATTCCGGTCATGCCTTTGTTGAGCTGACTCGGAGTATTCGGCATAGCGCGAATGACCGGAACTGCTGCTGACAGATGACTCTCAATGACGCCGGTACTAACCGAGGCCGCAACCGATATCAGAAGCTGCGAAGGTCTAAGGGACTCGCCAATCTCATTGAGCACCGCGGGAACGGTTTGCGGCTTGACGCTCAGAATGACAACGTCCGCCTGTGCTGAGGCGTCGCGATTCGAGAGCGTCCCCTCGATTCCGAAACGATCGCGAATATAGTCCAGACGGATCTGATGACCTGCTGTGACGCGAATGCTACCGGGCTCGGTCACTCCAGCTTGCAGCAAGCCTTTGATCAAGGTCTCGCCGAGTTTCCCCGCTCCCAGGACCGCGAGTCTCTTCTCTCCGAGCATTTTGTGACTCCTTAGTTCTTCAAATTGCTTCGTCCCATTGTCATCGAAGGTCTCGAGCAATGTTTATAGCTGGTTTCGACGATCCAACGCAAAGATGCAGGGCGGAAGGTCGGAGATGAGGGGATGAGGAGAAGGGCGAAGGGGCCAAGGGGGCGACCCGGAGACGCGGGGAGGAGGGACGCGGGGACGTGGAGAGGAGGAGGTGGCATTATGCTCGGAGACGGCGAGAAATGCAGACATCGAAGAGGTCTGCTCCGTGTCGCCCCTTCGCCCCTTTGCACCTTCCCCTCATCTCACTTTCCGCCGCTTTGCGCACCTCTGCTTAATCCTGCTAGGCTACGCATTCAAATAAACCTGTCACCGGGACATTCACTTGCTAAACCGACCAAAGATCTGCAACGACATTCTCGAAACGATTGGACACACACCGCTGGTACGCCTCAATCGGCTTCCCCGCGCGGGCTCCGCCGAGGTTCTGGTCAAACTCGAGTCCTTCAACCCAATGAGGAGCGTCAAGGACCGCATCGGGTTCTCCATGATCGATGCCGCCGAACGCGAAGGCAAGATTGCGCCCGGCAAGACGACAATCATCGAGCCTACGTCCGGAAACACCGGCATCGGCTTGGCGATGGCCGCCGCGGCCAAGGGCTACCGAATGATTCTGACGATGCCTGATTCAATGAGCGTCGAACGCATCAGAGTTCTGCAGGCGTTAGGCGCTGAAATCGTACTCACTCCCGAGAAACTACAGATGAAGGGCGCGATAGCAAGAGCCGAAGAGCTGCTCCTGGAGATTCCCGACAGCTTCATGCCGCAGCAGTTCGACAATCCAGCCAATCCTTCAATTCATCGCGAGACTACCGCTGTAGAAATAATCGACGACACCGATGCGCAGCTTGATGCCTTCGTAGCAGGTGTCGGCACAGGTGGAACGATCACAGGAGTGGGTGAGACGCTCAAAGAGCGGCTGCGGGACGTCAGGATCATCGCAGTCGAGCCCAAAGATTCCGCAGTGCTGTCGGGTGGACCACCCGCACCCCATCTCATCCAGGGCATCGGCGCCGGATTCATACCTTCAGTCCTCAACATGGAAATAATCGATCGCATCATTCCCGTCGAGTATCAGGATGCGAAGGACACTGCGCGCCGTCTGGCGCGCGAGGAAGGAATCCTTTGCGGCATCTCGTCGGGAGCTGTCTGTTGGGCGGCCTTGAAAGTGGCCACCGAGATGACTACCGGGCAGCGAGTCGTCGCAGTGCTGCCCGACCTCGGGGAGAGATATTTGACAACCGATCTGTACGCATTCGACGCGGAATAATGCAAGGAGCCAACGAAAATGACTGACCTTCGCTTTCCGATCGGCAAGGCTCAACTCGAGCGCGACCTGACCGGCGCAAGGCGCCGCGAGTTGATCGACCAGATTGCGGCGGCGCCTGAAAACTTGAGAAAGGCAGTCCTCGGTTTGAAAGAAGAGCAGCTTGATACCGAGTACAGACCCGGCGGCTGGACGGTGCGGCAGGTTGTTCATCACGTGCCCGACAGTCATTTGAACTCGTACATCCGATTCAAGCTGGCGCTGACCGAAGACGAGCCTACAATCAAGCCTTACGACGAGGCGGCCTGGGCTGAGCTTCTAGAGGCTCGAACCGCACCCCCGGAAATATCACTCGGGTTGCTTGATGCGCTGCACCAACGATGGGTTCTTCTGCTGCGGGAGATGAGTTCGGGCGACTATCAACGAACCCTCAGGCATCCGGAGATCGGACAGCTCTCACTCAACGAAGTGCTCTGTATCTATGCGTGGCATGGTCGTCATCACACCGCGCACATCACCGCACTCCGCGACCGGATGGGCTGGAACTAGCCGACACTCAATTGAATTATGCAAAGAACTGCTCGCGTCTGCGCGGTGATCACCGAAGAGACGACCGCCGGTGCGCTGCGAGCACTTCAGGAGTCGGCGCGTGTAGCGGATCTCGCGGAGATTCGACTGGACTACCTGCGTGACTTCGATTTTGGCGAGCCGCGGAATCTGTCTGTGTTCCTCGAACGCCAGCCGCTTCCGGTGATCATCACCTGCCGGGATGTGGATGAGGGCGGACACCAAGCGCTGGACAACGACCTGCGCCTTCGGCTGCTTGCGGAAGCCAGCCGAACCGCGGACTACTCCGACGTTGAAGCCGTCCACTACGCTCGGCTCATTGAGCTCGGCGCCGATACCTCGCGGCTGATTGTCTCTTATCACAATTTCAAAGAAACCCCTGCCGACCTCGATTCAATTTATGATCGACTAGTGTCGTTCCCGGCGGCAATCCACAAAATCGCCACGTTGGCGCAACACGCCAGCGACTGCTTAGCACATTTCAAGCTTCTGGAAAGAGCTCAGCGGGAGCGTCGAGATCTCATTGCGATTGCGATGGGACATCGCGGGATAATCTCGCGACTACTGGGGCCGAGTCGAGGAAGTTTTCTGACTTACGGCTCTTTCGGTCGAGAAAAGGAAAGCGCGGCGGGCCAGCTCACTTGCCGGGAGATGACCAGGAGATATCGCATTCGCGATCTCTCAACTAAGACTAGAATGGTAGGAATCATCGGCCGTCCGGTTGCTCATTCGGCGTCTCCAGCGATGCATAACGCGGCGTTCGCTGAAACCGGCCTTGATTTCGTCTACGTGCCTTTTGAGGTCGACGACGTGAATGAGTTTGTTCGGCGAATGATTCTCGTGTCGACTACGGAGTCTGGTCTCGACTTTCGAGGCCTGAGCGTCACGATTCCGCACAAGTCCGCGATATTGAATTTGGTCGATGAGCTGGACCCCATAGCTAGCGCGGTGGGCGCAGTGAACACGCTGGTGATAGATCATGGAAAACTCCATGGGTACAACACCGACGTGCGCGGCATGCTGGCACCGCTTGCTGAAGTGCTGTCAATCGAAGATCACAGCTTTGCGGTTATCGGTGCGGGCGGTGCAGCACGAGCGGTTATCTGCGGATTAAAGTCTCGCGGCGCGCGTGTTGAGGTCTTTGCGCGTGACCCAGCGAGGGCAAGCGGGATCGCCGGCGATTTCGACGTCAAGATCAAGCGTCTCGATGATCTGCATAAGAGCGAGGCTACTGTACTGATCAACGCGACTCCGGTCGGAATGCATGGACACAGCGAGGGAGTGAGCCCCGTATCTCCTGACGTATTTGAGGGACGAATTGCCGCCTATGACCTGATATACAATCCGGCCGAGACTCAGTTCCTGAAGGACGCCCGCGAGCGTGGTTGTCTCACGCTCAGCGGCATGGAAATGCTGGTGACTCAGGCTGCCGCGCAGTTCGAGCTCTGGACCGGAAGGAGCGCTCCGGTTGAAGCGATGCGCAAGGCATGCCTTGAGTATCTCGCTGAAAGCTGACCTTCGCCTGGATGATGAAGTTGCTTAGGATTCTCGTTGTGGATGAGACGAATTAATCAAAGTTTGCTGTCAAGAACCAACCGACAGCCCGTCTCGAAGAGGTTCTTATCTCCGCTCACTCGGGCAAGCGACCAACGTCATCCGACCCGCTCACAAAGCTCATGCCGTCGAAACAAACCGTCAGCGCAGATTCAAAAGGTGAGTTCACAATCAACTCCCTGACTGCAGGTCTCTACCGGATCGACACCAACTTGCGGGGCGAGGACCTGTTCGTGCGGTCTATATCGCTTGAGCCTTCGGCGTCCGGTTCAAAAGGCTTCGATATCGCCTGGGCCGGGATCTCACTCAAAGTGGGTGAACAGGTCAAAGGTGTGATCGTCACGCTGTCGCAGGGAGCTGCAACGGTGAAGGGTCGCCTGGTGGTAGACGAAAAACAGAAGCCTCCTGTAAACAAGATGCGCGTCTATCTCGTGCCCTCTGAAAAGGACACGGCGGACGATGTCCTTCGATATGCCGAGGCCGGTGTCGAAGGTGATGGCTCATTTGTAATGACGCACCTCGCGCCGGGCCAATACTGGATTCTTGTGCGGGAGGTTGTCGAACAGGACCGCTCAGGGAAGGAGCATGCGCCGCTGGCCTGGGAGTCCGGCGGAAGGATGAGTCTGCGGTTCGAAGGCGAGGCGTTGAAAAAGACTCTGGACCTGGCACCATGTCAGCGCTTGTCGGACTACGCGGTCACGTACGTTCCTTTGACCGCTCCATCCAAGCCGGCAAAACAACCACCAAAGAAACCATCGAGCACATCGAGTCAACCTCGGTGATGTTGTAGAGTACGCCCTCCCTAGCTCGCCAACTGAAACACAGTGGACTTTTCGGATTTAAGACTGATTGGAGGATTCGCATGGGCGCTGAAAAGGGTGAACTGGCCCCGGACTTCGAGCTGCCGAGCCATCTGGGGCAGAAGGTAAAGCTGTCCAGCTATCAAGGAAAGAAAAACGTATTGCTTGCATTTTATCCGTTGGCGTGGACTGGTGTCTGAACGATGCAGATGCCCTCGTACGAGGCTGACCTTGGCCGATTCGAGAGGCATGAAACCCAGGTACTGGGTATCTCAGTCGATTCAGTTCCCTGCAATGCCGCGTGGGCCAAGAGCCTCGGCGGTCTTTCGTACGACCTCCTGTCAGATTTCGAACCGAAGGGTGGCGTAGCGAGGATGTATGGGGTGTACCGCGAGGAAGGCTACAGCGAGCGAGCCCTCTTTCTGATCGACAAGTCAGGCAAGATCGTCTACAAGGACGTTCACGAAATTGGAGACAAACCCGACAACGAGGTGATTCTCAGTTTGCTGGAGACCTTGACTGAGGGGAAGAGGAGATGAGGAGATGAGGAGAAGCGGCGAAGGGACGGGGAGAGACGCAGTGAACCAAAGGACCTTTCTCGGGTTCGCCTCTTCGCCTCATCTCCTCATCCCCTCATCTCCCTATTCCTTTCCCAGTTTGCCTAGCAGGTCTCCGATCTTGCTCGAGAGTCTGGGACCCCTGAGTCCCGTAGCCTTAACGACGCCGTCCTGATCGATCAACACCGCATAGGGGATCGCACGTACCCCATAGAGTCTGGCAATCTTGTTATTCCATCCTCCGCCGTCGAAGAACTGAGGCCAGGTGATTCCCTGCTCTTTCATATAAGACTTGAAGGCGCGCTCGTCGCGGTCCAGATTCACTCCAATCATCACGAATTGTTTGCCGTTGTACTTGCTCCAGATCTTTTTCACGTCGGGCATCTCCGCGCGGCAGGGCCCGCACCACGAAGCCCAAAAATCGAGCACCACGACCTTGCCCTTGAAGGCCTCCAGCGACAGGTTCTGACCGTCGAACGACTTCACTTCGAACACCGGCGCCGACGGCTCTCCGGTGTTGCGCGGATTCGCGAGAATACCTCTGACCTCGCTCGCCTCCGGAGCGTTCGGTTGTTTTTCTAGGAAGGTCTTGAACGCCGCCTTACCCTCTTCGGCTTTGCCGACCTTGATCAGCGCGTGACCCAGGTTGTAGTAGGCCTGGGCTATACTCCCCTGACTCATATCGATGGCGCGTCGAAATTCGCTGACTGCCTCGTCGTACACCTTCTTGTCACTCATCAGAAACAGTGCGACGCCCAAACCGTTATGCAAGCCGGCCTCGTTTGAGGCTTTCAACGCGATTCCCTCTCTGAATGCGCCGGCGGCTTCTTTAAATTTTTGAGCCTGCAAATAGCTGGAGCCGATCATCTCGAAACATTCAGGGCAGGTTCCCTTTCTCAGCTTGATGGCATTTCTGAATGAGCTTACTGCTTCGTCGAATCGAGCCGAATGCATTAGTTCGAGTCCGTGGAGAAACGCGGCCTGCGATTCATCTCCGTTCTCCATTGCCGGATTTCGAAACACTTCCTGGCCGTTCACAGAAGAACCGATTACGACCAGCGACAGAATCACAAGTCTGGCGACCATGAGCCTCATACCAAACTCCTTCTGCGTTATTAAGCGCTTCCAGTGTCCGCTAAGTCGGGTCCTCTAAGTATGCCCGAGCTTCAGCTCGATTCGGCCGGCCTTATCGCCGCCCAGGCCCTTGACTACAAGAAGCAACTCGCCCAGATCGGCCAGGTCTGCAGGAAAACGAAAGAAGATCAGTCCGTGGCGAGCATCACCCGGGCTGATCTGCTTTTGCTGATCAATTGCATAGGAAGCGAAATCGGCCAGTGATTGTTTGTAACCCGCCACATTATACGCGGAAACGCCGTAGTAAGAAATCAAACGTTTGTAAGCCTTGCTGGATTGGGCCTCACTGAGTGCCCGGCCACTGGACGTAGACAACTCAAAGCGGGCTCTCCGGATATCCAGCGGCGTGTCGGCGCGGTTTTCGATTTCAACCCTCACGGCCAACAGTCCGGCAAGGAGCAGGTTCGCATCAAACGTATCGAGGAGCGCGGCTTCATCGATGATTGCCACTGCACGTACGGCGATTCTCGGCGACTCGTATTTGGATTCCGGTTCTGCCGCTGGAAACTTGATGTTGGTTTTGACATTGAAAGGCCGGCCACAGCCGGCGGACAGCAAAATGGCTAGCGCAATGAAGATGACGAGCACAATACGCGCGGTTTTTTTTCGGATCGTGTCTGGCACGGTCGTGATGCTATTAAAGGGGCGAAATCGTGTCAACTTGCTAGGGTCCAAACGCGTATGCTAACGTCACTATTTTCGCTTCAGCAGGGGTTTTCAGGCTGAGGAGGGTTGGGGTTTAGGGTTTCGAGTTTAGGGTTTCGAGTTGGAGTTTTGAGGACTACGCGGACCCTAAGTTGAAACCATTCGAAACGGGAAAGTGTCGTTCAGGTTTTTCGGTTAGACCCGGGATCGAAGGCGATCTCGAGAAAGAGCGAACCCTAAACCCCCTCGTAGAGGGCCTATGATTCGATCTTATAAAGGTGTGCAGCCG
This sequence comes from Blastocatellia bacterium, assembly GCA_035315885.1. Lineage (GTDB taxonomy): Bacteria > Acidobacteriota > Blastocatellia > UBA7656 > UBA7656 > DATFXM01. The sequence continues at coordinate 20,555 of DATFXM010000058.1, forward strand.
CAGATTGCGAAAACGGCGTTCATTGCCGAAAACGCGTCGATAATCGGCGACGTGCATATCGGCGAGCACTCGAGCATCTGGTACAACTGCGTGCTGCGTGGCGATTGCTACTACATTCGCGTAGGCGAGTACTCGAATATTCAGGACGGCACGATCATTCACGTGACTAACGGCAGGTTTCCGACAATCATCGGCAACAAAGTAACCGTAGGTCACGGCGTCGTGCTTCACGGCTGCACTGTCAAAGACCGTGCGCTTATCGGCATAGGTTCAATTGTTCTCGACGAAGTTGTGATCGGCGAGGAGTCTTTTATTGCCGCCGGATCGCTCGTTACACCCGGAACGATCATTCCGCCGCGCTCGCTGGTCATGGGTTCTCCCGCAAAGGTCAGGCGCCCGGTCACCGATCAGGAGATCGCTCGGATCGATCAGCACTGGGAGCACTACATAGAGTACAAAAACCATTACCTGTCCGAAGGTAGTACGCAGTAGGCGGTAGGCAGTTGGGCAGTCGAACTTGGGACGAACGCCAAAGCGGTTTTAGATCCCGCTATTGAAGAAGAGTTTGATTACTTAGGGTGCAGAGCTGCACAGTGCCTACTGCTTGCCGCCTGCTGCATACTACCTACTGTTAGAGCAGATGATTTCAAGAGTTCGAGGCACACAGGACATCGTACCCGCGCGTTTCACCGACAAAGTGGACGCTCAAATCGAGCTGTGGCTACTGGTCGAGCAAACCGCACGAGAGGCGTTCAGACGATACGGGTTTGCGGAAATCCGAACCCCGATCATCGAACATACAGAGCTGTTCGATCGAGGTGTTGGAACCGAGACCGATGTCAATAAAGAGATGTACACTTTCGAAGATGGTGGAGAGTCGGTTTCGTTGCGTCCCGAGTCTACGGCGTCCGCGGTGCGAGCCTACAACGATCAGGGCATGTTCAATCATCCGGGGCTGATCAAGCTCTTCTACATCGGTCCGCAGTTTCGTCGCGAGCGCCCGCAAAAGGGCCGCTATCGCCAGTTTGGACAAATCGGCGTAGAAGTTCTCGGCCAAAGCGATGATCCGGCTATCGAAGCCGAAGTCATTCAGATGCTCGACTGGTATCTGAAAGAGCTCCAGATCACTGACGTCAAGTTGCTCATCAACTCGATCGGCGATGAAAAATGCCGACCAGGATACATCGCTACCTTGCGGGAGGCGATCAGTCAGCGACTCGATCGGTTGTGCTCAAATTGTCGCGGGCGATATGAAACAAACCCGCTCCGGGTTCTCGATTGCAAAGTCGAATCGTGCCAGCCGGTGTTGAACGAGCTGCCTACAATAACCGGGATGTTGTGTGACGAATGCGAGGCACACTTTTCGTCATTCAAGTCCCTGCTTGCTGAATCGGGAATTGAGTACGAGATCGTGCCGCGACTGGTTCGCGGACTGGACTATTACAAACGCACCACTTTCGAGCTGATCGGAAGCCGGCTGGGTGCGCAGAACACGATAGTAGGCGGCGGTCGCTATGATGGGCTCTCAGAGCTGATCGGTGGTCGCCCTGCCAAAGGGTTCGGCTTTGCGTTTGGAATCGAGAGGATGGTGATGAGTCTCCCGCCCGATGCGCTAGCGGGCGTCAAGGTTCGCCCTGACTTGTTCATTGCGTACATCGGTGACGAGGCTCGCTTGCATTCCTTCAGGCTCGCGGCGAGGCTCCGCGCTGCGGGACGAAGCGTGGTCGTAGACATCGAGGGTAAGAAACTCAAGAAAGCCCTGGCGGTGGCTGACAGCGTCGGCTCTAGGTATTCTGTGATCGTGGGCGAAGACGAGATCAAGACCGGCAAATACACCTTGAGGAATATGACTACCGGGGAACAAAGGAGCGTTGCGGAGGAGGAGATTTTGAGTTCTGAGTTCTGAGTCTTGCTTATTCTTGCTGTGGCATTGCTGGCGCTCCTTAGCGGACCGCGGCGGCGAAAACTCAACACTCTGAAGTCGGACCTTTAAACTCGATCAGATCTCAGATCTCAAATCTCAAATCTAAAAACTCAGGACTCAGGACTCAGAACTCAGAACTCAGAACTCAGAACTACCATGCTGGACTCACTTGGAACACTGAAGCGCACTCACTATTGCGGCGAGCTTCGTCCGGAGCACGCCGGTGAAAACGTAAGACTGATGGGATGGGTCCATCGACGGCGAGACTTTGGCCCCCTTACGTTCATCGATCTTCGCGATCGCGAGGGCATCGTTCAAATCGTCTTCGACGAGGACAAGAATGCTGACGCACACCGGCGCGCCAAGGAGTTGCGCAGCGAGTACGTTGTTGCGGTGATCGGCAAAGTGGTTATGCGCGACCAGGACAAGGTCAACCAGAATCTCAAGACCGGGCGAGTCGAGATAAAAGCGAAGGAGCTTTACATCCTCAACGAGGCAAGGACGCCGCCGTTCGAGCTCGACGCGAATCGCGCGAGTGAAGACGTGCGGCTCAAGTATAGATATCTCGACCTTAGACGAGACAAGATGCAGTACAACATTCGGTTGCGGCATCGAGCGGCATTGGCGGTGCGGCGCTACATGGACGATCAAGGATTTGTCGAAATTGAAACGCCGATGCTGATTCGCACGACTCCGGAAGGAGCGCGTGACTATATCGTGCCGAGCCGGTTGACGCCCGGATACTTCTACGCGCTCCCGCAGTCTCCGCAGATCTTCAAGCAGCTTCTGATGGTCGCCGGTTATGACAAGTACGTTCAGATCGCGCACTGCTTCCGCGACGAGGACCTTCGCGCGGATCGACAGCCGGAGTTCACTCAAATTGATATCGAGATGAGCTTCATCAGGCCCGAAGACTTGTTCAAGGTCATCGAGCCGCTGATGGTCGAGCTATGCAAGCTGATTGAAGTGAAAGTGGACATTCCCTTCCCCAGGATAACCTATGCGGAAGCAATGCGACGATACGGTTGCGACAAGCCGGATACAAGGTTCGGGATGGAGTTCAATGACCTCTCGAGCCATCTCGATGGTACCGACTTCACGCCATACAAATCCGCGCTCGAGTCCGGAGGGCAGGTAAAGGCGATAAACGTCAAGCAGGGCTCCAAGTATTCTCGTAAGAACTACGATGAGCTGACCGAGGTTGCCAGGCGATTTGGGGCGACCGGCATGGCATGGATCAGGACCTCCGAGTCGGGCGAAATCAGCTCGGCCCTTTCCAAGTCGCTCGGCGACGATAAGGTCGCAGAGCTTTGCCGAGCCGCCAATTCGGAGCCGGGAGACTGTCTGCTCATCGTGGCGGGGAAACCGTCCATAGTCGCGGCTTCGCTGAATGCGTTGCGGCTCGAAGTAGCCGAACGCGAAAGTCTGATTGACCAGCAGAAGTTCAATTTTCTCTGGGTCACCGAATTCCCGATGTTCGAATACAACGAGCAAGCGGACCGCTTTGAAGCAATGCATCATCCGTTTACCAGCCCGCGTGATGAAGATCTCGGCAGACTCGAGAGCGATCCAGGCTCGGTAATCGCGAAGGCTTACGACCTGGTGTTGAACGGGGTGGAGCTGGGGAGCGGCTCTATCCGAATCCACTCCCGGGAACTCCAGCGTCGCGTGTTCAGCGCGATCGGCCTGTCGGACGAAGAAGCGCGAGCAAAGTTCGGTTTCCTGTTGGACGCGCTCGAATACGGCACTCCGCCACATGGCGGAATTGCGTTCGGATTCGATCGGCTCATAATGCTGCTGGCGCGAGAGAAATCCATCCGCGAGGTGATTGCGTTTCCAAAGACCAATACCGCGACCGACTTGATGACTGAGGCCCCCGGTCCGGCATCGAAAGATCAGCTTAGCGATCTGCGTATTCAAATAGTTGACTGATCGCTGTCGCGCCACCGAAAGGCTGCTCTATGAAAAGTTCCCGCTTGGGGCGCTTCGCCGCTGCCCTCCTGTCTGTTGCACTCACGTCTCTGATCGCGTTAGCGGGCGCAACATCCGGCACCGTCCGCAACCACAATTCTGAACCGCAGGGCCAGGCTGTTCTCGAGACCGGAAAGTTTCGCCTGCACAAGTTCGAGCAGCCAATCGGCGAAGAGGTTTATGAAGTCTCTCGCGACGGCGACTCCCTGGTCACACACAGCTCGTTTGCTTTTACCGACCGAGGCACGCGTGTTCCGCTCGAAGCCACTCTCAGAACCCGACAGGATCTGTCTCCCGAGCGCTTCGAGATCAAAGGGCAAACTTCGCGTCTCTCTCAAATCGACACCACAATCGAGATCACCGGACGAAAGGCGAGCATTCGCGAGCAGAACAAGAATCGCGAGGCGGAAACAGGAGATCGCTTTTTCACTATCGCAGGTTACGCACCTGCCGCGATTCAAATGCAGATGGTTCGTTACTGGCAGAGTCACGGAGGCTCCGGCTCCCTCTCGACTCTGCCCGGAGGGCAGGTTGGAATCGAGTTCAGAGGTCGCGACAAGATACAGGCCGAAGGCAAGCCGGTTGAGCTTGATCGGTACATCGTTACCGGCGTGATCTGGGGCCGCGAGTCGCTGTGGTTCGATTCAAACAAACAACTCATCGCAGAGGTTGCGCTGGACGCCGAGTTCGATCACTTCGAAGCGATACGCGAGGGTTACGAATCGGCGCTTTCTTCATTCGTGTCGAAAGCGGCGGAAGACGGAATGGCGGTTCTGGCCGAAATGGCGCGGCGAATAAGCCCGGCTCGCAAAGGCGCGCTTGCGATTGTGGGCGCGACACTTGTTGACGGTACCGGCCGGCCACCGATCAACGATTCGGTGATCGTAATCGAAAACGACCGCATCATTTCTGCCGGACCTAGAAAGAGTGTGAAAGTGCCGGCCGGCGCGCGGGTCATAGATGCGAAAGGAAAAACCGTACTGCCGGGCCTCTGGGAGATGCACGCGCACTTCGAACAGGTCGAATGGGGACCGATCTACCTTGCTGCCGGAGTCACGACCTGCCGGGATGTCGGTAACGAATTCGAGTTTATCACTTCGGTACGGGACGCAATCCAGGCGGGCCGAGGTCTTGGGCCGAGGATGTTGCTTGCGGGGATCGTTGACGGTGACGGTCCATCGGCGCTCGGAGTCATTCGCGCCAATACTCCGGAGCAGGCGCGAGAAGTCGTCAACCGTTACAAGAAAGCTGGGTTCGCTCAGATAAAGATCTACAGTTCGGTCAAGCCGGAGATATTGAGAGCGATTTGCGAAGAAGCTCATCGGCTGGGAATGACGGTGACCGGGCACATTCCCCAAGGAATGAACGCGATTCAGGGCGTCGAAGCCGGGATGGATCAGATCAATCACATTCAGTACATTCCACCGGTTATGTTGCCAAAGGAGAGGAAGCCCGGTGTGCCGGCCACCGTAGATCTCGAATCGACGGAAGCCAAACAGTCGATTGCATTCTTCAAGGAGCACGGCACGGTCCTCGATCCGACTATGGCATTGATGGAGATTCTCACTCACTCAAGTGCCGACCCGGTTTCGAGCTTCGAGCCAGGTATTCAAAAGGTCGCACCGGAGCTCTCTACACAACTGCAGAACACCGGCGTACCCGCTGGTGCCGCGGCACGCGCAAAAGCGACGTTCGATCAGTGGATGAACGTGCTCGCAGCACTTCACAAAGCGGGCGTCCCGATCATTACCGGCACAGATCAAGCAGTCCCGGGACACAGCCTGCATCGCGAAATCGAGTTGTACGTCAAGGCGGGGTTCACGCCCATGGAAGCCATCCAGGCCTCGACGATAGTGCCCGCCAGAGTGATGAAATTGGACAAAGAGACGGGCACCGTTGAAGCAGGTAAGCGGGCAGACTTGATCATACTGGACGCGAATCCACTTCAGTCCATTAGCAACATTAGAACGGCAAGGTTTGTTGTGGCGGCGGGCAAGCTCTACAACTGCGCAGAACTCTGGAAGAGCGTCGGGTTCACGCCTTAGACCCTTCGAAACAACCAAATCTGAGTTCTGAATTCTGAGTTCTGAGCAGTAGCGCCTCTGAGTTCCAAAAACGAACGGGATTGGCAGGCTCACTCGCGGCGCTTGCCGGCGACCAAAGCGGTTCGCGCGGGCAACAACGGATGGTCGCCATAGCGCTTGATTCGTCGCACCGTGAACCCGATACTCCGTAGCTCTGCGGCAATTTCATTGGCCCGATAGAGTTGCTGCACGTGTAGTTCTTCCGAGCGCCGGTAAGCGCGGCCCGATCTCCTGAACGTGACTATTCTGCGAGTCAGGATGCCGTCCTCTTCGCACTTCTCTGTCATCACTGCCCAGCCGTCGCCTTCGAGGTGAGACTTGACCTTTGTGCCCAAGGCCACTTGTCCGTGCTCGGCGATGTCGAAGAGAAAGATTCCGCCAGGTTTGAGCGCTTCGAACACTCTTTTGAAAAGTCGAGAAAGCGAGTGGCTATTCTTCCGGCCATCGGCCACGTAGTTGACGCACTCTCCAATCGACGTGACCGCTACACACGGCGGCAGCTCGGCATCAAATAAAGAACCCACCTTGAAACGGGCTGCTGGAGCGTTCTTTCTGGCAAGGTTGATCATCGCCGGAGAGATGTCTAAACCCAACACGGAATATCCGGAGTTGCATAGCCGGCCGGCAAGCGCTCCGCTGCCACATCCGAGATCGACTACGAGTCCCTCGTCGATGCCTCTTTGCCTCAGGATGCGCGCAACTTCGGCGGCGGCGGCCACTGAAATGCCGCCAAACCCGCGGTCGTGTATGAACGCCAAGTCTTTCTTGTACGAATCACGCATGACCAGCCTCAGCTACGCTCCCATTACAACGCCGGCCTCAGTCGACAAGCAAACCGGGGCAGCGACTTTTGATGAGGTTCGATGAGATGTAAGCTTAGTACGTATGCGCAAACATTTTGACATCGTTACTTTTGATTGTTACGGAACTCTGATTGATTGGGAAAGCGGCATATTCAACGCCTTTCAGACCGGGATCCCGGGAGCAAAGCTGGAGCGAGCTACGTTGATCGAGGCTTACCATCAGATTGAGCCTAAGTTGGAAACCGGCGAATACATTCCGTATCGCGACGTGCTGGACCGCGCGGCTGCGCTGGTTGCATCGCGACTCGGACTCGAGATCCCGAAGGGAGACCAACGGTTTTTGTCCGCGAGCATCGGTTCCTGGCCACCCTTCCCGGACACGAATCCGGCGCTGCTGAGGCTCGCGACTACCTTTCAGCTCGGAATCCTGTCTAATGTCGATGACGATTTGCTGCGGTACACGCTTCGCCATCTGAAGGTGATATTTAACCCGATAGTGACTGCCAAGCAGGTCCATTCCTACAAGCCCGCGCACGCTCACTTTCGGCAAGCACGTCGTCGCACTACCCCAAAGCGACTGCTTCACGCTGCCCAGAGTTATTATCACGATGTCGTGCCTGCCAAAAGGCTGGAGATCCCCGTTGTCTGGGTCAATCGAAAAGGAGAAAAGGCCCCCAGGACCGGGCCTCTGCCGGATTTGGAAGTGAAAAATCTCGAGGAGCTGGCGGATCTGCTCGGCGTGTAGCGACAGCTACTGCTGAGCGGCCTTGATGGCCTGTATCACTTCGTCGTCACTGGGTCTGAAGATCGGGAACACCGATTTGCGATAACGGATTACTCCGTCGCGATCGATGACCACCACTGCTCTCTGTGCCATGCCGAGCAACGACTTCACCTTTAGAAGCCTTATCACTTCGCCCCGCTCGTCGGCCAGAAGCCGCTGCGGCAAGCCGTGATGCTCCGCGAATCCCTTGTGCGACTCAACCGTGTCCACCGATACAGCCACAACTTCGGCTCCAGTAGCCTGGTAGTCGGCCCAGCGATCGCGCATGCTGCACATCTGTTTGGTGCAAACAGCGGTCTCGTCCTTCGGATAAAAGACGAGCGCTACTACTTTGCCGCGGTGATCTGACAGCCTCCACGTTTTTCCACTTTCGTCTTTGAGCTCGAAGTCCGGAGCTAACTCTCCCGGTTCGGTACCTATTGACCGTCCGCTGGCAGCGCTCATTTGTCGTGACCTCCACGCGGCGTATTTCTCACGCGGCATTCTGCTGCCGCACCACACAGAAATCAAGCGCGCCGGCCTTATTTGGGCGGCGCAATCGCAGAGTACTTTTTCAATATTCGTACGGTCTCGTCGATCGGAAGCGCCTGAACCGTTCGGCCACGGCCCGTCACCGTCGTAGCGCGAAACAGCGAATTGTAAACCGCTTCTTCCGTAGCCTCGATAACCGCAAGAAAAAGGGGTGAGACCGCATCGTTTGAAAGAACCTTTGTCTCTCGAGTACTGGCTGTCGATCGGCCGCTGCTTTGGATTCGAAGCTCAGCCGCGGTGGAGAACGCGATAGCATAGTCGCCACTGCCATTGCTCGCTGCTGAGCCGGTGCGCCCCAATCCGAGCATTGCCCTCGCGGCGAGCCGCTGCAGGTTTCTATGGTCAATCGGAGCGTCGGTGGCTATGACAACGATCACCGAACCGTCCGCCCGATCATCAATCGCCCTGGTCCGTTCTGAGCCCGGCTGCGGGGATGAATCGCGTCCAGTCAGCTCATCTTTCAAGTAGTACTTGCCCAACTCACGACCTACGGGTGCGCCCGCAATGGTCAAGACTCCTCCGTAGTTCGTCTGGACCAGAACTCCGACTGTGTATCCTCCAAGCGATGCGGGGAGTTTGCGCGAGGCCGTCCCGATGCCTCCCTTGAAGCCAAACGCGACCGTTCCTGTTCCGGCTCCGACGCTGCCTTCCTCGACTGGTCCTCCCTTGGCCGACTTGATCGCGTTTATCACGTCTTCGCGAGTGATGTGGCGGCCGCGGATGTCATTCAGAAACCCGTCGTTGGTTTCGCCTACCAGGGCATTGATCGATTGCACGTCCTCATTTCCAGGTAAGCCGAGTATGTAGTCTAGAACCGCATCGGCTACTCGCGGAACGCTGAGAGTTGATGTCAGCAACACCGGGGTCTCGATCTCGCCCAGCTCGTTGACCTGTGTAGAGCCAGCCAGCTTTCCAAAGGCGTTGCCGATGTACACCGCGCCGGCTACTTTTTCGCGAAACAGGTTACCGCCGTGCGGAAGTATTGCCGTAACGCCGGTGCGAATATCGTCACCCCTGATTATGGTGGTTTGGCCGACGCGGACTCCGGCTACATCGGTGATCGCGTTCAGTTGACCCGTCGGTAAGACGCCGCAGTTAATTCCCAGATCGCGTGCTCTGGGCCGCGGCTCGGCGGAGCCGCGATCACTTCCTTTCTGGAGAGGAGCCTCTGGCTGAGCCATCTTTTCCCTCGCGGAGACAAACGTAATCGGCTGCAAGCAAAGCACAAGAATCAAAAGAGATGAGCGCACTGTACCTCGAAAATAACTGATGATTTTTGATTTAGCATGATTTATCATCTCGAGGCTGTCGTTTCAACTAATCCCCCTCAACGTGCTCCCCGGCATATGCTCCCAGATAACTTGGACTGAAATCGCGTGAGGATCTGTTTGACTCACGACCGCCAGGACCGGAGGCAGGATGCTCCAGTATGCGCTTGACGAGAGTGCCCAGGAGGCACTGGTCACAGAAGGCGTTCTTACCAACGAACAGTTAAGCAAGGCCCGCGATATACACGGTCGTTTGGGCACGCACACGTCGCTGTGCGACGTGCTGGTCGAAATGCACATGATCAGCAGGCCGCGCCTTGAAGAATTCGTCAAACGGCACCGGCCCAGACCGAGCCTCAGCGACATCCTCATTTCAAGGCGTCTGGTAACCGAGCACGACGTCCTCGCCGCTCGCGAGGTCCAGCGAAAGAGCGCGCCAAGGTCAAAACGAATCGGCGAAACGCTCGTCGAGATGGGGCTCATCGAAGAACGCCACGTGATCGAGGCGCTCGCCGAAGAGTTCTCTCTCAAGATCTTTGATCCGGACATAACAGAAATCGATGTGGATCTGGTGCGCAAGATCTCTCTCAAATATTTGAGACGCCAGGTTGCGCTTCCGATCAAGCTCGACGCCGCGCAGCTCCATCTTCTGGTGGCTGACCCGACGATGACTCCATTCTTCGAGGAAATCGAACGGCTTTTTGCTTGCAGATTGAGGCTCTCGCTCGCCACCTCCGCTACCATTCAACAAAAGCTCGATTTGGTGGATGCCTTGTTGCAGGGCAAAGACGCGGGCATCGGCGACTATCAGAAGGTCAAGTACCATTCGCTCGAATCTCAAACGCTGGCGCAAGCTGAAGACCGTATTATCAACGCAGTCGATCAGTTTATCAGGTCAGCGATCGAGGAAGGCGCATCGGACGTACACCTCGAGCCGATGGCTAACAAACTGCGAGTGCGCTACAGGATTGACGGCGTGCTGGTTCACAAGATGGATTTTCCCCGGGACTACACGCCACGCATCGTGTCGCGCATAAAGATTCTGGCGGACGCCGACGTCGCCGAACGCCGAAAGCATCAGGATGGCCGAATCTTCGTCAAAACCGACAAACAGGAGATCGACATTCGAGTCTCCTTCTACGCGACGGTTTTTGGGGAGAACGTCGTACTGAGAATTCTAAATAAGGCCTCGCTGATCAGTCTGCAGGAGCTGGGCTTCGCTCCAAACATCCTGCGGCTTTACAGTGAGGATGTTCTTGCGACGCCTTCGGGCATAACCCTGATCACCGGCCCGACCGGTTCCGGGAAAACAACTACGCTCTACAGCTCGATCGATCACTGCAACGACCCTACGGTCAAGATCATCACCTGCGAAGACCCGGTTGAATATGTAATCGACGGGATCTCGCAATGCTCGATCAATGAGAAGATCGGTCTTACGTTTCACGAGACGCTGAGATCTATAGTCAGGCAAGATCCGGACATCATAGTGATTGGCGAGATTCGCGATCGGTTCTCGGCTGACGTAGCAGTTCAGTCCGCGCTGACCGGGCACAAGGTGTTCGCGACGTTCCACACCGAGGATTCGGTAGGGGCGCTCGTGCGGCTGATTAATATGGAAATTGAAACCTCGCTGATTGCGTCTACGATCGGGGCAGTCCTGGCGCAGCGGCTCGTTAGAAAAGTGTGCTCGAACTGTCGAGTCGAGGACCAGCCCGACGATCGAGTGCTGCGCCGGTTCAGGCTTCAGCGTGAGCAGCTCAAGGGGTTTCAGCTCTTCCGTGGCAAGGGATGTTCGGCTTGCAACTTTACCGGCTATCGGGGACGGCTTGGAATCTATGAGCTGCTGGTGCCCAACGGCGAGATTCGAGACGCAATCCTCCAGAAGCGCACGATGCAGGAAATCAGACAGATGAGTCTGGATAGCGCCAATCTCTGCACAATGCAGGAGGATGGCATGGTAAAGGCCCTGCGCGGGACCACGACTCTTGACGAGGTCCTCGAGAACGCGCCGCGGGTATTCCACCAGCGGTCACTGGAAACTCTGTTGTCTATAGCAGGATGAGAGGAAGTTCTGAGTAGGGAAAAGAGAGTTCGGAGTACTGAGTTCTGACTAGGTAAGCAGACTCAGGACTCAGGACTCAGAACTACCTATGTCGTCCGTGCCTGCGAGACGAAGCGCGTTCTCGATAGTGGCCGGCACGGCGACCCGACCCGCGGACCTGTTTCGGTATCTTTACCGTCTGTCCCTTCCGCAGCTCGCCGCTTGACGACATTCGATTCACTCGGGCCAGCTCCCGAGCTGAGATCCCATACCGCTTTGCCAGACTCGCAATCGTATCGCCGCGGCGAACGGTGTATGACGCGAGTTGTACTCGATAGGCTGAACGATATCCTTCAGCGACATCGTCGGCCGGCAGAATGATTCGCCGGCCCATGCGCTTCTCCTCGGGAAGCGTGGCGTAGGCGACCTCAAACTGCTTCTTCATCCCTTTCGGAATCTTGATCGTGTACCGAGCACCTGGCGGGCTGGCTCCGCGCCGCAGCTCGGGATTCAAATCCTGAATGACCTCATAAGGCACACCCAGAAGGTCGCCAACGACTTTCAAATCGGTCTGCGAAGGAAGATCGAACGTCTCGAAATTCAGCGCCGGATCAGAGCTCACGTCAAATCCGTAGCGCTTCTGGTTCTTGCTTATGATCATTATCGAAAGGATGATCGGAACGTAGTTTCGAGTCTCCTGCGGCAATAGGCCGCGTCGATAAAGCTCCCAGAAGTCTGCGTAGCCGCACCGAGCCACCGCGCTATCTACGCGGTTCTCACCTGAATTGTAGGCGGCCATTGCCAGAAGCCAGTCACCAGCAAAGTGCTCATTCAACCAGTGGAGGTACCGGGCAGCGGCGCGCGTCGATTTCTCCGGCTGTGAGCGGTCATCTATCCACGTCGTCTGCGCCAGACCGTACCGCTGGCCAGTTGATGGTATGAACTGCCAGATACCTTTCGCCGCTGCTCGAGACAAAGCGGCCGGCTTCCAAACCGATTCAGCCTGCGCAAGCCACATCAAGTCTTGCGGGACCTTCTCTTCCTTGAAGATCTTCTCCACCATCTGCCGGTACCGGCCCGAGCGCTGCAGTCCCACTTCCATGGTGGAGCGGCCGCGCCCAGCTACAAAGTAATTCAGAAACTGAAACACCGGCGGCGCGACCGTGAAATCAAAATCGTACTTGCCGAAGATTTTGATGCCTTCCGGAGTAACGGTGGCCAGCTCTTCTTCCTTTATTTGCGACAGCTCATCAAGCACCGACGGCTCAGAGATCTCCGGTCGCAGCGCGTCTTCGTGCTTGTCGTCGGCCAGAGCTTCGTACTTATGAATTCGTTCGATCAGCCGGTGGTAGTAGATCTCGAGCTTTGCGTCGGCACGCAGATTCGCGCCGGACTGCAGGATAACGTCGAGCGCGTCATCGAACAGCTTGCGTGCGATCTCAGGCAAGCCTTTGCTCATGGCTTCTTCGCCGCGCTTAAAGGTATCTTCAGCGCGGTCGATTATCTTCTGAGAATCCACAGGCTGCTTCAATCCAGTTTCCGGAGCCGCTTTTGGAGGATTTGTCAGCGCCTGATTTGCAGGTGACGCGTTGATTCCTGGCGGGTTTGTAGCCGGAGTCGCCGGCGATGCATTGGCTTTACTTGTCGAGGCCTGCTCAGCTTCAGTGCCTGGAAGCTTTTGCTGGCCGGCCAGTACGGTGGCCGGGCATATGCCACCTAGAAGCAGGGTCGATGTCAATGTAGTGACCGCACACCTGCCCCACAATCTGTCAATCTTCATCCTGTTCTCTATCCTTCTGGATTAAGGCTGTGCTGATACACTAGCTCCAAATCCCCTAAGCTTGAGTTCGCGCTAACCGCGGGACCGGCGGGCAAGGGGGCCTATGTCCAACGGCCGACTTCTGCGCACTCCCTTAATCAATTTGGTACCTTATAACACGCAAATACGGAGGGGTCAATAAAATAGCCGGTCGCAACAAATTTGAAAGAACTTTACTCAGGCTCCTATCGCGGTCTTCAACGCCTGCCGCACCGAATCTATGAACACGAAACTGACGTCCTTGAGCAACTCCTTAGGGACCTCCTCGAGATCCCGCCGGTTCTGTTGAGGCAGCAGAATTGTAGTCACCCTGGCCCTACGCGCCGCCAAAACCTTCTCCTTGATCCCGCCAACGGGCAAAACGTTCCCTCGCAGCGTGATCTCACCGGTCATCGCCACCGACCGTTTCACTCGCTTTCCCGATAGTGCCGAAACCAGCGCGGTCGCCAGGGTCACTCCCGCAGACGGGCCGTCCTTCGGAATCGAGCCCTCCGGGACGTGAATGTGGATGTCGTACTTGTTGAACTTGTCCGGGTCGATCCCCAGTTCTTCGGCTCGCGCTTTCGCCCACGAGAAAGCGGCCTGCGCCGACTCCTTCATAACATCGCCGAGCTGGCCGGTCAGCATCAGCCCGCCCTTTCCTGAAGTCAGGAGCGCCTCAATGAACAGCACGTCGCCTCCTGCCGGCGTCCAAGCCAAACCGGTCGCGACTCCAACCTGATCTTTCTTCAGGACCTCGTCCGGGTGAATTCTGGGGACTCCGAGAAAGTCGTGAAGCTTGTCCGGAGCTATTCGAACCTGCGAGCCGTCTCCTTCCGCGACTCTTCGCGCGACTTTGCGGCAGATGCTGGCAATCTCGCGTTCGAATTGCCGGAGTCCGGATTCGTGGGTGTATTGCTGAATGATTCCCCTCAGGGCGGTGCGGTTAATCGATAGCTGTTTGCCGGTTATCCCGTGATTCTCGAGCTGCCGCGGGATGATGTGCCGCCGCGCTATCTCAACCTTCTCTTCTTCGGTATAACCCGCAAGGCGGATAACCTCCATTCGGTCCCGCAGCGCCGGATGAATCGTGTCGAGCACATTGGCGGTCGTCATGAACATCACGTTTGAGAGATCGAAAGGAACTCCGAGATAGTTGTCGCGAAACGAGAAGTTCTGTTCGGGGTCCAACACCTCGAGGAGCGCTGAAGAGGGATCGCCCCTGAAATCAGCTCCTACCTTGTCAATCTCGTCCAGCATTATCAAAGGGTTGTTTGTTCCGGCCTGTTGTATCGACTGGACGATGCGGCCGGGCATCGCGCCGATGTAAGTACGGCGATGGCCTCGAATCTCCGCCTCGTCGTGAAGGCCACCGAGACTGAGCCGCTGGAACTTTCGGTTCAGCGCTCTGGCGATCGACCTTCCGAGGCTGGTCTTGCCGACTCCGGGAGGCCCGACCAGACAGAGGATTGGACCTTTGACTTTGTCTTTGAGCTTGCGGACAGCGAGCGATTCGATGATTCGCTCTTTGACCTTCTCGAGGCCGTAGTGATCTTCGTCCAGGATTGTTTGAGCCCGTTTGAGATCGAGATTCTCTTCAGACGATTTCGACCAGGGCAGCGCAACCATGACGTCGAGGTAGTTGCGAAGCGTCGCCGCTTCGGCGGCGTCGGGATGCATCCGCTCGAGCTTTTTGATCTGCCGGTCTACTTCTTCTTCCACCGGCTGAGGCATCCCGGCTTGTATCATCTTTTCGCGATACTGAGCTATTTCTTCGGCGAGCTCGTTGCCTTCCCCCAGTTCCGACTGGATCGCCTTTAGCTGTTGCCTGAGGTAGAACTCGCGCTGGGTGCGGTCGATTTCGCCCTTTGCCTGGGTGTTTATCTCCTGTTGCACCAGCAGCACGTTTATCTCTCGGGCAAGGAGCTCGTTGACGCGATGAAGGCGTTCTACGGGCTTCAGCTTTTCGAGCACGCTCTGGGCGTCCGATACCTTCAACTCGAGATTTGAGGCGGAGACGTCCGCAAGGCGGCCCGGGTCGTCCAGGTTGGCAACAATTGCCATTACTTCCGAGGAAATGTTCTTGCCCAGCGTGATGGCCCGCTCGAGAGATGCGCGCACGTTGCGCATGAGGGCTTCGACCTCCAACTCGTCGGCGTCCGGCTCCGGATCCTGAATCTGATCGATGTGAGCGACCAGGTGGGGCATGTGTTCTTCGTAGCGGGTGACTCGAGCGCGGCTGAGGCCCTGAACCAGTATCCTGATCCGACCGTCGGGCATCTTCAGCATTCGCATTATGGCTGCCGCGGTCCCGTAGTTATAGAGGTCGGCGCCGCCGGGCTCTTCTTTTTCGAGGTCGCGCTGAGCGATCAACATGATCATGCGGCTCTCGGCCAGAGCCTGCTCTACGGCGCGGATGGACCGCTCTCGCTGCACGAACAGCGGGACGATCATGTATGGGAAAATGACGATGTCCCGAAGCGGGAGGACCGGCAGCGCGTCGGGAACCTTTACCTGACCGCTGCTGGTATCGATCTGGACTTCCTGCGTTTCCAGCATTGACGACATGTCTGTCGTGATTGAACTCATTTCACCCGTCCGCTCTTCACTAGCGACCGCAGCTCGCTCATGAATTCTGATACATCTTTGAAGTCCAGGTAAACCGATGCGAAGCGAACATAAGCTACCTTGTCCAGCTCCTTGAGCCGGCGCATTATGAGTTCCCCTATCTTATCGGTCGACCTTTCGCGTTCGCGAGATTCCTGAACGTACTTTTCAACCTGATTTACCAGCGACTCGATCTTGCCCATCGGTATGGGTCGTTTTTCGCAGGCTTTCATTATGCCGGCGAGGACCTTTTCGCGGCTGAAGGGTTCCCGGCTCCCGTCCTTCTTGACGACCATGTAGGGGATCTCGTCGATCCGCTCATAGCTGGTAAACCTTCTCTCACATTTCAAGCACTCGCGCCTGCGGCGGATAACATCTCCCTCTCTGCTTTCGCGCGAATCAACCACCTTGTCTTCGAGATGCCCACAGAACGGACATTTCATATCTAAGGCCTCGGGTGAATGATTTGGATCGAGCGCGAGATCAACCTCGCGCCGCGAACGCTTCTTCGGCTTCCTGCTCGGGTACTGCCTGCCCTGCTGAACCCTTGTCCGTGTCCTCGTCCACCTGGCGCTCGCCGAGCAACTTGAGGCGGTCAAGCGACAGGCCCTCCTTCGCCAGATAGTAAAGACCGAAGAACGTGGCGGGAGCAAAAATCAAGAGATGGAGGGTTATTGCTATCGATGCCGATTTGTTCTGTTCAATGCCGAGAAACGACAGCGCCGCCGCGGTCGCAGTATGAAACGGCCCCGTCGCTCCGCCCGGGGTAGGAATGACCGAGCCGAGCATCGACAGGCCCATGAGGAAAACCGCTCCAGTAAAAGGCACGGCCTCATAGGGCACTCCGAACGCTCGCACAACAAGCAGGTGCGCCAGCGAAACCATCAACCAAAGCAGCACCGTGTAACCGACGGTGATCGTCAGCGATCGCGCATCGTGCAGCACCGCTAGACCCTCGGAAATGTGCCGCAACAAACTCAACAGGCCGCGCGCGATCGAGGTGGGCAGCCGGTTGAGTCTCGTCTCCAAAAACGCGAGCGCACCTTCGCGTTTCGTCCTGAACGCAGACAAACCGTAGATCCCCGCCGCAGCAACAAGCAGCAGCATGACACCGGTAACCTTGATCCAGCCGAAGACCCTCATCGCGTCGGCATCGTGCGCCACGTACTCGAAGAAGATCAGATTCACCGCAAAAAAGACTACGACCATGACCATGTCGAACACGCGCTCGATCATGACTGTGGCGTAGCTGGCCGATGGATGTACGCGGGACTTCACAGACAGGGCAGCCGGTCTGACGATCATCTCAGCGGCTCGCCCCATCACGAACAATGCTGAGAACCCCATCATCGTGGCCCTGAACAGCGCGAGCAGCGGGGGCCGCGCCATGGGCTCCAGGAATACTCTCCATCTGAGCACGCGCACCCAGTAGGTTCCGACGAGGAGCGCGACTGCCAGCGCGAGTTGTTGCCAGTTAGCCTTTTTGACTTCTCCGGCCACGTCTCGCCAGTTGAGCTTGTGTACGAACCAGTAGACAAAAATGGCTCCCACCAGCAGGCTGAGGATGGACTTTAGTCGGGTGTTCACAGCGTCGGGAAAAAACCTCGTGCTATACTTCGCCAGGGCTGCCGCGGCGACTGTTTTGAGCGCGACCGTGCGCCCGTTGTATTCATCATCATTGCGGGACCAGTGCACTATCGACTGTATCGAGCGGGGATTCTAGCACAAAATGTGGACCACTCGCACGGCCGTCTGGTCCCGAGGGGACCAGGCCACGGGAACATTTTTCGTCACTATCTCGTTAAGCGATTTTGATGATGTGCGTGGATAAGGCGTGGGAATAAGGAGCTTGCGAGAAGGCGACACGTGGGAGCAAGACTTGCGTTGACATCGAGCGATGCTGAAATCGTTCAGCGTTGTTTGGAGGGTGACCAGCAGGCGTGGTCGGAGATCGTCCGCAATTTTTCGCGGAGGATCTACAATCTGGCTTACCGGTTCACATCGAGTCACGGCGCTGCCGAAGATCTCACCCAGGAGGTCTTCATCAGAGTCTATCGCTCGTTGAATCAGTATGACGCCTCGCTCGGCGATCTTTCGAACTGGTTGATGCGGTTGGCGCGTAACCTGGTGATCGACGATTACCGGAAGCGGCAACGCACTCCGACTTCGGCAGGCGATGACCTGGCGGAGCACGAGTACCACCTTCCCTCATCGAACGATAGCCCTCAACGGTCCCTTGAACGCCAGGAGCGCCGCCTTCAAGTACTGGCGGCGATAAACAAGCTGTCTCCAGACCTGCGCGAATGCGTCATCCTTCGCGATATCGAGGAGTTGACGTACCAGGAGATAGTCGACCTTCTTCAGATACCGGAAGGTACCGTGAAGAGCAGAATCAACCGCGGCCGTATTGAACTGGCTAAGGTGCTGCGCAGGATGAAGGTTAATCCAGATTAAATCCGTCTCATTCAGAGCGGACATTCCACCGCATCACATTGAGGGTTTTGAAAGTTGCAGTTTGGCGTGTACCCGCCAGGGCGGAACACGCGGTATGAGTTATAGAGATGGCAGATTCAGAAACAAAGGATAAAAGTACGATACTATGAAGTGCGGTCTATTCGAATCACTTATAAGCGATTACTTCGAAGGTTCTTTGAATCGGCGGCAGTCGGCTTCGTTTCTCGCACACTCGCTTACTTGTCGAGCCTGCAGAGCGTTGATGGACGAGGTCAAGGCGGTCATTTCCGACTGCCGAACGTCCTCTGCTTCCGAAGCTCTGCCGGAAGGACTGACCCACAGCCTGTCCGCGATTCCCGTGCTGCACGCGCCGTTCGAATGCGAAGCCTTCGAGGAATTGATAACCGAGTTTCTTGACGGCTTCGTGCCGGCGGGTGTCTATCACAAGTTCGAAGAACATGCCGCAAGCTGCGAGGCATGCTCGTCGATTCTCACCGAAGTTGTATATGCGGTGGCCGCCTGTCACGGAGTTCACATCTACGAGCATTTTGATCCATCTAAGGAACTGATGGATCGCCTGGAAGCGATCGCACCACCGTCACGAACAAAAGCCAGAATCAGGTTTGCCGCCAGCGCCCGGGCGCTTGTGGCACGACTCACGCCGCTGTCCACGCCGGGTCCGATGCAGAGCCTCTCGATGGGTCTCGCGCTACTTGGGCTCACCGTGGCGTTTGTGCTGGTCGGCTTCTCCGACGACGGAACTCTGGGAGGTGTTTATCGACAGGCAAATGTCAAAGCGGACGAACTCTACAATCGGGGATCTCGTGCCTATTCGCAGGCCGACCGAATTGTAGCCGAGATCAAGGAAGCAAAGTCCGATCTGGGTCAGCTTTGGAACGCGATGGGAGGTGAAACCGACTCCGAGGTCCGCAAAGACCCTGCGCCAAAGCGCGACGAGCTGGACCGGACCGACGAGAGAAGCAAGTGAAGGTCGCGATCCTTTGAACCCGGGCCACGCTGCATCCGTTTAGTTATGTGTAAGGCGCGAAAAGGAGCTGTAACGATACGGCGAGTATGTACTGTTCATATCACTCTTCTACCAGGGCAAAGATTCAGTGTTCGAGTTGCGGGCGCTGGTTGTGCGTAGCTTGCGATCACCGAATCAAGGGGTACGCATACTGCCAGGATTGCATCGTGCTGGGGGTTCAACAGCTCTCAGGCCATGGATATCGTTCAACCGGTTCCTCCAAAGCGCCGATGGCTGCTCTGCTTGGTCTGATACCGGGGCTGGGTGCGGTGTACAACCGTCAGAACCTTAAAGCGGTTGTACACTTCTGCGCGGTTGTCGGCACTTTTCAGTTGACGCATCTTCATGTGCTTTCGGGTGTATTCGCTCTGGCGGGTGTGGCTCTCTACATCTGCACGATCCTTGATGCGTACCGGACTGCTCAAGCAATAGCGTCCGGCGAGAGCCCGCGAGCTAACGAAGAAAAGTTCAAGCGCTCGGTAGTCAAAATAGCTCCATTGGTCGGACTCGTCCTTCTGATAACCGGCATCCTGGCGGTAGTTCAAATGATTCATCCTTTCCCGCTGATCGCGATGGCCAGGCTCCTTCCAGTCGCGCTGATACTGCTGGGAGGCTTCCTCCTGACTCGCTACTTCAAGAGGTCGCGCGAGCAATACGACTCTGAAGGCGGTGCCCCTTACATACTGGCGCAACATTCGTTTGGCCAAAAGTCGGGATCTCGGGTGAAGCTCGCCGAGAAGCGGCGATGAGCGATGCGCCAAACCTGAGATGAGCGCACGACGCAAAACTGGAAGAGGAACGCTGCTGCTCGGACTGCTGCTGGTGGCGGCGGGAACGCTCTTCTTTATAGCCCCGGGCTCGTCTGTCGCCGGCTGGGTGATGCGTCTATGGCCGGTCTTCCTGGTTTGCGCAGGCGTCGCGCGCATTATGGGTTTCGCGGTCGAGAGGAAACCCAAGTCTCCCATCGGCGGGATGCTCCTGATCTTCGTCGGCGTTTTGTTCCTGGCGAGCAGGTTTGATCACGGCCTCAATGCGCTGCAGATCTATGGGAGATACTGGATTCTGCTCCTCGTGGTGTTCGGAGTCGTGGAGATTACGCGCCACTATTCCCATCGGCAAACGTTCGGCCCTCCGCCGCGCCTGTTCAGCGTAGGACGCATCCTGGTATTGCTGCTGATCGTCGGATCAGGTCTGGTGGCCGGAAGGATTTCGAGAAATCCATCGGTGCTTTCTGCTCTTCACCTCTCCGGGTTTTCGAGAGGCCTGAGGGACTCGGTCCTCGGCGAAAGCTACAGTTTTACGGACAGCGCCCCGCTGACGTCGCTGGCGTCCGGAAAGAAAATCGTTGTCGAAAACAACTACGGCAGTTTGCGCGTCAACGGTGTCAACGGGCCTTTTCGCGCGTCGCTTGCGAAAAAGGTGAGCTCGTGGAGCCCCGAAGACGCGCAGCAGACTGCTGACAAAATCAAACTTCTGATTCGCGAAACCGCAGAGCAAGTCTATATCAGCACAAACCGGGACGAGATCCAGGGGCAGTTCACCACGGATATTCAGTTGGATCTGCCAGCTTCATCCCCGCTGTCGATAAACAATTCCTACGGATCGGTTACCGTCAGCAACCTGGAATCCAACGTTTCACTGCAAGCAAGCTATGGCGATGCGCGGTTGGATCATCTCAGCGGCAACGTTACCGCGCAGCTCAACTCGGCGGACATCGCTGCGTCCAGGATTGGCGGCAACCTGGAAGCCACCGGATTCAAGCACGCCACAGTGTCCGATGTAGACGGATCAATAAGATTGTTCGGCAAGAACGGAGCGGTCGATCTGCGACAGGTCGACGGCGCGGTTCACGTCGAGGCGCCTCTTTCGAGAATAGCAGCGCAGGATTTGGGCTCGCCCTCCGAGATTCGAACCGAGCACGGCTCGGTAGAAATAACGCGAAGTTCAGACTTAACGATCGACGCTCCGGACTCGGAGGTGAGGCTGTCTGAGATCGAGGGCGACGTGAAGGTGAGCTCATCGAGAAAAGACATCAGGGCATCGTCTGTTTCAGGCGACCTGCAAGTGGAAGCGGAGCAGGCATCGGTTTACGCGGATGACATAACCGGCGAATCGGTGATCCAGACGTCTCGCGGCGAAGTGAATCTCCGGGGTTTTCATCAGGGGGCTCGCATCACAACGAGCTACCGGACCGTCACGCTTGTGCCTGCGGGAATCCCTGCCGGGGACATCGACGTGAGCAACCAGCGCGGAGATATAAAGCTGACGATTCCCGCGAACAGCCGGTTCACCGTGGACGCGCAGAGTCAAAGCGGACTTGTGAAATCGGTCGGCTTTGGAAGTATCAACGCAAGGGGCGACAGTCTCAATGCGGTCGTCGGTTTGGATGGGCCAACTATTAAGCTCAGAACTTCGTACAAGAATATAGTGATTCAGGCAGCAGGCGCGGGTCAGGTTGCAGCCACCGCTTTCGTCAATGAAAACCGTTGAGCGGCCGGCAACCGCCACCACTGAGTTTTGAAAGGAGTGTGTTATGGGTTTTCTCAGGTTTGTGCTCGGCATCGTGGCCTTCATCATCGCAGTCAAGCTGCTGGCGATTCTGCTGGCAGTCATCGGCTTTGCATTGAAGATTGTGTGGCTGGCGGTGGTGGTTGGGATCATTGTGCTAGTTGCGTGGGGCATCTATAAGCTGTTGACCCCGGATAGAGCTTCCGAGCAAGTCTGATCCTGACGTCGGTTCGCGCTGGTCTCGACGCGGAGCCCGTGGCATCCAAGGCACGAGGCGTTTTCCCTGGGCCCCTCTCCTCCTGGCGTCTCCTTAGCCTTGGAGGCCCGGACTCCGCGTCAAAAAAACTTGCGAGCCCTGACCTCCCCACTCCGGCCGTCTTGGCCGCGCCTTTGGCAACCATCGTAGAGCGCTTCAACTCTGATGTATTGCAAATTTCATAAATCTGTCTTCTAGCTGTATGGAAGTATTGCCCCGTCACAGTTCGTTGTGATAGCCTCCCGCTTCGGTTTGGGCAGTAGCATCCCCTCACGGGCACAGTATAAGCATTACAAACAGTGAGCTTATCCGAAGTGTTGCCGTCTAAAATCGGGAACTGGGCCGAGTTTTCCGGTCCCAGGAGATGCTAGATGAAAAAAAATGAGAAGGTGTTCACCTTTCTGGTAGCGCCAGGTTCGACGTCGAGAATCAAGCAATTCAGCATTCCTAAAAGAGCAGTGTATGGCGGCCTACTCCTCCTGATCGTTTTCTTTGCGGCTGGATTCTATGCAGTAACGCGTGTGGCACAAACTGAGGCACTCAATCTCAGATACGCCGCCATCAAAGCCGAAAACGCCAAGCTAAAACAATCCAACGACGCCTATGAGACTTCTTACGCCCGTCTTAAAGGACAAATCAGCTACGTCGAGGATATGTCGAAAGAGCTGTCTCGGCAGGCGAAGATGGAGCACCGGTCCGACATCGACCAGCAGGTCGGAATGGGCGGTCCCGAGACGGTTGCTGCGTTAGACAGAGCCGCAAACCACCTCGAACGCGAAGTACGTCAACTGAATGACAAGTACCGCTCGGACTTGTTGAGGCTTTCTTCGGTGCCGGGAACGCTGCCGGTCAAAGGCTACATCACCGACGGCTTTGGTCTGAGACGAAACCCGTTTAACGGAGAAGGTCGTGAGACTCATGAAGGAGTGGATATCGCAGTCGAATTTGGCACCCCGGTTCAGGCGACCGCGGATGGCTTTGTGATTCACGCGGGGCCCTACTCCGGTTACGGCAATCTTGTAGTCGTCTATCACACCAACGGAATCACCACCAGGTACGGTCATCTATCTCGAATCACCGTGGAAGCGGGACAGAGAGTCAAGCGAGGCGATCAGGTTGGACACGCCGGCAGTACCGGAAGGTCTACTGGTCCGCACGTTCACTACGAAATAAGAGAGAACGACCAGCCGGTCGATCCGATGAAATATGTCGGCCAGGCCCAGCCCTGAATTCCAGCTTCAGTTAAAGATATCCAGCAGGTCATCTACGACGTCAACTAGAGGCGAGCTCGGCGGAGTTTCGACCGTTGAGCCCCCTCCTGCGCGAGGAACGGATTCAGGGTGATGAGGGTTGCTGACCTCGGTTACTCGGTGAAGATCCTGCTCGCGGGCTTTTATGAAATCCTCAGGGAGTCTGCGGCCGCAGTAGTTACAGGCAGGGCTTGCAAGCGCTAACAGCCTTCGATGGCAGTAAGGACAATCCCGAAAGTCCTGATCGGCGCTGCTGTCCGGATCGAACGGCGCGCCGCAGTTGGGACACTTGGTGTCGCCCTCGGCGATTGGACTTTTGCAGTAGGAACACGCCGGCATTGATCTTAGCGCTTAGTGAGAATCTGATTTTTTTGGCGGCGGCAGCGTGAAGCTGGGAGGGGCAAACAGCGCAAAAATATCTTAGTCCCCACGCTGGCACAACAGTTTTCTGGATTCGGGTTGATTTTGACTTATTGAGTTGGCGCTGTCCCCGCAATACCCAATTATGTGAGTCGGTTTCCCGCCAAGACCGCATCAAAGGTTCCGGAGCTTTGTGCTCTTTGCGTGAAACCCGACTTACCTATTCGCACATAGCGGGTCAGCACCAACTCATTCAGCAACGCGCAACCAAACTGAGACACCGCCGTCACCCCGTTGCTTGACACTGAATTTCTACGGACTATAAGATGCCTAGTCTTTGCTGTTGATTAAAAGCGCGACCTTGCCTTGCTTTTTCTGTCGCGGCCGAGATATGAGCAACTACCTTCCAGTTCTTCTCGTGTTCGTAATATCGATCCTGGTGGCCGGTGCGATCCTGATCCTTTCGAGGTTTGTGGGCAAGGGCCGTCCAAATCCCGACAAGCTGGCGCCCTATGAATGCGGGGTCGAGCCGGTGGGCAACGCCCGAGAGCGACAGTCGGTGAAATTCTACATGGTGGCAATGGTGTTTCTGTTGTTCGACATTGAAGCCGTGTTTCTTCTGCCCTGGGCGGTGGTGTTCCGAGGCGTTCTGAAATCGGATGTTTATAGCCCGCTTAAATACATCTTCTACGGCGAAATGATGGTATTCGTCGTGGTGCTGTTTGTAGGCCTGATCTACGTCTGGCGCAAAGGCATACTAGAGTGGAATCGATGAGTCTCGCTTCCTGATCTCAAGACCACAACCAATTCTTACGACAGCTCCGCTGACAGGTTATGACAGCCCTGCTCCTCGAGTGGACCATCAAAATAGCCGTTCTTCTCGGCGTGTTGATGACAGCCGTGGCCTACCTCACGCTGCTTGAGCGTAAGTTCATGAGCTGGATTCAACTGCGCGTTGGTCCCGACCGCGTAGGTTACTGGGGTCTGCTTCAGCCGGTCGCCGACGGAATCAAGATGATCTTCAAGGAAGACATCATTCCGCTGGAAGCAAACCGCGCAGTCTATCTCGCCGCACCGGCAATCGCGCTTATCGCGGCGCTCATGTCGATGATCGTGATCCCGTACGGCAGCCAGGTGAACGTCTTCGGGCGTGTGATCGATCTCCACGTGACCCGGATGAATGTCGGAGTTCTCTACGTTCTCGCGCTGACCTCGCTGGGCGTGTACGGTTTCGTGCTCGCCGGGTGGGCATCCAACAACAAGTACTCATTGCTGGGCGGTCTCCGATCAAGCGCCCAGATGATCAGCTACGAGCTTGCGTTCGGGCTGTCGATGGTTTCGGTGCTGCTGTACACCGGCACGCTGGATCTGGCGTCAATCGCCGAAGGTCAGAGCGGGTGGTACGGGCTCAAGTGGAATATAGTCCAGTTCCCTCTGATGTTCGTGTTTGTGGTCTTCTACATAGCGGCGCTTGCCGAAACAAATAGAACTCCGTTCGACCTGCCGGAGGCCGACTCAGAACTCGTTGCCGGATATCATACCGAGTACTCGTCGATGAAATTCGTGATGTTCCAGGTCGCCGAGTATCTGAATTTGATCACTTCGTCGTCGATCGCCACGACTCTGTTTCTAGGCGGCTGGAACGGGCCGTTCGTAGATCGATTCCCTCTGCTCGGACTTGTATATTTCGGAGTGAAGGTGCTCGCGTTGATTTTGCTTGCGATGTGGATTCGCTACACGGTACCGCGGTTTCGATACGATCAACTGATGCGGTTTGGGTGGAAGGTGCTGCTGCCGATTGCGATCATCAACATAGTCATCACCGCGACCATCCTGTTGTTGAGGTCATAGAGCGATGCGTGGAGAGACAATCCTCTTTGTTGTTTTCGCGGTGCTCGCGCTTGTGACGGCATTGAACGTGCTGGTGCAGCGCAATCCGCTCTACAGTGCACTGTCGCTGATTGGAACGCTCGCATCATTGTCCGCTGTTTACATGACACTGCGAGCGCAGTTCATTGCGGCTGTGCAAATCGTAGTCTACGCCGGCGCGATCATGGTTCTGTTCGTGTTTGTGATCATGCTGCTGAACGTCCCCAAGGATCAGCCGCAGGTCGAGAAGCAGAAAGGCTTGAGGTACCTTGCGATCCCCTTCGCGGGTTTGTTGATTGCCGAGACTTTTACGGTGCTGCAACGGCTGCCCGCGAGGTCGATGCCGCCGCTGCCGGCCTCGGGTGGGGATCAAGCCGTAGGCACTACGTGGAGCATCGGTACCGCGTTGTTTACCGACTACCTGTTGCCATTTGAAGTTACATCGGTGCTGATTCTGATGGCGGTGGTGGGCGCAATGGTGCTTGCCCGGCGGGAGAACGATTAATTTTATGGCTCCTCTCACCTGGTATTTGGGACTCTCGGCCCTATTGTTCACCATCGGGGCAGTCGGTGTATTCATCAAGCGCAACGCGATCACCATCTTCCTGTGCATAGAGCTGATGCTCAACGCGGTAAACCTGGCGCTCGTCTCATTGTCTTCGTTCTTTGGCGATATCGGCGGCCAATTGTTTGTCTTCATCGTTATGACAGTAGCGGCGGCCGAGGCCGCGGTGGGGCTGGCAATCATAATCTCGATCTACAGGAATCGCGAATCGCTCAACGTAGACGAAGTGGACAACCTCAAGTTGTAGACTGGGAAGGAACCTCGAATTGTTTGAATATCCGTTAGCCATCGTGGTCTTTTCGCCGCTGCTTGGCGCGGCGGTGCTTGGACTTTTTGGCAAGCGAATGAGTGAGAAGCTCATCGGATCCATCGCCTGTCTGACGGTGGCGGTCTCGACAGTTTTCGCCTTCTACGCCTTCTTCGAACATCGGGCCGGGTTGGAAGCCGGCCAAAAATTTCACGAGTACCTTTTCACCTGGATCAGCGTGGGCAGCTTTCGTGCGGATTTTGCGTTCGTACTCGATTCGTTATCTGGAATCTACATCTTGTTTGTCACGTTCGTCGCGTTTTGGATTCACGTTTTTGCTACCGGGTACATGCGAGGCGAAGATGGCTACTGGCGGTTCTTCGCTTACCTGAACCTGTTCATGTTCTCGATGCTGACGCTGGTGGTCGCGGACAATTTCCTTCTGATGTTCGTAGGCTGGGAAGGCGTCGGTCTCTGCTCGTATCTGCTGATCGGGTATTACTTCACAAAGGACTTTGCAAACGACGCCGCCAAGAAAGCGTTCATCATGAATCGCGTTGGCGACTTCGGATTCCTGCTTGGAGTGATGCTCCTGTTCTGGAAGGCGGGCTCGATCTTTTACTTTGACGATCCGGCCAGAGGAATTCACGGCGCCTTCAACTGGGCGATGGCGCAGGTCGGCGATCCCCTCTCTTTCGCGTCGATCTTTGCGGGAGGAATCTCGACAATCGCAGTCCTGTTGTTCGTCGGCGCAACCGGGAAGAGCGCGCAGATTCCGCTCTTTGTCTGGCTGCCGGACGCGATGGCCGGACCGACGCCGGTCAGCGCGCTGATACACGCGGCGACCATGGTGACTGCCGGAGTCTACATGGTCTCGCGCGCAAGCTCGATCTATGTTAAAGCGCCGGCAGCGATGTTGATCGTGGCGATCATCGGTGCCGGCACCGCACTGTTCGCAGCAACGATAGGCATCGCGCAGTGGGACATAAAGAAGGTTCTGGCTTATTCCACGATTTCGCAGCTCGGTTACATGTTCCTTGCTTGCGGAGTCGGAGCATTTACCGCGGGCATCTTTCACGTTTTCACTCACGCCTTTTTCAAAGCGCTTCTGTTTCTCGGGTCTGGTTCGGTGATCGTAGGCATGCATCATGAGCAGGACATGCACCGGATGGGAGGGCTGAAGAAGTACATGCCGATTACCTACCGCACGATGTTGGTGGGGATGCTTGCGATATCGGGATTCCCACTGTTTTCGGGCTTCTTCAGCAAGGACGCGATTCTCTACAACACCTTTGCAACCGGAATCCTCCCGGCCCCGTGGCCTCTACTTCTCTGGGCTGTCGGACTGCTGACTGCGCTTTTGACCGCGATCTACATGACTCGTCTTATCGTGCTGACATTCTTTGGCGATGAGCGCTTCGCCGAGCATTCGCACGACGCACACGATCACGGTGGAGGCAAGCCGCATGAGTCACCCCCTTCCATGGTTGTCCCGCTGGTGGTTCTTGCGGTGGGCGCCGCTCTCGTCGGATTCCTGGGGGTGCCCGACGCGTTTTGGAAAGGGGCAAACCTGAACTATTTTGAACGCCTTGTCGCGCCGTCGATCTCCACCGCTCGAGAATCGTTCGTGCTGACCGATACTATCCATGCAAGTGCAGGTGCAGCCGAGCATAGTTCGGAAGCAGGTGAAGAGATCGCCCTCGCAGTCGTGTCCTCGGTGGTTGCGATCGCGGGCCTCGCGCTCGGCTGGTTCTGGTTCAATCGCAAGCCGCTCTGGCAACCGCCTCGCCTCCTCGAGAACAAATACTATGTCGACGAAGTCTACGACGAAACAGTCATTCAGCCGGTTAAGCAGGGGTCGACCCGCCTGCTCTGGAAGACGATAGATGTCGGACTGATCGATGGCGCGGTAAACGGAGCCGCGGCGCTCGCAAGCAGACTCGGTGGAGGAATGAGATACATCCAATCGGGCCTCGCAAGAAGTTACGTGGCGCTGGTAGTCCTTGGAGCTCTCGTGCTGATCGCGTACTTCGTAATCAAGTGAAGTGACCAGAACTCACGAATGGATAATTACCTGCTCACGATAGTCACACTCCTGCCGCTCGCGGGAATCCCTCTGTTGCTTGTGGCGGGAAAGAGCGAAACGACCTGGAAGTGGATCGCCTTGATTGTTTCCGTCGCGACCTTCCTGATATCGCTGCTTTTGCCGATAAACTTCAATTCGGCGGGTGGTCTTCAGTTTCAGGCCGACGCGCCCTGGATCAGCGCCTTCAACCTGGGCGTTCGCTATCACGTAGGTGTCGATGGGCTCAGTATCTGGCTTGTCCTGTTGACTACATTTCTGGTTCCGCTTGCTCTGATTTCCTCCTGGAATTCGATTCATCGACGGCTTCGAGAGTTTCTGATCGCAATGCTCGCGCTCGAGACCGGCATGATCGGCGTCTTCGTAGCGATGGACCTGTTCTTGTTCTACATCTTCTGGGAAGTGATGCTTGTGCCGATGTACTTCCTTATTGGCGTATGGGGAGGCGAGCGCAGGATCTACGCAGCGATAAAGTTCGTCATCTACACGATGATCGGTTCATTGCTGATGCTCGCGGGAATAATCGCTCTGTACTATTTGAATGGGCAGGCGACTGGCGGCAGATTCACATTCGACATTCCAACTATCACCGAGAACGTAAAGACCGGGGCGCTCCTGATAAGTCCGACCAGCCAGAGCCTGTTGTTCTGGGCGTTCGCACTAGCCTTTCTCATCAAGGTGCCGCTGTTCCCGTTTCATACCTGGCTGCCTGACGCACACGTCGAGGCTCCGACAGCCGGCTCGGTGATCCTGGCCGGTGTCCTGCTGAAGATGGGAACCTACGGCTTGATGAGGTTCAACCTCCCTCTGTTTCCCGTTGCCGCGCACGAATGGTCGGTACTTATCTGTTCGCTGGCGGTAGTAGGAGTCATCTACGGCGCACTCGTAGCAATGGTTCAGCCGGATCTCAAGAAGCTAGTCGCTTACTCATCGGTCAGTCATCTTGGACTCGTAGTGCTTGGCATATTCTCGTTCACCGATCAGGGCATGCAGGGCGCGATTTACCAGATGCTGAATCACGGTGTCTCAACCGGCGCGCTGTTCTTAATCGTCGGAATGATCTATGACCGGCGGCACACAAGACTGATCTCCGAGTTCGGCGGGTTGGCACGGGTGATGCCAGCCTACTCCACTCTCTTTCTGGTCGTCGTTTTGTCTTCAATTGCGCTCCCGTTGCTAAACGGGTTCGTAGGCGAGTTCCTGATTCTCGTAGGAACGTTTACTTCTCCGGTTTTGCCCCACGCTCGTCTGTTCGCTTCTCTTGCGTCTATCGGCATGATCCTGTCGTCGGTTTACATGCTGTGGATGTACCAGCGAGTGATCCTCGGCGAGATGAAGAACGCTGAGAACGAACGGTTGGCGGATCTGAACAACAGAGAGAAGCTGGTCCTCGTCCCGATTTGTCTGCTGATTCTCTGGATGGGCGTCTATCCCGCGGTGTTCCTTTCCCGAAGCGAACAAATGGTCAGAGCATTGAGAGGCAGAGTGACGTCGGCCGTCGAACGACCAGCGAATGTCACAGCAAACAACGGAATCGAATTGCGCTGATGGAACCGAATCAAATTGGAATCAATTATCAGGCGATATTGCCCGAGACCATAACCGGAGGAGTAGCGATCATCATCATGATGATCGATGCGCTCTCGAGACGCATCGAACGCCGTGTTGCCGGAGGTCTATCGCTGCTGGGGCTGGCCGGGGCGGCGGTATCGGTGGCGACGATGTGGGGTCGCAACGCCGAACCTTCCTTTCGCGGAATGATTGTGACCGACCAGTTCAGGTTGTTCTTTGCTCTGATATTTCTGGTGGTCAGCTTTCTGATCGTCCTGATTTCGATTCGCTGGATTCAGGAAGAGCAGCTTCCTACGGGTGAGTATTTCGCGCTGCTGATGTTTGCAACGACCGGCATGCTTTTCATGTCGGCAGCAAACGATTTGGTGATGATTTTTCTCGGGCTCGAGATTACTTCGATCTCGACGTACGTGCTGTGCGGCTATCGCCGAACGGATTTGAGGTCCAACGAATCGGCGATGAAATACTTTATCCTGGGATCGTTCTCGACCGCTTTCCTGTTGTACGGAATGGCGTTTGTGTACGGCGCGAGCTTTCAGGCAGGAGCGCGGCCTGCTGCTACCACCAACCTGCAGTTGCTGAAGGAGCGAATCTCGTCTGGAGCCCTGTTTTCTCCAGAGATGCTGTTTGCCGGCGCGGCGATGATGATCGTGGGTTTTGGATTCAAGGTGGCCACCGCGCCGTTTCATGTCTGGTCGCCGGATGTCTACGAGGGCGCTCCGACGCCTGTCACTGCGTTTCTCTCGACCGGCTCCAAGGCCGCGGCGTTTGCTGCATTCTGCAGAGTCTTCATACTGACGCTGGCGGCGGCGCCGATCGCTGAAAGCGCGTTGATGCATTCGATTCACTCGGTGTGGGTGAATGCTTTGCAAGTAATGGCCATCCTCACGATGACTCTCGGAAATCTCGTGGCGATCGTTCAAGGCAACATCAAACGGATGCTGGCCTACTCTTCGATCGCGCACGCCGGTTACGCGCTTGTGGGCATGGTTGCGTCCGATTGGAAGGCTGTAGCCTTTTACCTGCTCAGTTACGTAGTCATCAACATCGGCGCGTTTGCGATCATCGAGGTTTTTGCTCAAAGAGGCGACAAGCGGACCGAGATTTCCGATTATGCCGGCATAGGCTTTCAGTCGCTCGGGCTGGCCACCGCTTTGTCCCTGTTCTTGCTCAGCCTCGCCGGAATTCCGCTCACCGCCGGATTCATGGCCAAGCTGATAGTTTTCAAATCCGCCTGGGGCTCCGGCTTCCACGTCTTGGTGGTGATAGCCGTCATCAACAGCGCCATCTCGTGGTACTACTACCTGCGCGTTATTGTGGCAATGTTCTTTGCGGATCAGCAGCCCGAGTTCAAAGCTCCGACGCTCAACAGGTCCTTTGCCGCGGCGCTGGTGTTGACCATCATCGCAACTCTGTATTTGGGAATCCTCCCCGGTAGAGTTCTCGACACGCTGGATCGTGCGACCGACCAGATCAGCCGGGCTAGAAAATGACCGCGAAACGCCGGCTGTGAAGATGGAAACTGGTCGAAAGAGGTCTAAACCCGCTGAGAATCGTTCTGTATCCTCCTCGGCTACCCAATCTGCCGACAACGTAGCGTCTGAGATCCTCAGACAACTCAACGATCAATCAATCGGCGCGATATACCGCGACAAAGTCCGTTCCCAGCGCACGCGTCGTTACGAGCTGCGGATCCCAAGGAACTCTCCAACGATCGACATAATGCACACTCTGTTGGGGATCGAGTTGAAAGTTGGAAAAGTCCGAATGCTGTGCCCCGATCTTGCTACGGCTCGATACCTTTCGGTGTTTGCCCGAATAGGTTGCGAGGAAGTGGCCATCCCCTATGACATAACACAGATCTCATGGATCGCCGATGAGCTCGAATCGAGCTGGCACCGAATGATGCTGCTCGTGGAGCACTTCACCAGAGGTCGAACCGCTCGCCTCCGTTCGCTGGTTCGCCGCAAGTTGCTGACCCAGGTCAAAGAGAGCGTTCTTGCCGCCGGAGCCGGCTCGAAATTCCCTCATTTCAGCCAGCCGGCCCGCCGCCAACGATAAAGCTTTTTTTGAGCGCGCGGCACGGGCAAGAAAAGCCCCACAAACCGTTTTTTTAGCTCTATATGCGCGCGGGGAAAACTATTGACTGGACCTGGCCCCTATCTTACCATCGAGCAACCTCGATAGAAGAAGATCGACAGAGCGTCCCCACTGATATCTGCATTCTCCCCGACTGCCCCTCCGGCTGATTCTGTTCAATCACTGCGCGGCCGCATACTCCATATGCATCGACGGCTCTGCGCTTCCGGGAGCACTCGAGAATGGCTCGACCAATCCGTAGACTACCTCTGTTCTTTTTATTGATCACCGCTGTTTTTCTCGCGGGCCGCTCGCCGGCTCGCTCCGACTCGACGCCGGTTCACCCCAGGCAAAAATTCGATTCCACCTATCGAAGCAGAACATCCAAGCACAAAGTGATCGTCTACGCGGAGGAGTCCGGGCTGCGCGACGCGCTTCTAGAGTCGGGAGGCCAGCTCGTCGAAGACTACGGCGCGTTCGCCTTGATGAACGCACCGCAAGCCGCGGCTGAACAGGTAAGAGCCCAATCAAGGGCCGGGTCGGGCATACGCGACGACATGAACATGGTGCTGCTCAAAGCGCGACAGTTCGATACTACGACCGATCGTCTGATGTCTTCTTCATCAATCGGACCCCTCGAAAAAGCAGACAGGCAGCTCTACCTGGTGCAGATGATCGGACCGATAAAAAAGAAATGGAGAAACGCAGTAGAAGCCAACTCTGAAGTGATCGGGTACATCCCGAATAACACGCTTCTGGTTCGCGCTTCGGCAACCGGCATCGAACAGATAAGCAGGCTCGCGGCTGAAGACAACAGTTTCGTTCAGTGGACCGGCCTTTACTTTCCGGAATACAAGATCGCGCCCGAAATCTCAATGCGTTCGGACGAAGATATTCTCGCGACCATTGAGATCGCCGTCAGCGATCCGAACGACGCAGAGGTCGATCGAGCGCTCTCGATTGGAGACGCAACGCCTATCGGTGGGCGGGCGAGCGTCGGCGGAATTTCCGATGTACGAGTCAGCATCCGTACCAGCAGGTTGCCTGACCTCGCGCGGCTCTCAAACGTCCTGTGGGTCGAGCCGTGGACGCCGCCGCAACTACTCGACGAAAAACAGGACCAGATCCTTGCGGGAAACTACAGCGGGAGTACGGTCTCGACTGCAGGCTACGTGAACTGGTTGCAATCGAAAGGTCTCGCAACAACGCCTGACTTTGTCGTCGATGTGGCCGACAGCGGGATCGATCAGGGCGATCTCGATCCTCAAGTCATTCACAAAGACTTTTTGAACGCCGCCGAGGTGAACCGCGTAGTCTATGCCCGGTTCGTCGGCCAGCTAAATGTTCCCCAGGCTTCCGCCGAAGACATAAGCGGTCACGGAACACTCAATGCCTCGATCGTGGGCGGCTTTAACACCAAGACTGGATTTCCTTTCGTAGACGGGGACAACTTTCACTATGGCCTGGGAGCGCATCCCTTCGTGAAACTCGGAGCCAGCAGAATATTCGCGCCCCAGTTTACAAATCCGGACCTTCAGGAGCTGGTCTCTAATGCTTACCGCGACGGCGCTCGCATCACCAGCAATAGCTGGGGCGCGTACAACAACTCCTACAATTCCGATTGCAGAATCTACGACGCGCTGGTGCGCGATGCGCAGCCCGCAATAGATGGCCTACAGCCGATCAACATTATCTTTTCCTCCGGTAACAAAGGCGCCGGAGGCCATCTGTCTGTACCAGGCAACGCGAAGAACGTAATCGACGTTGGAGCTACAGAGGGCTTGCGGCCCGGAACTGACGGTTGCGCAATCGACAGCACCGGCGCCGATAACGTCAACCAACTAGCGGTGTTCTCCTCAGGAGGTCCGACCGATGACGGACGCAAGAAACCCGATATCGTCGCGCCCGGAACTCATATTCAAGGGGTTCAATCGCAGTCGACGAGCTTCGATGCAAGCGGTGTATGCGGACCGATGAACACACCTGCAGGCCAGACCCTTTACACGTGGTCTTCTGGAACAAGTCATTCGGCACCGGCGGTTGCCGGCGCCGCGGCACTGGTTCGACAGTACTTTCAACAATCGACGGGCCACCCACCGAGCCCGGCAATGACCAAGGCGTTACTGCTGAATTCAACCACGTACGTTTCGGGAAGCGGCGGAGGCGATAGCCTCCCCGGTGACCAGCAGGGTTGGGGACTACTCAATGTCGGCAAGACGCTCGACGGAACACCTCGCATGCTGATCGATCAGGACCGTACGCTAAGCGATGCCGGCGGCAGCGTAACAATTCAGGGTTCCGTTTCCGATCCATCCAAACCGTTCCGAGTTACGCTCGGCTGGACGGATGCACCAGGAAACCCGCCGGCTCTCGGGCCAGCCATCAACGACTTGGATCTCCGGGTACAGATCGGGGGAAAGACCTACCTTGGTAACAACTTCGGCGGAGAGTTCTCTGTTGAAAATGGATCGGCCGACCACCTCAACAACGTCGAGTCAGTCTGGTTGCCGGCGGGGGTGACGGGCAACTTCACCATCACCGTAGTAGCGGTGAATATCGCGGCTGACGGCGTCCCTCTCAACTCCGATTCTACGGATCAAGACTTTGCCCTAGTTGTTTACAACGCGTCGTCATCGACAGGAGGAGGCGGCGGAGGCGGTGGCCCCGTAGACAATCCGCCGTCGGTTACCCTGCGATTCCCCGCAGGCGGCGAGACGATCATGGTCGGAAGCACTGCGCACATCACGTGGGATGCAGCCGATGATAAAGGCATCCAGACTCAGGTGGTGGAGTTCGCTGCCGATGGCTTTACATTCAACACAATTGCGGAGCTGGGCGGAAGCGCACGCAGCTTCGACTGGCACGTACCCGCTCTGCCTAGCCATCTGGCCCGGATCAAAGTCACGGTCCTCGATGGCGTTAACTTGCCGGTGAGTTCCACGAACGCAATACCATTCACCGTCGAGCAGGGTCCTCCCGATCTCATACCGCCGTCAGTCACCTTGCTTGAGCCGAATAGCGACTCGATTGTCGGCGGGGGCAACACGATGATCATCAAATGGAGGGAGTCGGATAACGTCGGCGTGATCGAGCGGCGGATAGAGCTCTCTACAGACAGCGGGGAGTCGTGGCAGTTGATACTTACACTGCATGCGCCAAGCAGCGGTCAGCAGCAGGTGTACAACTGGCAGGTGCCGGGCGAGCTTTCAACACAGCGAGGCAAGCTGCGGCTCACTGTGTTTGATGGTGCGGGGAACTCGGCATCAGCGATATCGACGGGCAAGTTCGAGGTCTGGGCGATGCCGGTCATCACCAGGGTTCAGTACGACTTTGGGGTCAGCGGCGGGAAGGATCAGCTTGAGGTTACCGGGCGGAACTTCCGAATCGGTGATTCGGTCATCATGGTAAATGATCGTGACTTAGGCAAGATCCGGTTCCAGGACCGTTTCAATACGGGCAACGGAACGTGCAGTCGATTCTTCAGCGTGGACAAGAAGCTTTCAAAGAAGCTGCCGGCGAAGACTGACGTAAACATTAGAGTGCGCACCAACACCACAGAGCAGATCTCAGCGGGGTTCAGCTTCAAACGGGACAGACCACCGGGGCAGTAGAGTTCTGAGTTCTGAGTCTGAGTTCTGAGACAATCCCAGAAGGGTTGCGTCGTATAGCCCAGGGTTGCCGTCCGCGGCTACCCTGCGGTACGTCGCATAATAATCGTCGCAACCCTGAAGGGTTGCGACACCATTCGAAAGCACATTCCGTCGAGGATCACGTTACCTCTCGATGGCCAAACTCAGCGCTCAGCACTCATCACTTACTGCGCTGCAGCACGATACTTCTTCAATCTGTCCTCGATTGAATTTACCAGATCCTTATCGCCGGCCTCCGAAGCCAATTTCAGGGCTTCTTCGCCCGTCCTGATCGCATCGGTATACATCTTCTTCATAGCTAGTACCGCTGAGATAGCCTCAAGCGACAACCCATCATGATCCCCCGTCAACTCCAGCGCACGCCCGGCAAATTGATCGGCCTCGTGAATTACGTCCGGGGGAACTCCGGAGACTACCAATTCAGTCGAGGTCTTGCTCGACGGGAGATCCCACTTTGAAAGCAGCGCAAGAGCGAGTCTACTAAATCCCGCCGCCCACTCTCGATCGACGGAGATAGCTCTACGATAAGCATCGATCGCATCATCGAGCCGTCCAAGCCGCTCATAGACAACGCCAAGGCCACAATAAGCCGGCGCATGACTGGGATCGAACCGCACCGCCAGGAGAAAATGATCTATTGCTTCGCTGTTGCGTCCCTCCGCCGCATGCACTTTGCCAAGATCGTAATGCGGAAAAGCGTATGTGGGTCGCAGCCGCAGTGCCTCCTCCAGTTCCGCCTTCCCTTCCTCGACTCGCCCAAGTCTGACGAGCGCTTCCCCAACATTACAGTGGGCACTCGCTGACTTAGGATCGTAACTCACCGCCAACTGGAAATGCTCGAGCGCGTCCTCGTACGCTCCACGATCCGCGAGTTGAGCGCCGAGGTTTGTGTGACCTCGTGAATTCTCCGGCCGCTTCTTCACAACATCGGCCCACATATTCAGAGGACTCTCGTAGTCGATATTTCGTCGCAGCGTCAGATAGCAGCACGACCCGACCACCAATGTGACCATAACCAGCGCCGCCAACCGACCGCCTCTCTCCCTCGTTTGCACAACAGCGGTGAGACCTGCGTAGGCACCCAGCACAACAAGCACCACTACGCTGGCGAGCGGCAGATACATCCTGTGCTCGTAAGCAAGATCGGAGAACGGCATGAAACTCGAAGTCAGCCCCAGAATTCCGAAGAACCAAACTCCGACAAACGCGACCGCCAGTCTCTTCACTAACGCGACGATCGTGGCTAGCCCGATTCCACCTACGATTATTGCTGAGGGCAGAACGTCCGAAAGACCGGAGGCCGGCGGCCACGCATAATCCAAACACAGACCATCGGGCCAGAACGCCAGGCGCAAGTAATGCGTTATTACTGGAAGCTCCGAGACGAAGTAATGCAATGGGCTGATGCTTCGCACGCCGAAACCGGCGGTCAGGTTGAGCGGCGCCGCAACAATCGTGGCCGCCAGAATCAGCCACGTACTCGCGAGTCCAACATAGAACACCCAACGCCGCTGTAAGGCTTCCTTCCAGGAAGGAGAAACAAACCAGACATCGTAGAACAACACCATCATTGGCGCAGTAAGCATTACTTGCTTGCAAAGCATTCCGGCGCTGCACGCCGCAATCGACATCGCAAACCAGCGAGTTTGAGTCCGCGACTCGAATCCTCTGATCGCGCAATAGATGGTTACTAGATACATCAAGCCCATCAGAGACTCGCAGCGCTGGCTGATGTAGGTCACTGCCTGGGTCTGAAGCGGATGAACCGTCCAGATGAGTGCGACTACCGCTGCCAACTGCGTTGCCGCGCCGCCAAATCTTTCCCTCAATCCAGGTTGGAGGAGAGTTCGGCGAAGTATTCCAAACAGGCTCAGACCGGCGAGCAAATGTATAGTGATGTTCAGAAGATGGTAACTCCAGACATTGAGCTCGCTGATGGCGTAATTGAAAGCGTAGGTAAGGCCTATGAGTGGCCTCGACAAATTTTGGCGAGCGAACATTGCGGGCCACGGTGGCCACAGTTGGCGAATCGAGAGATTGCTGACGATGTCCAGATCGTCAAAGATGAACGGCCCGTTCAGGCTGTTCGAGTAAGCCAGCAGTCCCGCGGCTACGATAACCACGGCTGCCACCGTTACTGAGACTTGCTGCGTTGGAGTTGGTGAAGATTCGGTTGAAGCTGAGTGAGCCTCACTGATTTGCGCAGTCACGGGGCAAGTTTAGGCGCAACACGCACCTGCCGCAAGGAAGTGCTGAGTTCAACCCCGAAGGGGTTGCGTCGTCCAGCCCAGCGTTGCCGTCCGCGGCTACCCTGGGTAGAGGCCACCGCACCCGACGCAACCCTGTAGGGGTTGCGTCTTGAACCGCAAAGCACCGATTCGTGAAGGCGACACCACCACCCCTCAAAGAGTTGCGTATGGATTTGGAACCGCCGTTTCGCAGGTCGTTGACGCAACCCTTACAGGGTTGCGTCGGATGCGGTGCCTTTACCCAGGGTAGCCGCGGACGGCAACCCTGGGCTGGACGACGCAACCCCTTCGGGGTTGAACTCAGGACTCAGGACTCAGCACTCAGGACTCAGGACTCAGCACTCAGCACACAGCACTCAGCACACAGCACTCAGCACTCAGGACTCAGCACTCAGCACTCAGCACTCAGTCTCATTCGCAATGTGTTACCCGAGTCTTAATCTTGAATGTAGTCTGTTCGGGGTCGATTACCCTGTCGGTAAGGATGATGTGAAACGGTTGGGTGATTACCAACATCACCGGACACGAGTCCTCGGGAATCACCTCCCGAACAACTATCTTGACCTTTTTCCCTGACCGGACTGCTCTTTGAATCGAAACGTCATACCCTGACGAAGGCTGATTGCCCTGGTAAACCGCAACGATGCTGTGTTGCGAAAAATCGACCTCCGGCGCCGGCGGAATCGGAAAGGTGTTCGACATCGTAGCCTTCCAAAGCGACTGCCAGGCATCGTTATCATTTATCACATAGGTCGCCGCCTGCGAGTGTCCGCAGGTGAAATGCTTTAGCACGGTTCCAAACGTGATTACTCGCGCCGAGACAGGCTCTTCCGCTTCCTGCGCGCTTGCTCGATTCCCTTCCGACGGGCGGCCACGCACATCGCCGACGGTCGAAGCGATTAACAACAACGAAAAGAGATACACAACGCTCTTGGGGGCAGGCACGTTGATCCTCCTTTCATATCTGAAATGTCAAAGACCCGCAAAACTCCACCAGATCCGCAATTAGATCTCGCCCGCTCGACCTCAATGCGGTCCGCTCAATATCCTAATAGATCACCGTCACAGAAGCGCCTCGGAAGTAGTGGCTGAGTATATCCTCGTAGCCGTAGCCCTCTTCCGCCATCACTGCCGCACCTATCTGGCATAAGCCGACTCCGTGACCCCAGCCCGCACCCCAAAGCACAAACGCCTTCGGATATTCAGACCCTGGGTGATCCTCGACGTCTATGACAAACGCCGAGCTATAAAGGTGGGACCTTGAAAACGCCCTCCGAATCTCCAGCTCCTTTCCAATAACCAGCGTCCTCCGCTCGCCTCGGATGCGAAGCATGACTATTCTTCCCGACTTGCCTCGTTGAACGGGTTCAATCCGCGAGATACGACCGAAATCCACGTCGATCTTTTCGCGGAGCAAGTCGGAGAGCTCAGTGTTCGAATAGGCCACTCGCCATCGATAAAAGTCCGACGTTTCCTGGTCGAACCCAGGCAGGATGCGACTCAACAATTCCCGCGAGCTGGCGTTACAAAAGGCGGGCGGAGAACTTCTAATCCACCTGTTCGAATTCTCCGGCTCCTCAAGCGGCAAGTCGAAGCCTTTGGGGCTTGACCCTCGGCCATCGTAGACGCTTACCAGATACGGCACGTGCTTGTCTTCCCACGCCGCCCGAAACTCTTCGGTCATTCCCCCGCAGCTCTTCGAATATCGCGCATCGCAGATCTCTCCGCCGCAGGTCAACACCAGGCCGCGAGTGTCCCCCACCGCTCTGAACGCTTCACTTGATAGCGCCTTGGAAATGCCCTGATATCGTTGACAGTGATCGTCCGCGCAAACGTCGAAGCCGTCGTGCGACTGGCGGTCGTACCACCGGACTCTTTCATGCCCATCATTGGTTCCGCCAAGAGAGCCGGAATCGCCGAGGCTGGGGCGGGCCGACATCTGCGACAACAACCAGCTCCTGGAAACAATCGAGTGCGCACGCAGCAGTTCGGATGGGGACAATGCGCTCATCTCGGAAGAGATCACGCTCACCAGGTAGTCTTCGAGCGGGAGCTCGTTTACTACCCGAAGCTGCTCGCCTGCAGCGCGCAGCGAGATCGCGCCCTGAAACACTTGCGCTTCGCGGCGCTGCCAATGAAACTCGATTCCGATCGTAACGTCTTGAACGGTGACGCGACTCACCGCAAAGTCGACCGGCGTAAGAGTCAGCGATAAGGCCTCACCAACCTCACGATAAACTCGAAAGGCGGCCGAGGTGGCGATGCCTGGCACAGGCAGTTCCGACGCTCTGGTAATTGAAACCAGACCTGACAACTGTCGGGCCTCATACTCGCCTGTCACGAGCGTTGTGCCGTCCTCCGCTCGATATGATCCAATAAGCGAGAAACGCACGATCGGTGCGGTCAACAAACCAACTCGGATCACCGGTTCTCGCTCGAACGAATTCACCAGAGCAACTCCTCCGACGAAGTCATCCAGTCGAGCATCTGGTTGATCGCCTCTTCGTCAAAGCTGACTTCACGATAGATCAAGCTCATAGTTGCGTCGTCGAGCTTCTCGAAATGGCTCCGCTCCGGAACTACCACGACTCCCGCCATGTCGATCGCGCCCGGACTGATGGTCAGCTTCTCGGCTCCCTCATTGTAGTAAACAGACGGCCGGTGAGCTGCCCTGGGAAAGAGATACACGGTCCACAACCTGTTCGAATACACCGTGACGATGTTCATCATTGGTTCGACGCTGCTTGACAGGCGTCCCAGCTCGTCGAGCACTCGGTAGATCCACTGCTCGAGCTCATCGAGATTGCCTCCGCGAAACACGACCACCGTTCTACCGCAGCGGCCCAACGTAAAGAGCTCAAATGTATTCGAAGCAGTCTCCTCGCAGGTTGAGCAATCTTCTGAAAGCGCGGGCTCTTCGTCGAACAAATGTTCCGCGATGGGCAGCAAGCTGCTCGAACACGCTTGGAAGTGAAGATGGTCCGGCGCGGACGCGCCGCACTGCGGGCCGTTGTATAACGCGAAGAACTCGGAGCCGAGGTCACGCGCCAGCTCCAGTAGAGTTCGGGCGTTTCCTTTGATCTCCTGTGCCCCGTGTTGTCGATCAACGATCGAGAGATGATTTGCAAGAATCGGATATGGATTGCAGAGCACAACGAGATCGCGCCATGCAATGCC
This sequence comes from Blastocatellia bacterium, assembly GCA_035315885.1. Classification (GTDB taxonomy): domain Bacteria; phylum Acidobacteriota; class Blastocatellia; order UBA7656; family UBA7656; genus DATFXM01. Next base: position 61,715 of record DATFXM010000058.1, read on the forward strand.
TTTCTCTTCCGGCGGCAGGTTTGAATCGCAAAGAAAACATGGACGCGCGGCTACCGAGCTCTGGTCTACGGCGGCCGCAGTGCTGCGAATGCGACCGGGATTGTACTGAGCCACGACTTCGGCTTCCGCCACGGACAGGCCTTTCGTCTCGATGGCGGTGAACGCCTTATAACCCTCGCGCATCAGCGGCCAGTGCTCTCGCTGATGAAGCACCAAGGCCTTCACGCGCTGAGAAAATGTAGCTTCGCTGCTCTCCAAATACCCGGCGAGTTCAGATTCCTGGATAAATCTGTCTTCCCAAGTCATCGACTGTTCATCCTCTTTCGCGCGACAATCTCAAGACTCCGCAGATAGTCTTTGTAAGAGTCGTAGCGGTTTGCAGTCGCAATCGGCAGCGACGCGTCGGAATTCCCTTCCCACCTCCGCGCAAAGTAAATCGAATCGTAGATGCGGCCGATCTCGTACTCGCGGCTAATCCTCAATGCCGCGGCGTAATCCTCGCCGTAACTCGTGTTTGGCAATCCGCCCAGACCCCTCAACAGCACTGCGTCGAACGCTCGAGGAGCACCGAGTCCATTTATCCGCAACGCATTGTTCCGGCCGTTGTCGCGCGTCCATTCACGATGGTCGATGAGACCCGGCGGAATCGGCTTCAGATCGAAGTCGACGATTGTATAAGATCCGATAACCATGCCGTAGTCGCCTTCCTGAAACCTCGCCACCATTCGCGCTAACGTTCCACTTCCGGCGTAAAGATCATCGGAGTCCAACTGAACAGCATATCGGCCGCAATGTGGACTGAACAGCGCTTCGTTCCAGCATCCGCCTATGCAGAGGTCGCGCCGCTCCGGTCGCAGATGAATCAGTCGAGAGTTCGATTGAGCTATCCCCGACAGGATCTCGGTTGTGCGGTCAGTCGAATGGTTGTCGACTACGATGACGTTGAAATCAAAGTCCGCATCCTGTGAGAGCGCGCTTTCAACTGCATCTGTGATCGTGCGCTCGCGGTTGCGCACCGGGATGATCACGCTCGCTCTCACTGTTTCGGAGTCGCGCAAAGCAGCATTCGGACTCTTGAATTGAGGCTCGAGAAAAGCACCGATCCTCTTCAAGTGCTCGGTGACTATCTGCTCCATTTCGATCTGATACTCGCGTTGTCGCGGATCGACGTAGTCGAACTGTTTCTCACCAGATGATCGCAGGTCCATCGGCACGCGCGTGTACAGGAATTCGGGTATCCGGCTTATCCGAAAATCGATAGATAACTTGAGGCGCAGGTCGTAAAGAGCCCCCCAGCGAAGTTGCTGCGGCAACTCCCCATGTCTTGAAAGAGCAGCCTTGATTGCAGACGTCGAGAAAAGACAAAGCGATCCGAAGTCGAAACTATCGCGACAGCTCCCAAACTGGAAGTCAATCAACGGATGATCCGAGATCCCCTCGGCGGACTCTTCCCTGAAATCGGAGTAGACCATCCCGGTCTCTGGATCATCGGCAATCGCGGTCAGTCTCTCCAGCATTCTCGAGCCGGGCCTGACCCAATCCGAAGCGCGGACCCAAAGAAGATAGTCTGAATCGAGGTTGGCAATGACTTGGTTCAGTCCGGTTGCCGTGGCTGCGGTGTCTTCGATGCGCACGACCTTTTGTGACCGCTCTTCTGGAAGTGACTCGGAGTCTCCGCACAAAAAGATCCTGTCGACCATAGGGCTCGCAGCAAACTCCTCGACGAGTGCGCCCGTTTGTTCGTTTGCCGCGCTTGTTAAGGTCACGCTGACGGTTGGCATACCGGCCTGAGCACCATTACACCGGACATCCGGTGTCGCTTAAGAAACGCTTCCAGCTCTTCATCGATAACAGTTCGAGCGGTTCGGCTCGCATGGCGCAGCAAGAGACGAGTCCCGCAGATTGCGAGCCCGACGTGAAACGCGTCCAGGTTTTTCCTTGTAGAAGCGAAGACCAGAATATCGCCCGTGCGGATAATGGATGAGCTCTGAACAACCCATCGCTTGGGGAAGCTGCGGAAGGTCACGGTCCGCGGCTTCACTCCAGGCACAATATTCAAATGCCGGCGGTGCTTGCGCGCCGCGGCGCCCAGGGTTAAATCACGCACAAAGCCTGCCGCCTGATTTTGGCGAGCCCAACCGACCATGTAGTGATTTCGCTTTGTCCAGGACATCTGGCCGTCCTGATACCTTATTCGTTTGAGCACACTGACGAAGTCTTTCATGTTTCGCGATTGAGAAGCGGCAAGGACAGTTTCGATGAAAGTCACACAATCAAATCCCCGGGCCGAGACGCTAAGCTTCTCATTTTGATCGGGACCACCGCCTAGCGGGTTGTCCAGATACGGCCGGCCCAGAAAATAACCCGACACTCCTTCGAGCTTCGAGCTCAAATCCTTGTTCCCAAAAGCGCTCGATATCGCCGCTTCGATATCGGCTTTGTCCCTTCGAGCAACTGAGTCGCGTTGTGTTGTCAAGATCGTCTCGACGAAAGCTGACTAAAGCGATTGTCCCCAAGGTTCGTTGCAGATCCAAGCCCGCGAAATAGACTTGAGGTAGCCCTCACCCCTCAACGCCTAATTAACTTAGACTGAACGCGGCGCGCCATTATAGCAAAAGGCCAGCGCACCACCGAGTTGCCGACCCGGCTCGCGTACTCTATTCTCTTCTGGTTTCATTGAAGCGCACGCGAACCAAACTGGAAGCTGTGCGAGAAAGCGAGAGCGAATGATAATTCCATTCAGCGAGATTCGATCGTTGATTCCATATTACATCTTTAACGAGTTCGGCCAACTGACTGGGCAGTATGTTCACTACGACGAAATCATATGTGAGCGAGAGGGCGGCAGGGTCCGCATCTGGCTTAACAAGGAATCGCATGAGGCTCGCGATCCAGAGCGTCTGATATGCGATTATTCCGAAGACGATTTGAAAGGGCTGCCGAGGCAGTAGGCAGTATGCAGTAGACAGTAAGCAGTAGGCAGTAGGCAGTAATACGCGACTCACTGTTTTGTTAGCAAAGGTCAAAATCGATAGAGCAACCTGCCTACTGCACACTGCCTACTGCCTACTTTCAAGGAGAAGAAATGAGAATCGAGACGTTCCAGATGGAGCGAATGCAGTCAACCTGGGAGAACCTGGTTCGGTACAATCTGTCCGAGAGCGGCGTCCATCCCCTCAGCCTCGCGGAACTAGTCGGTGAAGGTCAGGACCGCGCCGCGCTGCTCGCCACCGAGCTGGGATACGGACAATCAAACGGCACTGCGGAGCTTCGCCAGGCGATTGCCGCTTTGTATCCCCCCGCCGACGAGCAGAACGTACTCGTAACCACCGGAACCGCCGAAGCAAATTTTCTAGTGAGCTGGCTGTTGACCGATCCCGGCGACGAAGTCGTAATGATGTTGCCCAACTACATGCAGCTCTGGGGTCTGTTCAGGGGTTTCGGAGGAGAGATCAGACCGCTGCCTTTGGTTGAAGAGCTGAAGTGGGCTCCGGATCTGGACCAACTCGAGCGCGTCGTCTCAGACAAGACCAAAGTGATCGCCGTCTGCAATCCCAACAACCCGACCGGTGCAATCCTCACCGAAGTCGAAATGAAGCGACTCGTTTCAATTGCGTCTCGAGTAGGCGCCTGGCTTCTCGCCGACGAAGTGTACCGGGGCGCGGAGCTCAAACGCGATCTGACCCCAAGCTTCTGGGGTATGTACGACAAACTGATCGTAACGAGTGGGCTATCGAAGGCCTACGGTCTGCCGGGCTTGAGAATCGGCTGGATTGTTTCAACCAGCGAGCTGATCGCCCGCGCCTGGTCGTATCACGACTACACCACTATCGGACCCGGCCCGGGCAACGATCTGCTCACGCGCATCGCACTACGGCCGGAGACGCGTCGAAAGCTGCTTGACCGGACTCGCAGTATCCTGAACAAGAATTTTCCAGTCATACGCGATTGGGTAAAGAGTCACGGGGAGACCTTTTCACTTATACAGCCGGAGGCTGGCGCCATCGCCTACTTGAAATACCGGCTGGGCGTCGGCTCTCTCGAGTTTGTAGAACGCCTCCGCAAAGAAAAGGACGTTCTGATTGTCCCTGGCGAGCACTTCGCTATGGGCAAGTACCTGCGAGTCGGCTTCGGTTCGAATGCGGCTTACTTGCGAGAGGGCCTCGAACTCATCAGCGAGTTCATCCACGATCTTGGATGAGGACGCTAGCAGCCGAAGAACAACGACCTGACCCGACATGAAGCTTAGACTTGCCTTTGCAGGACTCGGCAACGTCGCGCGCGAACTGGCGCGGATACTGGAGGAGCGCAGGTTAGAGCTTGGCCGAAGATCGATCGAGCTGACGACTACCGCTATCGCTACCGCTAATCACGGATGCGTAACCTGTGACCGCGGCATTGAACTGATCGATGCGGCGCGCCTTGTTGAGCGGGGCGGCTCTCTGAGCGAACTGCCCGGTGTTGTCTCGCACTCGGAACCGTTTCAATTGATCGAACGCTGCAACGCCGACGTTCTATTTGAAACCAGCCCTTTAAACGCTACTGACGGCGAACCCGCCATTTCATACATCCGCGGAGCCCTTGCGCGAAGAATGCATGTCGTAACCGCAAACAAGGGTCCGGTGGCGTTTGCTCACAAAGAGCTGCGCGCTCTCGCGTCGCGGTTCGGCGTGGTCTTCAGATTCGAGTCCGCGGTGATGGACGGTGCACCGGTGTTCAATCTCGTCGACGACTGCCTTCCGGGAGTCGAGGTCATCGGTTTTGAAGGCATACTCAACAGCACCACCAACCTGATTTTGTCGTCGATGGAGTCGGGTTTGGACTTCGGCGAGGCGCTCGAGAAAGCTCAACAATTGGGAGTCGCGGAAGCAAATCCGGACTTCGATATTGATGGATTGGATGCAACAATGAAGACCGTAGCGCTGGCGAATGTACTTATGGGCTCGAACCTCAAGCCGGCCGACGTCAGCACAACCGGAATCAGAGGGATCAATTCCGCCCAACTCGCCGACGCCCATCGTGAAGGGTTTGCGATACGTTTGATCGCACGCTCCACGAGGACTGCCGGTGGCGTAGAGGCTTTGGTAGCGCCCGAACGAGTGGGGTTGAACACGCTTTTCGGAACAGCCACCGGTACTTCGAACGTGCTGCTTCTCCAGACTGACTTGATGGGAGAGCTTGCACTTTTTGAAAAGGATCCGGGCCTCCGCCAAACTGCTTACGGATTGTTCTCGGATCTGTTAAGAATTGCGGCTAGCTGTTAAGAGTTTGGAGCGCCACCGAACCAGGAAGCGACTATGAAAACCTGGGAACTCGCCGGACAGCTTCTGATGTCGCTGGTGTTCGGTACGATCATTGGCATCGAGCGACAGTGGCACCACAAGACGGCCGGCATAAAAACCAATACGCTGGTGGCAGTAGGCTCGACCGCATTCGGGCTGATTTCTATCCATGGATTTGGCCAAACCAGCAATACGACACAAATCGCAGCCGGCGTTGTGACCGGTATCGGCTTCATCGGAGCCGGCGTGATTATGCGCCGCGCGGGCAACGTTCAGGGGATTAACACGGCGGCGACGCTGTGGGCGACGGGGAGCATGGGGCTCGCGATCGGAGGGGGCTATTATGTCCTGGCGCCACTGCTGCTGATCACCATTCTGACTATTCAGTTTGCGCTGGGGTGGGTAGCTAGTGCGGTTGATCGCCGCTCAAAAATGATCAACCCCCTCCTGGATTACCGCCTGAAAGTCACATTCGACGCGGCATCCGTCAATGAAGTGCGATCAATCTGGAGAGATTTATCTGTGCGGGACGGTGTTCTGGTGACTGGGTATTCCGAGTCGTTGTTTGACGAAGGTACCTGCAGTCTTGAGGCGTCGTTTCAGGTGACCGATGCTCTGGTTCAAGAACCTACAATCCTGGCTCAGCGACTGGCTACACTCGTGGGCGTCAAGTCAGCGAGCGTATTCCGCGCTCCACCGGCTGAAAGGGAGTTCTGAGAACTCAGAACTTAGAAAACACTTCGCGTTCTTCGCCAAGCTCTCGCGCAGACGGAGTGATTATCGTCTTTGAGCTAATGCGGATCTTCTGTTTCGCGGCGATCGCCGTCTTTACATCCTCTTCGCAGACAAAATCGTAAACCCGCCCGTTCGCGAAGCCATTCGAGGCTCCCGCTACATTCGAGGGCTCATTGTGAGCCGGACGCGGTTCGGCCGGAGTTGAACCGCTATGAGGCGGTGATGCCGCAGCGGCGCTCGACGATTCTGAAACGAGCTCCCGTACCGTCTGCTGTTGGTGCTGATGCACCTGGCGCTCTGCGAGGAAACGGTCCACTAGCGCGGTGATTGCCGCCCTGTTTACACGCCCTCCGGTTTCTGCCGCCACTTGCACGCGCTCAACCGCCGCAGCCTGGTTGACCGGTTTGGTCTCGAATGCGATGCGTTTTACGTCGACGAGGTGCCGCGGAGAGATATTGTCAGAAGTGACGTTTCCTCCCCACGAGCCGCAACCCAGAGTCATAGACGGCTCGAGCTCGGTCGTGAATCCAATCGCACCCAGCGTGGACGGGCTGTTAACTACAACCCTCGACGCCGGCATCAACAGCCCGAATTCTTTTGCGGCCTCCCGGCTCTGAGTGTGAATCGAAGCCGTGTGCCCCATTCCTCCGTACCTCAGAATCTGTGCGCATCGCTCCGCACCCTCACCCAGTCCATCGACAACATAGTAGGCCAGTATCGGCGACAGCTTCTCCATCGAGAGAGGGTGGTCCCGGCCGACGCCGGTCAACTGACATATCATCGCTCGAGTACCGTCCGGCAGAGTGATGCCGGCCATCCCAGCGATTATGCTCGCGCTCTTTCCAACTATTTTGGGGTTCAGAGTGTTAGTGCCGGTTGCCACCACCTTTGTAAGAGCTGCCTGCTGCTCTTCATTTAAGAAGTAAGCACCTTCAGCGGCGAGTCGTTCGCGTACCTGCGCATCAAGCTGCCGGTCAACCACAATCGCCTGCTCCGAAGAACAAATGGTTCCGTTGTCGAAGCACTTGCCTGTGAGAATGTCCTTTACGGCCTTCTGCACATTGGCTGTACGTTCGATCATTGCCGGCACGTTGCCAGGGCCAACTCCAAAAGCGGGTTTCCCCGAGGAATATGCCGCGCGAACCAGACCGATTCCGCCGGTTGCGAGAATCAAGGCGGTTCGTTTGTGCTTCATCAACTCCTGGGTTCCCTCGATGGTTGCGATAGTCATCGACCCGATTGATCCGGCTGGCAAACCCGCAGCTTCCCCCGCCTCGCGCATCACACGCGCTGTTTCGTTGATGCAGTTTGCGGCGGCCGGATGCGGGCTCAGCACCACGGCATCGCCGGCCTTTATCGCAATCAGTATTTTGAATATTGCGGTCGAAGTCGGATTAGTTGAGGGAATGATGGCTGCGACGACGCCGCGCGGCGAGGCTACATCAACCACATTTTCCGTTTCGCGAAGAATGCCTACGGTGCGAATGGGTTTAATAAAGTTGTATATCTGTTCTGCGGAGAATCGATTTTTTGTTGCTTTATCGGCTGAGTTGCCGTAGCCGGTTTCGAGGTGGGCAATCTCTCCAAGCCTGAAAGCCTGCTCGGAGGCGACTCGCGCCATCGCGCCAACGATCTCGTCGATCTTTTCCTGAGAGAACGTCGCAAGGGTCTTCTGTGCCTGGTAGGCGCGCTCCACCAGTTCACGAGCCTGTTCGATCGACTGAGCGTCCTTGTCACTGCTCATAAGAACTAAGTTCTGACTTCTGAGTCCTGAGTTCTGAGTAGTGAAATTCTCGAGTTCCGCTTTGCCTGCAAGCGCACTAAGAACTCAGGACTCAGAACTAGAACTTACTTAACTCGCTCTTTGCTTGGCTGCAGGGGACGCTTGCCGTCCTCAGGATTGCCGGCTCCCAGTTGGCCTCGCGCGCTGCCAGATGCAATCTGGTAATTCGCACTGACGATACCGCTGGATTCGAGGACCTGCTCCAGTTCGCGGTGAGGGCGAGGAATCACGTGCACGCTCACGAGTTCTCCAACCCGGCGCGCGGCGGCTGCGCCTGCATCGGTAGCAGCTTTCACCGCGCCTACGTCACCCCTCACAAGGACCGTCACGTAGCCTGCACCAATATACTCACGCCCGACGAGCACCACATTGGCGGCCTTCACCATCGCGTCAGCCGCCTCCACTGCGCCAACGAACCCCTTAGTCTCTATCATGCCCAGGGCTTCCATGTTCATTTATGCCTAACCTCCAGATTGGTCGCGCTCACCCAACACAGCGATTGTCAGTTCAGCGCGTTTACGAGGCGAATTATCTTAGGTGACTACTGTAAGCGCCAAACTAACAAAAGGCTTCTAGCGAGTCAAGCATGGGGTCTGCACAACATTGACGCAAAGAATCGCGAAGACGGTTTCGGGTTTACGGTTCAGGGTTTAGGGTTCGTCAGATAAAAGACTCGGATTGGCAGCAATGCTCGACAAAAGACTACTGAATCAAACGAACCCGAAACCGTAAACCCAAAACCCTAAACCGTCTTTGCGGGTCCACTGGCTATGTGCTGCGCAAAACGTTGATGCGGCAATGCTTGACACCGCCGCGGTCTGACCTTAACATCTCGAACTTGAGCGGGGCCATCCTTTCTACCCCCACGATGAGTGTACTTAATGCAGTCAATGAGAGGTGAGTTCGGCTGATGCCGACACTTGGTGAAGAGCTCAAACGACTGCGCGAACAGCGCGGCATTTCGCTTGCCGAAATCTCCGAAGCGACTCGAATAGGCACGCGCTTTTTGAAGGCCATCGAGACCGATAATTTCTCTGTCTTGCCGGGAGGCATCTTCACTCGGTCGTTCATTCGGACGTTTGCAAAGCAAGTCGGAATGGATGAAGAACAGGCCATCCTGAAGTATCAGCAGCAAGCCGCCGGAGTCACTCTCGAAGCAGTCCCGTCAATAGAATCAAGCAAGCAGTCAGAAGCGCCGGAACAACCTTCCCACCCGGTGAAACCGGCACCGCCAGTTGCTCCGTCCGCCTCGAAGGCTGCCCGCGAGAAGCGTTCTACAGGAGAGAAACAGACACCCAAAATAGCGCCCAAACCGGTTGAGGAACCCAAGACGAAAGCCGCTCGACAAGCCAGTGAACCGGGCAAGCCGCGAGCGTACCGTTCTTCGAGCTCAACCAAGCCTTCGAGCTCAAGCAAGCCGCCCCAGGTGTTCGTTAATCAGAGTGGGCCTCCGAGGAGCTGGTCGCGGACGGTTATAGCTGCCGCAATTCTGCTGTTCGTTGGCGCCGCCGTTTACACGTTGGTCAAGCAGCTCAACAGAGCGACCTTCGACTCGAAGGGCACTACGACAGTCGTGGAATCCGCATCGAAAAACGCGGGGACATCCCAGAGCCCGAAGCCCGATGTGACTCGGTCCGTTTCTCAAGCCGATAAGTCGTCTAGCACTGCGGCGCCATCAACTACGAAAGTGGAGCCACAGCCGTCGCCTCAACCCTCATCAGCAAGCAGCTCGGGGGATGACAAGCTCGTGGTGAAGCTTATGGCCTCCAGCGGTGATAGCTGGATCAGGTATCAGGTTGACGATTCAAGTCCGATGACGATGACGTTGCGACAAGGGCAGACGCAGGAAATCCCGCCGGCATTGAACCAAATCAAGTTGAACTACGGAGACCGAATGGTATTGAAGCTCACTATAAACAATCGTGAAGCGACGTTTCCGGCGGATACACCGAAATTCGGCTCACAGATTGTTATCTCTCGAGATAATTTGAAGTCATTCTTTCAGTAGGCAGTAGGCAGTATGCAGTCTGCAGTAGCTGCTGCGCGTGCTCGGGGTTCAAAGATTTCTGACCATCAGATATCCGTCGTCGCCGCTTGTGTAGTAGCGTGGCATGCGGCGAATGATCTTGTAGCCGAGTCCCAGATACAATTTCTGAGCAACCTCGTTTGTCGTCCTGACCTCGAGCCTCACGCTTTTTATGGAGCGGCGCAGAAAACCTTGTTCGACCTCGTGCATAAGGGTGCGGCCGAGACCACGGCGCCGGTGGGTAGGTGAGACGCCGAGTGCTACGACGTGTCCGGTCTCGTCAGGTTCGATCATTCCGATGACGAAGGCAAGCATTTCGTGGTCAGGTGAAACCGCCTTGTAGCACACTGACTGCGCGTGAGAGAGAAGGTAGCGAATCGTTTCTCGGTCGTACGCTTCCCCGTCGGAGAAGCAGCGCTGGTCAAGTCGCCAGCACTCGTTGAGATCGCCGTGTCCCATCTCGAGGACGATAGGCTCCATGAATGCAGGTTGATTGGTCCTGTCCTTACGACGTTTTGGCCACATGCATCGAACCAGCTTATGGTCAGATCTACGTGCATATTATACGTCACCGCGTAGAAGATTACAGAGAAGAAAGTGAAACGCAGATTCGGTTTCGGGTTTCGGGTTTAGGGTTTTGGGTTTGCTTTATTCAGCATCCTCATTACGCGGTTTGCCCATCGATCCAAATCGTTAACCATAGCAATCCCCGCCACCCGAACCCGAAACTCGAAACCCTAAACCCGAAACCGTATACCCGGATCGCTTGTAAGCCTTCACATTTTTCTTTTAATATCTGCGCTTTCTAAAGTTGGTTATTTCAGGACAAGGAGCATAGATGCTTATAGCAAAGCGCGTCGCTGTGCTCGCGACTCTACTGACGGCGTTCTCGGGTATTGCCGGCTGCAACAACTCGCGGTCTACCTCGAATCAGACAAGGCAGGCAGATGGACAATCCACCAAAAGCGCCAAATGGATTGCCCAGTATCGATCTCCCCTTACAACAGGACTGACCGGACCAAATCTCACCTCCTACTTCTACAGCGGAATATCAGTAGTAAATCAGAACGTGGTGTTTGTCTGTGGCGACATGCCCGCCGGCAAGAACAGCGACGAACGAATCGGCGTCGTCCTCAAGACCGTCGACGGCGGTCAGAAGTGGTCTGAAAGCACGATGCATGCGCCCGGCATGTCCATCACCACCCTCAACGGGATTCATTTTATCAACGAAAATATGGGCTGGCTCGTAGGCGCCGAAGGGTCCGAAGACTCTCGAAGCGGAGTTGTTCTCAAAACAACCGATGGCGGAACCAGCTGGTCCGCCGCGCGCCTCGTCGGAAAACAGATTCCAACCACAGTTCTTTTCACCGACGAGAACACCGGCTTCATAGGCGGCGCGACTCCGCCGCCCGGTGAGGATGTGGGCGAAGGAGGGCCAAGCGCGATACTCGGAACAACCGACGGCGGCAAAACCTGGCAGCCTCAGATAAATCTCTCAATATCGATGTACGACCTGTACTTTCTGGACAAGATGAACGGATGGGCCTCCGGTTCCAAAGGCAGCATCTACCATACAAACGATGGGGGAAGAACCTGGAACTCGCAGCGCACGGAAATTGAGACCGGCGAGTCCATCGTCGTCCCCGGCACCGAAGGCTCGAAACTGTTTCGTGTGTTGGGCGTTCAGTTCACTGATCCCGACCACGGCTTTGCCGCGGCGGCCGCCGAGGAAGAAGACGCAGGCAGGCTTCTGGCGACGACAAACGGTGGTGTGTCCTGGACCAGACAATGGGTGAAGCCCGACTCTGGGATCCGAGATACTTTCTTTCTGAATCGAGATGAAGGATGGGCAGTAACCGAGCGAGGTTCTTTTGTCTATCACACGGTTGATGGCGGCCGAACCTGGCTCAGCGAGCAGGAGGTGTTCGAACAGGAGTGTACGCTTGTTCGGATTGGCGCGGCAGACGCGTCACACGTTTGGGCTGTAGGTGCCAGCGCTGTTTTTTTTCGGGTTAGCGATTGAGCTCCGCAGAGGAGGTGTCTGTGCGCTTTCGACGAGAACCTCGGCTACGGTTTCTTGCACTACTGGTGGTCTGTTCTGCTGGACTGGTCTCGGAGGGCGAGGCCTATGCCCCACAAAAGAAGGGCAAGGCGGTAAGAGATCAACCATCAAGGCCGGCAAGTGTCGCACCGACGCCTCGAGAGGTGATCGGGTTTACTCCCGGAGACGATCGTAAGCTTGCGTCCTGGGCTCAGACCGTCGACTACTTCAGCAAGCTGGCGAAGGCAAGCGATCGGGTCTCGCTCGACGTGCTGGGCAAGACCACTCTGGGAAGACCCTTTGTGGTGGCGACGATCTCTTCCCCTTCAAACCTGTCCCGGCTGTCATACTTCAAAGAAATTCAGCGCAAGCTCGCCGACCCGCGAACCATCGGTTCGGATGATTCAAAGGCCGAGTCGCTGATCGCCGACGGCCGCACGATCGTTCTGATCACCTGCGGTATTCACTCTACAGAAGTCGGTGGGCCGCTCGCGTCAATGAACATCGCCTATAAGCTCGCGTCCGATGATTCGCCCGAGACTCGCGAGATTCTGGATCGTTGCATAATCCTGCTGGTTCCCTCGTTGAATCCAGACGGCGTGGACATCGTAAAAACATGGTACGACAAGACCCTGAATACCCAAGCCGAAGGCACCAGCCCGCCCGAGCTATATCACCACTATACCGGCCACGATAACAATCGTGACTGGTACGCGTTCACTCAAGTAGAGACTCAGCTCGTCGTGGATAAGATCCAGAACGTGTGGCGACCTCAGATCGTCCACGACATTCATCAGCAGGGTGACAGCGGATCGCGATTCTTCATTCCACCATACACCGATCCCTGGGAACCCAATGTGCCGCCAATCATCCAGGCGGGAGTCAATTTCATGGGCTCCGCGATGGCGTGGGAGCTTGTTGCCGAGGGCAAACCGGGAGTGGTGATCAACGGCGTTTACGATGCCTGGACTCCGGCGCGAGCCTATCAACATTATCACGGGGGCATCAGGATCCTGAGCGAGACCGCGTCGGCCCGGCTTGCGTCGCCAACGTCGATTTCTTTCGATCGTCTGACGCCGCAGATCGGTGTCGATCCCAAGGTGAGGAGCTGGAATTTCCCGCTGGTGTGGCGTGGTGGCGAGTGGAAGCTGTCGAACATAGTGGACTATATGCAGGCGGGAGCGTTTGCGCTGATGCGCAACGCCGCGCGCTATCGCGAGCGCTGGATTCGGGATTTTTACAAGGTAGGCAAGGCGGCAGTCGACGCCCAGAAATCAGGCGAGCCATTTGCGTTTCTGCTGATCCCCCCTGATCCGGAAGAGTCCTCTTTCTTCTGGCGGCAACAAGGATTCAACAGGTTGCTTGCGATCCTCGACCGAGGAGACGTGTCGCTCATCAACGCAAAGTCATCATTCGACGCAGAGGGAAAGCGGTACGAGCGGGGCACAGTTATCGTACCGATGCAGCAACCGTATGGCGCGTTTGCAAAAGCATTGCTCGAGCCGCAGCACTACCCCGACCTGCGAGAGTATCCCGGCGGACCTCCACGCAGGCCTTACGATGTCACTGCTCAAACGCTTCCTTTACTGATGGGGGTTCACGCGGTACGGGTTGATAGTCGCTTTTCGCTTCCTGAGTCGAGGACTCTTGCGCCTGCCAAAAACAGCGAAGCCAAGTTCGCGACCCAACGGATTGGCCTTTACAAGAGCTACTTGGCAACAATGGATGAAGGGTGGACCCGGTGGATCTTCGATCAGCTGGGAGTCAAGTACATGTCAGTGCTGGACCGCGACGTCAAGGCCGGCAATTTGAACTCCAGGTTCGATTGCATATTGATCCCAGCTCAAGGTGCCCAACAAATACTCAATGGGCTTGCGGCAAGCCGCTACCCCGCGGAGGTTAGTGGAGGGCTGGGAAAAGCTGGGGTGGACGCTCTCAAGAGATTCGTTGAAGACGGCGGCACCCTGATCACGCTCAACGAAGCCTCGCAATTCGCAATAAGTCAGCTTGGGTTGCCGGTGCGCAACGTCCTGGAAGGCATTCCTTCAAAAGACTTTTACTGTCCAGGTTCTCTGCTCAAGATCAGATTTGACTCTGCGAACCCGCTTTGCGCAGGCGTTCCGACCCTGGACTCATCTCGCTTCGAGGCGGCGGCGTGGTTCGAGGGCGGCCCGGCGTTCGAAACAACCGCGGACAACGCGCGGGCGATCGCCAGCTTCGCAGATGCAAAGGAAGTTCTGTTGTCGGGCTGGTTGCTCGGTGCGGACAAGCTGTCCGGCCGAGGCGCGATAGTCGAAGTTAAGCAAGGACGAGGGCGCGTGATACTCTTTGCCTTCAGACCGCAGTACCGTGGCCAAAGCATCGCCACGCTGCCCTTTTTGTTCAATGCCATGTTCAAGAGGTGATAACGCTCAATGAATCGCACACGTCTATTAATTCTCGCGATAGTTGTTACGATGATTTCAACACTGTCGGCTTCGGCGCAGAAGCGGACTCAGGCGAAAGCCGTGGTCGCCGGTCCGCCCGCGTCCGCGCTCAAGGTGATCACCAGCGAAGGCCTGCTGGGTCACATCAGGGTGCTGGCTTCAGACAAGTTCGAGGGTCGCGGGCCCGGCACGCACGGTGAAGAATTGTCTATCAACTACATCGCGGATCAGTTTCGCGCCATCGGTCTTGCCCCAGGCAACACCGACGGCAGTTATTTTCAAAAGGTTCCTCTCGTCGGAATAACCACGAAGCAGGACGCGACTATGAAGTTTTCAATCCCCGGCAAGGATATGAGGCTCAAGTTTGGAGATGACTTTGTAGCGCGAAGCTCTCGCGTAGTCGAAAAGACCGGGTTCGACTGTCCAATCGTCTTTGTGGGGTACGGTGTGGTTGCTCCCGAATACAACTGGGACGACTACAAGGGCATGGACGTGAGTGGAAAGCTCCTGATAATGCTGGTGAACGACCCTCCGGTGCCCGACCCAAAGAATCCTGCCAGGCTGGACAACAACACGTTCAAAGGCAAGGCGATGACCTACTACGGCCGCTGGACCTACAAATTCGAGATTGCCGCGGCCAAGAAAGCGGCCGGAGTTCTGGTAGTACATGAGAACGGTCCAGCCGGTTACCCGTGGGCCGTGCCCAAGGGAAGCTTCACAATCGAAAACTTCGACCTGGTCGCAAACGACAAAAACATGTCGCACGTAAACATAGAAGGCTGGATCACCAACGAACGGGTGCGCGAGCTTTTCGCAAAAGTGGGCATGGATTTTGAAGCGTTGAAGAAAGGAGCCGCTCGCCGCGACTTCAAGCCAGTACAACTCCGCGCCGAAGCAAAGCTAGACATCGAGCAGAAAGTCAGGTTCATCGATTCTCACAATGTAGTAGGCAAACTGGACGGCTCCGATCCCAAGCTGCGCGACGAGTATGTCGTATACACCGCGCACTGGGACCACCTGGGGATTGGGTTACCCGACGAAAAGGGCGACAAGATTTACAACGGAGCGGTTGACAATGCTTCGGGGTGTGCCGCGTTGATCGAGATCGCGCGCGCATTCAAAGCAGCGCCAAAACCACCTCGGCGGTCGATCCTCTTTTTGTCGGTGACCGCTGAAGAAAAAGGGCTGATCGGATCAAGGTACTACGCGGAGAATCCAATCTACCCGCTCGAAAAGACAGTGGCCAACATCAACATCGACGGGATCAATACGCTCGGCAAGACTCGGGACATAACCGTCGTGGGGCTTGGGAATTCGACTCTTGACGCTGTTCTTCGGCAGGCAGCCGCCGAGCAACATCGCGTGCTAAGACCCGACGCCGAGCCGGAGAAGGGATTTTATTACCGCTCAGACCACTTCAATTTCGCAAAGCTCGGCGTACCCGCGCTCGACCCGGGCGATGGAGTGGACTTCATCGGGAAGTCTGCAGGGTGGGGACAGCAGAAGCGGGACGAATACACAGAGCACGACTATCACAAGCCTTCGGACGAGATAAAGACCGATTGGGACTTGTCGGGTGCGGTAGACGACATGCGCCTTCTCACGACCGTAGGCTATCGGGTTGCGAACGAGAGCAGATATCCGCAATGGATGCCCGGGACTGAATTCAAGGCGAAGCGTGAGGAGATGTTGAGACGGGCGGGTATTCGAGAGTGAAACAAGTTTCGGTTATGAAAAGCGCGAAGGCCGGAGATTAACTCTCCGGCCTTTTTGTTTAGAACCCCAAACCCCCGGATCGATCCCTGTTACCAACGAGGCTCGCGGCGCTGACCTCTACCGCCGCCATAACCACCACGGCCCCCGCCGCCGCCGTAGTTTCCTCGCTCCGGACGCGGACGAGCTTCGTTGACATTAATCGTTCGGCCATTGAGTTCGTAGCCGTTAAACTTTTCGATTGCCTTGTTTCCAGCCTCCGACTCCATTTCGACGAATGCAAAACCTCGCGAGCGGCCCGTGTCACGATCGGTCACGATAGTAGCAGACTCGACCTGTCCTACCTCCGCAAACAAATCGGCAAGCTGATCTTCTGTCGTCGAGTACGACAGGTTCCCTACAAATATTCTCATTTTCTCTCCTGAGTTTCTCCAGAAACCGGTTAGAAGGAACTCGTATTGGCTATCCGGGAGGAAGTAACTTCCGAACAGAGAACGCGCTCCTGGTCAAACAATGCGGCAAACCACACGCGCTGCCGCGACGAACAGCCGTTATAGTAGCAATTCTCTACGTTTTTGTCGAGATTTTAATCGACTCCAACGCGACTACGCACCCTAACCCGCTTGGGCCGCCCGCCAAACGCTCCCTCAGTTCTGCAACACAATAGGCAGTTCTGTTGCAGGACCCTCGGCCTTGTTGCCCGCATAATCAAAGGCTAAAACCCTGATCGTGTAGTCCCCAGAGCTCAACAGCGAGGTTCTAAGCACGCCTCGCTCGGCGCGACCGCCCCGAACTAGATTCGTAACTATGTAAGTAAACCTGGTAGGCGTTCCGTAAGCCATCACGCCGCTTCCAGGCGCATATACGATCGCAGAACTCGCATCATCCGGAGGTAACCGATCAAACTCCAGATTCATCAACGGCTCTTCAAAACCCGGAGCCGGGGAGCCATCGGTCTTAAGAATCTGATAACCGACGCGGTAAAGACCCAGTTTGCGCGACGCGAGGTTTCCATCCACCTTGTCGTAAGCGGTCACAAGCAGCGACACGTCCCCAGACACCCACAGCCTTCCTCGCTGTTTGGTGACCAACTGCTTCCCATCCGCACCGATGACTGATATCCCGTTGGGCTCGATCACCGGCGGTACAGTGTCCTTGAACTCAATCGGGCCAAGCGCGATCGCATTGGCCTGGGCGCTCCACGGACCAAGATTCAAATGCACGTGATTCAGGCGGTTCACGCTTCCGACAAAATCTCCTAACGTGAACCTCGTACCCCGCCTGACTCGAACACCTGTCAGCCTCCCAGATGGATCTCGTTCGGGTTTGAATTTCGAAGGATCTTCAACTACGTCTTTGTCGTCTCGACCCACGCGAATATGGATATAAGTGAACAAGCCCACCGCCAGACCTTCTCCGTCTCCACCAAACCCCCACGTCGAACGAGGCGAGCTCACTTTTTCGTTTAGAACGGAGAACGCACGCTCCCCCTTAGCGCCTCGGATATCCAGACCGCTGTGGAGGTGATCAAGCGCTATGCCGCCGGGTGCGCCTCTAGCCTCCCCCACCACCCCGGCAATCTCATGCCACTTGTTCTGCGGAGCGAGAGGCCACGGAAATCTGCCGGCACCGTCGATTTCAGAGGGGTGTATCGCAGGTATCAAATCGTTCGGTTCAGGAGCGGCCCCACGTCGAGGCTGAACAAACAGATCATCGTGCTCAGACGCCTGTGCGTTTCCGTTGTTGGGAACCGCCAGAATCATCCGTATCAAATGATTCTGAGTATCGGCAACAAAGAGGGTTCCTTCCCGATCTACTGCGATCCCGGAAGGTCCATTGAAGCGCGCCTCCGAACCAGTACCTTCTGCGAAACCAGTCCTGGCTCCGGCGTACGACAGCAGGTTGCCCAGCGGATCGATCCTGAAGATCCCGTCCTCGCAGGAAACAAACACAAAATCATCCGCGGTAACGCAGATTCCCTCAGGATGGGTGAGAACACGACCACGGCCGTTCTGAGCTGAGTCTGATCTCGAGGCGATCGTGGTGACGATGCCGTCACGCGTGACCTTGCGGATGGCGGAGTTTCCCGTATCGGCTACGAGCAAATCCCCGGTCGAGTCTATCGCGATAGCCACCGGAGTATTGAACTGCGCAGATAATGCATCCCCATCCACAAGTCCTTGAGTGCCGGAGCCGGCTATAGTCAGGACTTCGCCTTGCGCAGTGATTTTTCTTATGCGGTCGTTGTAGGTGTCAGCAACAAAAATGTTCCCCTGCTGATCCGCGGCGACACCGATTGGCGCATCGAATTGAGCTTCGGAAGACTTGCCGTCACGATAGCCCGTTTCGCCGCTGCCAGCCAGCGTCACAACCTGTCCCTTCGGAGTCAACTTCCGAATCCGGTTGTTCGAAGTGTCGGCGATTACCAGGTCGCCGTCTCCAGTCAGCGAGAGATGCGACGGGGTGTTGAACTGGGCGGCGGCTGCTGCACCGTCTGCGAATCCTTCGTCGGAACCCGCGATGGTCTCGACGTGACCGCGAGTATCGATGCGGCGAATGCGATTGGCCGAACCCCCGTCGGCAACTAATACGTTCCCCTTTTTGTCTATCGCTATGCCGAAGGGATCGGCAAACCCGGCGTCGTGCGGCTTGTCGTCTTTGAAGAATGGCGAGCCACTTCCCGCAAGCGTTTCGACTTTGCCAATCGCATTCGGATTCGTGGGTATTATCCTGGTTGAGAAGTAGTAAACGGTGAGAGCGACAGCGGTGGGCAGAACGAGAATAAAAACAGCAATCAGAACCCGGCGCATTCTCTTAGACAGGAACTCTCAAACAAGAAGTAATCGCGCACCTTTACCGGCGCGGAATCCTACTGACCTCGTCCAGGTACCGGACAAACATTTTTATGCCTCCCGACGCCATGGCCCAATCGAAGTTTTCGTTTATCGCGTGGTAACCGTGCTCAGGAAGGGACAGTCCAAGGAAGGCAATGGGTGCATCAAGATGTTGCTTCATAGTGACGACGGCACCTATAGAACCTCCTTCTCGTGTGAAGGCCGGGTCTTTACCGAATGCAAAACGCATCGCTTCGGCGGCGGCTTTCGTGTAAGGCCCCGAGAAATCGCCGATGTACGGATCAAGTTTGGACTTGAACGTGACTTTTACATCCGGGTTGTGCCGCTTCACGAAGTCGCGGATCAATTTGAAGACACGCTTCGCGTTTTGATCGGGCACCAAACGGCAACTGATCTTCGCTTCGGCCTGATGAGGGACAATGGTCTTCACCCCGGGACCCTGGTAGCCGCCAGTGATCCCGTGCAACTCGAAGGTCGGCATCGCCATTATTGCGGTCAAGACATCGCTCTCCTGGTCGAAGCGCAACGACTTGAGCTCGTGGGCCCGCATAAAATTCTTGGTAGTAAATCCGGAGTCGAGAAAGCTCTTGAGCTCTTTGCGCTTGGCCGGTCTAACGTCGTCGTAGAATCCTTTGATTCTGACTCGCCCGGTGTCCGCGTCATAACATTGTGAGATCACCTTGCACAACTCGCCGATGGGGTTTCGCGCCGGTCCTCCGGTGAGGCCCGAGTGTACGTCCTTAGCGCCGGTCTCGAGCTTCATGGTGAGCATCATCGCTCCGCGCAACCCGTAAGGGATTGCGGGTATCTTCCGCGAGATCCAGATCGTGTCGCTGACAACTACCGAATCCGTCTTGAGGCGATCAACGTTGTTCGCGACGAAGTGCTCGAAGTTGGGGCTGCCGATTTCTTCTTCAAGCTCCCAGATGAAGTTGATGTTGAGTGGAAGCCCGTTTTGCCGGGCATACGCCGCAGCGAACATCGCGGTGATGGCCGGCCCTTTGTCGTCGGTGGTGCCTCGACCTTCGTACCTCCCATCCTCTTTGTAGAAGCTGAAGGGAGCGCGATGCCACTCGGAAGCGTCGGCCGGCTGCACGTCCAGGTGGTTGTAGATGGTGATTGTGGGATCGTTTGGATCGGCTTCGAGTCTGCCGAACACCACCGGGTTACCAGGCGTCTCCACGAGCTCCGCACTCGCACCGACGGATTGCAGATACTGGGCGGCCAGTTCCGCGCCGCGGTTGATGTCGGGTTTGCGATCGGGATCCATGCTTACGGTAGGAACCTCTACAAGATCTCCGAGGTGTGATTCAAACTGCGCTTTCGAATCGCGGACATAGTTGTCCAGATTTGAATAGAGTCTCGAGTCTCGGTTCATTTTGTTAGAGTGAACTCCCGTAGCGACTTATCGACAAGCGGCATTACACCCTTCAAGGCGGCGTCATTATGATGAGCACGCGCAAAGAGTGTCAAGTAGGAGGGGATTACGAGATGAGGGGACGCGGGGAGGAGAGAAGGGCGAAGGGGCTACGCGGAGACGCGGGACCCGGGGAGGAGAGATGGCGCCAAAAGACACCAGCCTCACGGCACTCCACGTCGCGCCCTCGCCCATTCGCCCCTTCTCCCCTCCCCGCGTCTCCGCGTCGCCCCTTCACGTCATCTCGAGACAGTTTACGCACAAGTCTATTTTGTGTAGAATTTTCTGTCGCGATTAGATCACGTTACTTCCCACTCATCCTCCGACGCGATCTGCGCGTGTTTGGTCAACTAAAGAACGTTTTGTTTCTAAAAAAGAGAATAGGATAACTATGGAATCACTCACGATTCTGAATAACGTCGAAGACAAACACATTGAGGAGCTCGAAACCGTCACCATCAGGTTCGCTGGAGACTCCGGCGATGGAATGCAGCTTACCGGCACGCAGTTCACCAAAACTACAGCCATCATGGGTAACGACATATCCACGCTGCCGGACTTTCCTGCCGAAATCCGCGCACCTGCGGGTTCCCTTCCGGGAGTCTCAGGATTTCAGCTGAACTTTTCCAGTCACGATATCCGCACACCCGGCGACGCACCGGACGTGCTTGTAGCCATGAACCCTGCAGCCCTTAAGGTGAACCTGTCCGATCTGGAGCCGGGCGGAATCCTGATCGTAAACGAGGACGCCTTCAACGAAAACAACCTGAAGAAGGCCGCTTACGCGAGGAATCCACTCGAGGATGACAGTCTGTCGGGCTACCGCGTCTTCAAATTGCCTATTACTACCTTGAACCGTGCGGCTCTTCGAGATCAGGTCAAGCTTCCTCCAAAGGAGATCGACCGCTGCAAGAATTTCTGGGCCCTCGGTCTGATGTACTGGTTGTACGATCGGCCGCTCGAGCCGACTCAAAAGTGGATCGAGGCCCGGTTCGGCAAGGGAACTCCAGAAGTAATGAAGGCGAACCAGACCGCGTTGAAGGCCGGATTCGCCTACGCCGAAGCGGCCGAGATCTTTACCACGCACTATAGGGTGCGACGAGCCGCTATTGCTCCAGGCAAATACCGAAACATCACCGGAAATGAAGCTACAGCGCTAGGCTGCGTTGCGGCATCAGTACTCGCAAAGCGTCCGCTGTACTACGCGAGCTATCCGATCACTCCGGCGTCGGACATCCTGCACGAGCTTTCGACCCGAAAGAACTTTGAGGTAAAGACCTTTCAAGCCGAAGATGAAATTGCTGCGGTGTGTGCCGCGATAGGCGCGTCTTTTGCCGGACATCTCGGACTCACGGGTACAAGCGGCCCAGGCCTGGCGTTGAAGAGCGAAGCCATCGGCCTTGCGGTAATGACCGAACTGCCGGTGGTGATAATCGACGTTCAACGTGGTGGACCGTCAACAGGACTTCCTACGAAGACTGAGCAGGCAGATCTACTGCAGGCGATGTACGGGCGCAACGGCGAATGTCCGGTTGCGATCGTTGCCGCGGCAACTCCCGCCGATTGTTTCACGATGGCGGTGGAGGCTTTTAGAATCGCAACCGCACATATGCTGCCGGTCATCTTCCTTACCGACGGCTACCTGGCAAACGGCGCCGAACCCTGGAAGCTTCCAAAGATGGAAGATCTGCCAAAGCTCGACGTCAGATTTGAAACAGATCCCGACGGATTCGCCCCTTATAAACGAGATCCGGAAACTCTGGCGCGCGCCTGGGCGATTCCCGGCACTCCGGGTCTTGAACACAGAATCGGTGGCATCGAAAAACAGGACTTCACCGGCAACGTCTCCTACGAACCCGAAAACCATATGCACATGGTTTTGACGCGCCAGGAAAAGGTGAATCGAATAGCCGACGACATCCCGGAGCTGGAGGTCTTTGGTGAACCCGAAGGTCGACTGCTGGTGATCGGGTGGGGCTCGACTTATGGCGCAATCACTTCGGCTGTCGAAACAGCGCAGAGCAAGGGAATGTCAGTCTCGAGCGCTCACCTCCGATACTTGAATCCATTTCCAAAGAACCTCGGCCAGGTGCTCGGCAGGTTCGATCGGATCCTGGTTCCTGAACTCAACCTCGGACAACTTGCGATGCTCCTGAGAGCCCGGTATCTAGTTCCGGCAATTTCGTATCCGAAGGTCAAGGGACAGCCGTTCAAGATAAGCGAGCTCACCGCCAAGATCAACGAAGTCTACGAAGATTGAGCGTCGATTGTACCGCCGCCTGAATCAAGATCGCTGGCGGCTGAAGAGGAAGAAAAGGACAAAGAGAAGATGAGCGCAAACATTGAAACAGGCGGAGGGAATGGACAGACTCCTCCGGCGAAACTTACGCGTAAGGACTTTGTGTCGGACCAGGAAGTGCGATGGTGTCCCGGCTGCGGCGACTACGCAATCCTCGCGCAGATTCAGAAGGTCATGCCTGAGCTCGGCGTAAGACGCGAGAACATGGTTTTCGTGTCGGGTATCGGCTGTTCCAGCAGGTTCCCTTATTACATGAACACCTACGGATTCCACGGGATTCACGGGCGCGCGCCGGCGATTGCTACGGGCATCAAGACCGCCAACCCCGAGCTCACGGTCTGGGTGATTACCGGAGACGGCGATGCGCTTTCAATCGGTGGCAATCATCTGATCCACGCAATGCGCCGGAACCTTGACCTGAAAATCATCCTGTTCAACAACAGGATCTACGGGCTCACCAAAGGTCAGTATTCGCCAACCTCAGAGTTCGGCAAGAAAACCAAATCGACGCCTTTTGGCGTGATCGACTACCCGCTGAATCCGCTTTCGGTTGCGCTTGCGGCTGAAGCGACATTCGTGGCCAGATCGGTCGACAGGCACACGCAACACCTGCAGATGATGGTCGAGCGTGCGGCTCGTCATCGGGGAGTGTCGTTCATCGAGGTGTTCCAGAACTGCAATATCTTCAACGACGCCGCTTTCGATATGTTCGTCGAGAGAGATGTCAAAGACGACAGAATGATCGACCTCGAGCACGGTAAGCCGCTGATCTTCGGCAAGGAAAAGAACCGCGGGATCAGAATGCGGCCGGATATGCACCTTGAAGTGGTGGAGCTTGGCGGGGCAATCAGCGAGTCGGAGCTGATTGTTCACAACGAGAAGGCTCCGGACTCGTATCTCGCTTACATGCTCGCGCGGATGGAGTACCCCGACTACCCCGTGCCAATCGGGGTGTTCAGGGATGTCGAGAGGGCAACTTACGAGGCACTTCTCGACAATCAGATCAATGCCGCAATCGAAAAGAGTGGACCGGGCGACCTCGAGAAACTCATCAACAGCGGCGACACCTGGGTCATCGACTGACGATCATTGAACGTCGAGTTTGAAAGCAATTCCGCTCATTAGACGTGAGCCCGCACAGCGTACGACAGAATGCGGACTGCTGCGCGCGCTCGCGTCTACCGAGGGACCGTCCCGGAGAAACTCGCACGCGCGAGCTTCGAACTTCCTTAGCTTTCTTTTTTAATTAAAGAAACAGGCTGTAAACCTGGAAGATCGCTTGCCAGCTATTGTATAGTTGGGGTGCTCCCAGCACGGATTGGCACCAAGCAGTCCCACGAAAAATTCATAATGTAGGAGTACCGGCAGCACAATGAAATTGCGCAGAATTCTGATCGTCCTCACGCTTCCATTCATTGCCAGCTCAGCGGGAATAGTCAGAGCCTACGACGACAACGCGCGGGCCAGCGACAAGGCACCAAGAGAGGTTCGCCAATGGGAGGTCACCGGCCCGTGGGGAGGTGACGTACGCGCCCTCGTAGCGTCGCCTGACGATTCAAACCTGCTTTTCCTTGGTACGAGCGACGGGCAGATCTTCCGTTCAATGGACGGAGCGCGAACCTGGAAGCGTCTCAATCCTGGTCTCAATCGGCGTGGCGTCTCCGTGGACAGCATCGAGATCGACCCGCGCAATGCCCGCATCATCTACGTGGGCGTATGGGCGGTCGCGCGGGATCAGGAAGGCGGCGTCTTCAAGACTGAAGATGGAGGCGAGCACTGGAAGCTGCTCGAAGGCACCAAGCGTTTTTCGGTTCGGTCGCTCGCGCTTGCGCGTTCAGATTCCAATCTTCTTGTCGTAGGTACCGCTAGCGATGATCCGCAACTGAACGGCGCGTTCCGCTCGACTGACGCCGGCGCATCCTGGACTCGGATAACTCCGGCGGGCGATCACGAAATAAAGAACGTCGAATCTTGCGCGATTGATCCTCGCGATGCAAACGTGATCTACCTGGGCACGTGGCACCTTGCGTGGAAATCCGTCGACGGCGGCGCCCACTGGAAACAGAGCGGCGACCCGGTAACCGGAGTGATCGACGATTCGGATATCTTCGGCATAACTATCGACGAGCGGCATCCCGACATCCTATACATGAACGCCTGCAGCGGCATCTATCGCTCGGTGAACGCGGGCGCAAAGTGGGCAAAAATACCTGGAATTCCATTCAGCGCGCGCCGCACCTACGCGCTGCTGGCACACCCGGTCCATCCTGAGATTCTCTTTGCCGGAACAAGTGAAGGCCTATGGCGGTCCAAGGACGGGGGCCGGCGCTGGAGCCTGCTTACCTCCAAGAGTCTGGTGATCAGGTCGGTCGTCGTGACGCCGGACAAGCCCGAACGGGTGGTTATAGCTACTGACGATTTCGGCGTACGAGTGTCGGAGAACCTCGGCGATCTGTTCAAAGACTCTAACGACGGGTTCATTCATCGACATATTCTGGCGATCCTGCCCGACGCTTCGGAGCGCGGCCGAATTCTGGCCAGCGTTTATCACGACGGAAGCGGCGGCTCCGTGTTCCTTTCAAAGGATGGCGGAACGTCGTGGGATCCGTCTTCTCAAGGTCTCGGCGCCCGGGATGTGTTCGCTTTCTATCAACCCCCTGGACAGCCCAACCTGATCTATGCCGGCACCAACACCGGCGTTTACAAGTCAACCGATCAAGGCACGAACTGGTCTTTTGTCGGAACTCTTCCAGAGCAGAAGCCTGTCACTCCGAAGAAACCCACTGTGCGCCGGGGAGCCCAAGCAGGCACCGCCAGTGCCTCTGGCCGATTCCAGATCGTTGCGGCAACCACACACGCAAGTCAAAAGGGTGGTCGCAAAAAGACTGCTCCCAAGAGCACCGTGAAGAGACCCGAACCTCCCAAGTCCACGCTGGCAGCCGGGAACGTCGAGCTCCTGAGCCAGGTTGATGACCTCGCCGGTTTTCAGGACCTCGAAGGACGACACGGGTTGCTCGCCGCAACTCAAAATGGGCTTTACCGCACGATTGACGAAACCAAGGGGTGGGAGAAAGTCGCGATAACCGGTTTTGAACCCGACGGGCGCGTGTTTGCGGTCTCAGCGCATAAGGACACGCCGATGCGCATACTCGCCGGGACGCGCCGCGGGCTGTTTGTTTCCAACGACGGCGGAGCCACGTGGGACTTCAATGATCGCGGACCGACAGACGCAGCGGTGAAGTCGATCGCTCAGGACCCACGGGACGCGCAGGTAATCATCATCGGAACGAACCAGTTTGTGTTTCGGTCGACGAACGGCGGGAGGACCTGGGTTCGTCGAGGAGGCGGTTTGCCTGGAGGAGATTTCACTTCGATTGTCATCAATCCGACAAACCCTGACGAAGTGATTGCCGCGGACTATTCGCGCGGCGGAGTGTACAGGTCGACTGATAAAGGCTACACCTGGGATCGAATCGACAACGAGCTTCCGACAAATCGCGTTTGGACTCTGTGCTTTGATCCTTTCGAGCACGACCGGATCTACGCCGGGAGTTTTTCAAGCGGTGTCTACGTCCTGACAATCCAGAAAGTCTCGTCAGGCGGTGCCAGTAAGCAGTAGGCGGCTAACCAACTTCAACGCAGAGTCGCCAAGACGCAAAGCTGCGGCTCCTTGCGTCTTGGCGATTTTTCGTTTCAATCTTTCGCTCCTCGTAAGGACTACTACATGAAAATTCACGAATATCAGGGAAAGGCTCTTCTGGCCAGGTACGACGTAACCGTTCCGCGAGGCGCGGTAGTCACCGATCCGGAACAGGTTCGCGCCGCGGTTGAAAAGCTGGGGCTGCCTGTAGTGGTGAAGGCTCAAATCCACGCGGGTGGCCGCGGCAAAGGCGGTGGCGTCAAGCTGGCTCGCTCGGCTGACGAAGCCGTTGACATCGCTCGCACGATGCTCGGCATGAAACTGGTCACGCATCAGACTGGCCCCGAAGGTCGCGAAGTAAGGACTCTACTCATCGAACAAGGCTTGAAGATAAAACAGGAGTTCTATCTCGGGATCGTGCTCGATCGCGCGATCTCAAAACTGGTCTTCATGGCCTCCGCCGCCGGAGGTATGGACATAGAGGAAGTTGCCGCGCACGAACCGGAGAAAATCCTGAAGGAAGCAATCGATCCCGCTACGGGGCTGTTGCCCTTCCAGGCCCGAAAGCTGGCGTTTGGGATCGGATTGCCGAAGGAGGTCGCAAACAAGGCCGTCAAGTTTATGACGTCGTTGTACCGCGCCTACGTCGACCTCGACTGCTCGCTGGCAGAGATCAATCCTTTCCTGTTGACCGAAGACGGCGAACTGTACGCCCTCGATGCCAAGCTGAATTTCGACGATAACGCACTCTTCCGGCACAAGGAGTTTGCCGAGCTGCGAGACCTGAATGAAGAGGAAGCTCTGGAAATCGAAGCCTCGAAGCACGATTTGAACTACATAAAACTCGACGGAACGATTGGATGCATGGTGAACGGCGCGGGCCTGGCGATGGCCACGATGGATATCATCAAGCTCGCGGGTGGCGAGCCGGCAAATTTTCTAGACGTAGGCGGAGGGGCATCTCAGGAGCGGGTCGAGAACGCGTTCCGAATCCTGCTGTCGGACAAAAACGTTCGGGCGGTATTGATCAACATTTTTGGCGGCATCGTACGAACTGACATGGTTGCCCAGGGAGTTGTTGCGGCGGCACAAAACATCGGCGTGAAAGTGCCGGTGGTGGTGCGCCTCGAAGGTACAAACGTTGAGAAGGGACGCGAAGTGATCGAACAATCAGGTTTGGGTTTTGTGGCGGCTACGGGTATGAGTGACGCCGCGGCAAAAGTCGTCCGACTTGCGAAGTAGCTCTGAGTTCTGAGTTCAACCCCTTCGTGGTTCAGAACTCAGACCTCTCTTAGCGGAAGTCTCACTCACAACGAAGCGCGACGATAGGATCAACTCGCATCGCTCGACGCGCCGGAATGTAGCACGCCAACAAACCAACTACCAGTAACACCAAAGCTCCCAGCGTAAAGCTCAAGACATCCAACGCAGCTACTTCATACAACAGACTCGCGATGAGTCGCGTCACACCTATCGCAGACGCGAACCCCACTACAATTCCAATCCCGGTCAACGTCGCTCCTTCAAGCAGAACCCCTCTGAATACCCTCGCCGGCTGTGCGCCAAGCGCCATACGTATTCCAATCTCGTTCGTCTTTCGCCCCACAAAGTACGACATTGTCCCGTACAACCCGACGCAGACCAGCACTAGCGCCAACATGCCGAAAAATCCGATCAGCCGCGAAAACATTCGCTCGAGCATTAACTTCCTGTCGATCGCGTTGTCCAGCGTCTCCATCCTCTGAACCGGCACGCTTGCATCCACTCCCGCTACTTCGCTCCGCACCAACGCTGTGATCGAGTCTGTGTCACCTGTAGCGCGAACTTCAAAAGTCATGAAGCTCGCGCCCCCGAGCGTTTGTTGATAAGAAAAATAGACAGTTAGTGGCGGCCCACTTCGAAGGTCCTCGTACTTTGCGTCGCCCACGATCCCTACGATTTCAAAATCCCTCGGGCGCTTTTCAGTTCCAAATCGAAGGATCTTGCCGAGTGGATCGGTGTCGCCGAAGACCTCGGCAGCTAGTGCGCGGTTTATGACCGCGACCTTCGGGCCAGACTCGTCATCGTGCTGGTTGATGAATCGCCCCGCAAACAGCGGGATTCCGAGCGTCTCGAAATAGCCCGGGCCGATTCCATTTGTGCGGAGGACGCGGGTCTTTTCCATCTGCGGCACCGAACAGAACGAGACGTTCGAACCGTAGGCTATCGGTCCGTGACCCGAAAAGCTCACCGATCTTACACCCGGCAAAGCGGCAATCCGGCTCTGGACGTCCGTATAGTAATTCACCAGACGATCGCCTCTGTACCCGTTAAGCCCCGGCCACACCGAAAACAACAACAGTCTTTCACGATCAAAACCGAGCGATACACCTTGCAACTTCTGAAGCGTTCGTGAGAACAACCCCGCTCCAATCAACAACAGGAGAGACAGCGCAACCTGCCCACAGACCAGCACCTTCACCGTCCGAGACCGGCCGCCAGTGTGCTTCCCTGCGCCTCCCTCCTTCAATGCCTCCGACAGACTGATCTTGGTCGAAGCCATCGCCGGAGCCAGCCCAAACAGCACACCGGTCAGCAGAGAAACGACGGCAGTAAAGGCAAGGACTCGCGAGTCGACGTTAAGCGGCAGGTTGATTCTCCCGTTGTCAACAATCGCAACCAGAAAGCGGCTCAGCCACAGTGAAAGCAGCAAGCCGAACACCCCGCCTCCCAGCGACAGAAGAACGCTTTCCGTCAACAACTGCTGTACAAGTCTTATGCGTCGCGCCCCGAGCCCCAGCCGCAGCGCGATCTCCCTTTGCCTAGCACCGGCGCGTGCCAGAAGCAGGCCAGCAACATTCGCGCAAGCTATCAGCAATACCAGGCCCACGCCGCACATCAATACGGCCAAGGGTTGTGAGTAACGCCTCCTAAGCTCATCCATGCCTTGGGCGCCGGGCAGGACCTTCATTGAGGGTTTGGTCCGAGCCTGCGCTTCGGATGTGACAAGCGGCTCGATCCCCTGATCGAACAACACCTGTAACTCCGCGCGTGCGGCGCTCTCGGTGATACCGGGCTTGAGCCTTCCGATAACTACCAGCCACCACGTCCTCGGATCCGCAAGGTAAGCTTGCTGGGCGGCTTCCAGGTTGACCTGACCCGGAGCAAGGTAGGCAAGCCCGCGGAGAAGTTGCGGATAGCTGTTAAGCGGTACCCATATATCGATGCTGTTTCCCGGCTGAGTGCCAAAAAACTCCGGAGGCGCAATGCCGACTACCGTCACCGGCAAGCTGTTCACGACGATCGTTTCGTCTACGATGGATTCATTGCCACCCAGCTTGCCTTTCCAGAACGCGTAGGACACCACCGCGACACCGGGCGCCCCCTTTACATCGTCGTCCGGAAGAATCGGCCGGCCGAGTATCGGCTGGACGGCAAGTCCTTGAAAGTAGTTTCCCGAAACCGGCTCGGCAGTGGCCGTGTCGGAAACTCCACGATATTGAAGGTTGAACGATTGCAGGTTTGAAGAAAACGCTATGGTGTCACTAAAGACGGTGTTCTTGTCGCGCAACGCGTCGTACATCTGCCATGAATACGAGTCGCCGGTCAGCCCTCCGCCCGGGTCGGTGAGGCTGTTGCCTTCGATCGATTCGATTACATCGGGCCACTCAGGCGCTCTCCAGCCGAGCAACAGGAGCTGTTGCGGATGGGATACGGGAAGCGACTCCAGCATCACCCCGTTGAGAACACTGAATATCGCAGTGTTGGCGCCGATACCGAGCGCAAGCGTGAGGATTGCGACTGTGCTGAAACCCGGATTTTTTCTCAGGAGTCGAAGACCATAACGCACGTCCTGAACAAGGCTTTCGACAATAGTCAGGGATTTCTGGTCACGGTAGGCCTCGGCGATCTGTTGGATTCCGCCAAACTCTCGCCGCGCCGCGTAGCGAGCTTCTGTTTCGTTCATTCCGCGGGAGATGTTCTCCCTGGTGAGCATGTCCACGTGGATCTTGATCTCATCGGCGAGATCTTGCTCCCAGCGATTGCGGAAGAACAGCGCGCGGAGGCGGGCAAAGAACTGGCGAAGTGCGCTCATAGTGGTCTCCGTTTCTTAGGAGCTGTGAAGCATGCGAGCAATGACGGTTGCGATTCGTTCCCAGTCCTGGGTTTCGGCCTCGAGCTGCTTGCGCCCTGAGCGAGTCAGGGCATAGTACTTTGCTCGCCGGTTGTTTTCCGAGGCGCCCCAGTCGGCCTTGATCCAGCCTCTTTGCTGGAGGCGAAGCAGCGCCGGGTATATGGTTCCCTGATTCAAGTGGAGGACACCCTGACTGACCTGTTCGATTCGTCGAGCGATGCCGTAGCCGTGAAGCGGGCCGAGCGACTCGAGAGTCTTCAGCACCATCAGGTCCAGGGTCCCTTGCAGAATATCTGATTTGGATTCTTTCAACGTCGCTCCGAAGTTCTGTGAGTTCTGAGCTCTGAGTCCTGAGTGTTTCGGGGTCTCAGCTCTTAGTCGTTCGATCGATCCTTGCCTCTTCTGTTGAAATTCCACAGGAGACTACATGATGCTCCTGTTGATTGTCAACATCACTTCCTGTTGATCCTCAACATCAGCAAAGCTCTGGGGAGCACGATCGCGCGCTGCGGCGCCCTCTCAACACCCCCAGCGCGATCGCAAACTCGCGCTCCGGCCGAAGCCCTGCCCTCTCGCCGCGATGTCTGCTTGGATGCTGAAAACCTCCATTGGTCTAACCAATGGATGCTCCGCTGAGACTACAAAGCATCGCCAACCTAACTTTACTGGGCCTTCAGTGGTTCGATTGCTATGACCAGTTATAATTGGCACTTGATTTGGTATGACCAATTCAATAAAATTTCGGTTCCGGCTACCAGCTACAACATCAAGCGCTCGACCACGAGCGAGGGACCATTCGCAGTAGTCAGCGGCGCTACCACCACGACTTTTACGAATACGGGTCTGACAAACGGTACGAGTTACTTCTTCGTCGTGGGCGCAGTCAACAGTGCTGGCGAGAGCGCTAATTCGGCCCAGGTAAGGGCCACCCCGGCCGCTGCAGCATCGGAGCAATAGAGAGTCAATGATCCGATCGACGAGTTACGCGATATCGACAAATCCGTATCGGTCTTCAGCGATTCGTTGCGGACCGATACGGAATAGTCTGATCGGCGGCT
This sequence comes from Blastocatellia bacterium, assembly GCA_035315885.1. GTDB lineage: Bacteria > Acidobacteriota > Blastocatellia > UBA7656 > UBA7656 > DATFXM01. Next base: position 93,104 of record DATFXM010000058.1, read on the forward strand.
TTGTTGATCGCCTGCGAATGATTTCGCCAGCGGCGTCCGGCAGCTGGCGTGACCTCATTCCTCGCGAAGCGCGGTCATCGGATCGGTGCGGGCAGCGCGCCGTGCCGGAATCAGGCAGGCTATCAAGGCCACAAAGCACAGCAGCACGGAGATGCCGACAAACGTCACCGGGTCGGTCGCGCTCACTCCGAAGAGTTGACTCTCGAGCGCTCGGCTCATTGCAAATGATCCTACAACGCCTGAGCCGATGCCTATCGCAGACACCTTCAGTCCTTGTCTGAGCACCAGTACCACGATATCTCGCTGCATCGCGCCGAGTGCCATGCGAATTCCCATCTCGCGGGTTCGCTGCCTTACGGTGTACGAGGTTACTCCGTAGATTCCGATTATGGCGAGCAGCATCGCGAGGGCGGCAAAAGTCACGAGCAGAAGCATCGAAAACCGTCGCAAAGCAATGGACTCCGACATCAACTCGTCCATGGTGGCCAGGCCATACACCGCGAGGTCTTTGTCCTGCAGGTGGATCTCCTCACGCACAGGGCTGGTGACCGCCGCCGGTTCTCCCGACGTGCGGACTACCACGCTCATCGATGAGGTTGGATACTGCGACTCGGGTAGATACATCTGCATCCGCGGTTCTCGGTCGAGTCCATACTGTCTGACGTCGCCAACGACACCGATAATAGTCCGCCACGGCTGGGGAAACCGCTCGGAACCGGGAAACTTTATCCGTTTTCCGATCGGACTCTCGCTGGGCCAATACCGCTGAGCCATAACGTTGTTGATAAGCGTCACCGGTTCTGTCTTGTCGATGTCGCGGTCGGAAAAGCCTCGTCCCTCGAGTACTGGGATTGCCATCGTGGCCAGGTAGCCGGTTGTCACGATGTAGAGATCGACGCTGATTTCCTCTCCACGCCTCACCGGGTGATCTTCTATCGCCAGTGACCGGCCGTCGAAGTTTGAGCCGAATGGCAAGATGCTGGTGAGGCCTACGCCTTGAATGCCTGCGCGCGCACCGATTTCTGTTTCCAGTCGGTTATAGAATTCAGCTTGATCGCGTCCCTTGGGATAGCGTTTAAGCGGCAGTGGCAGATCCATCGTCAGCAGGTTCGCAGAACTAAATCCGGGATCGACCTTCCGCAGCCGAATCACGCTCTTGATCATGAGCGTCGCGCAGACCATCAAGACCAGCGCCATCGCAAGCTCGGAAACCACGAGCGCTCGACGCAGACGGTTCCCGGCCGCGCCAGTGCTCGAGCCTCTGCTCTCCTCCTTGAGCGATTGAGTCAAGTCGGTTCTCGAAAGCTGAAGCGCCGGCGCCAATCCGAAAACAAGAGAGGTGATCAGGGTAATGCCGAGTGAGAAAGCAAGGACTCGTGAGTCAAGCGGGATTTTGGCAAGCAGCGGACTGACTTTCGAGCCGACCGACTCGGCGACATCAATGCCCCAGCTTGCCAGAAGAATTCCGAGGCCGCCACCGGCCGCCGAGAGAATAACGCTTTCAGTCAGAAATTGCCGAACGAGCCGGCGGCGGGTAGCTCCGAGCGCAAGGCGCACTGCTACCTCCCTCTGTCGCGATACCGATCGCGCGAGCAGCAGGTTCGCTACGTTAGCGCAGGCGATCAACAGCACAAAAGTTACTGCTCCAAAAATTGCGAGCACCATAGGTCGCAAGGTTCCCACGGTGTCTTCGGGCAGAGTCACAAGTCTGACGCCGTAACCGGTGTTGGCTGTCGGGTGGAGTTGTTCGAGGTTAGCTGCTATGCGGCTCATGTCCGCCTGCGCCCGTTCCAACGTGACGCCGGGTTTGAGTCGGGCGATGCATCTGAGGTGCCGGCCGCTCCGGAGTGTGTCGTCGTATGGCTCAGCCACCGGACGATAGAACTGACCCTGCGGATCTACGAGACTCTTGGGTAAAGGTGCGAAATCGGCGGGCATCACGCCAACAACGGTGTAGGGGTTTGAGGCCAGGTTGATCTGCGTGCCGATGATCTCGGGATTCCCACCAAACTTTTCTCGCCAGAGGCCGTAACCAAGAATGACTACGGTGTCTTTCCCTTCCTGTTGTTCTTCCGGCAAGAACGTGCGTCCGAGCAAAGGCTTGGCTCGCATCATCTCGAAGAATCGATCACCTACCTGAGTTCCCTGTAGTCTCTCCGGCTCGCCGACTCCGAGAAGCGTCGCGCTCCAGCCGCCGAAGGTGGTGATGTCTTCGAAAACCGAGTTCTGATTGCCCCAATCCTCGACATCGGTCGCGGAGCATTGGCTTCGATGGATCCCTTCTGCAGGCACGTCCCCCCACACCAGAACCAGCCGGTCAGGGTCAGAGTAGGGCAGGGGGTTCAGCAGGATTGCGTTGACGACGCTGAAGATCGCTGAGTTGGCTCCTATGCCCAGAGCCAGTGAAACGAGCGCGACGAGGGTAAGGCCCTTCCCTTGAGTCAGGATGCGGATGGCATATCGCATGTCTCGAACGACGCTGTTCATTGGGACTCCTACAAACTGTTTGAGTGCCGAGTGTCGAGTGCTGAGTGCCGAGTGCTGAGTGATAACCGGAAAGGCTTGCGGATCTCAGTGCCTTCGGGGTTGTCACCCACCACGCACCTAACCAAACGGTATGCCGCGTTGGCAGTCGAGCCGGGCCGTCTCAGAAGGTTGCAACAAACTTTAGAAGTAACTGCGGAGAGAATGAGATGAATGGATCTTGGGTTCTTAGTACGCGGCTCGCAGGTGTGCGATCACGGGACGAACCGTCCCATGAACGGCAAAGAAATGGATTGGCATCATTGGCTGCCACCAAGCCCGCGCAGCGGGCGACAGAATGTAGCCCCCGGTGGTCCGCGAACCGGGGGAAAGATAACCAACAAAGAGCGAAGCCCGCGCAGCGGGCGACAGAACGCTATCCCCCGGCGAGTCCTCGAACCGGGGGCAGTGATTGAACTCATCGGGCCTGAGGAATCGAGGACCTCACATCTGTTGGACGCCATGGACGCCGAACCCCCGGTTCGCGGACTCACCGGGGGATAGCGTTCTGTCGCCCGCTATGCGGGCTCGCGTCCTTTCTTGTGTCTTCACCCCCGGTTCGCCGACTCACCGGGGGCTACATTCTGTCGCCCGCTGCGCGGGCTCGCTTGTTCAATGGCGACTCCGCTGGTACCGCGCGCTAGAAACCAGAAACTAGAAACTTGAAACTCGAAACCAAATCTCCTCACCACGGGCTCTCGATCGATTGAGCCTGCCCGGTCAGAAGCTCCGCCCCTCCCTCAGTGATCACCATTATGTCCTCAAGGCGAACTCCGAACTCCCCGGGAATGTAGATCCCCGGTTCGTTGCTGAATGTCATGCCCGCCTCAAGCGGAGTCTTATTCCCGCGTACCAGGTACGTCCATTCGTGACCGTCCATCCCTATGCCGTGTCCCAGACGGTGTGTGAAATACTTGTACCCAGGTCCGAAGCCCGCGTCTTCAATAACCTTTCGAGCGGCGCGGTCCACTTCCTCACAGGCCACCCCCGGCCGCGCTGCCTTTAGCGCCGCCGCTTGAGCATGCTTCACTATGTCCCAAACCCGGCGTTGCTTATCGCCCGGTTTTCCAAACACGGTCGTACGCGTGATGTCCGACTGATAACCCTCGATCGTCGAACCTCCGTCCATCAGTACTACATCTCCCTTCTTCAGCTTCTGAGGAGTGATGGTTCCGTGAGGCGACGCTGAATACTCCGCGAACAGGACAAGCGCGCCTCCGCGCGTACCCATTTGCTGATGTGCGCTCGCGATCTTGCCCGCAAGCTCATTATGAGTCATCCCCTCTCGAAGCGATTGCGCAGACAGCTCATAAGACTTCAACGTGATTTGATTCGCCAGACGCATCAGCTCAATTTCGTGAGCCGACTTCACCCGACGGCAACGAGCAGTGACCGCATCGGCGCTTGTCAGTTTCAGCGAAGGAGCTGCCTTGGCAACCCCGTCCGAAAACACAAAGCGCACGGTCTCCTCGATCCCCAACACGCCTGTAGCAATTCCGCGATCCTTCAAAGCAGCAGCCACCAGACGATACGGGCTCTCGTCTTCTTCCCACGTCCTGATGTCTGAACCGAACTTTATCTGTTCAAGCGCGCGGCCCTTCTCAAACGCGGGCACTACCCAGACCGGCTCACCCTTGTGCGGAAAGACCAGCGCAAACATCCGTTCGCTCAGCCCCCACTGCGTCCCGGTGAAATAAGACATGCTCGAGCCACCGGTCAGCAGCACCCCACTGATTCCCGCATCTTTCATGTATTTGCGGGCTGTCTCCTGGCGCTCGAGGTACTCTTCTCTGGTAATGGGCTTGGCCTGCTTTGCATTCGGCAGTCCCGCTGCGTCCTGATCGGCGGCCTTGACCCTTGTTCCGAGCGTTAGAGCAACAGTAGAAATCGAGCCAATCTTCAGGAAGTCTCTTCGTTCCATTGTGCGTACCTTTGGGCGCACTCATCCTCAAGATCGAGAGTCGTGTGCGCGCGGCCTCCTATCTTGACGCAGTTTGTTTGAAGAATTCGCGAGCTTCATTCGGCTCGGGTAAGCCTGCGTCCGCTTCGCTCCACTGTGCGGCGAATTTCTTGTAAAGGTCCGACGCGGACGCCGTATTACCGCTGGCGGCCGCTGCTCGCGCGCCGCCAATCAGTGATCGTGCTCGATTGGGTTGTCGGAGAAGCGACGTGGAAAAGGCTTCGAAGGCCTCTTTTGGGCGCCCGGCCTTCAGGAGGATTTCCCCTAACAACTCGTGCGAAGGTTTGATCAGCGGAGGCGGTCCGGACGGCGAGCCCATATCCTCCTCGAGGGCCGCAGCCTTCTTCATGGTCGCGATCGCCTCGTCGTAGTTCCCTTGTGAGGCAGCTAGAGTCGCTTCGATCTCATACAAACGAATTGACGTCGCGCGCGCAGGATTGCTCGCGCCTCCCAAAGTCGTGTTGCCGACTCCGCCGGCTCTGAAGAACGCCATCGAGGCCTGCGCGTCCGGCCCTCCGGTCATCGCGGCGGAGAGGCCACGCACGAAGACCGGAAGCACCTGAGCAGCCTGGCTCTGTCTCACGGTGGACGTTTGACCTCCCGCCGGCGCCGCAGTCATCGACGCGTGGTGATCGGCCGCCGCTTCAGTTGCTCCAGAACCCCGCGGGAGCAGCTTGTCTACGAGCTGCCAGTTCCCCGTCTCCACGATGTAAGCAGCCGCCATGTTTGCCCAGCTATTCGCGTAGTAGTTCGGCCTCAGCTTGTCGTCCGACTTTGAAGTGGCCATCGCGGTGCGCATCACGTCGAGCAGCTCGGCCGCCTTCGTGTATTTTCCCTGCTGGCAGTAGACGTACAGGAGCCAATGCAGGCTGTGATAGTCGCGCAGGCTGATGGGCAGGCCCTTTCTGCGAACCCACTCGTCGGAGGTCGCCCAGGACGACTCGTTCGAACGTGCCGCCTCAGGCCACATGCCAAGTTGAAGAAAAATGTGTGACGGCATATGCCGCGCGTGATGCGCCTCCGGTGCGATCTCCGCGTAACGATACGCCGCGGGAAGCGCGAGTATTGCGTGCTCGGGGTCGTCAAACGAGTGAATGATGTAGTGTGCGGCACCAGGATGGTTGGGATTCTTTCGATAGACTTCGAGCGCGATGGCGCCTGCCAGGGCCTGTCGCCGGTAGCCTTTGTCCTCCGGTCTGACGGTTCCCAACAAGGACAGCGCGTAAAAGGACGCTACCTCGAGATCGTCGGGAGCGTCCCGATACATTTTTTCCATGGCGCTGCAGTAGGCCTTGTCGCGCGTCAGCTTGTCTCCTTCGCCGTAAAGCAGCTTCACCGCATTCAGGAACCCGCGTTCCTTGTCGGTCAGCGACTGAACATTCTTGATCTTGGCCACCGCCTGTTTTCCAGCGTCGTATTGCTGCTCAGCCCATAACGGATGGTTGTAGCTCATCGCCTCGCCCCAGTAGCCCATCATGAAATCGGGATCGAGCTTGGTGGCCTGTTGAAAGGCTTCGAGTGCCTCTTCAAACCAGAACGAGTGAAGGGCGGCAACGCCTCTTATGAAGTACGGCTGTACGCGCTCGGAGCCGGAATTGGGAAAGACCACATTGCCGAGCTGGGACTTGTGGTCAGCGGCGCTGCGAGTCTGTGCCACATTCGCGACCGAACCCGCGAGCAACGATATAACGATGAGCAGCGATGTTCGTTTCATCATACCCCCACGCGGAAGTGCTGAGTGCTGAGTTCGGAGTGCTGAGTGCTGAGTTCGGAGTGCTGAGTTCGGAGTGCTGAGTGCTGAGTGCTGAGTTCAACCCCGAAGGGGTTGGCGTCACCATTCGCAAAAGGCATTCCGTCGAGGATCACGTTACCTCTAGATGGCCGAACTCAGCACTCAGCACTCAGCACTCGTGTCAGAAGTCTTTCTTCCTTGTGAACACTATATCTTTGACACTTGGTTCGAGACCTATCGCGACGCGATCAATCTCTCCTGCCTTGTTCGTCAGGAACGTGACCTTCTGGCCGTCCAGCCCGTTCACCGCATCCGCTTCGAAGATATCATAGTGATAGTGCTTCAGCGGCGCCCACAGACCATGCAGGTTCATAGTCAATTGCTCGCCCTGCAACGCGATGTTCACCACCCCATAGGCCGGATGCTCATATTGCCCGGCGTAGTCCTTGATAGGATGCGACGTTTGCGTGCCCTGCTTCTTCGCCGAATCGGACGCTGCCTTCTGCTTTGCCTGCGCTTCCTTAGATCTGGCAGCAGCATCCTTCGCTCGTTGTGCCCACGGAGCCGGAACCGCCCCAAGCAACCGGTCAGCTACATCATTGGCAATCACACCCGACGCTCCCGACGCTGAGTTCGTCAGAATCACTATACCCGCTTTGTCCCTGGGGAGCAGCCTTACCTGCGATATAAAGCCATCAATACCGCCGCTGTGCGCGAGCAAAAGGTGACCGCGAAACGAGGTGACTCCCCACCCCATCCCGTAGCTCGAATAGAAATCCTCGTCGTACCTCAACTCGCCGCCCGCCACGATCTGCGGCGTTTGGGTTTCTTTCAGGGCGGCCTCGGGAACGACCTGCTTACCGTCGAACTTCCCATTCGACAGTTGCATCATGATCCAGTTGGACATCTCGTTCACGCTCGAGTTTATTGACCCCGCCGGTCCAATCGCATCGATGTTCCTGAACGGAATCCGCTTTATCTCACCTTTGATCTCGTCGTAAGGGACCGCAAAATCCTCGGCCTTCTGTGAATCATTGACCGAGAAGTTCGTGTTCTTCATTCCGAGCGCATCCAGAATTCGCGTTCGCACAAACTGTTCCCACGTTGAACCCGATGCTCTTTCGACCAAAAGTCCGGCCGTCATAAACATAAGATTGTTGTACTGGAACTTTGCGTGAAGCTGTCTGCTTGGTTCCAGGTAGCGAAGCCGTTCGTAGAGTTCCTTGCGGCTCACTGGCGAACCGTACCAGACCAGATCGTGACGCGGCAGACCCGATTGATGGGTCACCAGATCCCTCGGAGAAAGGTGCGCCGTAGCATATTCGTCATACAGCATGAAGTCGGGCATGTATTGCCGAACCGGCTTATCCCATTCGATCTTTTTTTCGTCCACGAGTATTCCGAGTGCCGCAGCGGTGAAGGCCTTCGAGCACGAACCGATCGCGAAGAGAGTATCGGGAGTGACCCGAAGCCCCTTCTCGACGTCCCGGTATCCGAAACCTTTCGCGTATATCACCTTGCCATCCTTCACCACAGCGATGGCAAGGCCGGGCACCTTCAATTCTTTCATTACCTGCTCGACGAAGTTGTCAAAGCCCTCGAAGTTTGGCGGCCCCGCGACCTGACCACTAATCCTGAGCGGTACCACCAGGCTGGCGATCAACAGCAACGAAGCAAGAAACGATCGTCTGTGCATAGACCTCTCCTGAAGGACGTTCTGATACTTTGAGGAAGCGAGCTTAACGCAAATGCGTAAAGTCGCAAAGCGCCGAAGGCAAACAGATCATTACAACGTGCGCAGGTTGTGGCCGACCTTGCGACTTAGATGTGACTCGGTTTCAACCACGGGGCTTCCTGGTCTGCTCATGATACCAGCGTGCGCCCGAGCCGTACTCCCGCTCGCTTTGTCTCAACAGCGCGAGCGATCGTTTAGGCTGGACGTGAGCGCAGGCCACGAGCACCGCATTCAACAGCGCCATTGGCGCTACGTACGAGCCAGTTATTGACGGGCTGGCGATCGACACCACCAGATAGTTGTCGCAATGAGCGGCCAGCGGTGTCGTGTCGCTATCGGTGATTGCGAAGGTTGGTACTGATTGGGACCGCGCTCTCAACACCGAGTCAACTGTTTCTCGCAGACACCGCCCGAAGCTGATTGCGATCAACAGGTCCTTCTCGTTGAGCACTCTGATTCGATGTTGCAGGTTGCCTGCGCTGCCGATCGGCGCTTCGGCGTGATAACCGAGAGGGGTCAGCCCGTAAGCAAGGAACCACGCAAGCGACGCGGCCAGATCGACTCCGACTACAACTATTCGACGCGAGCGGTGAATCTGACGGGCCAGACCGGTGACCTTTTCGACATCGAGTGTCGAGCGCAACCCGTTCAAATTGTCGGTCTCCGATTCGACACAGTGCCGCACCTGATCGGCTAGACTCAGCTTCTGGCGTGTGGTCGCGCGCATCACCGCGTACGGTGTGATCCGGGTGACGAAGTGCCGGCGAAGATCCGCGGCAAAGTCCGCAAATTTTTTATAGCCAAGCGCCTGAATTGTCCTGACGATGGTTGCTGCGTCGACATCGTAGCGGCGCGCCATCTCTCGAGAAGAGAGGAAGAAGGTTTCCTCCGGAGCATCCAGTATCGAACGAACAAGCTCTCGCCGGCGTCTATTGAGCCGGCTCTGAGCCTGCGCGAATCTGATCTCGAGAGGCAATGGACCAGTGCTTTTGCCGTTTGCCTCGCGAATTCTCTTTTCCCGTGTAGCCATGGTTGGTATAGCGAACTCGGCGGTTAATGAGATGCCTGCCACATAACCGGCTGCGAGGCGAACCTTAACACACCGTCACCGGAGCTTCAACAAAACCGTGCAACAGTCATTGCGCTTCAGGGAGGTTGTGTATAGAATCTGCACCGCTTATTGCAGAAGAGTTCAAAGTTTCAACCACGGGATTCAAGCGCAGAGTGCCTGAGTGCTTAGTTCTGGGCCACAACCCGAAGGGGGATTGTTGCTCAGGGCTCGGTAGCCAGCCGCCACTTCAGGAGGCCAACATGCGACATCGTATCGCCAGTTTGATTTCACTCCTTATCGCGCTTCTGGTTTGCGCAACAGCTTCCTATGCCCAGACAAAGTCGGGCGGGCTGTCGGCAATGGATGTCTTCAATCTGGAAGCGGCCGGGGATCCCCAGATATCGCCTGACGGGACTCGTGTGGTCTACGTGCGGCAGTTCGCCGACCTGATGTCGGACCGTCGATGTTCAAACCTGTGGATCATAAATTTCGACGGCACTAACAACCGTCCGCTCACCACCGGCAACTATGGCGATTCCCAGCCTCGATGGTCCTCGGACGGCACCCGCATCATTTATGTGTCCGACCGAGACGGCACTCCTCAAATCTATTGCCGATGGATGGACACGGGTCAGACTGCCAGGATTACAAATCTGCAGTCGCCGCCGAGCGGCATTGGATGGTCGCCCGACGGCAAATGGGTTTCCTTTACGTCGCTGGTCCCTTCGGCCGGACCGCACGTTGGTCCGCTTCCGTCGGCGCCTCCTGGCGCGAAGTGGGCAGATCCCCCGGTAGTCGTGGACAAGCTGGTCTATCGTTTCAACGGCGCCGGCTATCTCAAACCAGGCTTCTACCATGTCTTCGTGGTCTCGTCGGAGGGCGGTACACCTCGTCAGATAACAAACGGCGACATCCCGCACGGCGGCCCGGGCCTGAGGGCGAGCGATGCGGTATGGACGCCCGATAGCAAGTACCTGCTCGTATCCACGAACCGCCGTCCCGACTACGAGTACGAGCCGTTGGATTCGGAGGTCTACGAGTTTTCAGTGGCCGACGGCACGGTTCGCGCATTGACGGACCGCCGCGGGCCGGACGGATCTCCAACGGTTTCACCCGACGGCAAGCTGATCGCTTACACCGGATTCGACGACAAATATCAGGGGTATCAAATAACCCGACTCTACGTGATGAACCGCGACGGCAGCGGCTCGCATCTGATCTCGGGCAGTTTCGATCGCGATGTTGGCTCGCCTCAATGGGCTCCAGACGGCAGCGGAATCTACTTCGTCTACGATGATCAGGGGGACACCAAACTCGGCTTCTATTCACTGGACGGCGCGATGAAGACTCTCGCGCGGAATATCGGAAGCGGGTTCAGCGCCTATGGCGCTGGCGCTTCGGTGTCGATTGCTCGCGGCGGGAACTTTGCAACCACGACTTCGCGAACCGACCTGCCGGGGGACATCGCTGTCGGATCGATTTCAAATCCGTCCCTCAAAGCGATCACCTCAGTAAACGCCGACTTATTTGCAAGCAGGAAGCTCGGGGCGGTTGAAGAGATCTGGTACACGTCGTCGATCGACGGCCGCAAGGTCGAAGGCTGGATCATCAAGCCACCGGACTTCGACCCTTCGAAGAAGTACCCGCTGATCCTCGAGATTCATGGGGGGCCGTTTGCGGACTATGGAGACCGATTCGACTTCGAGAAACAGGTGATGGCGGCTCGCGGGTACGTTGTTTTGTATACCAACCCTCGTGGCAGCACGAGCTATGGTGGCGAGTTTGGAAATCTGATTCATCACAAGTACCCGGGAGATGACTTCTATGACTTGAACTCGGGAGTGGATGCGGTGATTTCCAAAGGCTACATCGACACCGACAACCTGTACGTCACAGGGGGAAGCGGCGGTGGAGTGCTGACCTGCTGGACGATCGGGCACACAACGAGGTTCCGCGCGGCAGTGCCGGTTTATCCAGTCATCAACTGGTACAGCTTCAACCTGACCGCAGACATTTCCGCTTTCGTGACGAAGTACTGGTTTCCTGGCATGCCGTGGGACAACGTAGAGCACTATGAGAAGCGTTCACTGTTGTCGGTGGTGAAGAACGTCAAGACTCCGACGATGGTAATGACCGGTGAAGAAGACTACCGGACGCCGATATCGGAGTCTGAGCAGTACTACACCGCGCTAAAGCTCTTGAAGATCGAAACGGTACTTGTGCGAGTGCCTGGCGAGCCGCACGGTATAAGCCGGCGTCCGAGCCACCACGCTGAGAAAATCTCGCTAATCCTGAACTGGTTCGACCTGCACCGCGCGACCCGCGGCGCTGCGGGTAGGTGAGCAGGAGGCGAAGGGGCGAAACGGCGAAAGGGCGACGCGCGGAGGAGGGAGGAGAGATGAGGGGATGAAGGGATGAGGAGATGAGGGGAGAGAGACGCGGTGAGCTGTTTAAGGGATATTCGAATGAAAGAGAGGGACGCATTGAACAATTCGAAATCAATGGCACGGCGCTCACGACGGTCGAGTTCAGAACCTCCAACCAACTCAACACTCAGCACTCAGCACTCAGCACTTTCTTCAGCACTCCCCATCCCCCGGCGGACGTTCTTGAAAGCGGCGGGATGCGTAATTGCGTCGCCGATGATCAATCGCGCGAGGCACCGCGTGTTCGCATGGGCGGCCACCGAGTACTCAACAAGAGCAATCGACCTGGTGAGCCGCTCGACCGTCATCGATATGTTGAGCCCGCTCACTCTGAACTTCACCAAACAGGCGAGGTGGTTCACGAACCCGGCGACGTTCACCGCCGCCGATATTCAGCCCTTCAAAGACTCTTCCATCAACGTCTTTCACATAGGCATTGGGATGGGAGGTCCGGAAGCCTACTCGGAGACGTTGAAGTTCTTCGCCTCCTGGAACGGCTTCCTCGCTCACCACGATGAGCGGTTCATGAGAATCGATGGCCCCGCTGCGTTGGATCGAGTCAAGCGTTCGGGAAAGATCGGAGTCCTGCTCGGGCTTCAGAACTCCGAGCATTTCCGAGGGGCAGGTGACGTAGATTTCTTCCACAGCCTCGGTCAGCGTGTGTCGCAACTGACTTATAACGCTCGAAACCTGATCGGGAACGGCTCTACCGAACGTCACGATGAGGGCATCAGCGACTTCGGCGCTGCGATCATCGACCGAATGAATCGCGTGGGAATGGCGGTCGACGTGTCGCACTGCGGCGACAGGACTACGCTTGATGCCTTCGAGATATCACGAAAGCCGGTGCTCATCACCCATTCGAACTGCCGCGCTCTGGCGCCGGGTCACCCGCGCTGCAAAACCGATGAAGCCATCAAGCGGGTCGGCGCGGCCGGTAGCGTCATGGGCATCACCGGGGTCAGGATGTTTGTCAAAAACGACGAGCCTACCACCATCGAAGATGAACTCAATCACTTCGATCACGTGGCGAAACTCATCGGTCCGGATCACCTCGGAGTGGGCAGCGACATCGACCTCTACGGCTACGACGCGATGCCTCCCGAACTGAACAAGCAGCTTCGCGCTTCATACAAGGGCTCGTACGGGTTTCGCGACAAGATCGACATAGAGGGAATCAATCATCCCAAGAGAATGTTCGATCTGACAGAGGGGCTGATCAGGCGGCGTTATAGCGACTCGGATATCCAGGGCATTCTTGGAGGGAACTTCAAGCGCGTGCTCTCTCAGATCTGGACAACCGAGTGATTGTAGCTTCGGGTCTACAGTTTCGAGTTTGGCCCGAGTTTGGTTTGGATAAGGTTCTGCCCTTTAAGAGGGTTCGAACCCTGCGGACGCTTTACGACGCGAAACTCGAAATGCGAAACCGAATATCAGACGGAGGGTTCAATGATTAATCGGAAGATAAGCCATTCTCTCATTCTTATCCTGACGCTTCTTGGGCAAGCGGTTGCGGTGCGGGCTCAAGAATCTCCCGGCAAGGAGTTCGACGACTACGTTAACAAGGCGCTGAAGGACTGGGAAGTACCTGGGCTTTCGATTTCAGTCGTCAAAAACGACAAGGTCGTGTTTGCGAAGGGCTACGGCGTGCGAAAGCTGGGCGATCCCACGCCGGTGGACGAGAACACCATATTCGCCATCGGCTCGTCATCCAAGGCGTTCACCGCGGCGGCGGTCGCGATGCTGGTGGATGAGGGAAAGCTCAAATGGGATGATCAGGCAACGAAGTATCTGCCGGGGTTTCAGCTCTACGATCCGTACGCGACCCGCGAGCTGACGGTGCGCGACCTCTTGTGTCATCGAAGCGGCCTCGAACGGGGTGACTTCCTGTGGTACGCGTCCTCATACAATCGCGATGAGGTTCTACGACGCGTGCGTTATCTGAAGCCGACCTGGAGCTTCCGATCGATGTTCGGCTACCAGAACATAATGTTCCTGGCTGCTGGGCAGGTGGTTGCGGGAATCACCGGCCAGAGCTGGGACGACGCGATCCACCAGCGGATATTCAAGCCGCTAGGGATGAAGGCGAGCAGCACGACCATCCGCGATCTGTCGCAGAGCAACAACGTTGCGACGCCTCACGACAAGATTGACGATAAGGTAGTGACAATTCCCTGGAGGAACATCGACAACATCGCCCCGGCCGGTTCGATCAACTCGAACGCCATTGATATGGCGCAGTGGGTGAGGCTTCAGTTGAATGGGGGCAAGTTCGGCGACGCGCAGCTCATAAGCTCGGGGGCAATGAAGGAAATGCACCAGGGGCAGACGATCATTCGCAACGAGCCGCCGTGGTCGTTGCTTTATCCTCAGGCACACTTTCTTGAATACGGCTTTGGCTGGTTTTTGCACGATCACAACGGGCGGAAGGTAGTACAGCACGGCGGCAACATTGACGGTATGAGTGCTTTGGTGGCGATGATGCCCGAAGAGAAAGTCGGCGTGGTGATACTGACCAACATGAACGGCACTTTGCTTCCCGAAGCGCTGGCGTACAAGATTTTCGACTGGTATTCCAAAGCGCCCGATCGCGATTGGAGCGCCGACCTGCGGAAGACTTTCAAGGAGTTTGAAGGCCAGGCGAAGACTGCCCAGAAGAAAACGGAAGATTCGCGTGTAAAGGGTACGCAGCCCTCGCTGCCTCTTGAAAAGTATGCCGGGCTGTACAAGGACGACATGTACGGCGATGCGCGAATCACGCAGCAGAATGGGAAGCTGTCGATCCAGACGGCTGCCACGTTTGCGGGAGACCTGGAACACTGGAACTACGATACGTTCCGAATCACTTGGCGAGACAAGAATCTGGGCAAGACGTTGGTCAACTTCACGCTCGACTCTCAGGGTCAGGTTGAGACCGCCAGGCTTCCTGAACTTCAAATGACATTCAAGCGCTCCGTTGAAGCTGCGCCGGCAGCGGCGGCAGCCGCGGTGAGTGAGAGCGATCTGAAGAGACTTGTCGGCCGCTACGCGATGGAAGGAGCGCCGATAGAGGTCAGCATAGAGATCGTAGGAGGCAAGTTGAAAGCGGTTGTGCCGGGTCAGCCGGTTTATACGCTGGTGCCTCTGAGCGCGACGCGTTTTCAGATCGAAGGTGCGCCCGCTGGGTTCTTCGTCAATTTCGAGATCAGCGATGGCAAGGTGAAACTGGTGAACCTCGAACAGGGCGAGAGGCCAACTTTGAAGCTGCTACCGAAGCAATGATGGTATAGAATAACGGGCGTCTTTTATCAGCCCGAGGGTCGTCTTCCTAAAATAAGTTAGTTCTAAGTCCAGCGGCACTGAACTGCAGCCAGGGTGTATCTGTCTGGCGCCTCGCCCCTCGTCCCACTACAACCTGGGGCGCGGCGCCCGATCACCAGCCGGCGCCCGCCGGCTGTTTGTAAAGCTAGCAAGGAGGATGACATGAAAACCGCTCGCTTCCTGGTGTTTATTCTCGTCGTGTCCTGTTTGCCTCCTGGGATTTTCGGGCAGACTGCGACCACGGCGCGAATAACTGGTCTCGTGACCGACCCCTCCGGAGCTGCAATCCCGGGGGCAACAGTCAAACTAACAAACAAAGAAACTCGCGCGGAACGCACCGCGGTAACCAACGACGGCGGCAACTACGCCTTTCCGAGTCTCGAGCCGGGCGACTATGAGATTACGGTCACCGCTCAGGGCTTCAGGAAAAAGGTAATTGAGTCAGTCGCCGCTCAAATCTCGAAGAGTACAAACGTGGACATTAGTGTTGAAGCCGGCGGCGCTACCGAACAAGTCACCATCAGCGCCGGCGGCGAAGCACAGCTACAGAAGGACGATTCATCCGTGGGCAACGTGATCGATTCGGATCGGATCACTCGTCTCCCAACCGCAACACGCCAGGCGACGGACCTTCTGAATCTTCAGCCGGGTGTCACCACTGGAGGCGAGGTCACCGGAGCTCGCGCCGATCAGAACACCTTTAACCTCGATGGCATCGACGTTTCGGACAACGTCATCGGCCTTCCCTACCGCACCGTCATCCCGGTGACCACCGAATCGCTGGACGAGCTTCGAGTGACCGTTGCAAACCCGAACGCAAGTTTCGGTAGATCAGCCGGCGGGCAGGTCACCCTCGTAACGAAGCGCGGCACTAATCAGTGGCACGGCTCGTTGTACGAATACCATCAGAACACGGTGCTCAACGCCAACACCTGGGACAACAATCGGATCGGATTGGCCAAGCCCCCGGTGATCGACAACCGGTTTGGCGGTTCGGTGGGCGGTCCGATCTGGAAGGACAAAGTCTTTTTCTTCCTCAACTATGAGGGCAGGCGATTGCCAGGCACTCAGAAGATAACTCGCATCGTGCCCCTGGACAGCTTGAAAGCCGGGATCATGAAGTTTGTCGACGCGTCGGGAAACGTGGTCACAATCAATCCCAAGACGTTCGACCCTCGGGGCATCGGTTCAAACCCGGCGATCCTTCGAGCGTTGGCGCTGATGCCCTCGGCAAACGACAACTCAGCAGGCGATGGTCTCAACACCTCCGGCTTCACCGCGAATTTTCCGGCCAATCTGCAGACGGAGTTCGGGGTCCTGAGGGTTGACTATCAATTCAACCAGAACTGGACGTTCTTCGGAAAAGCGGCGGGACAAGAAGTAAAGCAAACCGCGGCTTTTCAGGCTGATCTGGTCCATATGAAAGGCGGCGACGTAACCCCGCAGAAGCCGCGCAACCTGGTGTTCTCAACCACCGGATTGATTAAGTCGAACCTGACGAACGAATTCAGGTATGGCTACATAATGGACAACGAGGTGTTCGACCGGATTTCGCCCACGACCATCGCGGGGTTCAACGTATCGGTGGACATCGCAGGCGCAAACACGATACTTCCCTTGTTGGACCAGCCGATCGATGTCGACACGCAGCGCGCGCGCCGACAATCGATTAGGAGCTCTACAAATCAATTCCTCGACAACGCGACCTGGGTAAAAGGGACGCACACGTTCCAGTTCGGCGCGGATTTCCGCCGGATTTCTACGTTCCACTTCCGCGACGACAAAGTTGTAGGCTCAGTCAGTACGCCTGTGGCTGAAATTGGAGCGAGCGGTAACGTACAGATCGGCCCCAACGAACGGCCAACGATCTGCGACCCCACCGCCAATCCCCCGATAGTGAGTGGTTGTCTGCAGTCCGGGGATGTCGCCCGCTACAACCAGTTGTACGCGGCGATGCTGGGAATCGTCGACAAGGTGTCATATTTGGCCGTCCGGGATGCGAACCTTCAGCCGTTGCCAGTCGGGACCGGCTTGGTCAACGACACAATCCTGCATCACTGGGAGTTCTACTTTGCAGATGTGTGGAAGATGAAACCGTCTCTGACGCTTTCATACGGTCTGATGTACCAGTGGCACACTCCCCCGACCGATAGTCAGGGGCGCCAGTCCCTTGCCTTCTATAAGGACTCTGGGAAGCTGGTAGACCTCCACGACTATCTGCGTCAAAAGAGGGCGGCTGCTGAGCAAGGGGAAATATTCAATCCGGATCTTTCCTACGTGCCGATTAAAGAGGCGGGACGGGATGGCGTGTTTGACATAAACCGTCACGACTTCTCGCCGCGGGTATCGGTTGCCTGGTCGCCGTCTTTCGACAGCGGATTACTCCACAAGGTGTTCGGCGAGCGGAAGACGGTGATCCGCGGCGGATACGCGCTGACTTACGATCGTGCTAACACGGTCGCAACGGTCATTATTCCGATGCTCGGCGTGGGCTTCGCTCAGACTTTGTCGCGACTGGGCCCAACCAACGGAGCGGGGCAGCCGTTCCGCGCGGGGATCGACGGCGATATTCCCTCGGTGCCACCAAACACCGCGGCTACTTCACCGGTGATTCCCGAGAAGCCGTTTGGTGAGCTGTTGTCGTTCCTGGACAACCCGAAGCTTCTGGATCCGAGAAACCACAACATCGACTTCACGATTCAGCGTGAGCTTCCGTGGCATTTGTTCATGGAAGTGGGATACGTGGGTCGACTCGGTCGCGAGCTGTATCAGAGCTACGACCTGAACTCGAACCCATACTTCTTTAAGGACAAGAAGTCGGGGCAGACTTTCGCGCAGGCCTTCGACGCTGTGGCCACTGCTTTACGACCAGGCGGATCGAACAATCCGGCTGCGCAGCCGTGGTTCGAGAATCAATTGTTTGCAGGTGCAACTGATTTCTTTGCAGCGAATTTTGCCGGGGACTTTATTTCCGGCAATGTAAACAATCTCTGGAACCTCGGCATCGACCTTCTTCCTTTCTTCGGCCTTCCTGTTGCGATCAAGAACGGACCCTACAACAATCAGCAAGTGCTTGACCTGTTCTATCGCGCCAATGGTGGCCGGTCCAACTATCACGCGCTGGTCATCAGCCTTCACAAGCGCCACTCCAATAACATGACGTTCGACCTGAACTACACCTTGTCCAGATCGCTGGATCAAGTGGGTGCAGTACAGAACTCGGCAGGTGAGCTGGCCAGCAGCTTCTTCCCGAACGTAGAGTACGGACCCTCTTTCTACGACCGGCTTCACGTCTTCAACGCAAACGGAGTCTATGACCTGCCGTTTGGCAAGGGTCAAAGATTCGCAAGTGGCAAGAAGTGGCTGGACACCGTTATCGGCGGCTGGTACACGGCCGGCATTCTCGAGATAGAAAGCGGGCAGCCGGTTCAAGTCGGGCAGAACTTCTCGGGACAGGCGTTCGGAGGAACGGTGATCTTCGGTTACGGCACCGGCGCAATCCCCACCGCGCGTGTCGGCACCGGAGACAACAATGGTGTGGCAGGTTCCGGGAACATTGGAACAAACACATCAGGCAAGAACCTCTTCGGCAATCCGGAGCAGGCCTATAAGAGCTTCAGACCGATTCTGCTGAGTCAGGATGGGCGCGCCGGACGCGGAGTGCTGAGGGGCCTCAGCAAGTGGCAGCTCGATATGTCACTCGGCAAGAAGACGAAGATAACCGAACAAGTGAGTTTCACGCTCACGTTCGACTTCTTCAACATCTTCAATCATCCGAACTTCGCCGATCCCACTCCAAATCTGGAGGACAAGGCGAATTTCGGCGTCATCACCACGCAACTGGTTCCGAACCCGAATGGTTTTCCTCTGGCGCAGACGTTCTACAGGCCAAGGGCGATCCAAGTCGGCGGCCGGATTCAGTTCTGATCTGAGAAGCGCTTAACCCCAAAGACGCCAGGGTGTGAAGTTCAAGACACCCTGGCGTTTTTGCATTATTGAACGGGAACGTCGATTATCAATCTTGAAGCAGCTACACGGATTCTAAGTGGGAACGTGATCGGAGATCGCGCTCGAGGACGTGTCTGATGATCTGGTAGTTGATTTCGCCGATTGAGGCCACCAGCGAAGGCGCAATTCGACTCGCGGCAAACGCAGTAGGGTGAGTCCTGAAAATCTCGAATAGAATGCGCCGCACGTCGCCATCAGTCCTTATTCCCCTCCCCATCGAACAGGTTCGACAACGCGGCGAGCCCTCGGAACCAATGAACGCGGTCTCGTCTTCAGGTATCAGCTCGCTGCAGGCCACACAAATTGAGGGTTCAGGATAGAACCCACTGAGCCTCAGCACCCACGCCTCAAAGTATCTCAAGATCTGGGCAAGATCGTGACCTTGCTCAATCGCTTCAAGCGACGCTCCGACCAGGCGGTACAACTTCTCGTTAGACTCGTGTTCGGGCGCAAGCTCGCTCAGCAACTCTGCGAGGTAAGAGAAGGCGCTGGCAGTCTCGACATCGCGAGCGGCGCGATTGAAATGCGAGCGCACTATATCGCAGGTCGAAACGTGAATGAGGTCGCGATTTTCTTTCTGGTGATACTTGAGTCTGACTTCGGTGAGCGGCTCGAGCGACGAGCCGAATCTGCTTCGAATTTTCTTGGCGCCGTGGGCAACGCCTCGCACCTTCCCGGTTTGTCTTGTGAAGAAGACGCAGATCTTGTCGGCCTCGGCAAGCGAGTAGGTGCGGAGAACAAACGCTTCAGTAGTAATGAGCGACATTCCTGATGAACATTTTGTTTGAATTGAAGGAAAGGCGCAATGGGGTGCGGCGATGCGGAGATGAGGGATGAGGAGAAAGGGCGAAAGGGCGAAGGAGCGACCGGAAAGCATCCGGAGGACCTTCGCCCTTTCTCCTCATCCCCTCATCTCCGCGTCTATCCGGCTACTGGCCGCTCAAGAACTCCTTAAGCACATTGCCGAGGGCCGTAAATGCGATGTGCGAACCCCACCTCTTGACAGTGTGTACAGGACCAGTGCGCTCGCTTCTCTCCCAAAAATCTGCGATTCCACTGGCTGCTGCGCCACCCAGAAGAAACGACGCGTTTATCTGATGGCATCCGCAACGATCTCCCTGGGTCACAAGCACTCGAGTCACCGCATACATCAATTTTTGCTTTGCCGACGTGTAACCCGAACGATGGTATCGGGGATCCTGCCTCAGAATCGTCGCGAACATTGCCTTCTCAAAGAATCCTGATGTCGCACTGAATGCGAAGCTCCTTGCAGCTCGAGTCATAGAGTCTGCGAAGTAGTTGCCGACCGTGTCCTCTTTGAAGTCGTCGTCGTCGCCCAGTTCCTTCACGAGCCCCCTGAAAACCGCACCGACATAGGCACCCGGGGTCAGAAACGAACTGTGAAACCATGAGCCGAATTTCTCACCGGCAGTCATTGGCGCGCTGCTGATCAGCGATGGCTTGTGTTGGACCGGCGCTCCTCCGCCCGCGGAAGGCGCACCCGCACCCCACCGGGAGGCCGGTACCGTTGAAAGATCAATTTTCCGGTCCGCCGGCGATGCATCGCCGGTAGGTTCCGCCTCCGTCGACGACAGAATCGAACGATCGTAGAGTACGTAGGCTACTTGTAAGGTCTTGCCTTCGGGGACTTCAGCAGCTCGCGCTTCGGCCACCCGCCGCGGCCTCGTGTCGGATGTCGCAGCGTTGTCTTCTTGTGCCGGTTGTGCCGGACTTCCCGACGTGCGGTCCTGTACCGTGCCGGAATCGGCCCACACGCGAGCGGAGGCCGGCGCACACGCGACCACCGCGAGAATGAACAGACTAACGCAGAATCTCGCTGCCGATTTGTGTAGTGCGTTCAAGATCGTCCACCTCTTTTTAATTTTTTTTCACGTGTTTCTTCGCCTGCAGTGGCGCACATACTATCACAACCACACCAGAGACATGAATCTCGGAATGAGCGAGTTTCTGAGGCAGGGGTTGGCTTTGTCCCCGCTCTGCTCGATCAAGCGACACGAGTTTCACGCAAAGGCCTTTGCAGCTCTTGCGAGATACTCGACAGGCTAATCGCTCAAAAGGGGACAACGCCGAAAACTTACGAGGTCGATCTCAAAACCGGCTGATGCTATAGTGTTTGACTGACATGACTTCAGCAGGAGCAAAGGAACAAGCTGCAAACCGACTCGAGACCAAAGAGGCACAACTCGTCGAGCTGCTAAAAAGCCTTGGGTCGGTCATAGTAGCTTTTTCCGGAGGCGTCGATAGCGCCTACCTCGCAGTCACCGCGGCGATTCATCTCGGACCGCGTGCCATCGCGATAACCGGGGACAGTGCCTCTTATCCAACTTTCCAGCGCGAGCTTGCCAGTCGGATTGTGTCGAAGTTTGCTATCCGGCACGAACTGATCCTGACCGAAGAGTTCGAAGATCCCGACTACATCAGCAACCCGGTGAACAGGTGCTATTACTGCAAGTCCGAGCTCTATCAGAAGCTGTCGGCCCTGGCCGAGGAGCGCGGTTTTAAGGTCATCTGCGACGGAACGAATGCTGATGACGTCGGTGACTACCGGCCCGGACGTCAGGCGGCACGCGAGTTTGGAGTTCGCTCGCCTCTCCTCGAATGCGGATTGACCAAAGCAGAGATACGTGAGTTGTCGAGACGAGCCGGACTTCCGACCTGGGACGAGCCTGCGTCCGCCTGCCTGTCATCGAGAATTCCCTACGGACAAGTTGTGACTATCGAAAAACTCTCAATGGTGGATAGAGCTGAATCCGCGCTGAAGGAGCTCGGGTTCCGTCAGGTTCGAGTTCGTCATCACGGCGACGTTGCGAGAATCGAAGTCTCGGAAGCGGAGCTGCCTCGAGCCCTCACGGTGGAAATGACCGCGAGAATGTCTCGTGCGTTGAAGGCGATCGGGTTTAACTACGTGACGCTGGACCTCGAGGGTTATCGAACAGGCTCCTTGAACGAAACGCTCAACCGCCGGGACTCGCGCTGATCATTCTTCATTCTCGAAGCTGCCGTGACGTCCAGCTCCGCTTACAAAACGGGCCGCACCGGATGAGGTCTCCAGTCTTAGAGCCTCAAGCCCATGGTTGAACTCATTTAAGAGAGCCCCGTCAAGACTGACGTCAAACTGCTCGTAGGCCGACATCCGGTCACCCCGAAGACAGACTTGCGGAAACGCTGCGAGCTCTTGCGCCAACTTCCTGGCCGCATCCAGGGCCGAACCGCGAGCGACGACTCTATTGACTAGACCCATCGCAAGCGCCTCCTGCGCGTCGACCGGGCGCCCGGTCAGGATCAGATCCAGAGCACGACTGAGGCCGATAAGTCTGGGAAGCCTGATCGTGCCTCCATCAATGAGAGGGATGCCCCATCTCCTGCAGAAGACTCCGAGAATGGCGTCTTCTTCCATCACCCGGAGATCGCACCAGAGTGCCAGCTCAAGCCCTCCCGCAACTGCATAACCGCCGATTGCAGCGATAACCGGCTTGCTCAGCAACATTCGCGTTGGTCCCATCGGTCCGTCGCCGTCTGCTTCAACCCGATTGTTTTGACCAGCGGCGATGGACTTCAAATCTGCGCCCGCACAAAAAGTCCCGTTAGCCCCATAGAGAATCGCGACGAGCGATTCGGGGTCGTCGTCGAAATCGCGAAACGCGTCGGCGAGCCGGCCGGCGGTCTTGCGATCTACTGCGTTTCGAACATTCGGCCGATTCAGTGTTACAACAGTGATCGGCCCGTCCTTCTCAACGCGCAGTGTTTCATCTTGAGTGGTCATGATGTTGTCAAGTTGCTGTGCAGTTGATGCGTGGGGTTTTGTCAGTGATGCTCTGAGCGAGCAAGAATGCATCATTGACCAATGCTATTGACGCGATGATTCCTCGAACTGGCTTCGTTGTGCGTTTGAGAAGTCGAGGCCGCAATCTCAAGGTCAACACCAATTCTCTCAACCAGCAGCACCAGAGATTGAGGATGAATAGCCGACACCGCCATATCTCGATCATTTCGAGTGAGCGTCTGGGTTTCTTCGGCTGTCAGGAGATCGGTCTTGTTGTAGACAAGTAGACGAGGGATCTCGGAAAGACCCAGCTCGTGCAGGATCTTCTCCACCGACGCTATGTGGGCCTCCAACTGTGAGCTCGTCGCGTCCACGAGATGAATCAGAACGTCTGATGTTTCCATCTGTTCGAGCGTCGCTCGAAACGCGGTGATCAAGTCAGCGGGTAAATCACGAATGAATCCTACGGTGTCGTTGATTATCACTTCGCGGTCTTTTGGAAGACGAAGCCGCCGGCTGGTTGGATCGAGAGTCGCGAACATCCTGTCTTCTGCAACAACCGAACTTGAGGTCAGCGCGTTCAGCAGCGTTGACTTTCCCGCGTTGGTGTATCCGACGATTGAAATAACCGGCAATTCGCGACGCTCGCGCTTGGTGCGCTGAACCCTGCGGCTCGTGCGAATTTGATCTATCTGGCGTTCGAGCAGATGAATCCTGTCTCTGACTCTGCGCCGATCTACTTCGAGCTTGGTTTCGCCGGGCCCTCGACCGCCGATACCACCCATCAACCGCGACATCTCAGTTCCGGAGCCAGTCAATCGCGGAAGCATGTACTTGAGCTGTGCAAGCTCTACCTGGATCTTGCCTTCCCTGCTCTGCGCGCGTTGGGCGAAGATATCCAGAATCAGTTGCGTCCGGTCGATGATCTTCAAATCCGTTGCGTCGTTTATGGCTCGAAGCTGGGCAGGTGAAAGATTCTGATCGAAGATGATCACGTCTGCACCGAGCTGCAGGCTACGGATGATCAACTCGTCAAGCTTACCGCGCCCGACAAGAGACCGAGGGTCCAGCTTTGCTCTCCGCTGTACGATGGAATCGAGAACTACTACGCCGGCAGATCGTGCGAGTTCGCGCAGCTCTTCAAGCGACTCCTGAGCCGAAGCGATGCTGGCAGTGGTTACTCCCACAAGAATTGCGCGGTCCCTGCGATCGCGAGGATTGTGAACGTGACGCGCTCGAGCGACCTCTTCTTCGAGAGAGCCAATCAAATCCAGGAAATCAACTTCGAGTTGGCTCGGAGGCATCGGCTCCAGAAAACCCCACGTGGGCGTGGGGCCCGCATTGTCGGGGTCATTCTCTTGCGCGCCTTCAGAAAAGCGACTGACGGGCGTCGCGCCGTTTCGGCTGAGGAGCTGAGCTCCGTTTCGGCTGAGAAGCGGAGGCGCATTTCGGCTCGCCGGCAACAGGTGCGCTGCGCGAACCACGCCCGGGAGGCCATCGTCGCGTACGTCTATCGAAGCCATCAGATCCAGCCGGAGCAGCGCAAGATCGGTCAGGTCATCCCGGGTCAGATCCTCGCTGGAAAGGTGAGTATGCAGACACCGAAGACCGCGAAATCGTTCGGCGCCCATTCGGACGCGCTTCAAGTCGGGGAGTACGATCCTCCGGGCGTCGCCTACGACTACGTGTTCGACGTGGCCGCTTCGATTTACAAGTACGCCCACTTGCCGGTTCATCTCGCGAGAGATTTCGGTGAGCTGACGAGCAAATTCGTGAGTGACGATCTCGCGTGGCGGGATGCGCCTTTTGTAGAGTTTCTCGAGCCGGTGAATCTGGTTTTGTTTTAGACCCTGAAGGTTTCCCTCTACCGTACTAATAAGCGTTCCTCCGTTAGGTGCGATTCTACAACAAGAGGACTAACGATAAACAAAGAAAATTCGTTTCCGTTTTGACTTTGGTAAACGGTTCCGCTAATATTTCGGCAGTCCCGAACGGTGAATCGTCACCAACGCCAATCAGGCTGAAATACTTACCGGGTTTGTTCAGCGTATAGGCGAAACTTGAATCAACCGCGTTCGGGTACCGCGCCCGAACCCGACCTGTTAAGCCGGGAATTGAAAGTCCCGGCGAACCGTTTGGACATTTCGTTTTGGAGGATGTGTAAGTGAATAGGAAATTGATACGGCCGTCCCTGGCTGAAGTGCGAGAACGATCTGAGCGCGATTCCCACCACCGTCGACAATCCGGCGACCAGAATCGCAAGCGGGTACCTCCAGAGCAAACCCACGCCGAAAGCTTCTACTACAAGAAGCAAATGGACAATCGGACACAGATGGTGCTTGTGTTGCAAGACGGCGAAGAGCTTCGCGGAAGCATCGAATGGTACGACCGGAACTGCATCAAGCTGCACCGCGACGAAGGGCCCAATCTCCTCGTGCTCAAGCATAACGTCAAATATATCTACAAGGCCGAGGAGGCCGAGGAAGCCGACGACTCCGAAGACGGAATCGAGGTACCGGACGATCAGAACGAAGACGATGCAGTTGAAGAAGACGATTAAGCGGTCTCAGTCGAGCTCGGATTTCCCTATTGCGTGACAACAGATTCTGAAAGCCCCGAGAAGCCACGGGTCGGCATAACTCTCGGCGACCCGGCAGGCATTGGACCCGAGATAGTGCTAAAGTCGGTGGCCGAGCGGTGCCTGCTCGAGGCGTGCCGTCCGGTCATCATCGGCTCCGCTCTGCAGCTTCACCGTCAAGCCGAATTGCTCGGACTGCCTCACGGCTTTCAGTCTTACCCCGAAAACGACATCGGCCTTCTTACCGGCGAGGCCCCGGTGATCGTCGATACCGGCCCTGGTGATCACGACATCCGTTGGGGCGCGCTGTCCTCACACGCCGGACAACAGGCAGTCGCCGCAGTTGAAACCGCCGTCCGGCTGTGCCTCTCCGGTAGCCTCGACGCCGTAGCCACCGCCCCTCTCAACAAAGAAGCGCTGCAAATGTCAGGCTCGCCGTACCCGGGACATACCGAACTCCTCGCATCGCTCTGCAATGCGCCCACACCGCTGATGTGTTTTTTTGCAGAGCATCTAAAGGTCTTCCTGCTGACTGTCCACTTGAGTCTCGCAAAGGCAATTGCCGCGATTTCCAAAGAGAAAGTCGTCGAATCGGTTCGCATAGCCGACCGCGAGCTTCGAAGGTTTGGCATTGCTCGCCCTCGCATAGCCGTAGCCGGCCTCAATCCACACGCGGGCGAACATGGATTATTCGGCACTGAGGATCAGGATGAAATCGAGCCGGCGATCATCGAGTGCCGCACACGTCATGGCATCGATGTTAACGGTCCTTATCCCGCGGACACGATTTTCCTGCGGGCGTGGCGAAGAGAATTTGATGCGGTTGCGGCGTGCTATCACGATCAAGGTTTAATAGCGGTGAAGTGCCTGGCCTTCGGCAAGGCGGTGAATGTAACGCTCGGACTTCCCATCATCCGAACATCGGTCGACCACGGCACCGCGTTTGATATCGCCGGCCGCGGGGTCGCCGATCCTCAGAGTATGGTCGAAGCAATCCTGTTGGGTGCGAAGCTGGTCGCACAACAGAAGTCCCATTCGAAATCAAAGGAGATTCTCAGCACATGAAATTCGCCTTAGTTGTGATTGTGCTGGCGGCCGCAGCTTTGCTCACGCCGGCTAAGCCGCCCGAATCTGTTGTCAACGATGATCCGCTTCGACTGCCTGAAGAAAAACATCTGCGCAATATCAAGCAGTTGACGTTTGGCGGTGAAAACGCGGAGGCATACTTCTCTTCGGATGGAAAGAAGCTGATCTTTCAGTCAACTCGCGATGGTTATCCGTGCGATCAGATTTATGAAATGAATATTGACGGAAGCGATCTCAAGCGCGTCTCGACCGGTAAGGGTCGCACGACCTGCGCTTTTTTCTTTCCCAACGGCAAGCGAATCATCTACTCATCGACTCACCTGGCGGCTGCCGATTGCCCGCCGAAGCCGGATTACTCGCGCGGCTACGTGTGGGCGGTCTATCCAAGCTACGACATATTCAGTGCAGCGCCGGATGGATCGGATCTGAAGCCGTTGACGACCACCCTCGGATATGACGCGGAGTCTACGATCTCTCCAAATGGTCGCAAGATCGCGTTCACGTCGCTTCGAGACGGAGATCTGGACATCTACACGATGGATCTGGACGGTAAGAACGTGCACAGGTTGACCACGGAAGTTGGCTACGACGGCGGTCCGTTCTGGTCGTACGACAGCGAGTGGATCGTGTATCGCGCGCATCATCCTACTACGGAAAAAGACATCGCCGAGTACAAGGACCTGCTTAAGCAGAACCTGATACGGCCGACAACCCTCGAGATCTGGATGATGAAAGCCGACGGGAGTCAGAAACGTCAGATCACGAAGAACGGGAAGGCGAACTTCGCTCCTTACTTTTTTCCGGACGGAAAGCGGGTGATCTTTGCGTCGAACATGCACGATCCAAAAGGCAGAGACTTTGACCTGTACTCGATAAACATCGATGGGACGGGCGTGGAGCGAATTACTTATAACAACACGTTCGATGGGTTTCCGATGTTCAGCCCCAACGGAAAGAAGATTGTGTTCGCTTCAAACCGCAACGGGAAGGTGCAGGGCGAGACAAATGTGTTTATCGCCGACTGGGTGGAATGAAAGGTTTCGGGTTTAGGCTTTAGGGGTTAGGAATTCAGAAGCATTCTAATAATTTTGAGACGCCCGGTTCAACACGAGCCTTTTGCGAAACGAACCCGAAACCCTAAACCCGAAACCCTAAACCATCGCTCTACACCGTAAGCACAATCTTCCCATGCGCGCCGGGTTCGAGTACCGCCTCGTGTGCTCGAGCTGCCTCCGAGAGTTGTAATCTCCGACCTACCACCGGACGCAATATCCCACTCTCCAGACCCGCTACCAGAGCCGAATGAATAGCGAAACGATCCGCGTCCGGCGCATTCAACAGCGCCATACCGATGACCGTAGCGTCGCGACTCATCGCCATGCGCGGATCGATTTCAATCGTGCCCCGGCTTCCGATCACCACAATGCGACCGCCTGGCGCCATCAACCCGAGATCTTTAGCCAGATTGACGTTGGCCAGCATTTCGAGCGTTACGTTGACACCGCGTCCTCCGGTGACCGCCGCGATTTGGTCTAGGTAATCCGCCGAGTGGTGATTAAAACAGTGATGGGCGCCTTGCTCAATGACCAGTTTTGCGCCCGTTTCGGTCCCAGCGGTTCCAATCACCAACAGCCCGGCTGCACGAGCGAGTTGAACCGCTGCAACTCCTACACCTCCGCTTGCGCCGTGTACGAGTACCGCCTCACCCGGCCTGGCGAAAGCCTTTTGAAACAGCGCGCGATACGCCGTTGCGTACGGCACGTGGACCGCCGCACCCTCTTCGAAGGAGATGTTGTCGGGTAGGCGCCATACCTGATCCTGACTGCAAAGCGCTAGTTCAGCGTAGACACCTGTGAGAGAGCCCGCGACGTAGACTCTATCGCCCACCTTTACCCGAGTGACGCCCGAACCTACGGAGTCGACGGTGCCGCCCGCATCCATTCCGGGCGTGTACGGTAAGGTAGGCCTTACAGCGTACCGGCCCGCTCGAATGTACGTATCAGCCGGATTGACGCCGATGGCGCGAATTCTAACCAGAACCTGCCCCTCGCGTACCTGCGGAGATGGGACGTCCTCGAGCTTAAGGACTTCAGGTCCGCCAAATTCATGAACTCGAATTGCTTTCATAACACCTCGGAAGTTCTAAGTTCTGAGTTCTGAGTTCTGAGTGTTTTGCCGTTCAAAACCGCAAATACTTAACGGACCATTTTGCGGACGTAACCAACCAACCCGCGAACTCCGCCCGACTCAGAACTCAGAACTCACCATACCCTTTCCCGTTACAAGCATGCTTTCCATCACGAGTTGCCGGTTCACGTTCCGAAGTAGTCCCTCACGAATCTTCTCTACGCTATCGGCAAGCAAACTAATCTGCTCGAATGACAAGTTCTCCGAAATCCTTGTTAGCCGCTCGGACAGATCGGCGTTCGTCAACGTGTCAGCCTGACCAAGCTCCTTAATGTAAAGGACGTCCTCCAGCAAAACCATCAATGCATCAAGGTGCGCTTCGAAATCTTCTCGCTCGAGCTTGCGACCAAGGTACTCCGCGGCATTCAACAGCCGCACCGTGTCGCGGCCGGTGGCAAACAACTCGAGCACCTCCACAATCACTTTTCTGGTTTGTTTATAGGATTCGAGATCAATCTCGAGAGCGCGGCCTATGCTTCCCTGAGCCAAACGCGCAAGTAAGGCGGCTTCGTCTCGGCCCCGCTCTCCGTTCTTCACGAGCTCAGATTCCAGCTCCTCGTTTGACAGCGCTCCGAAATTCAACATCTGACAACGCGAGCGAATTGTGTCCAGCAGTGCGTAAGGCCGCGATGTTACAAGTATGAGAACCGTTGAATCGGGCGGCTCCTCGAGTGTCTTCAGAATTGAGTTCGCGGCTTCCAGTCTCAGCCGGTCGGCGTCGTCCAGGATGTACACCCGTCGCCGGCCTTCAAAAGGCCGATATTGTGCTTTCTCTGAGAGCGCTCTGGTCTGGGCTATTCTTATGAATTGACCGTCCGAAACAATGGTCTCGACGTCAGGGTGCTCCTGCGCGAGTATTTTCCGGCACGAATTGCACACGCCGCACGAATCGCCCTCAACCGGACGGTAGCAGTTCAGGGCCTGCGCGAGAGCGAGGGCGAATTTGTGCTTGCCGATGCCTCGGGGTCCGGCAAAGAGCAGCCCCTGCGAGATGCGGCCTTCCGCGATTGCTCGCTTAAGAAGTTTCTTGATGCGCTCGTTTCCGATCAGATTCGCGAATGGCATTGGAGTCTCTAGACGAGAAGCGTACCGTCCTTGTAAGCGCATGGGCAAGGCAGTGGTTCTTAGTTCTGAGTTCTGAGTGCTGAGTGCTGAGACCGGAGGGCTGAGACCGGAGGGCTGAGTCTGGAGGGCACGCGGTGGCGGACCAACAGCTCCGAAGCCTCCAGACCCAGTTTCACGTCCTTCAGACACAGCGAAAGCTTGAATTCCGCCGGCTCCAATTTTCAAGTGCCAGTTGCCGGCAAATCCATAAGCTGCTAGCCTGCGCGTTGAGAAAATGCTCAAGAACTTCCTTGAAGGCAGGCTCGAGAAATGGAAGCGGCTCGAAGAGCTGACTGCTCGCGCGTCTCGAGTCAGGCTCTCGAACCTCTCGGGTGAAGAAGTCCGCGAGTTCGGTCGCCTCTATCGCAGAACTGCGGCCGATCTGGCGATCGCGCGTGAGGAGGTTCGCGATCGGCGATTGGTCAACTATCTCAATCACCTTGTGGGTCGAGCGCACGGCGCGATCTACCGGAGCGAATCGTCGGGGTTCGGTGTATTTCTCTCGTTCTTTCGATACGAGTTTCCGGCGGTCTTCAGGCAAACATTCGCCTACACCTTTTCGGCTTTCACGGTGTGCATCCTGGCCGGCGCGTTTGCGTTCGCGGTGTGTTCATTCGACGAGACGTTTGGCGACCGCATAGTTCCCGGACTACGAGATTCGATTGCCAACCATCAGAACTGGACCGAGGCAGTGAACCGTGCAAATCCCCTCGCGTCGACTGAAATTCAATCGAACAACATCACCGTGACCTTTTTGGCTTTCGGGGGAGGAATCCTGGGAGGGCTCGGTACATTTCTCGTGCTGTGGCACAACGGTCTGATGCTCGGGATGGTCGTACAACTATGCATTAAGTATCGCTTTTGGGACATCCTGATCTTCATGTCTGGTCACGGGGTGATCGAGCTCAGCGCGATTTTTATAGCTGGCGGCGCGGGCTTTCTTATCGGCAAAGCGTTGCTGATTCCAGGAGACCTGCGGCGCATTGATGCTCTG
Source organism: Blastocatellia bacterium (assembly GCA_035315885.1). GTDB lineage: Bacteria > Acidobacteriota > Blastocatellia > UBA7656 > UBA7656 > DATFXM01. Next base: position 123,572 of record DATFXM010000058.1, read on the forward strand.
GTGACGAATGGTCGTCTGGCCATACGTCTGGTGCTCGGTTGCATACCAATGCTTATAATAGCCGGGTTGATCGAGGGCTTTATCTCTCCTGCTCACATTCCTGCGTCGTACAAATTCGCGGTTTCTGCAACGAGCGCATTCTTGTTGACCGCCTACTTCTTGAAAGCAGACAGGAGAGGGGAGATGAGGGGATGAGGCGAAGAGGCGAAGGCGAATGGGTGACCAGGAGAGGAGAGACACGGGACGCGGAGAGGAGGGACGCGGGGACGCCGGGCGCAAGATCGCAAGGTTATCGAATGGCGCAAAGGTGTAGAAGAGTAGCGCGCATCACCGCGTCACCTGGCCCCGCGTCTTCGCGTCGCCCCTTCGCCTAATCTCCCCTTACAACAACCCGCGCTCTTTCACTTCCATGTACTTGTTCACAAGCTCAATGGACAGTCGCGCGGCCGGAACGTCCAGGGCCAGACCTCCCGCGTGACGGATCCGCGCCAATGCCTCCTCACGTTGTCTCAACACCTCTTCGGCAAAAGCCTGCCGGTAGACATCTCCAGCGTTCTGCGGCGTAGAACGCACCAGCTCTCGCAGATCTGTATCGCCGATCGTGATGATCAACGGCAGGTGTCGCGGCATCAGCTTGGAGGTATGCGCCAGCAGTTCCGCTGATGCGTCTCGATCCACCAAATCAGTCAAAATCACCACCAGTGACCTGCGATGATAGCTCGCTCCGAAGAAATTGAATGCGCGCACGTAACTCGGTTCGATCATCTCCGGCTCTAAATTGTAAAGAGACTCCATCAGCCGGTTGATCTGGTCCCTTCCCTTTCGAGGCGGCAAGTAACTGACAATCTTTCTCGAAAAAGCTATCAGGCCCACGTTGTCCCCGCCTGCCGCAGCCACGTAAGCTATCGATAGCGTCGCGTTGATCGCGTGATCCAGCTTAGTCAGCTTACCGATGCGCGCGGTCATCAGTCGCCCGGTATCAAGCATCACAACGATATTCTGACTTCGCTCGATCGTGTATTGCCGGGTGATCACCTTGCCTCGCCGCGCGGTAGCGGGCCACGATATATGCCGTATCTCGTCTCCAATCACGAAATCGCGAAGCGACTCGAACTCGCGGCCGTGTCCCCGCAACCTCATTCGCCGAAGACCCGGATCCTGCCGCCTATTCTTGTGCGCGTGCAATTCATGCTTCTTCGCCTCTCGAATGTCAGGATAGACCTTGACGCTTGCCTCATTCGCGTAACCGATCTGCCGCCACGCTAGTCCCAAGGGAGTCTGAAACCGAACAACGCTCTGTCCAAAGCCGTAGCTCCCGCGCGCCGTCGGCAGCAAGCCATAGCTCCACGAGCGAGCACGAGAAGGAGGAATCGTGATCTTTGCCTCGCGAGGACTCAGTAGTTCCATCTGGGGCGGGTACTCGTCTTTGATTTGAAACGTGATCGGCCGGCGGGCGTGATTCACGATCTTAAGGGTCACCTGATTCTCAGCGCCCATCGAAAAGCGCCCTTCCATGTCGCGCTCGACCCTGAAGTCGGACTGCCGCTCCGAATTCCACAGATCCATGGCTAGCGCGCCAAAAAGAAACGCGTCGTACACCAGCACCAGATAAACAGCCCCCGGTACTACCCAGCCGGCGGACAACAACAGAATCCCGAAGCCGAGCAACACGAAGAACCGTGCTGTGAACACGAATCTCAAAACCAGTAATCCTCGTCTATGCTCCCGCCTTCAAGCGCCTTCAGTAACTCGTCTACCGTTTTGAACATCGAGATACTGAAAATCGCCGCTCTTATCTGGTAGGGCAAATCCAGCTTCTCGAGCGCGTCGACGGTCGTCACCCAGATCTCTTCCTCGATTTCTTCGGGATTGATGCGAGTGACAAAGTCACCGGCAACCGGATAAGCGAAGGTGAGCATGTGATAGACCGGACCGGCGTGCGGACTAGTGTGGATATCACGCAGCGGCACAAGTCTCTCGGGGTCGATGTCGATAGCTATTTCTTCAGCAACCTCGCGGTGCGCGGTCGCTCTGAGACTTGAGTCGCCGACATCCAGACGCCCACCGGGAAAAACAAATGAGCCGGGGTAATACCGAAAATGAAGTGGCCTTCGGTTTAGGTAGACTTCGATGCCGCGCTCGGTATCTCGAACGAACGCGACCGCGGCTGCAGGGATTGGTCCGGCTCGCTCTCGCATCACCTCGGGACTTCTACGCCGGCTATCACTTCGTCCAGCACCTGATCGGGCGTTTGCCCTTCGATTTCAGCCTCGGACCTGAGCACGATGCGGTGCCGCAACACGGGCCGCGCGATTTCCTTCACGTCATCCGGCGTAACAAAAGTTCTGCCGCGGATTGCTGCGAGCGCTTTGGCGCAGAGCAAAAGCGCTACTGCCGCGCGAGGGCTTGCCCCCCAGGAAATATTGATTGCGATGCGCGTCGCCCGGACTATGCCGACGATATATTGCTGGATACCCTCTTCGACTACTACCTGCCGCACCTCCGCTCGCGAGGACATTATTGCTCCGGGATCAGGGACGGGGCGGATGTCGATGTCGTCCAGCCGTCGAGCGCTGAACCCGGCATTCCAATTTGAAACGATCTGTACTTCATCCTCTTTAGAAGGATAGTTGACGAGTATCTTGAGCATGAACCTATCGAGCTGTGCTTCCGGCAGAGGATAGGTGCCTTCGAACTCGATTGGGTTCTGCGTGGCGAGCACGGTGAACAGCGGTGAGAGCTTGTGTACCTCGCCGTCAATTGTTACCTGGCGCTCTTCCATTGCTTCGAGCAAGGCCGCCTGCGTCTTTGGAGGGGTTCGATTGATCTCGTCCGCCAGCAGCAGGTCGGTAAAGATCGGTCCGCTTCTGAGAGTGAAAGCAGACGTGGCCATGTTGAAGATATTGGTACCGGTGACATCGGCGGGCATGAGGTCCGGAGTGAACTGGATGCGGCCAAAATCTGCGCCGATGGCCCTTGCGAGCACTTTAACCAGCAGGGTCTTGGCGGTGCCCGGCACGCCTTCCATGAGGATGTGCCCTTCGGTGAGCAATGCGACCAGCACCTGTTCGAGGATGTCCTGCTGTCCCACTATAGCTTTGCCGACTTCGCGTTTAAGGTGGTCAACGAGGTGGCTGACGTAATCAGACAAGCGTTAGTCCTCCGGGGAATATGTTTGACGCGAAGGTACTTAAAGCTGCGAATCAGGTCCGAAACGCAGTCACCAAGAATAAACTTTGACCTTCGGCTCCGCAATGAAAAGAAGAGGGAGGGAGTTGGTGAATGGGCGAAGGGGCGACGCAGAGCAGCGGTGACTCGCGGAAGCGTTGATGCAGTGACGATGACACGCATCTCGACGACCCTATTCTCTCAGACTCCCCGCGTCTCCGTGTCCCCGCGTCTCCGCGTCTCCGCGTCTCCGAATCGCCCATTCGCCTCTCTCCTCATCCCCTCATCCACTCATCTCCGCCCCCTCTACTTCATGTATCGCATTAGCGAATTCACTTTAAGCTGCGCCGTTAAAAAAGTTCTTGCCCTGAATGCAAAGTGATGGTAAAGTCAGTCCCTGCCGGATCAGCATGCCCCTGACGTCGTCTTTGACAAGCGGGACTCTAAGCAGGACTCTAAAGCACTTTACCTCATCAAAGGTTCGAAAGAATTCAGGTGCGAGGTTCAGATTCGCTATAAACCGGCAGCTTCAAGCGATAATCAATAATACGTTTCGAGAGTTGACGTGATCAGAGCAGCCAGCGCGCAATGGGAAAACGCCATCGGTTCGGCCACCAGGGTGTCGCCGATCGCACGGCGAGGACTGCGCGTTCGCCGGCTGATGGACGCAATTATCCTCGCCATTGTGCTTGCAGCCTCAGCTCTATGCGTTGAGTTTTACTTGAGGAGTCGAGGCGAACTTGCACTCGCGCTCAATCGAAACCAGGCTGCAGCGGAAAAAGTCGGGGCGCTCTCCGTTAAGATCGAAAAGCTCGAGAGAGACGTCCTGGCAATCAGAACTGATCCGCAAGTGATTGAACGATTCGCGCGACAGAGATTCGGTTTCGTCAGGCCCGGTGATCTCGTAGTTCGAATCAAGGAATCGCCAGCCGCCGAAGACTACAGAGCCGCCAACGCCGAACAAGCACTTGCTACAAGAACCTCCGAAGATTCAGATTCAATCTCACGCAATTCAGTTTTTGCGAATAACCAGAGCCCATCCACTGAGCGTGTGCAACCTTCGCCTCGCCCACGCGCCAAAGCGGAAGCGCGTCACTCACAACTGATCCAAGCAACAAGGCCGCGTTTCGCTACAACCGGGCACCAGACAATCGGCTCTCAATCTGAGACCGTCCGCTCTCAACCACCGGTCAAACCGGGACCATAGGGCTCTCGGCCGCGGCTCGCCTACCGGTGCCGGCCCGTCTCGGCATTGCTCTGTCAGACATTCCCAGCTCTCTAAGCGCAATCGTGTTGCCCGCGTCCAGCATCAGCGTCTCCAGGAAGTAATGTCCCGCTTTCTTTTCCATGCCAGCCTCTTGATAGAGCTTCGCAAGGCGTAGCGTGATTTCAGGGTTCGAGCGATCAAGCTCGGCCGCCTTGAGCATGTGACGCTCCGCCTCGTGCCGCAATCGGGGGTTGCGCGCAAGACCGCCTCCCAACGTACAGGTGACATGACAACCTACTTCGTGAGTATGCGAGTGTCGCGAGTGTCGAGCCTGCGCGAGCACCGATAGAGCAATGCCCAAGTGGAGGTGATAGCGGGCCTGGCTGGGATCCAGCGTCGACGCCTCGCGGAAAAGATGCGCGGCCCCGTGGAAATCGCTTCGATCATACCTCTTTCTCCCCCGCTTGTACTGTTCTTCGGCCATCGCAATCGGATCAATCGGTTCAGGTTTGACTCTCTGCGCGGGAGCGTCCGGCTTCAGTTCCGGTCTCAGGTTTCTTCCGGTGACAGGAAGTCTCGCATCGGACCTGGCATCCCGTGGCGACGTCGTCGTGACGCGCGATGAAATGCGAAGAGTTGGAAACGGAAGCGGTTTTCGGCTCGGAATCTTCAACCGGGATGGTTTGCTATTCACCTTGTTCCCGGTTGTATTCGACGAAGCATCTTTCTTCAACGCAGCTGGAGCGGGTTTTTCATCGACGCCACTTGCTTCGCGGGCGAGGGGCCTCTCCGCGACAACCGGTCTGTAGTCCGCAGGCTTTGCAGCCACTGATGGCTGCTCGACAGATTCAGGCGTTGCAGGTGCTGCAGGCGCATCGAGAACACTCGTGCTCGCTGCATCTAGAGGTGCGGCTCCTCTCACCGCAGTGTATGCCTGCTCGACCCTCGACATGAGCGCATCAACTGCCAACACCAGATGAACATGGTCCGGCCAGAGACAACGGTAAGATGCGAAGGTCTGCTTTATCTTTTCATACGCCGTATTGATTCTCGATGTGGATGCATCACGCGGGACACCGAGCACAGTATAGTCATCTGACACCGTGGGATTCAGCTTCCGCTCAATCACCTGTAAGACCCACTCGGCAGATGCACCGCTCGTGTCTGCGACTTCGTTCAGTGGGAACAGATCACTATTGGCGCCAGCCTCCGCGGTTTCCGGCGTATCTGCGATCGCACACTCGCACTCGCCGGCTGTCTGGATAAAGTCGCTGTGCGTAACAGAGTTGACCTGCTCAATCACCGGCTCTGATTCGACGACGTGAGGATTCTCAACGCAGGCAGCACTGGCCTCGGGTTGTTCACAAGCAACGACAGAGTCGGTGGGTGCTTCCGCCTCGAGCATAGCAGGGTCTTCGCTATTGGTTTCGACCTGATCCGATTCGTTTGCGATCGCGCTGAGCAGCGTTGCGGACTCCTCGACTACCTGTCCAACCGTATCGTCCTCAACGGAGCTCACGCACTGGCTCGCTGCCTCCACCTGTGGGGCGCTGTTGCGATTCGGATCGTCGTAGTTGTACTCACGGTAATCGGCCGGTCGAGGCGAAAGCTCGTCGGTCCTCGATTCAAAAGACGAGTACGACACATCAAAACCGCATTCATCGGGTGAGGCTTCCTCGTCGCTCGAGTCTATTGCAGCGTCAGGAGTCGTTTCAGTCGACTGTGCACCAGCCGATTCGTCTCTCACCGCAAACGAGTAAGACCATGCGTCAGAGGCGGTTTCCACCATCACGGGTTGGGCAACTTCGGCAACCATCTCGCCGCTCTCGCCGTCCGAAGCAACTACCGGCGCCGGGATCTCCTGCTCCACGTCGAAATCTTCGTGGTGGACATCGCTCACAGAGTCTATCGGCTCGGGCTCGCCTTCTCTCACCTCAAAGTCGTCATATTCGACATCGCCCTTAGCCAGCGCCGGCGTCTCTTGATATTGGTCGTACTCAGATTCCGGAAGCGCTTCCGCTTCGTAGGACTCGCTCTCGAAATCATCATACGTATCGCTGTCCTGGCAATTCAGAAGCTCATCGTCCTCATTGCTGAAGTCTTCTTCGTCGTACTCATCGGAAACCGATTCCTCATCGAATGTTTCCTCACACTCGTACTCGCTGTAGGACATGTTGAGCATCGCTTCAAACTGAGCGGCGTCGTCCTCTCTCTTAAGCAGACCGAGCGAAATCAAAACACACAACGCATTGCGCGACTCCCGTTCGGGCAGACCAGTCAGCGTGGACACGTCGACAATCTGAGTCGGCGAGGTAATAGACGAGAGGACGAAACCTTCTTGCGAATTGAGAGATGCGGCGGCTGCGATCCAGTCAGGAGTTGCAGTGGCTTGAACGAGTCGAACATCGTCGGGCGCGATGGCTAGAGCTGTCGACTCCAACTCCGCTGCTCCCCTTACCGCGGACAACACACACTGGGCGGGCGCCCACTCCAGCTTGGGTCCCAGACCAAGCTCTGATTCCTCGTAGAACGCGCACTCGCCTTCGTTCCACTTAAACACCGAGACAACGATCTCGCCGGACAGTTCGCGAATACATCTTTCCATCGCGGGCTGAGTCAACGCGCCGATCTCGATGAGGTTCCAGCCGATTGCCTGGGCAGTGAGACTGCGGCTCCTGGCCTCCTCGACCGCGTCAAGGCTTACGAGGCTTTGCTCCAGCAGCTTGTGCTCGAGTTGTTCATTCGGATCGTCGCTGGCAGCGAAGACCGGTGTTCCGGCTTCGAAGTAAATCACTTTCGACGAGTCATCTCGACGAAGCCGCAACATTCCGCTCAGGCGGCGGTGGGCGATACTGCCAAACAGATTTGCAACTGGCGTCTCGCTTAGCTCTCCGCAAAAAGTTGCTTGCATGGGTCAACCCCTATCAAGATTCGTTCAAATCAGAACTGCTGCCAGACGCGATGGTGAGGTGCAAACAATATGCCGCGGGGGTCATGCTTGATCGGTTGTTTGCAACGCGCAGTCATAGCGACGTTTAGTGGTGTGCCGCAACTTGTCATCGCGGATCAACGAATATTGGCATCGCTGCATGCTACCGAGGCGAACGCGTGGATAAAGTTGTGATGGTCATCGAGCGAGCTGGTGGGTCTGCAGTTCATCGAACGTGAGTTCTTACGCACAAAATTCGGCACTCTCTTGGTTTTATCGCGCGGTCCGGCGCAGCACTGGTGGGGATAGAAGTTCGGGCTGATAACTGATCGTTAGCGAACGATTCGAGTCTGCCTGTTCGACGCAACATCAGAATGACATCCAGTGAATAGGCAAATTGACGGAAAAGCAGTAGTCAGTAGGCAGTAGACAGTAGGTTTGCAACCCCTTCGGGGTTGAAGATCTACTGTCTACTGCCTACTGCTACTGCTACTGATCTCGTGATAGCGTAGCGCGAGCCAGCACGTCGTGAGGCAGGCTCTCGAGGAATCTCGATACCCCGGAAAAGAAGTTCGACTCGTATCCTTCGTGCGCGCTGAGCGGACAGGTGAAATACAGGTGCTCCTTGGCCCGAGTCGCCGCAACATAAAGAAGCCTCTTCTCTTCTTCGAGGTCTTCCAGATCGTCAGAAGCCCTCAACGCTGGAAACCATCCATCCATCATCCAGATCACAAAAAGCGACTTCCATTCGAGCCCTTTCGCCGAGTGCACCGTTGAAAGCGTTACGTATCCGTCTCCTCGCTCCGCCGCGTCTGCAAGCGCCAGATCGACTGGATCCAACGCAAGATCCGCGAGGAAATCGTCACCCGTCTTGTAACGCTTCGCAATCGCCAGCAGGTGTTCAAGCTCCCGCTGACGCCTCGAATGATCGTCGTATCTTGCCTGAAGGATCGGCCGGTAAAATCGCTCGGCGGTCGCAAGCTGCCCTCGCGGAGTCTTCTGCTCGCTCACCGTCACCAGCAGATGAGCAAACCGGATCAATTGATCCTGGTAGCTGGACCTCGCCGGAAATTGTTTGAGCTTTCGGAACAGCGCAGCCTTCGTCTTTTGCGTTCGAAATTCCGTCCGCTCGACACCGAGATAGTGAAGGATCTGCTCGACCGTAGCGTCACCCACGTTGTCTACCAGCTTCAAAGAACGCCGCCAGGAGACGGTGTCCGACGGATTGACGACGATTCTCAGAAAAGCCAACAGGTCCTTAATGTGCGCAGACTCCGCAAACTTGATCCCGCCAAACTTCCTGAACGGTATCCCGTGTCTGGCGAGCTCGATTTCCAGATCGAATGAATGAGAGCTTGCGCGAAACAGCACCGCTATGTCACTGAACGGCACTCCCTCTTCGCGGAGCTCATCAATGCGCTGCGCAACAAATCGCGACTGCTCGTTCTCGTCGCTTGTATTGACGAGTATTGGAGCTTCGCCGCCCGGCATACTGGAGAACAGGTGTTTTGAATATCCCTCACTCACATCGGCTATCAGGTTGTTCGCCAGATCCAGTATCGGTTGTGTACTGCGAAAGTTCTCTTCGAGTTTTATGACGCGAGCTTCGGGAAACAGGGTCGGGAACTCGATCATGTTTTGAAAGCTAGCGCCGCGAAACGAGTAGATAGATTGAGCCTCGTCGCCTACAACCGCTACGTTGCCGCGAGTGCCGGCAATCAACTGAATGATCTGTGCCTGCAGCTTGTTGGTGTCCTGATACTCATCGACCATCAAATACTGATACTGGTTCCCAAGCTTTTCGCGCAGCTCTTCGCTGGCGTCCATTGCGTCTCGGAACCGGACCAGCAAATCGTCGTAGCTCAGCAGATGACGATCGCGCTTGTACTGTTCGAATTCCTTGAACAGCACCTGAAGGTCCTTCTGTTTGTCGACGTACTGCGGATACTGGCGCTCAAGGACCTCGCCAATCGAGATGAGCTTGTTGACCGCCATGCTGAAGATCGCCCCGATTGTTCTCTTTCGCGGAAACCGCCGCTCTTTGCCGGTCAGCCCGAGCTGGCGGCGCATCATCTCAATCAGGTCTTCAGTATCGGCTTGATCCAGAACGCTGAACGACCTCGATACTCCCACGAGCTCGGAGTACTTCCGCAGAGTTGAATAGGCCAGCGAGTGAAACGTGCCGCCGGATACTCGCTGGCAACGCTCGTCGGCAAGTGCCGCCGCGCGGGCCAGCATGCTTGCGGCAGCCCTTCGCGTGAAGGTGAGTAGAAGCACGGACTCGGGAGGTACGCCGGCTTCCACCAACCGGGCAACTCGGTAAACGAGGGTCCTGGTCTTACCAGTTCCCGCTCCCGCGACTATCAGAAGCGGTCCGTCCAGTGTTGTGACCGCCTGATATTGCGCTTCGTTCAATGCGGCCTCGTAATCGACCTTAAGCGCTCGCTGAGGTGCGGCCGAGACAGTCCTCAACACGAGTTTGGTCTTCACAGAGCCACGCGTTCTGCCGAGCTCCAGACCTCGCCTCAGTTCCTTAATCTCTTCAGAGAGCTCTTTGATGGCCTGGTAACGTTGTCGAGGTTGTTTGGCGAGAGCTTTAGAAAGAATGCGATGTAGGTCGCGAGGCAACTCCGAGCTGAGCAAGTGGGGCGCCTTTGGTTCTTCGTGGAGGATCGCGTGCATCGTATCGATGTCATTATGGCCGGAGAATGGGCGCTTGCTGGTAGCCATTTCGTAGAGCACGATACCGAACGAGAACACGTCGCTGCGCTGATCGACCTTTCGCCCCAGGATTTGCTCAGGCGACATGTAATCGATCGTTCCCATGATTGTTCCAGCTTGAGTCTTGACCTGAATCACCGTGTTTTCGGCGCTGTTTTTGCGAAGCGTGTTCTCTCGCGCGATGAGCTTTGCGAGTCCGAAGTCGAGAATCTTTGCGTAGCCGTCGCGGCTGATCATGAGATTCTCGGGTTTCAGGTCCCGATGAACAATGCCGTGTTCGTGGGCCTTTGCGAGTCCCTCGGCGACCTGAGTTGCGATTTCGAGAGCTTCGGCAAAGGAAAGCGACTTGTTGCTTATCCGGCTGCGCAGGGTATCGCCAGTGATGTACTCCATGGCGATGTAGGGCTTGCCCTCGGATTCGCCGATGTCGTAGATCGTCAATATGTGAGGGTGATTCAGTGCGGAGGCGGCGCGTGCCTCTTGAAGGAAACGCAGGCGTCGCTCTTCGTGAGGGAGAGCTTCGGAGCTGAGGAGCTTGAGCGCTACGATGCGGTCGAGTTTTTCATCGTGAGCCTTATAGACCGTACCCATCCCTCCAGCGCCTATGCGTTCGAGGATTCGGTATTGCGCAATCCAGGTGCCTTTTGCGATCGCCTTCATAGGGGTACAAAGGCTACTCGAGCCTTGTGACGGAACAATCTTAGTTGATTCGGTGCGATAGCTGAAGGGAGAGGCGAGGAGGAGAGACGCGGGGACGCGGAGACGCGGGAGGAGTCCGTTTCGGGTTTAGGGTTTAGGGTTTCGGGTTCGTCAGATAGAGACTCTGATGGCGAGCATTGCTCGACGAAAGACTCTGAATCAAATGAATCCGAAACCCTAAACCGACTCGTCCCCGCGTCGCTCACTCTCCCTGCAAGGAGCAGCCTCCTGATCGTTCATACTACTGACCGAAAATACCCAGCCCGCCAAAATCGATCTAGCCCAGGGAGTACCCATGAAAGCCATGACTGTCCGGATTGGCTGTGCCCTGCTTGTACTCGGCATGCTTGCGGCTTCAACGCCTGTAGACGCACGAACCGCCAAACGCAAGTCTGCCAAACGCCAAGTACATACAACTTCGAAACAGGATTGGCGCGTCGGCGAGCCCATCAACTTCCAGAACCTCGCTGTCTTCCCCATACTGTCGAACGCGAAATCTGCGCCGACGCAATACATCACCCTCGATCAAGGCCTGCGGAGCGGCAAAGTAATCGTAAGCGAAATCGGCGTAAATGGACGCACGCACCGATTACAACCAGGCCACATCGACAGTGGCAGCGCACAGGTCAACACGCTTCTAGTCACCAATCGCTCGGGGAAGCCATTGATCCTCATTGCCGGAGAGCTGGTGGTTGGCGGGAACCAGGACCGCATGGTAGGCCACGATTGCCTGATTGAGGCAAGCGCCAAACCTGTTCCTATTGACGTTTTTTGCGTCGAGCACGGCCGTTGGAGCGAAGACTCAGAATTTGGCAGAAACAGGACGGACACTATTGGCACGAGTACGAGTGCGTCGCTTGGGGCCGAGCGACGCTCGCGAAGAGGCCGAGGACATGCGATCGGCAGAGGCCACGGTGGGGGCGTGGGAACGGGTGTAGTCACTACAGGTGGCGGCAGCTTTCTGGTCACTACGGCGCCCGGCAATTTTGCTTCTGCCAACGAAGTGATGGCCGCGCCAGAGCTGCGGGAAAAGGCGCAAGCCTTGAAGAACCAAAGCGCGGTCTGGGACGAGGTCTCAACTTTGGAGCGCGAAAACAATGCTGCGTCGTCGACAGGAACCATCAACCACGTGATCGCAGACAAGAACGTAGCAGCCAGCCTAAGTGCGTACGAACATGAGTTACGAGAACACCTGCCGGCCGATGCCGTCGGAATAATCGCGGCAATCAACGGACAGATCGTGTCTGCCGACGTTTTTGCGGCCCCTTCGGTGTTCCGCGTCTACTGGCCAAAGCTGCTGCGATCGCTCGCTTTGCAAGCGACGAGCAAACCGACTGAGAGTAAGGATCTGCCAAGCGTCGAACAAGCCCACGCCTTCTTGACCCAGGACCTGGACACAAGAAAGGTATCGGATCATAAACCGCTTTACACACTCGTAGAAAGTCAGTCAGACCGCGAAGCTATTTTCGAGCTTGAGTCGTCGAGCAAGGCTGCGCGTTCAATGATTCACTTCAATAAGGTGACACGGCACTGAGACAATTGCTGAGTGCTGTGTGCTGAGTGAATGTAACCCCCAGCGCGGCGCGACCTTCTCCGGGGTTGTGACTAGAGCGTTGTGAGTGAATAATGCGAGTCACAACAACATCTGATAAGGAGATCACCAGATTCGATACCAGGCTAATAAGAGGTCCTCGCGCCGCTCCCGACTCAGCACTCAGCACTCAGCGCTCAGCACTTTCTTCCTCCTCGTAGTCCTCGCGATCTCTGGGCACGCCGCGGCCGCAGATGATCCCGAGCCCGTTGTGACCGACTTCTTTCGCGCGATCTATTCCAAGAACGCAACCAAGTTCATAGATCTGGTAATTCCGCGTGCCGGTGCTGAAGTTCTTCTCGGCGACGAGGCATCTACGAAAGATGCCTCCGAGGTTGAAGCGAAACTCAAGGGCCTTCGCCTCGAACAGGTGCAGCCGTTTCGTTATCAGGGCAAGACTCTCGCCGCGACTAAGGAGGGCCAATACCCGGACGGAACAACCGTACGCTACATGGCAGCTGACAACGGTAACCTCACCATCGTGACTCTCGTGAAAAAAGACTCTCGATGGCGTGTAGACGTGCGATGGTGGCTGAAGGAGAGAGAGATGGTGGTCTCGGACCGCGCCGCGACTAACGACAAGGAAGTCGCTGTCAAAAAGTTCCTGTTGAACCTGCTGCGGCTCAATCGACGCGCGGTAACCGAGAGCATCGTACCTGGAGGAGATATCAATCTGGTGTTCAAGGACACGCCCAGCGTTCCCGAACCATCGGATCAGCTCTACGCTCTTGCGCTCGAAATGCCCTTGATAGAGCCCGAACCTGAGGAACTATATCCATTGCCTTCGGGGAAGCTCGTGAAGAAAGGGAGTTCCGCTGACGAAGCGGTCCTGGTTGGTATCTACGGTCCCACTGAGGTCGTGTTTCAATTGAAGCGCGTGAAAGGCGAATGGCGGATCGTTCCGGAAGCCTACTACGGGATCTTGAATCAGTAGCCCTCAGTCCACGTCCGACGAAGACGTGTCGTCATCAGGCAATTGGCTCCTGCTTCTCCCGACTGCGCCCCAACTGTGCTGCCTTTGTCGAACCCAACGCGGCCGGCGAAAACATTCTCGTCTTCATCAACGCGGGCAAGAATGCAAGATCCGCAGACAAGCACGCCGCTATTGTCAGCGCCCACAGCACGCCCCCGGTTCGCACTGGCGCAAACGACGACAACACAAAAACGAGGAACGCGAGTATCAACATCAGGTTTGCAAGCACCATTGGCTTGCCGGTCCTGATCATCGTAAGCCACATGATCCAGCCTTCATCCTCCGGCAAATCATTAGAGCGTTCGGCAGTGGACTGCCGATATCGCCTGATCATATGAACCGCATTATCCACAGCGAGCCCCAGGACTCCAGTGGCTATCAAGCTGGTCGTGATGTCCAGCGTGATGCCGCTCCAACCCATGAAACCGAAGAAGCCAAGGATGGGCATCAGGTTCGGCAACAGCGCCAGCAAACCCGTGGCAAACGATCGGAACAGAATTGTCATCATCAAGTAGATCGAGATGACGGCGATAACCAGGCTAGAGACCTGTGAATCTGCGACCGAGTCCGATGCGTCGTTCAACAACACGGCCGACCCGGTCGGGCGAACAGACAGCTCAGCGGGCAAGTTCACCGCAGACCATTCCGATATTCTCCGGGTCAGTTGTCTAAGCTCGTTAGACCCCGACAAGCTGGTCCTCAAAATGACTACGGCTCTGCTCAGGTCACGACTCACCAGTCGATAGATCGCCTCATCCTCAGAAACCAGCTTCAAAGGATCGAGCTGCGCCCCGCGCTCCCCGGCACCCGTGCCTTCTGGAGAGCCGGTCGCTACTTTGTTGACTCGTCGAACTATGTCGGCGATCGAAATCGCTGAGTCGACGCCTGGCTGACTCAAGGCGAATTGTTCAAGGCTATACAGCCGATCGATGAAACGAGGAGACGCGACCAGCCCGGTGTGCGGAGCCCCCTCGTCGCTGCCGCTCACGACAAGTTGAACTGAAACAATGCCCGCGAGCCGTTCATGAATCTCTTCCGCGTCTCGTACCGTCTGGCTGCGCTTTGGAAAGATCCGCAGGTAATCAGTGTTTATCTGAAGCCAGATTGCGCCAATCCCGAACGCAGCGGTTACCAACAGAGACGTCGTAAGAACCATCCAACGACGGTAAACAATCAACGCGGTAAGATGCCGGAGATACTTGTTCATCGAGACGACATAGTCTTTTTGCAGATCCACTCGTCCAAGCGCGCGTGCCGGCAACAATGACAGCGCAGCCGGTATGAACGCGGCGCCGAGCATCAGCATCGAGAACACTCCAAAAGTATTGAAGAGTCCCATGTCTCGAACGGTCGGAACCGCGCTCGACGCTAATGCGCCAAAGCCAGCCATCGTAGCTGTGCCCGACACTATGATCGCCGGACTGATGAAATTCAGCCCGTCTACCCATTCCCTACGCTCGTTCGCCATGTCGGCCTTTTCATCGAGGCGAGACATCGAAATTCGATACTGATTCAGCACGTGGAAGAAGTATGAGCTGCCGACCGCCATCAACACCGTCGGAATCGCGAGCGTGGTCAACGTGATTGGTTTTCCGAACGCGCTCATCAGACCAAGCGTCCAGGTCAGCCCGATAAACAACGCCGCTGTCGGGAGTGCCGCCCCCCAAATCGTGCGATAGACCATAAAAAACACGAGGAAGCACAGGACCGCGGCGATCGGAGACAACAGTCCGAAGTCTCTCACCATGTTCTTAACGCCGCGCGCCTCGATGATCGGGACGCCGGCAAACAACAACCTGTAAGGCAGATTCTCGGCTCGAGCAGCAGTTTCGATGCGTTCGGCCGCCGCGCGAGTTTGAGCCTCATCGAGCGGCTTAAGAAACACGTTGATTGCCGCGGTCTTCCCGTCGGCGGAGACAAGCTGCCGCACGTACAGGGGATCACTTAGCACTTCATTTCTCAGTCGCGCGAGTTCGATCTCGCTTGCCGAGCGTCGCAACGCAGCCGGCACGAGCTTCTCGACACTGATGTTTCCCTTCTGACCCCTGATCGCCTCGATATTAGTCAGGCTGCGAGCCTCCTCGACTCCGTCCACCGACTCGAGGGTTCTGGTGAGCCGCGCGATGTTGCGCAGGACTTCCGTAGTGAAGACGTTCTCGGTATCGATCGCGACGATGATTATGCGGTCATCGCCGAACGTCTGCCTGACCTGGTGGAAGAAATGCAGGGCCTCGTCTTTTTGAGCGAGTGTCTCTGGAGACCCGTTGAATCGCATGCCAAATCCGACAAGGGAAGCCAGAGCGGCGACAGTAATGATGGCTGTTGTTCCCAGGATGAGCCACGGATGGTATACAACAAAGCGGGCGGACTTGATCATAAGCTCAAATAGACGAATTCATCGGCGATGGAGGAAGAGCTCAAGCGGATGAGTTTAGAAGAAACACTGCGCCTATGCTAGCCGGCAGGGTTGAAGCGATAGCCCACCCACGGTTCGGTGATGATGTACCGCGGCTTCTGAGGGTCCGGCTCGATCTTGCGTCGAAGCTGATTGATGCAGACTCTCAAGTACTCGGTCTGCTCAGTTGACTCCGCGCCCCAGACAGCCGCGAGCAACGCTCTATGGGTCACGACCTTTCCGGCGTTTCGGGCGAGATGCTTCAGCACATCGAACTCCTTTGGCGTGAGCTTCACCTCGTTGCCGGATATTGTGACGCGCCGTTCATTGATTTCGATTGTCAGATCGCCCGCGGTAAGGACCGACGAATCCGCGTCGCTTGTCTGCCAGCGCCTAAGGACCGCTCGCATTCGCGCAAGCAGTTCGTCGAGACTGAATGGTTTTGTGACGTAATCGTCGGCACCGGCGTCCAGCGCCGCAATCTTGTCTTTTTCAGCACCCTTTGCCGATAGCACTACGATGGGCACCTCCGAGAACTCGCGCACTCTCTGACATACCTCGGTGCCGTTCATCTCGGGCATGCCCAGGTCGAGTATTACAATGTCGGGCGGCTGTTTTCTGATCTCGTCCAGCGCCTCCTTACCCCCGGGTGCCGTTCGAACTTCGTAACCGCGAGCTGAAAGACTCGCCCGCAGCACGCGGAGTATCTGCGGCTCGTCGTCGACCACCAGAACAACCGGTTTTTCCTTTATTGAGTGATTCATCTAGAGATTGTCGTTTGAGCGCAAAAGCGCCGCCGGTGCGAACACTCGAACATTTGTTTCTACTGTAGCATTGCGACTATGGGTTGAAAAAAGCCCCTTCACGAACTCACGACCCTCGACTCAGTCGGCACTGAAAGCGAAAACGTTGCGCCGCGTCCATAGCCGCTGACAACGCGAATGTTCCCGCCGTGAGCTTCGATGATTCCTTTAGCGATCGCAAGTCCCATTCCTGTTCCGTCAGTCTGCCGTCCACTCAGGCGCGAGCCGCGATAAAACTTATCAAACACCCGGTCGATCTCTTCGGCAGGAATGCCAATTCCCTGATCAGTCACGCTGACGACAAGCGAGCCTTCCTTGACTCCACCGTCGATGGCGATTTCGGCACCGGCAGGCGAGTACTTAGCCGCGTTCTCTACCAGATTGGTAAGCGCCTGCGCGATCAATCGCGAATCTACATTCACAAGCGTCTTCTCTTCAACGTCGACCTTAACGGGATGCTCGCGTAACGCCCACTCGCACCTCAACAGCACGTTCCCTATTATCTCCGATAGCGAGCCCCATTGTCTGGATGGATTTATCACTCCGCCCTCGATCCGCGCCATTTCGAGGAGGTTTTGAATCAACCGGTTCAACCGATTCACTTCTTCGCTGATGATGACGTGGAACTCACGCATTGCATCCGCATCCCACACGATGTCCTCTTCCAGAAGGCTATCCACCGCAGCGCGGATTGAGGTGAGCGGAGTCCGCAGGTCGTGTGACACGGAGGCGAGTAGAGCGGACTTTAGCTCGTCACTTTGTCTCAGCGCTTCGGTGTGACTCACCTCGCTAAGGAAGCGAGCCCGTTCAAGAGCCAGCGCCACCAGCCCGGCGATGGCTTCAACCGTAGCGAGTTCCATGTCGCGCGAAGACAACGCGAGAACGCCTATCGGTTTTACACCCACCTTCAGCGGCGCAACAGTAACGTCTCGACTCGAGGCCGACTGCTGGACCTGAGAAGAAGAAAAGGCAGATTCGATCTCCGGCTGCGGTATTTCGAATGAATACTGCCCGCCAATCGAAATTCTCTTCCAGCGGTTACCTTCTTCCGGGTTGAACACCGCGCAGTAGTCCAGATCGAATGTTTCAACTACCTGCCTTGCCATGGAAGAGACGGCGGTGTCGGAATCTACGGTAGCAATGATGGCGCGACTCAGTTGATAAAGCTTCCATAACTCCGCACGTCGCTTCTCCGCTTCGCTGGCGCGGTCGCGGGCGGCGGCGGAGAGCTGGCTCGCGATCACCGCGGTGATCAAAAATGCCAGCAGCGCCACCCAATTCTGAGGGTCCTGAATTGTGAAGGTACCTACAGGCGGCAAGAAGAAAAAGTTAAAGCACAGCATCCCGACTATCGAACAGATGATTGCCGGTCCGAGGCCGTACGTCGACGCCACCACGAGCACTACGATAAGGAAACTCAATGCGATCGTTGCCGGGGATTTCACCCCGGTAATCATGAGCTTGTAGAGAACCGTAACCAGAGCGATGCCTACTACCGCGAGCAAGTATCCCAACCAGTTGTTTCTTATTCGCATCAAGCCGAATACGACCTCGGAGATGAGGAGATTATGCTGAGGGGTGAAGCGGAGACGCGGAGACGCGAATACGCGGAGAGGAGAGTGAGCGAAGGGCCGAAGGGGCGAAGGGGCAAATGGGAGACGCGGAGAGGCGGAGGTGCGGAGACGCCGGGGCGCGCAGATCTTCGAAACGTCGAAAGGCGGTTCACCCCTGGACCCATTCGCTCACTCTCCTCTCCGCGTCTCCCCTTCGCCCCTTCGCTCCCTCATCCCCTCTTCTTCGTCGGAATGATCTGTATCGCCGCATCTTTTACTTCGGCCAGGAATCGGTTGAGCACCGAGCCACGCAGCACAATGTCCCAACGCGAGCGCGCCGACTGGCCAAAAATGACATGAGTGATCCCCTCTCGCCTCGCAAACTCAATCAGGCCGTCCGCGGCGCGCTTTGCACGCAGTCGCACTACCGTAGCACCCAACTCGCGAGCGAACGTGAGATTCTCCTCGAGTTGCTGTGCGTTCCCGGCGCTGATCCTCGATGGAGACTCCGCAGGAGTCTCGACGTAGACTGCAAACCACACCGCTCCGAGACGTCCGGCGATTCTCGCTCCGGCACGCACAAGTTTCTTGGCCGACTCATTCGACGATATACAGACCATGACCTTTTCAGGGATTGGTGCTGGTCCGAGACCTTCTCTCGAGCGGTACTGCGCCGCCTTCAGACCAACTTCCTCGGCGACTGCGCGGAGCGCCAACTCACGCAAGGTCGAGAGATTTCCCTTGCGAAAGAAATTTGTTAGCGCCTGTTCGATCTTCTCGGGTTTGTAGATGTGTCCTTGCCTCAGCCGCGTCCTCAGTTCATCAACGGTCACATCGACGTTGACTACTTCGTCCGCGCGCTTCAGAAAACTATCGGGAACAGTTTCGCGCACTCGGATTCCGGCAGAAAGCGCCACCGCATCGTTGAGTGTTTCGAGATGCTGAATGTTCACTGCGGTGAACACGCTGACGCCCGAGTCCAGAAGCTCGAGTACATCCTCATACCTCTTGCGGTTTTTCGAGCCCGGCACATTCGAGTGCGCGAGCTCGTCTACAATGGCGATCTCCGGCATTCGTCGAATGACCGCGTCCACGTCCATCTCTTCAAGGACCACGTTTCTGTACTCGATTTTCTTGCGCGGCACTATCCCGAGGTCTCTTATTTGAGCTTCGGTTCCGGCCCGGCCATACGTCTCTACGAAGCCAATGACGACGTCGTGCCCTTGCTTACGCAACAGGTGCGCGTCTTCAAGCATCTGGTAGGTCTTGCCCACACCGGGAGCGGCGCCGATGTAAACGCGTAGCCGAGCGTGCTGCTCGATTCGCGCGAGCAACGCTTCCGCAGTTGGCCTCTCATCGAGCATAAGAAGTTCTGAGTACTGAGTTCTGAGTGCGACAAGAAAGAAGAGCTCGGGATTTTGGCAGTTCCGACCGGAAGCCGTTGAGTACGAATCAACAAAGAAACCGAACTCAGGACTCAGAACTACCTCTTTAATGGTCCGCTGACGACCGGGCCTCCCACCAGCAACGTGAACGTGAACGTAGTCCCTTCCCCTACCTTGCTCTCGACACTGATCTGGCCGCCTTGGGCTTCCACGAGTTGTTTCACCAGCGCCAGCCCCAATCCCGTTCCGACCGTCTGCTTGCCCCCGACCTGAACAAAACGACCAAACAGATTCGGCAGGTGCTCTTCGGGTATCCCCTCTCCAGTATCGCTCACCGAAAAGTATACGCGACCGTCGCTACGTTCTGTCGCTTCGATTTTCACTACGCCATCACGACCAGTGTGGCGAATCGCATTAGACAGGAGGTTGTCGAAGATGGACTTCATCGCGCGGCGGTCACCCATTACCCACGAGACATCCGGCCAGATACAGTTCTCCAGTTTCAAGTGCTTCGAGTCCGCAGCCGACTGAAATCGTTCTATCGCCGCACGAGCGAGATCGATTGGACGTAGCCGCTCGATAGCCATCGGCCTTGCGCCCGATTCGATTTCAGCGAGCTGCATCAGGTCGCTCATCATTTCGTCAAGTTGCTCGGCCGCCTGTCTGGCGTCCGACAGCATTTCTATCTGCTTATCGTTCAGGTCTCCGGTTACCCCTGTCAGCACTGCGTGAAGCGCAAGCTGGAGGGATCGAAGCGGCTCTCGCAGCTTTTCAGACGCTACCGAGATAAACTCCGTCTTCACCAAATCCACTTCTCGAAGGGCAGTGATGTCTTCGAGAACGGTGACTGCGCCCAGCATCCGCCCGTCTTCGTCCCGCATCGGCGTAGTCCGCATGCGATAGCTGCGTTCGGCGCCTCCCACTCTTACCGGCACCAGCGCCGCTTCACCTTCGGCGGCGACCGGACGCTGCATTCTGACTGCGTCCTGAACCGCCCGCATTATTATCTCTCCCGCCGAAAAGCGCGAAAGGCTCACGTCGCCGTCATCCTTGGGACCCTGCCGATTTGCGGAGAGCAACTGCTCGGCCGCGCCGTTGATCTTCAACACGCGGCCGTTCGCATCGGTCACGATTACCGGCTCGTAGATCGAGTTGATCACCGCGTCAGATTTCTTCTGTTCAAGCAGCAGCCGCCAGTAATCTGATTGGCGAACATCCCTCAATCGCGAGGCCATGCGATTGAACTCGGCGGCGAGCAAGCCGATTTCGTCATGTGTGTGAACGTCCAGGTGCTGGTCGAGGTCGCCTTCCGCAATTTTTCGTGCTTTGCCGGTAAGCGTACGGACCGGCTCGACGACGTATGCGGTAAATCGCCAGGCAAACACCCCAGCCAGCAAAAGAGCAAGCGCTGCCACGATGGCGGTCGAGATCTGAGCCCTCATAGACTCTCTACGTGCCCTTTCGCTAGCCGCGACCATCGCCTCCTGGTTGAGGTGCAGTAACTCGTCGAGCTTGTCTTTCAGCGCAACAAACTCGGGTTGCAGTTGCGAGAAGTAGATCTCCGACTCCACGGCGGGCGAAGTGCTCGCGCCGGTGTTCAAAAACTGTTCGACGTGTCGTTTGTAGTTCGAGTATTGAGAGTCGATGGCATTGATAATGTCCAGCTCGCCGGGCTCGGTGATGTTGCCGGCCGCAGCCCGGAACTCCTCAGAAAAGAACCGGGCGTTGTCGTCGAACTGCTTGCGCGCTTCGGCCTTGTGAAGCGCGATGAAGAACATCGCCGACGAGTCTATGCGTTCGAGTCCCTCCTTCATTCGCTCGCTGGCGACAATGCTTCTGTAGTTGTTGACGAGAATTACGTCGACTGCGCGACCGAGGTGGACAAAATGATAGATGGCCCAGCCGCCGACTGCCAGGATTATGATGATGAGCAGGCCATAGCTGAACCTAAGTTTTCCCGTCAGGCTTTGCACTGTTTGCTTGAGAGCATGCTACTACAAACATCGCCCTTCTAAGGAGGGTCCGGAGTGGCTCGTTTCATTTTTCTTTTGTTCCCCTGGCACTCGGGCGAGCCCGCGCAGCGGGCGACAGAATGTAGCCCCCGATGAGTCCGCGAACCGGGGGTGAAGATACAAGAAAGAACCTGAGCCCGCGCAGCGGGCGACAGAACGCTATCCCCCGGTGAGTCCGCAAACCCGGGGTGGAAGATACAAGAAAGAACACGAGCCCGCGTAGCGGGCGACGGAACGCTATCCCCCGGTGAGTCCGCAAACCGGGTACAAACATCGCCCTCCTACGGAAGGCCCAGAGCGGCATTTCAATTTTCGTCTGGTACCCCTGGCACTCGGGCGAGCCCGCGCAGCGGGCGACAGAATGTAGCCCCCGGTGAGTCCGCGAACCGGGGGTGAAGATACAAGAAAGAACACGAGCCCGCGCAGCGGGCGACAGAACGCTATCCCCCGGTGAGTCCGCGAACCGGGTACAAACATCGCCCTCCTACGGAGGGCCCGGAGCGGCATTCCAGTTTTCGTCTGGTACCCCTGCCACTCGCGCGAGCCCGCGCAGCGGGCGACAGAATGTAGCCCCGGTGAGTCCGCGAACCGGGGGTGAAGATACAAGAAAGAACACGAGCCCGCGCAGCGGGCGACAGAATGTAGCCCCCGGTGAGTCCGCGAACCGGGTACAAACATCGATCTCCTAC
>DATFXM010000059.1:0-18989 GCA_035315885.1 Blastocatellia bacterium
AAGTCGCGCAAAGAGCGCCAAGGTTCGCCGACTCGCTCAGCCACGAACAAGAAATGCAAACGCCCGGGCCGTGAATCTTTCGAATCTCCGCTATTCACTATTTGCTCCAGAGCAATTACCATCGAAACAATGAAGGAGCAATCGGAACAAGTGTCAGCCTCGGGTTTTGATCTCCGCCAAAAAAGGATCAAGACGCGCGAGGGAACAGCACAAATAAAGTATTTCGTTTGCGAGCCCATGGAGCGCGCGGGTTTCATCAACGCGTTCAGCACCAGGATCGGCGGAGTCAGTCCCCTTCCCGTTGAAGCGTTGAACTTGTCAACGTTCAAGGGCGACACCTACAAAAACGTGGACGAGAATCGCCGGAGATTCACTGAAGCGATCGGTGCGCCAGGCGTGAAGATACTTACCGCAAAACAGTTACATTCCGCGGACCGAGCATACATCGACTCGTCTGATCAGTTTGACGAGCACCGCGAGTGCGACGCTTTGATCACAAAGCTCAGAGGAGTCCTGCTCGGAGTTCAGACTGCGGATTGTCTGCCGGTGTTGATCGCCGATCCAACGAGCGGAACGATCGCAGCGATACACGCAGGCTGGCGAGGTACCGCCGGACGAATCGTGGAGCGAACGGTAGCGGATCTGATGCTGAACTACGGAGTCAACACGCGAAATTGTCTGGCGGCGCTAGGACCTTCCGCGTGTGTGGAGTGCTATGAAGTAGGTGACGATGTAATCGAGCGCTACAAGGAAGAGTTCGGCTATTGGAAGAAGCTGTTTAAAACTTTCAAAGCTGGAGGCAAAGCCCACCTGGACGTTGTTGCGGCCAACCTTCAGCAGTTGGCTTTTTGCGGTTTTACCGAAGAGCGGGTGTTCGCCGCGCCCTACTGCACGATTCATAACGACGAGCTCTTCTTTTCGTATCGACGTGAGGGTAAGGCGTTCCCCTCCGGAACCGGTAGATTGTTATCGGTGATCGGCTCCCGGGAGAGGGGTTAGGGTTAGGTTTAGGGTTTTAGGGTTTGGGGTTTTCGGGTTTGGGGTTTTCGGGTTTCGGGTTTCTCGTTTCTGGTTCGCTGTTCCCGTTATACCTGACAAAGCGATCTGGATTTCATCCAAAGCACCCAAAGGCCGCAACGCGTTCCTGAATTCTTTGTGTTCTTTGCGAGACTTTGCGTTCTTTGCGTGAAACCCCGATCGTTTTGTCAGTTATAACGGGGACTGCGGACCAGAAACGAGAAACCCGAAACCCTAAACCTGAAACCCTTCTTACGTGCTTTTTTGCGCGAAGTAGCCGCGACGATGTCGAACGGTCATCTCTTTGTTGTTTTTCACCTTCACCTGAATCGTCCGAAATGAGCCGTCTTTCGAAGAGTTGCTGGGCTGATAAGCCAATATGTATTGCGAGCGCAGATCTTCGTCTATCTGAGCAAACGCCGTGTCCAGATCCTGCTCAGTGCGCGGGAAGAACGCGCGACCTCCGGTCTCCGACGCGATCTTCTTCAGCGTACTCGAATCAACTCCCATCGGGCCGCCGATTCCGATCGAGTATACGATGATCTCCTTACGCCACGTACGCTCGATCGCGTCGCGCATCTTGACGCTGCTTGAGGTATCCTCGCCGTCCGTAAGCAGAATGATTACGCGTCTCCCCGCCTCTCGCCCCAACAGGTCGCCTGAGATCGAGTAGATGCAGTCATACAGCGACGTGCTTCCAACGCCCGAATTGTTGATCGGCGGTGTGCTGCCGCGGTGAACCGTCACCGATTCTGCGGGAACTCGCACATCGTCCAATGCATGCACAAGCCTGTCAACGTCCGACGTAAGATCCTGCACGAGCACCGATTCGTGCTCGAAGCTGATGACCGCTCCAAGATCCTTCTTGGGCCGCAACACGCGCTTGAAGAATCGCTGACCCGCCACCCGCTCGGATCCGATGGTCCACTGCTGGCTGCCCGAGATGTCGATCGCCATCGCTATGGTGATCGGGAGATCAGTCTGTCGCTCGAAAGAAAAAACCTGCTGCGGTTTGTTGTCTTCGAGGATCTCGATGTCGTCCTTGGTGAGATCGTTTATGTAGCGATTCTTCTTGTCGGTGACGTTGAACGGCACGGTGACAAGCTGCGTTCCAAGCGTGATAGCCTGGTCTTCACTTGGCTCCTCGCTCTTGGGTTTCTGCTGTTTCTTGTCTTGCTTTTTGTCCTGCTGCGTCTTGTCGGCTTGTGCAATCACACCGGTGAACGGCCGGGGTTCCTGAACAAACTGAAGAACCATCAAAACTGTGACGGCGATACTGGCAAAGCTCATTTCTTTACATCTTCCGTTCCGGCATAGTAGCCGCGTCTGTGAATGATCGTTAAGTCGGGACGGCCCTTCACCCGAATCTCAATCTTTCGGAATCGACCATCCCGATTGGTATTGCTTGGAGTGTAAGCCACGAGGTACTGGCTCCTCAGCTCATTTTCTATCTGCTTGAAATTGTCCAGCAGATCTTCAGCTCCCCTTGGGAAATAGGCGCGCCCCCCGGTCTCGTTGCTCAGCCGCCTGAGCACGTCCTCCCTGATCCCTTCAAATCGAAACCTGTCCCCAATACCGATAGAGTAAATGACCAGGCCCGATCGCCACGCGCGGTCGATTGCTTCATCCAGTTTGCGCGCGCTGGCATTGTCAACGCCATCGGTCAACAGAATGACTGCGCGCCTGGTGACAGAGTCGTCGGTTGTAGGATTGCGATAGTTGTCGCGCGCAAGGACCTCGTCGGCCGTTATATACACCGCGTCGTACAACGCGGTAGCCTGCCTGCGTGTAGTCACCGGCCCAAACTTGCGCGAGAATTGGATCTCGTCGAACGCTCGGTTCAGAGTATCGATGCGAGACGTCAGCCCTTGCACGAGTTCTACATCATCCTGGAAAGTGAGAATCGCCGCCGCATCCTTACCCGGTCGAATAACCGAGCGTAGAAACTCGCCGGCGGCAATTTTTTCCTGAGGAAACGTGTATTCCTGACTTCCCGACAGGTCCATCAGGATAGCGATGTTGATGGGAAGCGTAGTCTCGCGTTTGAAGGTGAACAACTGCTGAGGGCGTCCGTCTTCAAGCACCGTGATCTCATCCTGGCGAATGTCGCTGATCACACGATTGTTGTTGTCGACTGCGGTGAACAACAGATTCACGAGATCCGCCTTGAGACTCACGGGCTCGTCGTTCACCATGACGTCTTCGTCCTTGTCGTGCGGCTTCTGATCAGTTGCCTTTTGCGTCCCCTGCCTCGACGGCGCGGGCTTGGATTTCTGACCTGCAGCCGTGCCGCAGATAACCAACGAAGCGATGACCGTCAGTGCGAATATTCTGTTCAACATCTGAAATCCCGTTTGCTCGGTTTATCAGCGCAAAATGAGCCGGTTCGTGAATCGAGTGCAAACGACTCAGTATTTGTACCCGCGTTTGTAGAACAGGCTCCCATCGGCGTGAACAAGTTTGACCTTGATCTCGCGCTCCTTTCCGGTCGACTCCTGCATCGCCGGTTTATAGAACAGGACGTATTCCTGACGCAGGTCGTGCGAGATATCTGAGAACGACCTGAATAACTCAATCTTTTGCGACGGAAGGAAGACCTGTCCTCCGGTTGTCTCGCAGAGCCCTCGCAGCTCTTTGTCATCCTTGCTCTCGACAGTGCCGGATCCGGTGCCCTTGAAATTCTTTGTGCTGATGCCAAACACGGTGACGTCGTAGCGCTGTGCAATCTCGATTGTTTCTCGGAGTGTTCGTCTGCTTGCGGTATCCTCGCCGTCCGACAGAATCACCAGGACTCTGCGTGATTCATTGCCGCTCAGGGTAGCCATCTTCTCTTCAACCACTCTCGACACGCAATCATACATGGCGGTAACTCCGCCCGCTTTCACCTTTCTGAGCTCGCGAATCAATCGCTCCTGGTCGTCAGTGAAATCTACGTGCAGCTCGCAGTCAGAGTCGAAGGAAGCAAGCAGTATCTGGTCCTTCTTGCGGCGCGTCGTCACCGTAGCTATGAAATCCTCGCCCGCATCCTTCTCGAAGGGGAGTTTCAACTTGACGCTGTTACTGGTGTCGATCAGCAAAGCAATGTTCAATGGAAGCTGGCTCGGCGCCATGAAGTTGGTAATGCTTTGCCTCTTGCCGTCTTCATAGACCTCAAAGTTGTTCACGTTCAGCCCGCCGATGAATCGGTTTTTCTCCTTTACCGATACGGGCAGTCGAACTTCGAAGACCCCGATCTTCTGTCCTTGATCATCTCTCTTTGTTTGAGACTTCTTGTCGTCGTTCTGGGGTCTTCCCTGTTCATCGAGTGCTGCTTGCATCTGGGCGGAGCCCGGCGTCCCGACCAGCAGCAATAACAGGATAAGGGGAAATACGGTCGCCGGAGGGCGCTTCATGTGATCTTGAAACCTCCACCCTCGAGGGGTCTGATGCTTTGAATTCATTATCAGGATGCTCTTAGCGGCAAAATTATAGTTTCGCTCTTCGCCCCTCGGCAAGGAGAGGCTCCGTGATGACGGGATGAGGGGAGCACGGGATGACGGGATCGGTCGAAGAGGCGACGCCGAGATGCAGTAACGCGGTGACGCGGCGTACGTTGTGTCCTAGCAATTCGCTCACTCGCCCTTCTTCCCCTCTCCGCGTCTCCGCGTCGCCCCTTCGCCCCACCCCTCATCTCCCACTAACTTCCCCGCCTTAGCCAGTCCAGCATCGCGTAACTGCCGATCATTTGCCCGAATTGTCAGATGACCGAGTTTCCGATTTGGCCGGGGAGACTTGCCGTACAGGTGAAGGTGCGCACCCGGAATCGACAGCAGTTCCCCTGCATCCGGCAGCGCGCCTATCAAGTTCAACATTCCCGAACAGCCTACCACCGCCGTCGGCCCCAAAGGCCACCCCATAATCGCTCTCAGGTGATTCTCGAACTGGCTGGTCTCCGCTCCCTCGATTGTCCAATGACCCGAATTGTGAACGCGGGGAGCCATCTCGTTTGCAATCAAGTGTCCCTCAACTTCGAAAAACTCGATCGCAAGCACTCCGACGTATCCGAGTGCGTCCAGTGCCTTCCCCGCGAAGACCTCGGCCTCTCGCTGTAGCTCTGCGGACGCCTCGGGCGCGGGCGCAAGCGAAGATCTGAGCATCCCGTCCTCATGATGATTCTGGATGATCGGGTAGAACGCCGTCTCACCCCGACGGCCACGTACCCCGATTATCGATACCTCGCGTGCAAACGGAACAAAACCCTCCAGTATCAGCGGGACACCGCCCAGCGAGTGCCACGCACGAGCCGCGTCTTCGGGATTCCTCAAGACGTACTGTCCCTTGCCGTCGTAACCGAATCGTCTGGTCTTCAACACCGCCGGCACGCCGAGTTCGTCGAGGGCTGACTCCAGGTCATCCCAGCTCTCCACCGCTGTGAAAGGCGGTGTCGGAATGCCGAGCCCCTGGAAAAATTTCTTCTCGGCAATGCGGTCCTGAGCGGCTTCCAGAGCCCGCGCCGCGGGATAGACCCGGACACGACGATTCAGAAATCTGGCTGAGTCAACGGGAACGTTCTCGAACTCGTAGGTGACGACGTCGAGGCCTTTTGCAAAACGCTTCAGCGCATCGGTGTCGTTGAAGTCTGCTACCATCAACTCCGCAAGCTGGCCGGCAGGGGCTTCCGCCGAAAGATCCAATACCCGGAACCTCAGACCCAGCGAATAACCCGCCTGCGCGAGCAGTCGGCCGAGTTGGCCTCCGCCGAGAATCCCCACAATCATCTGGAATCCTCTCGCGGGTCGGGGTTTCGAAGCACGTCCTGTGTTTGTTTTTCCCTGTAGCGCCTCACCGCTTCTCGGTGCTCGGCATGCTTATTTCCCACAATAGACGCGGCGAGCAGTGCTGCGTTAATAGCGCCTGACTTTCCGATGGCTACCGTGCCTACCGGAACACCGCCCGGCATCTGTACGATCGAGAGCAGTGAATCGAGACCTTTTAGAGCCCGCGACTCGACTGGCACCCCAATCACCGGCAAGACCGTCTTGGCCGCGGTCATACCAGGAAGGTGAGCCGATCCTCCCGCGCCGGCGATGATCACCTCGATGCCGCGGGATTCGGCCGAGGACGCATATTCGAAGAGCAGATCGGGGGTGCGATGTGCCGACACGACACGTACTTCGAAGGGCACGCCAAGAGCTTCAAGCGTCTCAGCCGCTCCCGACATCGTCTCCCAGTCCGAGCGCGAACCCATGATAATTCCGATCAGAGCTTGCATATCGATCCTCGCCGCAGATTTGCTAAACAAGCAGGTGATTATAAAGGGTTGTACTGGAAGTCGGATAGCCGCGCGCAACGCTGGGCGTTGTCTTAGTTTGATTCTGACCGATTGAGTTGGCCCTGTCCCCGCGTTAGTAACCGTCAACCGAGCTGCGGTTACTTAACCTCGCATCTCGCGAACAGCGCCAATTCACTCTCATTCGCCGGGTAGCTTGATACCGATGTGCCCGATTCCTATAATTCACAACTTGATCATAATGTTCGGTTCCGGAAGCATCGTATGCCTATAACAAGAGCAGATGTAGAGAAGATCGCAGAGCTTGCGCGGCTGGAGTTGAGCGAGGCGGAGATGCAATCTTTTACCAGTCAGCTCGCGTCGATCCTGGACCACATCGAAAAGCTGAATGAGCTGGATACCGCTGATGTCGAGCCGATGTCGCATTCGACCGAATCTGGACAGGACACCTGCTACACCCGTCGAGAAGACGAAGTCCGGCCGGGGCTCGGTCAGAAGCAGGCGGTGGCCAACGCACCCGACGCCGAAGCCGGCTACTTCAAAGTTCCAAAAGTAATCGGAATGTGAACCTCCGCCAGGGGCGGCTCTGACGAAGTCCTCCGACGAGTCGAGGAAAAAGTTTGTCCGACGACAAGCTCACGATCAAAAAAGTGCGCGAACGGATCGCCCGCGGCGAGGCCAAGGCCGTCGACCTGTGCCAGAAGTCGCTTGATCGAATCGAAGAGCACGCCCACCTGAACGCATTTCTGACGGTCACGTCGGATCGGGCCATTCAGAAAGCAAGCGAGATAGACAAGCTCGCGGCCGATGGCAAGGCACTGCCAAAACTCGCGGGCGCGCTTATCGCGGTGAAGGACAACATGCTAATCCGCGGAGTACGGACTACCGCGGGTTCCCGAATTCTTTTCAACTACATCGCACCGTACACCGCGACCGCTGTCGAACGGCTCGAAGCTGAAGGCGCGATCATTGTGGGAAAGACCAATTGTGACGAGTTTGCGATGGGCTCCTCCAACGAAAACTCCGCTTATGGTCCGGTGAAGAATCCCTGGGATACGTCCCGCGTGCCCGGTGGTTCGTCTGGAGGCTCAGCGGTAGCGGTCGCAACGGGAATATCCACCGCCGCGCTTGGCTCTGACACTGGTGGCTCGATTCGTCAACCCGCCGGCCTCAGCGGTGTCGTAGGCCTGAAGCCGACTTATGGTCGCGTGTCGCGCTATGGGCTTATCGCTTTTGGCTCGTCTTTGGATCAGATCGGTCCGCTTTCGCAAACGGTGGAGGACGCGGCCCAGGTTCTCGCGGTGATGGCTGGAAGAGATCCTAACGACGCCACGTCAAGTAATGCCCCGGTAGACGATTATGTTGGGGCGACGGCCGGCGACATAAAAGGCTTGCGGGTGGGAGTTCCCGCTGAGTACTTCGGCGAGGGGCTGGACTCCGAGGTAAGATCGAGCATCGAGTCGGCCATCGATAAACTTCGACAGCTCGGTGCGGTCGTAGTCAATGTGAGTCTGCCTCACACGCAATACGCGGTTCCGGTTTACTATCTCATCGCTACCGCGGAAGCCAGTGCGAATCTTGCGCGCTACGACGGCGTACGTTATGGCTTTCGCGCTGAAGAGGCTACGACCCTCAAGAAGATGTACAGCCGGACTCGAGACGAAGGGTTTGGTGCCGAAGTCAAGCGCCGCATCATGCTTGGAACCTACGCGCTGTCGGCCGGCTACTATGATGCATACTACGGCAAAGCTCAAAAAGTGAGATCGCTGATCCGGCAGGACTTTCGCGATGCGTTCGCGCATTGCGACGTCATCGCGACACCGGTTTCGCCGACCGCGGCGTTCAGGCTCGGGGAGAAGACGGACGATCCGCTTGAGATGTATCTCTCTGACATTTACACGATCACCCTCAATCTGGCTGGGGTTCCGGGTGTGAGCGTCCCGTGTGGTCTGACATCCTCGAGGATGCCGATTGGAATCCAATTGATCGCGCGTCATTTTGAAGAAGCCACGTTGCTTCGGGCAGCCGCCAATCTGGAACGGGCTCTCGGTTTTACTTCGACCCCGCCTTTGTTACAGCACTAGATTGTCATCGACTTCGATGAGAGAGCACGAATGACTTTCAAAAGGTGGAGTGTTTTCTGATTGGGTAGGAATCGGCCGGCATTGTCCTACGGAATAGAATCGCAAACGCCACATGAAAGAATGCGAGGTCAACACCACCAGCGCGAGGGGCTTCAGCGGGACAGACTTTCTGCTGTTGTTGATGAGTCTGATCTGGGGCTCCAACTTCACCGCTATCAAGTATTCTCTCGAAGACCTGCAGCCGCTTGCGTTCAATGGATTGCGCATGGTCATCGCCACTGTGATGGTCGTGATTGCGACGCGCATGACCGGCAAGGATCTGAGAATCGATCCGGTTGATCGCTGGCGCATGTTTGGACTGGGGTTGCTGGCAAACGCCTGTTATCAGTCGCTGTTCATCATAGGGATGGCGCACACTCGCGCCGGCAACGCGGCGCTCATCGTCTCTACTACACCATTGTTCACGGCGTTGTACGGCAGGTTGCGAGGTCGGGAGCGCTTCACCAAACGGGGGATCTTCGGTTTGTTGCTGTCGTTTGGCGGGTTGGTGTTGATCGTATTTGCCGGTAGGGATGAAGTCTCGGTGGGAGACACGCTGATTGGAGACACCCTGCTCATAGGATCGACGATCTGTTGGTCGCTGTACACGGTCGGATCGAAGCGGATCGTACACGTCTACGGTTCCACAAAATCGACTGCGGTGATGATGTTGTCGGGCACTCCGGTGTTGTTGTTGTTATGCACGCCGGCTTTGATCTCTCAACGATGGTCGAGTGTGCGAACTGTAGCGTGGGGCGGCTTGATGTTCAGCGCGATCTTTTCGATAGCGCTTGCGTACGTCATCTGGAACTATGGCGTTCGAAAACTCGGAGCGACACACACCGCGGTGTTCGGCTATATCACGCCGGTAGTGGCAATGCTGGTGGCTTGGCCGGCCTTGGGGGAGATACCCACAGTGGGTCAGGTCGTTGGGGCGGCGATCATTCTTGTGGGACTCTACCTCGCGCGCTCAGGCGTCATCACGCTCTCTCCTCAGCCTGCGAAGGAAGTGGTCGAGGAATCGAGTATTGGAATGACGCCGTAAGGGTGAACGGCGACGCGTCTCCGCGTCTCTCCGCTGCCATTCGCTTCAATTCACTGGGTGCTTATCCACGACCACTCGATGGTCCAGATTCGCAACCCTGTACCCGACGGCAAAGATCATTCGATCAATTCGCTCCATCTTCTCAAAGTCGATCTTGTCTACATCATCCGTAGTCTGATGGTAGTCGCGGTGAACACCGGTGAAGTAAAAGATGATCGGAACACCGTGCTTTGCGTAGTTGTAGTGATCGGACCGGTAGTAGAACCTCTCCGGATGCCGCTCATCGTTGTACGTATAGTCAAACCGCATCTTCGCAGTCTCCGAATTTGTCTCTTCATTCAACCGGTGCAGCTCGGTCGAGAGCTTGTCCGAACCGATAATGTAGATCGAGTTCTTATCGGTCAGGTAGCGATCGCGTGGATCGTTGTCTCCTTCCGGACGGCTCCTGCCGATCATATCTATGTTGAAATCAGCAACCAGCTTTTCCATCGGCACAACCGGGTCGTAGTCCGCGTTGTACTCCGATCCGAATAGCCCCAGTTCCTCGCCGGTATGAAAGATAATCAGAATAGACCTACGCGGCCGCGGTCCTATTGCAAACGCCTGGGCGATGTCGAGCACTCCAACCGTTCCCGATCCGTCGTCGTCGGCTCCATTGAACACCTCTCCCGAATCAGACGTCTTCAGATGATCGTAATGCGCGCTGAACACTACGAATTCGTCTTTCAGTTTTGGATCTGATCCCTCCAGGATTCCGGCTACGTTCTGCGCCGGAGGGGCGTCCTTCACCTCGACCGCAACTTTGATTGAAGCGGTAGCCTTCAACGCCATCGACTCGATTGCTTTTCCCGCCGGCGAAATCAGGTAGGACGCATCCTTGCCCATGACCCTTGCAAGCACCCCCACGAGCTGCGGCGAAGGCGAGACAACCGGCAGTAGCTTGCCTCCCGGTCCGGGAAGCGGCGGCAACCCGAGATTCTGCTGGTGAAAAAAGTACTTGGCCTGCTCCCACTGGGCGGTGAATTGCGCAGGCAGGAGTCTGATCATGGCCACCGCACCGTGAGAGATCGCCGCGCTTTGACCCACCTCATCCGGCTTGAGCTTAGTGCTCTTCAACGCTTCGGGTTCGCCGTTAACCAGAACTACGATCTTCCCCCTGACGTCTATGTTCTTGTAGTCGTCGTAATGGCGAGCCGGCGAGCTTATGCCGTAGCCGGCGAACACGAGTTCACCTTGCACGTCGGTGTTTATCGGGACCTCGCTTGCAAATGAGTCGTAGTACTTGAACTCCTGGGTTGTCCCTTCGGCCGTGAGCGTCAAAAGGCTCTTAGTGCCATCCACACTCCGGTATCCAAGCGGCACCTTCTGAAAGAAGCTTCCGTCGTGCGCCGCGCCACGATATCCGTACGACTCCAATTGAGTCGCGAGGTAGCGCGCGGCTATGCGATTCGAAGGGCTGATCGTGTAACGGCCACCGAGCTCGTCTGAGGCCAGGAACTCAAGATGTTTTCGAAGGTCCCTGACATTGATGCTCTCGGTGGCCGCGGTGGACGGCAGTGGTAAGTTGCTTGCACCCGCCCCCGCCAGCGACAGCGCGCAGACAATCCAAAGACACAGAAGCTTCGCAAATTTCCGATGATGCCCCATTGATACTCCCATCAACTGTTAAGCGTTTCGACCGGCCCGACAACCACAGTCGTCAAACGGTCGGGGTGAAGATACTTGCGGGTAGCGCGCGTGACATCGTCGACGGTAATCGAGCGAATGATCTCAGGGTACCGTTCCGGATAGTCAAAACCGAGCCCGTACAACTCGGCTTCCACCATGAACTCGGCAACCTGTGCGTTCTTCTGGAACCTGAAGACAAAGCTCCCCGTCAAATAGGCCTTAGCCGTCTCGAGTTCTTCGATCGAAACCGGCTCCTCAACCATTCGCGCAATCTCGCTTCGAATGCCGCCAATTGCTCGACCGAGATTCTCCGGCGACGTGCCGATGTAAGCAATGAATCTGCCCGGATCTACGCCAGCGCTTGACGAGATGTTCGCGAACGTTGAATACGCAAGTCCCTGCTCGTCTCTCAGGATTCTTGGAATCCTGGATGTGAAGCCGGGGCTGGACCCAAGGATTATGTCCATCACCTGAAGCGCGTAGTAATCAGGATTGCCACGGTCGATCCCAACGTGGCCGATGAATATGTTTACCTGCTCCTTGGGCGCATTCACGAACTTTTCTACTGGCTGGCTTTGAAGAACCGGGATGTTTATGGGCTCTGGCTCTTGAGGACCGGAATTCGACCACCCTTCGAGTAACTCGACAACCTGTGAGCTAATCGCCGCTTTATCTATATCACCAGCAACAGCCAGGATGGCGCGTGAAGGCAAATAGTGTTTGCGATAGAACTCAATGAAGTCGGAACGCACGAGTTTCTTGACCGTCGGTTCGTAGCCGACCGGGGGACGGT
Source organism: Blastocatellia bacterium (assembly GCA_035315885.1). Taxonomy (GTDB): domain Bacteria; phylum Acidobacteriota; class Blastocatellia; order UBA7656; family UBA7656; genus DATFXM01. The sequence continues at coordinate 11,916 of DATFXM010000059.1, forward strand.
GTTGCGGCGTACCCTCAAAAACAATTTCATTAAAAATATCTGAAGCGAGCGTACGAGGAACATCCAGCCTGCTCCGGATCTGTGCAGCCCTGCGGTTTATCTGGAGGTCCAGCTTGTCGTTTGGGAAGGTTGGAGTTGTCAGCAAATCGGCGGTTATTTCGAGACCGATGGCTGCGTCCTTCGCCAGCAGTTGTAACGCGACGTCGGCTGATTCGTAGTCGCCGTACGTGGCCAGCCGTCCACCGAGCGAATCGATGGTATTCGCAATCTGCTCGGCGCTGCGCGTGGCGGTGCCTTCGTCGATCATCTCGGCTGCCAGCGCCGCAAGACCAGCCTGGTCGTCTTTTTCAAATCGCGAACCCGCTTTGACGACCGCGTAAATCGCCACCGATGGGGTCGAGTGGTTTTCCGAAAGCAGCAGAGTAAGGCCGTTCGGAAGTTGAATGCGCTCGGAGTCAAGCGCGAACCGTGCGGGTTTTTTAGCTTGAACCATCCTTGCGCTCCTGATTGGTGTTTTGTAGATAACCCACTGTTCGAGTGTCCTCATTGAAGTACGCGCGTGCCACTCGAATCACGTCTGCATCAGAAACCCCGCGCGTTCCCTCGATCACCGCATCAATGTAGCGGAAGCCTCGATACTGCTCGGGTATCTTCTCTGCATTCGCGATTGTCTCGAATTGACCGAGCAATATGGCCTGCTGCAGAGGCTCCTCGTTGTTCAGGACCATCTCTGCCTCGATCAACCGCTTGGCCTTTTCCAGCTCAGCGGTGCCAAGGTCACCTCTTTTCAGCCGCTCGATCTCGTCGTAGATCGCCGCTTCAACCGCGTCGATTCGAAATCCGGGTTTGATCTCCGCCTGGAAGTAAAAGAGCGTCGGATCAATGTGATCGTGGAAGGTCGCGTCTACCGAAGCGACGCTCTGATCGCCGTACACCAGCCTTCGAAAGAGTCTGGACGATTTGCCGGTTCCGAGAATCGCCTCCATGACGTGGAGTGCGTGCAAATCCCGGTGACCGACGTCGGGCACGTGGTAGCCGATCAACAGACGCTCCACCGGCGTCTCCTTTTTCACCAGCACCCTCTTCTCACCCCGTTGCGGCGGTTCGACAATTCTCATGGGCACGGGCTCGGGTCCGGGCGGTATCGACCTAAACAGCTCGGTGACTCGCTTCAGGACGGTGTCTTCGTCAAAGTCGCCGACCACTACCATCGTGGCGTTTCGAGGGTGATACCACTTGTCGTAGTAAGCTTTCATGTCCATAGCAGTGGCGGACTCCAGGTCCTGGAGCCATCCGACGGTCGGCCAATGATAGGGGTGCTGGCGAAATGCGCTCGCCCAGACTTCGTTTTCGATCGCCTCCCAAGGTCCATCCAACCCGATCCTCAGCTCTTCCTCTACCACCTGTTTTTCCGACTCAAACTCCTCCTGGGCAAAGGTGGTGTTGCGCATCCGGCTGGCCTCGATATCGAGCGCAACTTGCCAGCGGTCAGAAGCAAAAGTGAAGTAGTAAGCGGTGAAGTCCAGCCACGTGAATGCGTTATTGGCCCCGCCGTTGGTGAGCGTTTGAAAGTCGATTTCCCCCTTGGCAAACCGGTCGGTGCCCTTGAAAAGCATGTGCTCGAGAAAATGAGACTTGCCCGTCTGGCCCAGCTCTTCGTTGCGAGAGCCCACCCGGTACCAGATTATCGTGGCAACTACGGGCTTATCGTGCAGCTCTTTGGTAAGAACCGTCAGGCCGTTGGGAAGTACGCTTTTGCGGACGCCTCGCGTCAAAAACGATCCGTCTGTGGAAATGGTTTCGAGATCGCGACTAAAGTCAATGTTCATCATGTGGTTTTTCAAAACACCCTGTCCTCATGCGCTGGTTGTGCTCTGGACACAGGCAAAAAATTGTAGAGGCCGGTTGGAAGGAGTGTCAAACCGGGTCGACTCTCAATTTCTTTGGTCTTCGGCCAACTGTATTGCTTGGCGCTCACAGTAGCGGGTACCCTCTTCAAGCACCTTTCTTAGACGCAATCGCACACCGCGGGTGGCGATAAGGACGTAAATCGAGCGGCTTGGGCGGAGGCGGGTGAAAACGCGGAAGCCGGGGTTAAATGCTCGTGGGGACTTGCTTTCTGCTATTGCCCTGTAGATACTTGTGCGTGCCGTAAGTCTAGCACCGGCCGTCGTTCGAGGGCTTTGGGTTGCAGTCACGCGTCCGAATGAAGCTTCGTTAGCAATCGTGGAAGCGATGAATCATCGTGGAAGCGATAATCGAAGACCGATAAGCCGCGCACTATCGAGCGGCAAACAGGAGAAAGATGACTAAGGCAGAACTCGTCGAGGAAGTGGCTCGTGCTGCTGAGCTGAATAAGCGCGATGCCGAGGTTATAGTGGAAACCGTTTTCGACTCGATAATCGGCGCGCTAAATAAAGGGGAAAAGGTAGAGTTACGCGGGTTTGGTAGCTTCCGTACGCGCGAACGCGGCCCTCGCCGTGGCCGCAATCCAAAGACCGGCGAACCCGTGGACGTTCCAGCCAAACGAGTGCCTTACTTTAAGCCTGGCAAAGAGTTGAAGGAATTCTTCACCGAGAGCCCGGAAAAAACCGACAAGGAGGGCGCTGAAGCGGGCGGCTCCGGAGAAGGCACCTCCGCAGAACCAACTGCCGCTTCAGGAACTACTTCGGGTTACGGCGGACACGATGGCTCGGAAGGTGAGGGCTCCGGTTTTTGACGCTCCCAACCTCCCGCGCAGGTTCGCCCGCACTGGTTCGCCCGCGCTCGTTCGACGACGCGCTTTGGCTAATCGTTTCTGAGTGAATTCACTTTCGGAGGATGCAAACTCGGGCCAGGACGCTCCGGCTACTACAACCTCAAACACCGCGACAAACTTAAACGAAACAAACTTAAACGACAAAGTTAAGCATGGAAGCCGCCAGACCAGCAGATTCGAAGGAAACCGGGAAGGAACGACGCTCGGGAACAGACCGCAGGGTTAAGGATCGTCGCGATCAAACCAAACGCGCTGAACAAACCGTACTCAGTACCCGAGTCACACAAAGAAGAAACAAACGCCGCCGCGTAGATGACCGGACTCACTGAATCCATCATTCCGCGATGCGATCGTAGACTGACTTGTCCCCGTCCAACTACTAACAGCATCGCACCGCACGCCCACCGAACAACACGCAGCGACCCAGCCAATCAAGTGCCGGATTCCCACGTGTTCATGTACTCGATCATTTCAGGAGTCAACTGGTCGATCCGAATCCCCATCGCCTCGAGCTTAAGCGAAGCAATCTCGTTGTCCACTTCCTCAGGAAGCAGATGTACTCCAGGCGTCAGCTCGCCGTGCTTCTTCACGAGGTACTCGACCGAAAGCGCCTGGTTCGCAAAGCTCATGTCCATTACAGAGGCTGGATGACCTTCCGCCGCCGCGAGGTTGATTAAGCGACCCTCGCCCAGAACAATTACTCTCTTGCCGTTCTTGAGTGTGTATTCTTCAACAAACGGCCGAAGCTCAGCGCGACCGGTGCTCATCTCGCCCAGGGCTACAAGATTCAGCTCCACATCGAAATGTCCCGAGTTCGCAACGATCGCCCCATCGTGCATGCTCGCGAAGTGCTCGCTATCGATAACATGCCGATTGCCGGTCACTGTTATGAAAACGTCTCCCTCCCCGGCCGCCTGTGTAATCGGCATGACCCGAAACCCGTCCATTACAGCTTCAATTGCGCGTATCGGATTCACCTCGCAGACAATCACGTTTGCACCAAGCCCGCGGGCTCGCATCGCCACGCCCTTGCCGCACCACCCGTATCCGACTACGACCAGCGTGCGTCCCGCCAGCAGAATGTTCGTAGCGCGAATGACACCGTCGAGCGTCGATTGGCCGGTGCCGTAGCGGTTGTCAAAGAAGTGTTTGGTCTGAGCATCGTTGACCGCGATCGCCGGCCAAGTCATCCTTCCGCTCTTTTCAAGCGCCCGTAGCCTCACCAATCCAGTCGTCGTTTCCTCGGTCGTGCCGATGATCCGTTCCAGGAGCTCAGGCCTCTCCTTAACCATCGTCGCAACTACGTCCGACCCGTCGTCAATGATCAAATCCGGCTCATGATCGAGCGCCATGCGCACGTGCCTGTTGTAGGTTTCGGTTGTTTCGCCCTTCATCGCGAAAACCGGTATGCCAAATTCCACGACCAGCGCCGCGGCTACATCGTCCTGAGTCGACAGTGGATTCGACGCGATTAAAACGGCATCGACGCCTCCGGCCTTAAGAGCGCGCGCGAGGTTGGCGGTTTCGGTTGTTATGTGACAGCAGGCCACCAAACGTTTGCCTTCGAGCGGACGCTCCTGTTCAAAACGTTCCCTGATCAAGCGGAGCACCGGCATTTCTCGCTCGGCCCATTCGATGCGTTTACGTCCAGCCGTCGCAAGGTTCAGGTCTTTGACATCTGAATCTGGTATCTGAGGAGTGCTTGTCATCTATTGATCTCCAAATCTGTTCCTTTTCCGAGTGATGCTTCACAGCCCCGCTGCTTTGCGCAGTGCTTCGGCCTTGTCCGTACGTTCCCAGGTGAACTCGGGTTCGGTGCGCCCAAAATGTCCATAAGCGGCCGTCTTCTTGAAGATCGGGCGCCGCAAGCTCAAGCTGTCGATAATTCCCGCGGGTGTTAGCTTGAAGTGCTCACGCACAAGGTCGGACAGGCGGTCTTCGTCAATCTTTGCAGTGCCTCTGGTGTCCACCAGGACCGAGACGGGATCTGGAACTCCTATCGCGTACGCGAGTTGTACTTCGCAGCGATCGGCGAGACCCGCGGCAACTATATTCTTGGCGACGTAGCGCGCCATATAAGACGCCGAGCGGTCCACCTTCGTCGGATCCTTTCCGGAGAAGGCTCCGCCGCCGTGCGCTCCCGCACCGCCGTATGTGTCTACAATGATCTTTCTTCCGGTCAGCCCGGTGTCCCCCTGCGGACCCCCAACGACAAACCGGCCGGTCGGATTTATGTGAAAGCTCGTGGTGCGGTCGAGCATTTCGCTTGGCACCACCGCCTGAATGACGTGCTCTCGAATGTCTGCGTGGATTTGTTCGTTCGAAACTGTCTCTGAATGCTGAGAGGAGATGACTACGGTTTCGACTTTGACAGGTTTTCGATTCTCGTACTGGACAGTTACCTGCGACTTGCCATCCGGTCTCAGGTAATCGAGGAGACCCTCTTTCCTGACGTCGGCGAGCCGGCGGGTTAGCTTGTGTGCGAGCATTATCGGCAAAGGCATCAGTTCCGGTGTCTCGTTGCAGGCATAACCGAACATCATCCCCTGGTCTCCCGCTCCACCCGTGTCCACACCCATTGCGATGTCCGGTGATTGCGTGTCGATTGCGGTTATGACACCACAGGTGTCGCAATCGAAGCCGTACTTGGCCCGGTTGTATCCGATCTCTCGAATCGTGTCCCGCGCGATCTTTGGGATGTCGACCCATGCTTCGGTGGTGATTTCTCCTGCGACGATGACCAGGCCGGTGGTCAGCAGTGTTTCGCACGCTACGCGGCCGTAAGCGTCCTTCTGAAGCACGGCATCCAGAACGGCATCTGAAATCTGATCGGCGATTTTATCGGGATGTCCTTCGGTGACAGATTCGGACGTAAACAGGACCTTGTTGCTCAAAAGCGTAGCCTCCTCGAATTGATGCTCCGACTCGGGCCCGGGCATGAAGCGAACAGTCGATTCGCTTTAAACGTCGGAATCTAGCAGAGGCTTTGCATGAGAGTCAATGCGCGTCAAAAGTTCTGAGTAACGAGTACTGAGTTCTGAGTATCCCGGCCGACTCAGAACTCAGTCTCAGAACTCAGAACTCGTCACCCCATTACCCCAATGCGGCCATGTTGAACCGCGATGGTGTCGGGGTTATGATGTCGCGGACAGGACAAGACAGCGCTTGATCCCAAGAAGGTACTGGACATGTCCGGCTCAATAGTGTTCGCAGGCATAGCTCCCCACCCGCCTCTGCTAGTTCCCGAAGTCGGAGGCCACAGAATCAAGAAGGTTGCCGACTCGCAGAACGCGCTTCGCGAATTTTCTCGTCGACTCGTCGCGACCGCACCGGACACCGTAGTAGTCATTTCACCTCATTCACCCTTGGACGCAAGCACTTTCAGAGTACGCTCCGGCGAGGTTCTAGAAGGAGATTTTGCCGAATTCAACGCGTCGAGGGTCGCACTCTCGTTTAAGAACGATCTCGACCTTCTGTCTGCACTGAAGGACGCCTGTGGCGCTGCGGGTGTTCCGTTTGAAGGGCTAGGAAGGGATTGGTTGCTCGACCATGGCGCAATGGTGCCGCTCTACTACCTGCGGGAAGCTGGCTGGTCGGGCCCGGTCGTTGTCGCGGGACTTACAATGCTCTCGAGACAGATGCATGTGGCTTTTGGCCGCGCGATAGCGGAGGCCGCGCGTGCGGCCAACAAACGAGTTGCAGTGGTAGCAAGCGCGGACCTGAGCCACCGACTGATTATTGGAGGGCCGTACCACTACGAGCCGACGGCTCACATATTCGACGAGCAGATCGTTCGCTCAATTCGCGAGGGCGCAACGGGCGGTGTGTTGAACGTGGACGACGACCTGCGGGAGCGAGCCGGCGAGTGCGGATATCGATCCATCCTCATTGGGCTCGGCGCGGCGGAGGAGAACCCGCGGGATCACGAGGTGCTCAGCTATGAGGGACCCTTTGGAGTGGGCTACATGGTCGCGGTACTTGTAGAAGTTCTGAGTCCTGAGTTCTGAGTCAGAACCCGCAAGGTCCCGGTCAGGTACTCAGAACTCGGAGCTGAGAACTTAGAATTCCCCAGTGATTCCAGCAAACAACATTGAACCGCCGGAGTTGGCCAGGCTCGCAGTCGAGTCGATGATCAGACACGCTCTGAGGCTTGACTCTCCCTCTCAACCGTCCGGCATCCTTGCCAGAAGAACCGGCGTGTTCGTCACGTTGCGCACTGACGACGGCAACCTTCGCGGTTGCATCGGAACGATAGAACCATTCCGGGTCCACGTCGCGGCGGAGATCATCTATAACGCGATATGCGCAGCAACTCG
>DATFXM010000060.1:0-101621 GCA_035315885.1 Blastocatellia bacterium
CCTGACGGAGGGCTGTACATTGAAACAGTCCCAAAGCACGGCTACAGATTTGCCGCCGCCGTAACCCAGACTTCGGATGTCGGCCAAGTTGAATCGCAGGGTTCGCCTGAGAGCGGAACCAAAGCTTCAACACCCGCCAGCGTCTTTTCACCTTTCGAGAATGACATCGACTCGCCGAGGACTGCGCGTGTCGAAACGTCAGTCGGCGACGCGGTGATCTCGCAAGGTCGCCGTTCGACGGGTTCGAGGCGGAAGCTGCTTTCAACGAGAGCGTTGCTTGCGATCGGCTCGGTATTGGTAGTGGCCACCGCTGCGCTGCTGCTGATCGTCTTGAAGCCTGGTTCCAATCAGGTTCGAATTCGACCGCGGCAGCTCGCCATTCTGCCCTTCCGGAATCTCAAGCCTGACAAAGAAACCGACTTTCTAGGCTTTTCGCTCGCCGATGCAACTATCACAAGACTGAGCGACATTGGTTCAATCGTAGTCAGGCCGTCTTCGTTTGTTGAGAAATACCGGAGCAAAGAGGTCGATCCGAAACACGCGGCGGCAGACTTGAACGTTGACACGCTTCTGACCGGCACATATTTGCGAGAGGGCTCAACGTTCAGGCTGACTATTCAGTTGATCGACGTGAAGACTGACAAGATTCTGCTGGTGCTTCCGATTGAAGCACGCTACGACAGACTGGCGACGGTACAGGACCAGGTAACTCAAAGCATAGTTGATAAGCTTCAGTTGAAGTTGACCTACGCCGAGGTGCAACAACTTGGACAGAAGGGCACCGAAAACGCTGCGGCGTACGACTATTTCCTGCACGGCATCGATCTGTATTCTCGCGACGAGTTCCTGCCTGCATATCCGATGCTGGAGAAAGCAGTGGAGGCTGATCCTAACTTCGCGCTGGCGTGGGCGCACCTTGGACGCGCTTACAATGCCGTTGCTTCTTTCAATCTAAGAGGCCGGAACTATCACGTTAAGGCGCAGGCGGCATATGAACAGGCTCTTTCGCTGAATCCTGACTTATCCGAAGTCAGCATTTACATGGCCAATTTGTTCACCGACACGAACCGGGTGGACCACGCGGTTCCGCTGCTGAGAAAACTACTGGCGAGCCATCCAAAGCTTGCCGAAGCTCATTGGGAGCTTGGATACGCGTATCGACAAGCGGGAATGCTCGCCGAGTCTATCGAAGAGTGTTCGAAGGCTCGTGAGATTGACCCTACGGTTAAGATCAACAGCTCGGCGTTCAACAGCTATCTGTACACCGGTCAGTATGAGAAATTTCTCGGCAGCCTTCCGCTTGGCGAGCCAAGCCCTTTTATTGTCTTCTATCGAGGTTTTGCGAACTACTATCTTCAGAACATGCAGCAGGCGGCTTTGGATTTCGACAGGGCTTATGAGATTGAGCCTCAGTTATACACGCGTATCGGGAAGGCATTCAGCTACGCGATAAAGAATGAACGCCGCACAGGACTCGAGATCCTGGGCGATGTGGATCGAGAGATCCAGCAGCGCGGAGTCGGTGACGCGGAGGGCGCGTACAAAATTGCTCAGGCGTATGCCGTTCTCGGCGACACGCAGTCGGCATTGCGAGTCCTGGCGCGCAGCGTAGATCAGGGCTTTTTCTGTTATGACTACATAAGGAGCGATCCATTATTGGAGAAGATCCGCGGTGAAGCGGAGTATGGTCGCATTCTCGAGGTAGCGCGCACGCGTCACGATTCCTTCGCTCGTGATTTCTTTTGAAGAGCCAAACGTTGAGTTACGTAACCCTTTGCGGATTGCGACTCAGACTCATAAGAACACACTCAGAGAATCACCTTTCCATGCGGCGCAATCAACGCTTTTATAAGTTCGATTCATTCATCGTTGACGAGGATAATCGGCTCCTCTTTCGCGACTCGGAGCAGGTCTCGGTGACACCGAAGTCTTTCGACCTGCTGCTCGTGCTGGTTACTAACCCGGGCCAGGTACTGACAAAGGAAGAGCTGATGGAGCAGGTTTGGCCAGACTCGTTCGTAGAGGAAGCCAACCTCGCAGTCAACGTTTCAATGATTCGAAAAGCGCTCGGCGAAATGCCGGACGGCCGCCAATACGTCGAAACGCTTCCAAGGCGGGGCTATCGGTTCGCCGCAAACGTTCGCAGGATCGAGGGACACCTTGAGGCGGACGCATCGTCGCTGCAAGGCCGCTCTGGCGATAGCGTCGAGCAACCGGATGACCACCCGGTCGAGGCCCGAGCCGGAACCGACGCTTCACCGGCTAAAACCAGTTCGGTCTCGGTTAGCGACATTGAAAGAGCAACGCCGTCCACCAAACCCGTGGCCGAAGCGGAGGCATCTCGCAAGCAGCGAACCGGATGGCCTGGCTCAGGATTAGCACTTGTTGCGGTGATCGCCGTCGCGGTAGTTGCGCTTGCAGGTTATCTTGTGATGCGCGCTCGCAGCAATTCATCGGGGGAGGGGCCGGTAAAACGACTTGCCGTGCTGCCGTTCGAGAATCTGCGCCCAAGCGAGCAGACCGATTATCTGGCCTTCGCGCTTGCCGATTCGGTGATCAATCGCCTCGAGTCAGTCGGCTCTTTGATAGTCAGACCGTCTTCGTATGTCGAAAAATACGGCAGGCAAAAGAAGACTCCGCGAGAGATTGCGTCGGAGCTCGATGTAGACATACTGCTCACCGGCAGCTATGTGCAGGATGGCGATGACCTGGTCGTAAACGCTCAACTGGTGGACGTAGCCGGTAAGCAGAACCTCTGGAGCGAGTCGATGAACCTCAAGTTCGAGAAGCTGCTAGAGCTTCAGGACTATGTAGCAAGGCAGGTTGCAAAAGGACTCGACTTGAAGTTGGCAGTTGCCGATGGCAACCGGTTTAACCGCCAGGCCGGTGATCCGCTCGCCTACGAATATCTGCTCCGCAGCCAGTACCTTCTGTCGACCAGCAATCAGTCCAAGGCCATCGAGCTGCTCACGGAGTCTGTTCACCTTGATCCAAACAACGCGGTTGCATGGGCGTATCTGGGTCGCGCATATCACATCAACGCGCTGCAGTTTTCAGGCGATCGCAGGGAACTCGCGGAGGCAGAGGCGGACTATGAGCAGGCGTTGACGCTTGATCCGGGACTCTCGCAGGCGCGCCTTATGATGGCAAAGCTGTACACCGAAACCGGTCGGGTGGAGCGCTCGGTCGGGTTGCTCCTGGAACTTAACAAGACAAGTCCACTGATCGGCGAAGCACACTGGGAATTGAGCTATGCCTACCGCTACGGCGGGTTGTTGAACGAATCGATAGAGGAGGGCGAGCGCGCTCTGCAAATTGATTCCCGCCTGTCGTCACACCAGTTCAACAGCTATCTGTATGCGGGCCAGTACCAGAAGTTCATGGACAGCCTGCCCTCGAGGGAAGATTCGTACGTAGTGTTTTACCGCGGACTCGCGAGCTACTACCTGAACGACTTCGAGCGCGCCGCAGCAACGTTCGATCGATGTTATGAGTTGAATTCTGTATCAGTCATATCGCAAGTCGGCAAAGCGTTGCGCCTGGGTATCGCCGGGAAAAATCGAGAAGGTCTGGACATGCTGAGAGCTGCGGAAAACTCGATCGCAAGGAACGCCACGGGCGACGGCGAAATAGCTTATAAGATTGCGCAGGCCTACCAGGCCCTCGGGGACAAGGCGTCGGCGCTCAACGCATTGGATCGAGCCGTATCGCAGGGGTTCTTTTGCTATTCCTATTTAGCGAGCGATCCGCTCCTGCGCGGTCTGCAGGGTGATCCGGCATTTCAAGCTACGTTGGAGAAAGCGCGCGCACGTCACGAGAAGTTTCAAAAACTGGTTGAAGAATTGAAGAAGGCCTGAGCTCTCTCGCACTGAAATCATTTCCACCACAAAGTCGCCAGGGCGCAGCGTCTGACCGTGCGCCCAGGCGTCATTGCGATCAAGAGAATCGTCGACGTTGCGCTAGAACCTCAACCGCACCGCAATCTGGTAGCGTCGGGCGTTTGTGCCATCCGGTTGCGAGCCATCGTTGTTTGGAAGCCCAAAGTTATTGCGTCGCGTCAGAGGTATCGGCGTACCCAGCGGCGGCGGATTTGTCGCCGTGTACTTCACTCCCGTGGCCGGATTCACCGGAAAGTCCGCATCATACAGAGTCCCGTTGAACCCGTTGAAGTTAGAACGGTTGAATAGATTGAATGCTTCACCAATCAGTTCAATCAGGAACCTCTCGTTGATCCTGATGTCCTTTGCCAGCCTCAGGTCGATGCGATAGTTCGCCTCTCCGTAGTCGCTGTTTCGCGGAACGTCCGGAGCCAGCGACAGGCCACCCATTCCGAGAACCCCTCCGCCGAACTGGGTGTACTGTGCCCCGTCCAGCGCAAAAGGAATGTTGGGAAGCGAGACCGTCGCTGCGAAAGGCCGCCCGGATTCAGCGACGAATATCCCGCTCAAACGGAATCCGTTCACCAACGCTCGCATCGCAGGCGATCCGCTCTTCATCTCTGGCAGATTGTAGATGCCGTTGATTACGAACCGATGCCTCTGATCGGTTGGCGCCGGAGCGCGGTCGCCTTCGAAGTCAAACTGATTGAACACAGACGACCCGCCGAAGGGCGACTCCGCACCCGAGCCGCCGCCATCCCCGGTACCTGAAATGTTCTCGGCCTTCGCGAGAGTGTACGCCACGTTGAACTGGATCCCGTTCGCAAAGCGCCGCTTCAACTCGACGAACATCGCCTTATAGAAGGTCCCACCCAGCGTACTCTGTACCACAATCGCTCCAAACTTAGGATTGGGCCTCGAGAGATTGACGCTCTGCGTGTGACCATCGGCCGTTCTGGTGAGGCCGGCATCAAACGGTACCTGAATCATATGCCCGTCGGGCGTCAGGTAGGTACGAGTGAACCCTGGCGCTGGCAGGTTGCTGTCGATGTTGATTGGCAGCCGGTCTCCTTTTGTGTAGACGAAGCTTGCGGAAATCGACATGTTTCCCGTCAACTGACGCTCCACGCCGGCGTTGATCTCCTGCATGCGAGGCCGCTTGAAATCCGACGCCAGCCGAAACACGGTTGTCGAGCCGGTTATGTTCGCCGGGGGACTCGCAAGTATCGTCGGAAAGCTTGGAGATCCGCTGTCAGTTGCACGCAGCGTGATGCCGATCACATTGCGAGTAGGATCGGTGAGTCCAGTCTGAGTGAGCGCGTTGAAGATCGTTCCGTTTGGCGTTCGGCCATAGTAGATCCCGTAGCCGCCTCGCACGATGGTTTTTCCGTCCGACATCACATCCCACGCGATCCCGATGCGCGGGCCGAAGTTCGTCCGGTCGTGAGCGATCTTCTGCGTTTCGGGAATCGCCGGGTTCGGTGCGATCGGATCTGGATTGTCCTGGTAGTCGTAACGCAATCCGTAGTTGATCGTAAGGTTCTTCAGCACCTTCCACTGGTCCTGCGCGAAGAATCCGTAGTCGATGGTGATCAGATCGATTCCCGACAGACCGAAGCTCTGAGTGTACGAAGTGTATTGCTTAAGCGATGGCTGACGGAGATCGCGCCCGTAGGTCAGCGCGTTGGCGTAATTGTAGGTCGCGCCGAAATTCGCCGGGTTGTTGATGATGTCCCGCGCCCGATTTATGTCCATGCCAAATTTCAGATTGTGACGACCCACCGAATATGTGAGGTTCTCGACGAATTGCACTCGTCTCTCGTCTGGAAGCGCGGGTCTCTCGAGGAAGTTTGCACGACCGTACGAGAATCCGCCTACAAACACCTGGGGCGGAGGTTCGTTGGCGAATTCGAACTCCCAGTCCCGACCCCACTGAAACCTGACTTCGTTAACCATTCGGGAGCCGATCGTAGAGGTCAGCCTCGCGTTCACGCTTTGGATCCGCACGTCATCCGAGCCGTTGCGGCCCACGTTTCCAAGCACGAGCGGTGTTTGAATACCATTCAGGCTTCGCGCATTGAGGTGGTTGTAGGTGAACGACGCGATGTTGTTCTTGTCGATCGTCCAGTCAACCTTGGCGAGCCCAAGATTCTGATTCGCATTTCTCGGAAGCGCATTACCCGGCTGCCCTCCGGGAAAACGAGAACGCAGGTCGGCAGCACCACGGGCGAAGTCGGCCTTGTCTTGTGCGGTGGCGTTGAGAGGAAGTCCGGTGGTGAGTACGCCGCTCAGGTCTTCGGTGACCAGCGGAAAATCGCGAAGCTGCTGATCATAGTTCAGGAAGAAGAAGAGCTTGTCCTTGATCACCGGTCCGCCAAAGGATCCGCCGAACTGATGCCGGCTCTCGTCCGGCCGAAAACTAGCGAGCGGATCGCGGGCGTTGAACTCCTGATTTCGAAAATACCAGAACGCGTCTCCGTGATATCGATTGGTTCCGGAGCGAATGACCGAGTTTATGCCCCCGCCGGCCGAGCGGCCGAATTCGGGCAGAAAGTTTGATTGGGTGACCTGAAACTCCTGAATTGCGTTTGCGCTGATGTTGCTGGCGATGCGGGTGCGACCGCGCGCTTCTGCGAAGTATGCCTGATTGTCGTCGTTACCCTCGACGGTGAAGTTGTTGAATACGCCGGATTGTCCGCGATAGCTCAGGAGGCCGAACCTCCCGTCTCGGGTCACGCCTGGGGCAAGCAGCGCAAACTGATCCGCGCGGCGGCCGTTAATCGGGAGGTCGTTTATCTGAACGCGATTGATCAGAGTTGTTTCTTCGGTCTTGGTGGTGTCGATATCTGAGCTGGCGGTTATGTTCACAGTTTCGCCGATTCCGCCTGGCTTCAGCTCGAGCTTTACCGTAACAGTACTCCCCACGTTCACAGTCAAACCGTTCTGCTCGAGTGCGGCGAACCCCTGATGTTCGACGCGCACTTGGTACTCACCGGCGGGAAGGACCGGCGCGTTGAACTGTCCGGCCGAGTTAGACACGACCTTACGAATCAGGCCGGTGGCCTGGTTCGTAATGGTAATGGTGGCGCCGGGTATCACCGCTCCTGTTGGATCCATCACTAAACCGCTCATTGCCCCAGTCCCAAGCTGCGATTGAGCAGAGACGAAGACTGGGGTCAATGAGCAGACTACGATCAGAAAAACACACAACTTTCTCATCCGGTTTTTCTCCAAGGGTAAGATTTGTTAGTTATGGGTGTTCAAGAAACGCCGACCTGACAATCTATCCCAGCGGTGTTTGTGAAGGGTTAAGGAGCGGTGAATTAGTTATGAATTCAGTAGGAATGCAGTAGGCAGTAGACAGTAGGCAGTAGGCAGTTTGTAATCTTGAGCGCAGTAATTCGACTGATAGCGAATGGCGTGAGGCTAGTGTACTGATTCCCGGCAGATGAGCTTATCCGTAACTGCCTACTGCATACTGCCTACTGCCTACTGCCTACTGCCTACTGCATACTGCCTACTGCATACTGCCTACTGCCACCTACTGCGACGCGCTTTCGCGAATCAGGGAACGTCCGATTACCATACGTTGTATCTGATTCGTACCTTCGTAAATCTGAGTGATCTTCGCGTCACGCATGAATTTTTCGATGGGGTAGTCGCGGCAGAACCCATAACCACCGAACAACTGCACCGCATCCGTGGAAATTCTCATCGCAGTGTCGGTGGCAAAAACTTTGGACATCGCCGAGATCTTCGAAAGGTCCTTTACGCCGGCGTCGACCGCGCGTGCCGCGGCGTAAACCAGATGGCGAGCCGCTTCAACCTGGGTCGCCATATCAGCCAGCATAAACTGAATGCCTTGAAATGATGCGATCGACTGTCCGAACTGCTGCCGCTTCTTGGTGTAGTCCAGAGCAAGATCTAAAGCGCCCTGCGCGATGCCAAGTCCCTGCGCAGCGACAAACGGACGCGCTACGTCCAGGGTCATCATCGCGTGCTTGAATCCTCGACCCTCCGCTCCGCCCAGAAGATTCTCCGAAGAGATGCGGCATTCCTTGAAATGAGTCTCATTGACCGGGACGCACCGGATCCCCATCAGGTCTTCGCGTTTTCCGATATCAAAGCCGGGCGTTCCGCGCTCGACGATGAAACCAGAGATGCCGCGCGTTCCGCGTTCCGGGTTGACGGTGGCGAACACGGTAAAGATGCTCGCGGCCGCGCCGTTTGTAGTCCATTTCTTGTCGCCGGTGACAACGTATTGGTTGCCGTCTCGGACGGCGAGCGTCTTTAAGCTGCCTGCGTCGGAGCCGGCTTCTTTCTCCGAGAGGCAGAAAGAAATCAGCCGCTTCCCGCTCGCGATGTCCGGCAGGTAGCGCTGCTTCTGATCGTCCGTGCCTCCCAGGATAATTGGGAATGATCCAAGTGCGTTGACCACGTAGGTGCATCCGATTCCGCCGCAGGCGCGGGATATTTCTTCGCAGACGATGCACAGGTTGAGCAGACCCGAGTTCTTGCCGCCGTACTCCTTGGGGATCCACATGCCCATAAGGCCCGTTTCTTTGAGAGCGTTTATCACGCTCCAGGGGTATTCGCCGGTTCGATCCAATTCGGCGGCGACCGGTCTTACATATTTATCAGCGATTTCGCGAGCGAGCGCTCGATAGCTGAGGTTCTCTTTAGTCAACAACTCATCCACGGAAAAACCCTCCCGGATTGAAAGTAGTGGCGGATTCTATCGAGCAGCGGGAGTCCCGGCAAGGAGAGTTGTTAGTGCCTCGCACTCGGGCTCAATTCCTCAGCACGCAGCACTCAGCACTTCACAAGACGTGAACTTGCGCGATTTGATGCATCTGGTGTTCGGCCCGGGCTTTTAGCTCGTAGGGTTTCATGCGGACAAGCTGGTCGAGAGTATAAACCGTCAGCAAACGCCGTACGATCTCCTGACCCAGAAAGTACCCGCCGCGCGCCGGCACATCCGGATCACTGCTGTTAAACCAACCCTCAAACTGTTCAGGCGGTGCGCTCGAAGTCATCAATTGCAGGAATCTCGCGGCGTTTGCACCAAGCTGCTTTTCCTGGGCCGCCAGCTCCTCATCGTCAAAATGCAAATGTATTCGCCGATCCAGCGTCGGGTACAACAGCTCGGTCGCCGCCACCGCCATTCCTTCGATCATCAACGGAATATGTGCGGTCTTAAAATCCTCGGGTGATGCGTGGTCAAAAAGGAAACCGAAGTGATAGAGGTGAAAAAGCTCGTGCGCCAACGTCATGCGAAGCTGATCAGGCTCGTAGTCCGCCAGAACCTCTGCGCCAAGGCACAGCGTATCCGGTACGCCGTCCTTGTTTCCAAGAGGGCGAATGGCGCCATCGAATCTAAACAGACTTGGTCCTATGTAGATGTCGGTCTTCGGCCGGAAATCTCGGAACCAGACTCTGAAGTCGATCAGCTCCTGCACAAGCGGACTGACGCCGGGGTCAGTGATCAATTGATTGAAGTGGGCCAGTGCTTCGAGTCGTTCCGGCGCTCGGGTCAGATAATCATCCAGAATAGCTCGTCTGGTCGCTTCGTCGGCGCCTCGATAGACCGCTCTCTCGAAGTAGTCAGCGTACTTGCGTTCGACGGTTCGGCGCCAGAACCACCGCTGACGCGCCAGGGGCTGGTTTCGTGCTTGAGCCCAGAATCCCAGCAGATCATCGATCATGTTGATCACCCGGCCGTTTTCCATCAGCCGCTCGGTGATCGACCGCTGACCTGACTGAGCTTGTGCGGTTCCAATGGCAGAATCCGCCGCGGTGGAGGCGGTCGCGGATTGTGCGGGTGCTGATGGCTGGACTCGCGCCAAGGTCGGGGCCGCAGACAGAACTATGCCGAGGACAACCAACGCCAGTAATCCGACTCGCCCTCTGCGGTGCATGGAAGCCTCCACAACGCGATCAATGAGAGCACGGGCGCGCGATGAAACGGGTCTGGATAGATTAAACCAACGAAGAGCGGAAATAAAGTCCTGAGTGGGGAGGGAGTGCTGAGTCCTGAGTCCTGAGTCCTGCGTGCTGAGTGCTGAGTCCTGAGTGCTGAGTGGTGCGTGCTGAGTGCTGAGTGCTGAGTGCTGCGTTCAACCCCGAAGGGGTTGCGTCGTCCAGCCCAGGGTTGCCGTCTGCGGCTACCCTGGGTAAGCGGTTAAAGGTCCCGCAACCCTGAAGGGGTTGCGTCGTCCAGCCCAGGGTTGCCGTCTGCGGCTACCCTGGGTAAGCCGTTAAAGTGAATCCAACCCCGAAGGGTTGCGTCGTCCAGCCCAGGGTTGCCGTCTGCGGCTACCCTGGGAAAGCCGTTAAAGTGAATCGAACCCCGAAGGGTTGCGTCGTCCAGTCCAGGGTTGCCGTCTGCGGCTACCCTGGGAAAGGCGTTAAATTGAATCCAACCCCGAAGGGGTTGCGTCGTCCAGCCCAGGGTTGCCGTCTGCGGCTACCCTGGGTAAGCGGTTAAAGGTCCCGCAACCCTGAAGGGGTTGCGTCGTCCAGCCCAGGGTAGCCGCGGACGGCAACGCGGGGCTGAGGCGACGCAACCCCTTCGGGGTTGGATTCAATTTAACGCCTTTCCCAGGGTAGCCGCGGACGCCAACCCTGGGCTGAGGCGACGCAACCCCTTCGGGGTTGGATTCAATTTAACGGCTTTCCCAGGGTAGCCGAGGACGCCAACCCGGGGCTGAGGCGACGCAACCCCTTCGGGGTCGGATTCAATTTAACGCCTTTCCCAGGGTAGCCGCGGACGGCAACGCGGGGCTGAGGCGACGCAACCCCTTCGGGGTTGGATTCAATTTAACGCCTTTCCCAGGGTAGGCCGCGGACGCCAACCCGGGGCTGAGGCGACGCAACCCCTTCGGGGTTGGATTCAATTTAACGCCTTTCCCAGGGTAGCCGCGGACGCCAACTTGGGCTCGGCGACGCAAACCCTTCGGGGTTGGCACTCAGCACTCAGCACTTCTCACGGAGACATTCGTTCGTAGATCTCGAACTCGGCTTCCGCCAGATCCTGAACGTCTAACCTCCTGTAAGCCTTGCTCAAATAGTAATGAGCCATCGCATGCGTAGCATTTATTGACAGCGCTCGCTTCAACTCATCCACCGCCCGCCGCGTCATCCCTTCGTCAATGTTTTGCTCGCTGAGTATCTCGAGGGCTACGCCCAAATGAAAATGTCCGTCAAAATCGCTCGGCGAAAGCCTGGTGTACTCTTCCAACATCTGACGCGCGTCGTCGTACATTCCGATCTGTAACAGCGATGTACCGAAGTTCAAATAGAACGTCTGAATGCTCCGAGTGTACGCCGCATCCGGAAGCGCTTTGCGATATTCAGTCGCCGCGTTGAAGTTGTCACCCGACGCCTGGTAAGCAAGCCCTCGCAGGTGATGCGCTCTTGCGCTCTCCGGTTGCAGTGCGATCGCCTTTTCAAGGTAGGGCACCGATCGCTGGAGGTCCTGCTTAGTCAAATAGTACTTCCCAAGATCGATCAGTGCATAAAAGTCTCTCGGATCGAGCGCCAGCGCCGTCTCCCATGAGTCTATAGCTGCGGCATCGTCTCCCCTCGCAAGCCGAAACTCGCCCAGCATCGTGTGTGCGGTTGCGGTGTCGGCCAGCTCCAACGCGTAAGTTACAAACTGCTCAGCTCGATCCCGATCATCTCGCCTTGTCGCGCCCAATGCCGCTTCGGTCAGCAACTCCGCTTTGATCCTGTCGCTCTCTGCCGGGAAATCAACGTAAGGAATCGGCGACGCCGCACTGCCCACCAGTTGTCGACGGTTTCGTTCCACGGTCTCTTCGCTTATTCCGACGCGCCGAGGAGCGTTGAATTCAATAAGCGCGTTGTTATCCGTATTCATCTGAGCGCCCCGCACGAAGTCGGTGACCTCGTTAGGTCCGAGGTAAAATCGCCCGATGATGTCCGAAGAACGAGTGGTGTTTATACGTTGCAGGTCTGCAGCCACCGCCGGATTCTCGAAGTGACTCGTCAACACCGACAGATCGATGCGCTGCGGGTCATTGCTGCCTAGGAGCATCAGGTCCCCTTCCGCCCCTCGAAACACGTAAACATGCGGGAATGCTGCGCGGAACGTTGCAACCAGCGTCCGAACATCCTCAGGCGCCATCTCATAGATCTGGAGCCACTGGCTGAAGAGCCCGTTTGGTTTTAGCCGTGCAGCGCCTCGTTTGAAGTACTCGAGGGTAAACAGATTCGCGACACCGGTCAGCCAGGGATTCGAAGGTTCGGAAACGATCACATCGAACTTCTCATCGGTGGTGTAAATGAAATTGCGTCCGTCGTTTGAAACCAGTCTCAGACGCTTGTCGGCAAGCGGTCTGTTATTCACGTCGTCGAATTGTCTGGAGGCTTCGACCACCGCCGGCTCCAGTTCTACGCACGTCACACGTTTGATCGGAAATTGTTCGATCGAGCCCAGTGTAACTCCGCTGCCGAGACCTATGAGCAGAACGTCATCCGTGTGCTGACGGACAAGCAACGGCAACGCCCCAATCAATATCTGAGTGGGCATATCGCCGGCGGTCGAGGCCTCAGGTTTGCCGTTGGCCTTCAAAACCTTTCCGCCTTTTTGTTGCTGTACCGCGATCGTCGCGGTGATCCCCTCCTTGTAGTAGAGGGTCTCGCCCTGTCCGTTGCTGAGATAATCGTAGATCTGTTGTTTGCTTTGCCCGGCAAGCGAGGGCGCGTACCGATAAACCGCGCTCGACATGACATCAGTGTTCCAGGGCGGGTTCAGGAACACCGCGCCTCCCGCGAGAACAAGGCTAGCGGCCACGCCGAACGAAGGTGAAAGCCGTGCTGCCAACAGCGATCGAATGCGGGCTCCGGAGCGGCTCTTGATTTGTGAGCCGACTCGAAACAGCACCGCTGCGACTACGAAGTTCAACGCCGCGCAAAGCTTCAGGCTGCCCAGCAAGCCTAACCAGGGCACCAGAATGAATCCGCTCGCGAACGATCCGGCGATCGCCCCAATAGTATTGGCCGCGTAAGCCTGACCAACTGTCCTCCCGGTAGTCCGCGCCTCGGAGTCTCTCGATATGATGCGAACCACCACCGGGAAAAGCGCCCCCAACAGCAGCGTAGGAACGATCATCACCGACGCGGCGATCAAAAACCGCGCGAGCAGCAGTATCCCAAAGCTCGCGCCTCCCAGGACGCGGTATAACTCGACAAAGAAAAACGGCAATTCGTTGAACAAGAACGCGCCAATCACCGAGGTGATCCCGACACCGATCTCGATTACCGCGAACACGGTGATCGGATTTCGCGTTCGATCCGCGAATCTTGCGGCTATTGCCGCACCCGCCGCCAGTCCCACGAGGAACGTGGTCAGCATGATGCTGAACGCGTATACCGACGAGCCAATGATCAATGCAAGCACGCGGCTCCAGATCACCTCATAGGAGAGCGCTACGAAGCCGCTGATCGCAAAGCCGGCGAGAACCGGAATATTCCGTCTAAGCTCAGCCTTGTCTCGAGACCGGTCCCGTGCCGGCCGGGTAGACGGCTCGGTCGTTGTCTTGACTCGCTCGCGCGGACGCGGACGCTCCGGCGATACAGTCGAAGCAGCGCCAGCATGCTCTCGCCGGTCAATCGCAAGCGCTACCACTCCCAGGGCCAGGTTGATGGCAGCAGCAGTAGCGGTAGTCGCACTCATACCTAACGTAGGAATGAGCGCAAACCCAGTCGCTGCCGCACCGATAACCGCACCAAACGTATTGACGGCGTAAAGCTGCCCAACCCGCAGGCCGATTCGTTTCAGGTCGCGCGCGTAATAGGAGGATAAGACCGGCAGCGTTGCACCCATCAATGCAGTGGGAATCACAAGAACTGCAGAAGCAAACACGAAGCGCACGAAGCTGAGCGCGAAAAACGAAAGGTGCAGCCAGCGCCAGAAGAGGTGATAGACCGGCGGGAGCGCGCCGAAGATGAACGGTACAGCGAGTCCGTAGAGGCCAATACCGATTTCTACAAGGCCGTACAACCGCAACGGGCGCGTGACGCTCGATGAGCGCCGCCCAAAGTAATAGCTGCCCACCGCAAGGCCGCCCATGAAAGCGGTGAGTACCGTACTGACCGCGAACGTCGTTGCGCCGAACACCAGGACGAGTTCGCGAACCCAAACTACTTGATAGACCAATCCGCTTGTGCCGGAGGCGAAGAAGCAGGCGAGAACGACCCAGATGGTTGCTTGGCGCTTCGCGTGACTAGCAAGATCGGATGTAGCCATCGGGTGAACTACGGACGACTCGGATTGCAGACGCCGCGCCGCGTGCGCCGACGTCTTGAAATACGATAATTGACGCGAGTGGAAATTGTCTACGGACAGTTTCGGATTTCGGGTTGCCGAAGACAGTTTCGGGTTTAGGGTTTCAGTTTTAGGGTTCGTCAGATTGATGCTCGAGCGGCGGGGAATTGTTGAAGAAGAGTTACACTTAATTGGTCGAACCCGAAACCCTAAACCCGAAACTATCTTCGACGAACCCAAACCCGAAACTTTTCATTCCAGTATCAGCTTCTCAAGTTCGCTCCCGTTGGAGTCGAAACACACGATCGAATGCGAGGGAGCGCGCAACTCAACCTTCTTGCCCGCGATGTCAATCCGCTTCTTTACACTTGATCCGCCGGCGTTGAGCAGAGTGACAATCTGTCGCCCCTCGGGAGTTCGCACCGCCCAGTAGCTCTGTTCTCCACCGGCCTTGTACATCAACAACTCGCCACGCCACGCCAGCCTCGAGTAA
Organism: Blastocatellia bacterium; assembly: GCA_035315885.1. GTDB lineage: Bacteria > Acidobacteriota > Blastocatellia > UBA7656 > UBA7656 > DATFXM01. The sequence continues at coordinate 14,660 of DATFXM010000060.1, forward strand.
AGCCCGTAGACCCTTCCGGTCGGCGTTGTGTGCCAGCCCCGCGACATTGCGTCACCGCTTAACTTGTCGTCGCGTCCACCAACCACCGTCGCAAAGCGCCTGCCGTTCGCCCAATACACGATCGAATGACTCGGCACCGAGTGAGTGTATAAACCGACGACCTCCCGCCGGCGCATGACATCCGCCACCTTGCGCCCGAACTCCAGCGCGTACTTGTTCGTCAGATGAGGATTCCCCTGCAGACTCGACCGGATGTTGAACTCGGTGATCAGGTAACGCATGCCCGGCGCACTACGACTCACCTGCTTGTTGAACGCGTCTATCGCCTCACTGCTCACACCGCGCGAGTAAAGGTGCAGCACACCGTAAATATCGGACCGCGAGCCCAATTTGACGCGCTCCGAAATCGTTTTCAGCATCCGCTCATTCCATTCGTTGTCTGAGAGACGCGTCGGCGTCTTTTTCTCAGATCCAACGGTCAGCGGAAGCGCGAATGGAACGCCCAGAGGAGTCAGACCCTCGATGATATCTGCCGCGCGCGCCGCATAGTCTTCAGGCAACCACGGCCTTGGGTTCAGCCATGGCTCATTCGAAAGCTCTACAGCCACCAGTTTGTCTCGCAGTCCGCGGTCCAGAAATCTCTTTATGACGCTTGAAGCAACCACCGGCCCTTCTTCAACGTTGACCCCGACAACCGTTGTGAAGTCGTGCGTAGCGATAAACTCGACGTAGTCATCGACCGGGAACCACGCGTAGCCAATATCGAGCTTATTCTCTCTCTTCACTTCGGCCGTAGCTTCAGGGCCTCGCGGCGAGTAGAGCCCACCGAAAAGAAAACGCAGACTGTCGACGCCCGCCGCCTTCAGCGCCGCCGCCATCACGTCTCCCTTCTGTTTGTCCTGCCAACCCTCAATGAGCGGCGAGGGATTGGACGCAAACGACAGATCGGCGCCAAGGACGGGAGACATTCGAGCGGCGGTCCTGGTCTGACCACCTCGACGTTGTAGCTCGATGCAAGTTTGAAGTTTCTGCTCGCGCGGCGCCGCAGGAACGCCCAGCGCGAGACAGCAGATGGTTGCGACAAATGAGGAGAACCGTACGCGCACAATATCCTCAGTCGTTTGAGGCGGTGCAAACCCCGGTTGGTTGTATGAGTGCTGTGAATTGTGCGAGTGCTATGAATTGTCGGCCGGTTCGGTAGCGGCGTGGGGGGCGACCGAGCCCGCGGCGTTGGTGATGGAGGCGCTTGAACGTAGAGAGTATTTCAGTATGCACCACAGAGCCTTCACGCCGTCTTTCCATCCGATCTTCTTTCCTTCTTCATACGTCCGTCCGTAGTAGGAGATGCCAACCTCGTAGATTCGAAGCTTGAGCCTCGCGATTTTTACCGTCACCTCAGGCTCGAAACCGAACCGGTTCTGCTCCAGCCTTATCGATTGGATTACCTCGCGGCGAAAAACCTTATAACCGGTTTCCATGTCGGTGAGGTTGAGATTGGTGAACATGTTCGATATCAGCGTCAGTAGCCGGTTGCCGACCGAGTGCCAGAAAAAAAGTACACGGTGCTCTTTGGTTGTCAGGAATCTCGAGCCGTAGACCACGTCCGCTTTGCCCTCGACAAGAGGCTTGAGCAGAACCGGGTACTCTGCAGGGTCGTATTCGAGATCCGCGTCTTGCACGATCACAAAATCGCCCGTCGCATGTTGAAAGCCGGTGCGCAACGCCGCACCCTTCCCGCAGTTCTTTGCATGCAGAAGGACCCTGAGATTCTCGTAGTCCTTTTCGAGCTCGAGCAGACGCCCGCGCGTGCCATCCGTCGATCCGTCATCCACGACGATCAACTCTTTGGAAACTTCGACGGCATCAACGCGACGAATCAACTCGCCTACAGTGGCTGCTTCGTTGTAAACAGGGATGACGACCGAGAGCTTCATCGCGATGTTTGGATCAACCGACCAGATAGTAAACGCGAGGTTTCAACACAGTCAATCAACCGGCGGAGTCTTAGTTTGATCTTGAGTGATTGCGTGGCCACTGTCCCGGCCATTAGCCGCCAACCGAGATGCAGTTTCGCGCCAACTCATATCAGGCGTTCGCAATCAAATTAAGATACCGAACTTCAGAACTCCGCTAGCGCCAGACCCGCTCTCGGCCCGTCATAAACTACTCTCCAGTTCCGCGCGCTCGCTTTGAGTTCATCCAGTGTCGTGACACAGTAATCGGCGCCCAGATGAGTCCACAGAACCCAATATCGCTCCCCTTCTTGCGGCATCGGTGTCAAACGGTTTGATTCAACCGACGTCAATACCACCTCCACCGGTAGCGGTCGCGGAAGAGCTCGAACCTGAGCGACTGAACACGGATGGACTATTACGCGCGACGCAACTTGGCCATCGATCAAGCCGACCACCGGCGTGAGGTTCTCTTCGGGCTCAGCCCGCACAAACTCAAGATACCGAGTCACCGAGAAAAACATCACGATGACGGCTCCTGAAAGAATCGCTACGCGCCAAACAGCGCTGCGCTTCGACGCACAAGCAAAGAAGATTGCTCCGTCGATTGCCAGCAACTGAAGGTGCGGCTGGCAAAACAGCGTGAGCCGTCCGGCACACAGCGGATATATCCCTGCTGCGCTAGCAACGATCACGAGGCTCAATACTGTGACTGACCCCGCTGACCTTGAACCCCACTCACAGTTTTCGCGTGAACGCCACCGGTTAAAGAGCGACCAGGCTCCGGCAATCTGAAGAGGCGCGACTACCGCGATGACGAGCGGCTGTCGCGAGTGCCAACCCCACAGGAACTTCGCGAGCAATCGCAGACCTGCGGCCGGACTCCTTGGCGCTACGTTGCCCAGAATGCAATCGCCCCAGTAGCTCACGTACGCCTGCCTGTCGAGCGCGTTGAACCTCAGATCAGTAAACCAGAGAATTGCCAGGCAAAGCGCAAGCGAGCTCAATGCAATGGTCGCAGCGGAAACACTGAGGCGCCGTTTGTCTCGCTCTTGCCAGACATACCAACCCGCAATTCTGGCGATTACCGCCAGGCCGTAGGTGTAAGAAACGAGCGCGGGAGTCATGAGCAAGAGTAGAAGTGCCTTGCGCCGTCCTGACCTCAACGTCTCGTCAAGAAACCCGTCGTCAAGCAAGAAGGGAAGCAAAGCGAAAAACACGTCCAGCGTGTACTGTTTGAGCTGAATTGATTGATCGAGCCAGAGGTTCGAACCTGTCAGAAGAGCGGCGCCGACGAGTGCCGCTACAATACTAGATCGCGATCGCTTAATCAGCAGAAGCACCCAGCAGCAAGTCGCCAACGCGAAGAAGATGAGTGGTAGAAGTCGGAGCGACCAGATCTGATAACCTGCGAAATGCCGGAGCAGCGCGATGGCACCAAGATAGATTCTCGGAAAGAATTGGCCGTACTCGAGTCGCCCAAAGATTTCGGCCGGAGAAGGATCGCGTAGCGACACGGCTACGAAGGCCTCGTCGAGCCAAAAAGACGGCTGCTTGATATAACGAAGCAGCGCAGCAGTGATCAGCGCCGCAGCCGCCGCCCAAATTGATAACGCTGTCAGAGTGCGGCGAAGGTTGCGATCGACAGGCGGCACGGCGGATAAGTAAAACACTCAACCGAGATTCAACGCAAAGGCCGCGCGACAACGCATCCACAACGCAATCCATGAACTTCCCATAGTGTCGCGCGGTGAACTAAGATTCGATCGGAGGCAAGGTGAGTATACCGACTATAAAAGACGTGTTGCTCGCGCGACAACGCATTCAACCTTATCTTCGACCTACACCGCTTCATTCGTATCCCGCGCTTAATGAGCTGGTCGGTACTCAGGTCTTCGTTAAGCACGAAAACTATCAACCAGTCGGAGCCTTCAAGGTCCGAGGTGGTATAAACCTTATTTCGCAACTGACCGAGCAGGAGCGCTCGTGCGGCGTGATTGCAGCGTCGACCGGCAATCACGGACAGTCCGTTGCCTATGCCGCACAACTGTTTGGAGTCAAAGCTCGAATCGTCGTGCCCGAAGGCGCAAATCCCGGAAAAGTAGCAGCGATGCGCGGAATGGGCGCGGAGGTTATCTTTCAAGGCGCTAATTTCGACGAAGCCCGCACGCGTTGTGAGTCGATGGCGCTCGAAGAAGGGTGCAGGTATATCCATTCGGGCGATGAGCCCTTGTTGATTGCGGGTGTCGGGACTTATGCGCTCGAGATGCTTGAAGATCAACCGGATCTCGATGTGATCATTGTGCCTGTCGGCGGCGGGAGTGGGGCAGCCGGCGTAGCGATTGTGACCAGCCACCTTGCGCCTCACGTTCGGGTGATCGGCGTGCAGTCGGCTTCATCGCCGGCAGCGCATGAGTCCTGGCGTCAGAAGCGACTGGTTGAGATGCCAAACGAGACTTTTGCCGAGGGGCTTGCGACCGGTACTGCCTTTGCTCTTCCTCAGCAGGTGCTCTGGGAGCTGCTTTCCGAGTTTGAGTTGGTGACTGACGAAGAGATATCGCGGGCGATGGTTGCGATGTTGGAGTGCGCACACTCGCTGGCGGAGGCGGCGGGCGCTTCGCCACTTGCGCTAGCGTGGCGTATAAAGAAGGAGCTGGCAGGCAAGAAGGTCGGACTTGTATGTTCGGGTGGAAATACGTCGCTGGAACACCTGAGGAAAGTTTTGGGGCAGTAAGCAGTAGGCAGATCGGGTTTTGGGTTTAGGGTTTGGTTTTTGGGTTTTGGGTTTTGGGTTCGGTCGCGCGATGTTGTGATGGAACCACCACTCTTTCGATCCGAGTCGTGCGGGAAAATGTTTAACCCTAACTTCATCGTACGACTCTAAACTCTAAACCCGAAACTGCATACTGCATACTGCATACTGCATACTGCCTACTACGTCAGCATCGAAGGAACAAAACAGGATGAGCAATATAATTCTCGGCATTGATCTGGGCGGAACAAAAGTGCAGTCAGCGGTACTGGACGATTCAGGAAAAATAATCGGGCGCGGTCGCGCGAAAACTGAAGCATGGCGCGAAGATGAAGAAGTCTTTAACACCATCGCCGAGGTCGGCTGGGAAGCGGTGCGCGAGGCAGCCATCGATAGGTCAGCGCTCGCAGCCGTTGGAATCGGCTCTCCCGGTCCTCTCGATCCCGATCGAGGATACATCCTTGAATCCTCAAATCTGAAGTTCCGCAACTTTCCGCTGGGCCCGCGACTCTCAGAAGTATTTGGCTGCCGCGTCAGCGTCGACAACGATGTCAGTTCGGGCGTGTACGGCGAATTCCGTGCGGGTGCAGCGCGCGGCTGCAACGACGTGCTGGGTATGTTCATCGGCACAGGAATTGGCGGCGGGATCGTGATAAACGGAGAGCTTTATCGCGGCTACAGCAAGAACGCCGCTGAGGTCGGTCACACGATCATCAAAGCCGGTGGACCTCGATGCGGATGCGGCGCTCGCGGCTGCCTCGAAGCCCTCGCGAGCCGGACTGCGATGACTAAACAGGTCCGAAAAGCGATTAACCATGGCAAAGAAACTCATCTTGCAAAAAAGCTGAAGAAAGAAACGGACAAGCTCTCGGGCAGCGATTTTCGAGACGCCTACGACATGCACGACGAGGTGGTGGTGAAAGTAATTCGTCGAGCCGCAAAAATGATCGGTCTGGGAGTGGGCAGCATGGCTAACGTGCTCGGGCCGCAGATTGTAGTGCTGGGCGGCGGCGTCATAGAAGCAATGTCAGACGAATTCATCGACCGCATATCACATTTTGCTCGTAAGATTGCGGTTGGCTTTAAGGCAGAAGACCTGAAGATCGTTCGCGCGGAGCTGGGAGACGACGCCGGGGTAATCGGGGCCGCGCTGCTGGCAAAACGTAAGTTTCTGACGTGAGCGGCGTAGGAGAAGCGCCGTATTCAACGACGCGGCCGGCCGGCAGATTCGCGCAGCAACCCGCCGAGAGCGATCTTGGTGACTTCGCGTGACACCTGCTCTGGCGATAGCCGGCCTGATGGGCTATACCACCGAGACAACCAAAGGATCATCCCAAGGAGACTGAATGCTGCTGCAGTCAAATCTACGTCCCGCAGCTTTCCCTCGGCCTTCAATTCACGCAGCGTGTCCCTGACCAGATCTACGTACACTCGTTTTCGTTGATTGATCTTGCGGCGATGAGCCGCAGTTAGTCCGGCCACCTCGTCGACGACAATCGTGACGAAGTTGTAACCCTGCGGTGTGCTGCGACTGGTGATCAGTTTGACGTGATTTACAATGATCGTCCGCAGCCGCAGTTCCGGATCGGCAACTTCGCGCGCGGGAACGATGACCTGTTCTTCGAGCGAGTCCATGCCGAAAGTCATGATGCGGAACAGCAGATCCTTCTTGCCGGGAATATGATGGTAGATTCCAGCTTTGGTGATGCCGACCGCGTCAGCGATGTCATTCATCGAAGTCGCGTCGTAGCCCTTTTCGCAGATGATCTTCGCCGCGGCGCGATATATTTCGCCCAATCGATCCGGCTCGTTTGAAAGTGAGACGTTGAATGGGTTTTTTCTGAGTGGCCTCATAGACAATACCCGGCTAGCCCTGTGAACATGTTCCGGCGATGCGCAGCAACCGCCACGGAAAAACGAGTCAAACTATCAGCAAGCAGTCCAATTCAATGCAGCTTCTGTTCGACTACTTTTGAACATTTAGACCTGAAACGGGCCGCACCATCGCTCATTCAAGTCTCGAAGGGACCTTTCAGCCGCATCAATCAACAAATTCGGAAAATACTTGGGCCCTTGTAAGCGTGTCAAGCTGAGGCGGTAGGCAGTAGGCAGTAGGCTTCAACCCCCAAAGGGGTTGCAGATCTCAACCCAGGGTTGCGGTCTGCGGCTACCCTGGGTGCGAGGCAAAAAGAATCCAACCCCGAAGGGGTTGCAGAAGTTGTGCTGCCTTGCTTGTGCATCACCCTTCTACAACCCTTCGGGGTTGCGTCACCTTGAACCTTGCACCCAGGGTAGCCGCGAACGGCAACCCTGGGCTATGATCTCGAACCCCTTCGGGGTTGGATTCTTTTCGCCTCGCACCCAGGGTAGCTGCGGACGGCAACCCTGGGCTATGATCTGCAACCCCTTCGGGGTTGAAAGCCAACTACCTACTGCCTACTGCCTACTGCCTATTCGTGCGCTCAAATTCCTTCATAAAGGCCGACAACGACTCTACACCGGATTTGGGAAATGCATTGTAAATCGAAGCGCGACAACCTCCCACCGATCGATGCCCCTTCAACCCGTCCAAGCCTGCCCTCGTGGCCTCAGAAACGAACTGCTTCTCGAGATCCTCGCTTGGCAACCGGAACGTGACATTCATTGACGATCGACTGTCGGAAGCAGCGTGCCCGCGATAGAAATCGCTTGAGTCGATCGACTCATAAAGAATCCGAGCCTTCTCATCGTTGAGACGTTTCATCGCCTCCAAGCCGCCGTTCTCGAGCAACCAGGTCATCACCAACCTCATAACGTAAATCGCAAAAACCGGAGGAGTGTTGTACAGCGACTTGTTCGAAGCGTGTGTGTTGTAGTCCAACATCGTATGCATGCCCTTCGGACTGCGAGCAAGCATGTCGTCACGAATGATCACCAGCGTTAACCCCGCCGGCGCCAGGTTCTTCTGCGCTCCCGCGTAGATCAGCGCGTACTTTTCAATGTCAATTGGACCACTAAAAATGTCCGATGAGGCGTCCGCCACCAGCGGAGTGCTGCCTACATCAGGAATGTAGCTCCATTCGGTTCCAAAGATGGTGTTGTTAGTAGTGTAGTGGACGTACGTCGCCTCGGGATCCAGCTTCAGCTCACTTTGTTTCGGAATGCGAGAGAAATTATCGGATTCGGTGCTCGCCGGCACATTCACTGAGCCAATTTTCTGCGCTTCCTTCATCGCCTTTTTCGACCACGATCCGGTGAGAATGTAATCGGCTTTGCCGCCCGCCGGGAGCAGATTCATCGGCACCATCGAAAACTGAAGCGACGCACCACCCTGCAGAAACAAAATGTGGTAGTTCGCCGGAATGCCGGCGAGCTTGCGCATGTCCTCCTCGGCGCCTTGTATGATTTCGTCGAACTTCTTTGAACGATGGCTGATTTCCAGGATCGACATGCCAACGCCGGGCAAGGAGATCAGATCCCGCTGGACCTGTTCGAGAACCGGAAGCGGGAGCACCGCCGGACCCGCCGAAAAGTTGTAGATTCGTTCGGTCATGATCGCTTCTTCTTTCGATTAAAGTTTAGAGAATCACGACACCGACATCGATAATGTCGGTGGAGTTTGCTTGAATGGCTTTCAGCGTAGTCTCAGGCGGAGCCGAGTCCAGGTGTATTCGCGCAACCGCGGCAATCGCACCGTCAAACACAACGTTCTCAGTCTCCTGAACGTTGATCCCCGCCTCTTTCAATTGGTCGAACACCGCCGCAAGAACTCCCACTCGGTCGTAGTGCCGCACTACGAGCAGGTGCGTAGCCGGCGACTTCTTAGCAAGGTTCACGATGTTCGGCGCGCGACCTGTTTCGCGGTACTCGAGAATGATGCGTTGAGTCTCCTCCGCGATGGCCTCCTGTGCCTGATCGGTGGAAGCACCGATGTGATGAGTTCCTATCACGTTTTCGTGTTTGAAAATCCGGTCCTCGACCGTCCCGGTGCCCCCGGAAGGCTCTCCTTCGAATACATCCAGACCGGCTCGAATAGACCGTTCAGTCACCGCGCGTTCGAGTGCAGCCTGGTCTACAACTTCGGCTCGTGACGTGTTTATGAAATACGAGCCCGGACGCATCGCCTCGAAGAAGCTCCAGTCGATGAGCTTTCGCGTTTCATCCTTCAGTGCGAGGTGAACGCTAACGATGTCCGCTGCCCGAGCTACCTCGAGGGGAGACTCCTTCAGTTCGACTCCGAGTTCTTCGGCTCGCTGCGAGGTGAGCGACCTGCTCCAGCCCGCCACACCCATCCCAAACGCGCGGGCGCGCGGAACCATCGCCTTTCCGATGCGGCCCAGTCCGATCAGCCCGAGCGTGCGGCCGAACAGCCCGCGTGCCTTGCTGTATTCCTTCTTGTTCCACCGGCCCTGTCTTAGATCAGCCGCGTTCGCGGGTATCCGGCGATCGAGTGAAAGGATCAAACCGAAGGCTAGTTCGGCCACTGCGATCGAGTTCTTGCCGGGACAATTGGATACGTAGATCCCTCGTGCGGAAGCTGTCTTCACATCGATTGTGTTGTAGCCCGCGCCTGCCCTCACAACCAGCGAAAGGCGACCTGCCTTCAGCATGTCGCCGGTTACCACCGTACTGCGCACCACGAGTACATCAGCAGCCGAAGACTCCACCGCGTCGCGAAGTGGATCGTCCTTGAGATCGGGCTCATAAACAACGACGAAGCCGGCGCGCCTCAACTCAGCCAAGCCGTTCTCGGGAAATTTGTCCGCAACCAGGATCTTCATCGGTGCCGATTATACCTTAGTTCTGACTTCTGAGTCTGAGTTCCGGGTTCTGAGTTCTGAGTCGGGTTTGACGGGAGGAATATCTCAATGCACGAGCTTGGAGTCGTCGCCGCCGAGTGAGTCGGGCAAGTCTCCATCGCTCAATCCGTGCCCGCTCAAACTTCGATCACCAACCCGGCGCGTGTTGTCGTCTGCGCGTTCGACCTCATCGTTTCGATACGTCTTCTGCTGATTCAACAGCGCCCGGATGCGCGTCATCAAATGATCCGGAGTGAACGGCTTCTGTACGAAGACTATCTGAGTCTGTTCCAGCCCGTGCTTCACGATTGAATCGTCGGTGTAGCCTGACATGTACAGTACCTTGAGCGACGGCCTCACCGCCGCCACTCGCTCTGCAAGCTCTCGTCCGCTCATTTGGGGCATGACCACGTCGGTGATCAGCAGATGGATCGGACCCGGATGACTTGAACACATCTGCAATGCTTCGGTGCCGCTGCTCGCGACCAGCACCTTGTAACCGTTCATCTCGAGCACGCTGCTCACAAGCCGCCTGACGACGTGTTCATCCTCGACTACGAGAATCGTCTCGGTTACCGGCAACTCTTTAAGCCTGCTCTCGCCGAGTCTCGGGCCAAATGCGGGGCTGTCCACCCTTGGCAGGAAAATCCTGAAGGTTGCGCCCTTTCCCGGCTCGCTGTCGACGGTTATGTCGCCGCCGCTCTGGCTGACGATGCCATAGACAGTCGACAGACCCAGACCAGTTCCTTTTCCGCGCTCTTTGGTTGTGAAGAAAGGTTCGAAGATATGAGTGAGGGTTTCTCGAGTCATGCCGCAACCGGTGTCGCTGACGCTGAGCACAACATACTCGCCTGGATCAAGACCGCTTGTGCCGTGCTTACCCCGCCAGTCGATTGATACGTTCTGAGTTCGCACTTCAAGCCGGCCGCCTTCGGGCATTGCGTCTCGGGCGTTGACCACCAGGTTGAGGAGCACCTGTTCGATTTGCCCCGGGTCTGCCTTGACTCGCCCTAGATCGCTCTCGCAGGTGGTAGTCAGCTCGATATCTTCGCCGATCAGCCGCGACAACATCTTCTTCATGTCCCCGATCACCAGATTCAAGTCGAGGACCTTTGGCTGAAGCACCTGCTTGCGACTGAAGGCCAGAAGCTGACCGGTGAGCGACGCTGCTCGTTTTGCGGCCTTGTCAATCTCGCCGACGTCATCCTGCAGCGGATCGTCTTTCTTGAGCTTCGCAGCAATGAGCTGTGCATATCCGATTATCGCAGTGAGCAGGTTGTTGAAGTCGTGTGCAACTCCACCGGCGAGCCTTCCTATCGCCTCCATCTTCTGCGACTGTCGAAGCTCGTCTTCACGCTCTCGCTCCCGCAAAAACAAGCGGACGTTCTCGATGGCTACTGCAGCCAGATTTGCGGCCATCCTCATCGCGGTCTCATGACCTTGATCAAAGGCGTGCGGCTGATTGCTCTGTATTTCGAACGAACCAACGATGCGACCCATCACCGACATCGGTGCAATCAAAGACGCGCGAGGCTGGCTAGGATCAACGTCGAATCCGATCGGCACAAGGGTGCGGTTGGCCATCGCAATCTGAAGATCATCCAGAATGATGACCTCATTCTTCAGAAGCGCCATTGTGTGAGGGCTCTCACCGGCGATCTTTATTGACGGTACGCCGGACAAGTCTATCTCCTGATGTCCACAACAGGCCCACACCGCTGTTCGCATTCCGCGCTCGACAAGCGAAATTGCGATACTGTTGCAGGGAGTTGACTCGAGCGCAAATTGGTATAAGGCGCGGTAGATGCTGCGCAACTCGCGGGCAGTCCCGAGGGTTTGCGCCAACCGGCCCACTCGTTCCAGCAGGCGGTCGTACTCCCGAATCGCATGCTTTTGAGCGTCAAGCATTGTCTGCTCTATCTCGTAGCGTAAACCCGCAGTGCGGACCCGCGGTACCTCCCAATCGCTTTTCGAATGGTATTCCTAAACCCGTCCCTTGAACAGAGCGATCTAACTTTCTCCCTGCGTAAGCCACTTGATCTCCGTTGCTATTCGGATGAGTCCTCTACCCGCGACCTTCATGCCAAAGCCGATTTACGGCGATAACGGAAATGGCATGCACTGTCACCAATCGATCTGGAAAGATGGCCAGCCGCTGTTTGCAGGCGACGGCTACGCGGGCCTTTCAGAGCTCGCGCTGTACTACATCGGCGGACTGTTGAAGCATGCAAGGGCGATTGCCGCGTTCGCCGCGCCGACTACCAACAGCTACAAGAGGCTGGTGCCGGGTTTTGAAGCTCCGGTGAATCTCGCGTACTCGGCTCGAAATCGTTCGGCAGCGGTACGGATACCGATGTTCTCATCGAATCCGAAGGCCAAGCGGCTGGAATTCCGGCCACCCGATCCGTCTTGCAATCCTTACCTGGCGTTCTCGGCGATGATGGCCGGCCTGGACGGCATCAAGAACCAGATAGATCCGGGTCGCCCGCTGGATAAGGACATCTACGACTTGTCGTCAGACGAACTGAAGAACGTACCGTCGATGCCCGGGTCGCTGGAAGAGAGCCTCAACGAGTTGGAAGCCGACTACGAATTCCTGCTTCACAACGATGTATTCACCGAGCCGCTGATCGAGCGATGGATTGACTGGAAGCGAAGCCACGAGATCCATCCGGTCAAGATGAGACCGCATCCGATCGAGTTCTCGATGTACTTCAACATCTAAGCGAGCCGAGGCCAAGACTAAAGCCGCAAGCGTTTGCCCGATCTCCGGGATGCTTGCGGCTTTGCGTTCCTTGCGTCTCTGAATTAGATCCTGCTAGTCAGCTACTGCAATCCTGCTTCGCCGGATGCTCGAGATCACCGAGTAGATCAGCGCTATGGCCACGCATATTCCCAGTTCCCAGAACAAGCGCATAGGGCAGTCACGATTCTCCACGAAATGGATCCTGTCGGAGCTTAGCTGGTCGAACATCGTGAAGATCTCAAACCACGCGCAAGCCGAAAACAAAACGGTAATGATCAAGAACGTCACCAGATCCCGCGGCAAGCTCGAAAAGATCTTTCCGAACTGAACCGGTTTCAAATCGACTCGCGTGTCTGGACGTCGCCGTTCTCTCCAGGCCATCACCGCACCGGTTAAGGCAACGAACGCGATCACTCCTATGAAATCGTAAAAGAGATCGTTGGGCGTATCGTCCCACGTATGAATTCGAACGAAGTCGCCGTAGAGGAGCTCATCCAGCAGCTCGAGGATTTCGTACCACCCGCAGTAAGTGAACGCAATCGTAGTAGACAGAAACGAGAGACTGGCACTCGAGAGCCTGTAGCCCATGCGGCGAGTGCCTGCCCTAAACAGCCAGAAGGCAGCAATCGCCGAAAACCCTGAGCCTGTGAAATGTGCAAATTCGTCGTAGTCTCTCAGCGGGCCAAATCGATGGCCATAGAATCCGAACTTGTTGCCGAGTATGTCTACAGCAACTGCTGCCGCCAGCGATAGGATCACCAGCGCCGGCGCCTTCAGCGCTTGTCTGTATCTGAAATAGAGATAAAAGAACAGCAGCAGCGAACAAGTGTAGAAGGTATTGACCGGCCATTCACGATAAGGCAGCCTGATAAGCAGCCAGGACTTGCCGACAAAGCTGATCGTGCAGAATGAGTAGAACTCCAGCTGTCGGTACCCGTTTGTTGGGATGACTGCGGCGGCGGCATCTTCCATTAATGTGTCGCGCCTCCCGGGCGGTGAGGATACCAGAAAACGATGACACACGCGCCCGGCTTAGAGGGTTAGAGGTTTGTTTTGGTTGCTTCTCTCAGTCAGTCTCCACCGCAGTAATTCTCGAGGCGAAGTCCCCGGTATTGATCGCCCACCGAGCTGGGTTTCACCCAAAGAGCGCATCTCGGGAACAGCCTCAATCTCAGTCTCAACAAAAACTCTCGGTTTACAATTCACGATTCAACCTTTAGCATTCACCCTCACCAAAATTTGAGCCCACGATTCGCGAACAACACTGGACAACCCGGATAACAATCAGAGCCTGATAGCAGAACTCCTCCCCTTTAGAAGCTTCCGCGAGCTTCGCGCTTCGGACTCGTTCGAATCTCGGCGGGCCGAACTCCATCGCATCTTACAACAGCCTCGAGTAACCCTCCGCGAGAACCCGCAACCTCGTCTCCGCTCATTTCTGAGAGTTGTTGCGTGGAACATCGAACGAGGCACACGCCTCAACGGAATTATCCACCAGCTCAATAATCATCCGGTGATGCAGCATGCCGACCTGCTTCTGCTCAATGAACTGGACATCGGCATGGCTCGCTCGGGCAACGTAGACGTTTCGCGAGAGCTTTCCTTCGCGATTTCCGCGCACTCGGTTTTTGCCGCTGAATACATCGAGCTCACCAGGGGAACTGGACGCGAAAGGGAACTTGCGGCGGACAACACTACTTCTCTGCACGGTAACGCCATTCTCACGCGATATCCATTCTCGAACCCTCAAATCTCGAAGCTGAGTCGATGCGAAGACAACTTCGTAAGCCTCGAGCGTCGCATCGGCGGACGCATCGCTCTGTCTCTAGACCTCGAGATAGCTGGAAAATCGGTTGTCGCAGCGACTACACATCTCGATGTAGTCAACTCGCCGCGTTGCAGGGGCCGCCAGATGCAATCTGCTCTGAGAGCCATCGAATCAAGAACGGCCCAGCTCAACGGGTCGGCTGGCTCGGATCAAGTACCGGTAATACTGGGCGGCGATTTCAACACTCACACATTCGCGCGCGGCGGTCGTCTGCGAGCGATGAGAAATACGATGGTTGTGCTCGGCGGCGACCGGCAAGCATTGTCCCGGCGTTTGCAAAAGCCCGAACAAAGGGAACCAGCAGTCCGCCTACTCTCGCGCTTCGGATATGAAACCGCGGAACTGAACGACCGCAAGCCAACAAGCCGCAGCGTAGTATCCGGGCTCGACGATTCCAGTCACCTGCCTCTTCCGATGAAGTGGTGGGTCGACCGGCGCCTCGGCCCTAACGGGCTGCTATTGGAGTTCCGATTGGATTGGCTGGCGCAGAAGGGTCTGCGCGTCCTGCGGGCCGGAGAAGTTACCGACGCCGCCACCGGGGTGACCAGCCTGGCAGCCCACACAATCCCGGGCTTGGAATCCGAAGGCCAACCTCTTTCCGACCATGATCCCATCGTCGTCGATGTCGCCCTGCCCTCCGGATGGTTCTGATTCGCGTTCTGCTTAAAGCGAACAAGTGAGGGAAACCCCCGATAGATATAGTCCCCTGCGCAGGCGCCGGAGCGACTGATTCCTTCAGCTTCGCGTCAGCGGTTGAACATCATTCTGACTGAACAACGGCGGCATGCTGACCGAATGTTTAATTACATCCAGAGTGGGCGACCTTGCGTGCGATTCCCTTAAGATTTGTATTTGTGGGATTTGAGATGTTCGAGCGATTTGGAGCGGACAATGGCATTTGAGTTGTATTTTCCGCGTACGCTGCACAACGAAGCAGCAATCGCCCCAAAGTTCAGACGGAGGACTAAGATGAGCCAACGGGTCCATTGTGACGGAGTGATCTGGGAAGGTTAGCAACCAACGGTCGGACTTCGAAGACGAAGCCCCTGCCCTCTTTTCGTTCTAAACCGCCAGCAAAATCAAGCAGCAACTGAAGCAGTGGTGAGGTCATGGCGTCGATAGCGACTTTCAGGTTGGAGTTAAGGAGTTACGGCATCAGAGGGATGCTGTTGCTCTTTTTCCTGTCCTCGGCTGCGACGGTGGTCCTCAGCGTCTCCTTACAGCAAGTGGCCAGCGACGGGTTCGGTAAGCTGCTTGTCGCGACTATCCTCGGAGTGGTGATCGCGGCGACCACTGCCAGACACCCCGTACGCTTTCCTGCGACTTCCATCAGCGTTTCGGTTTCTGAACCGCTGATATTCCTGGCGGTGATAATGTTGAGCCCCGCCCACGCGGCGTTGCTCTCGATCGTCGAATCGCTTGTGACCGGCTTTAGGTTAAACGTCAAGAAGGCCGGCGTATACGCGTTCAATGTCTCGAACTTTTCAATCTCCTTCTTCCTAGCGGGTCTGGCTTACACTCGTCTCTCCTCATCGTTGGCAGCTTATCCGCTTGCGACTGGTGCAGCTCAACAACTCCTCGCATTCGCATTGCCGCTCGTGGCGCTTTCGCTGACTCATTACGGCCTGCATGTCCTGATGCTGTGGCTTATGTCGGCGGCTCGTGGAATCAATCGCGGGCGGCAGGTTTGGGATACATTGCCTTGGGAACCGGTGACGTACATGGCTTGCGCTACGATCGCCGGCCTCGTGAATTATTCGATCGAGCACAAAGGGTTCATCACCACCGCGGTGGTCTTATTGCTGGTGATGCCGGTGCCGGTAATCATCTATTACACATTCAAGACCTATAAAGATAAGATCGGTGAACAGGCCAACCACTATCAGGAACTGACCGGCATTTACGATTCAATCCTCGAGATGTTGGCTATGGCCATCGACGCCAAAGACGATGTGACCCACGATCACATCCAGCGCGTCAAGCTGTTCGCCAGCAGAATGGGACAGGCAGTGGGCTTGAGCGAAATCGAGATTGAAGCACTCAGGGCCGGCGCCTTGCTGCATGACATCGGTAAGATCGGGGTGCCTGCGTACATCTTGAACAAGCCGGGCAAGCTCACCGAACACGAGTTCGAGCAGATGAAGTTGCACACGATCATCGGTGCAGACATGCTGTCGAACGTACCGTTCCGCTATCCGGTCGTGCCGATCGTCAGACATCACCACGAACGCTGGGACGGCAAGGGCTATCCCGATGGCCTCAAAGCCGAAGACATTCCAATCACCGCTCGAATTCTGACTCTCGTAGATAACTATGATGCGCTACGATCAGACCGGCCCTACAAGACTGGAATGACTCGTGAAGAAGCGCTCACCTACATCCGAGAGAACGCCGGAACGTTCTTCGATCCTCGACTCGTGGAACTCTTCCTGTTGATGGCCGACGACCTGGAGCAGGAAGCAACTGCATTCACTCCGCCGCCGAACAACAAACGACGCATCAGCGACGCGGCAATCGCCAAGTCAAGTCCCGCAGCGGGATACGAGACGAGACCCGGACTTGATCGCGCGGCGAGGGCATTGTCATCGATCGCCGAAACCAACCAGCGCGTCACCGCGCTCTACGAAATGGCGCGGACCTTGTCGAGCCATCTTTCCCTCGAGGACACGGTCGCGATTTTATCGAATCGGCTATCGAAGCTTATTCCGTTTACGACCTGCGCGATTTCGCTGTTCGACGCAAGCCGCTCGGAGTTCGAGGTCGTGCACGCCACGGGTCTGCACGCCGACCGGCTGATGAGGCGACGGATGCCCGCCGAAGCGGGAATCACCGGGTGGGTGATCACCAATCAACGCGCGATGTACAACACCAATCCGGTGCTCGATCTCGGATTCCTGGGCCAGGAGATTGCGGCGCAGTACAAGGGAGTGATGGTGTTTCCGCTGATTAAGAACCGCGAGGCGCTCGGAGCCATCGCAGTTTACTCGACCGAGATCGCGGCCTACGGGAGCGAGCACATTCAGTTGATGGAGTCCGCGCTTCAACCGGCTTCGGATGCTATTCACAACGCGCTGGCATTCGAGCAGGCACAGCGGGCGGCGTTCACCGACAGCGTGACCGGCTTGCCGACGATGCGGGCGCTCTCGGCTCAGTTTGAGCGCGAATTTGCGCGCAGCCAGCGAGTGGGCGAGTCGCTGTCGTTGATCGTTGTCTCTCTGGAGAACCTTGAAGAAGCGGCATCCTCGACGGGCATGGGCGCTGATCAGTTGCTGTCGCAGTTCAGCCGGATTCTTCGCAACCACGTGCGTGAGACAGACATGCTGGCGCGACAGTCTACAACCAGTTTCGTTGCGCTTTTGACGGACGCCGGTCAGGAGAACGCCGCGGACGTATCGCAACGCATAAGAGATTCGATAGTGGAGTTGCACTTTGGCGCGCCGGTTTCGATCAGCCTTGGCTACGCGAGCACTCCTGCCGACGGAAACTCTTTCGACACCCTGTACACCGCAGCCCAACTGGATTTGATGGCCTGCCGCGAGAACCTCAGCCTCGTACCCACCACTCTGGGCGACATCATCGTCAGCCGCACCAATTGAAGTTCTGAGTTTTCTCTCAACCCTCCGACTTTGCGTTCCACGCGGCTTTGCGTTAAAAATCAAAGTCAGAACAAAAGTCAGAACTTTACATGAACATTGGAATCATAGGCGGCACAGGAGATGAAGGGCGGGGTCTCGCAGTGCGGTGGGCGATGGCCGGAGGTCGAGTCATCCTCGGCTCACGCACCATGGAGCGTGCTGCGGACGCTGCAAACAGCGTCAACAACCTTCTCGGTGAACAGCGGGTGACGCCGGCCTTGAACCGCGATGCTGTTCGCGGATCGAATCTTGTTCTCCTCACTGTGCCTTTCGATCACGCAGCCGCGACGCTCGAGTCGCTTCGAGAAGATTTTCAGGAGGGCGCGGTGCTGATAGACATAACCGTCCCCGTCTCGTTTGAAAAAGGCCGCGCAAGCTATGTCGAACCGCCGGAAGGGTCAGCCAGCGAACATCTGCAGAAACTTCTTCCGGACGGAATCAGCCTCGTCGCCGCGTTCAAGACAGAGCCGGCGCACCTGATGCTCGACCCCGCTGCCGAATTGAATTGCGATACCTTTGTCTCGAGCGATTCTAAAGAAGCACGGGAGCAAGTCATTCGAGCAATACAATCGATCAATGGTCTGAGACCGGTCGATGCCGGGCCGTTATTCAACTGCAGGGTTATCGAGCGCATGACTGTTCTGATGATTGGGCTGAATCGCCGTTACAAAGTGCGCTCCGGTAGATTCAAAGTGCTCGGACTTGAGTAAGCTCTGAGTTCTGTGTTCTGAGTTGTCGGAGGCCATTTATTATTTCGCGTTACGTACGCCTTCGTCTGCATTCAAAGCTCCGAATTCAGAGCTCGGAACTCGGAGCTCAGAACTTATGAAGATCACTGCGCTTGCCGGGGGCATCGGCGCTTCAAAATTCCTTCTTGGGTTGCAGTCAGCCATCCCTCCCACCGATCTGACCGTAATCGCAAACACCGGCGACGACATAGACCTGCTCGGACTTCGCATCTGCCCCGATATAGACACGATTACGTACACTCTTGCCGGCGCTGTGAACCCGGCAACCGGTTGGGGAGTCGAAGGTGACACTTTCGAAGCCCTCTCGTGGCTCGCCCGCTACGGTGCTCCTACCTGGTTCAATCTGGGAGACCGGGACCTCGCAACCCACCTGTTCAGAACAAGCCACCTTAAGAGCGGCAAAACGCTCACAGAGGTCACCGATCTCATCAGATCGTCGCTTGGAGTCCGGACTGCGATAATACCGATGACCGATTCATATACGCCTACACTGATAGACACGGATCAGGGAGAGATGCATCTGCAGGAGTATTTCGTCCGATTGCGTTGCGAGCCTCGCGTTCGCGGAATCCGTTTTCGAGACATTGAGACATCAAACGTTGCACCCGGTGTCGAACGCGCGCTGCTCGACGCCGACGTAGTCATCATTTGCCCGAGTAACCCGTTTATCAGCATTGGTCCCATACTCTCGGTCCCAACAGTAGCCGGCACGCTCGAACATACGGGCGCAGAAGTCGTCGCGATAACTCCGATCATCAGGGGAAAGGCCTTGAAGGGTCCAACCGCTGAAATGCTCAGGGATCTTGGTCACGAAGTGTCGGCAACCGGAGTCGCAAGGCTCTATCGCAAGATCGCCGGCACTTTTGTTCTGGATTCGGCCGATGCGCACCTCAAAGGCGACATTGAAGAGCTGGGCTATCGAGTGCTAGTCACCGATACTTTGATGGTCACTCTCGAAGATAAACAGAGGCTGGCGAAGGATGTAGTCGCTCAACTCGCCAATCGATGAAGGTAACTAGAAGATGAAGGCACTGCTTATACCACTCAAAGATCCGGACAACGCAAAGACGCGGCTCTCGAGTTTTGCAACGGCGGAACAACGGCGTCTGCTTGCGTGGGCAATGTTCGAGGATGTCGTGGAAGCGGCTTCCAAAGCCGAAAAGCCGGATCGGGTCGTTCTGGTTTCGAATTGCAGGCCGGCAATCGAGTACGCTTCCACTCGCGGTTGGGATGTATTGATCGAATATGAGCAGCAATCCGAGAGTGCTTCGATAGATCGCGCATCCCGAATCCTCGCTGAAACAGGTTTTGACCGCGTGATGCGGCTACCCGCCGATTTGCCTTTGGTCCGAGCCGAAGATATTGACGAGTTGCTCTCGATAGATTTGAAATCGCCGGGAGCGGTGCTGGTCCCGTCGTTCGATGGAACCGGAACCAACGCGATCATCCGGACGCCTCCCGCTCTGTTCCCTTCCCGCTTCGGTCCGAATTCGCTGGAGCTACACAAGCAGGAAGCGTCACACGCAGGCATCGAATGCGTCGTCTACGAGAATGAGCGGATTGCTTTCGATGTGGACGAACCTTCCGACGTTCATCGGCTGCTCGAACTGGGCTTCGGCACGAGAGCGCACGTCATCGCCGAACGTTTGATCTTGTCGGCTCCTGTTGATCTGTGATCCATGCCTAACGTCACCATCATTCCCGTGAGCGGTATTCCGGAGATCGAAGCTGGAGACGATATCGCGTCCGCCATTTCCTCGGCTCTCGCGAGACTCGATCTTTCTCTTCACGATGGAGACGTCGTGGTTATCGCGCAGAAGATCGTGTCGAAAGCGGAAGGGCGAGTGGTCGCTCTCGATTCAGTTGAGCCTTCTGCTCGTGCCGTGCAATGGGCCGCCCAATACGATAAGGATGCTCGGGTGGTGGAGGTTGTGCTTCGCGAATCAAAACGAATCGTGCGGATGGAGCGCGGGATAATTGTCAGTGAGACTACGCACGGATTCATTTGCGCCAATGCGGGAGTGGACACGTCTAATGTTGCAAGCGACGTTGTAGCTTTACTGCCGGAAGATCCGGACCTTTCGGCAGAAAAAATCCGCGACGCACTTCAGCGAAAGTTTCGGACCAGGATTGCGGTAATCATATCCGACACGTTTGGGCGTCCCTGGCGAGAAGGACTTGTAAACGTAGCGATTGGAGTTGCCGGAATGCCTCCGTTGATTGACTACCGCGGCCAGAAGGACTCAGCCGGACGCCCGCTTCGCGTAACGGTCATTGCAAGCGCGGACGAGCTTGCCTCGGCGGCAGAGTTGGTCATGAAAAAGAACGACGCCATTCCGGTAGCCATCGTACGCGGCCTCACGTTCGAAGCGCGCAGTGGATCGGCGCGCGAGCTGCTTCGCGAGCCCGGTCTGGACTTATTTCGGTGAGACCCCGCGTATGTTAGAATCGGGGCCGCAAATCAGAGGGTGAGTGCCTGCCTTATCCTTATAAGATTCCGCGCATGCTGCATCGCGGCTGAACGTTCGGCTGGGCCGTAGTCCCTCACCCGTTTGGCCCGTTGCGACAACGCGTGGAAGAGGGGGATCCGATGTTTACCCGAAGAACTTTCCTGAGAATGGGAGGCGCGGCGGCTTCCATGACCGCGGCATTCGGCGAGGGAGGCCTTGCGCGAATCGTTGCGGCATCGCGGTACGTTGCGGACAAACCGCTGGACAAGATCGCCGCGGACGAAGACTACTGGCGTGAGATCCAGCAAGCCTTCACCGTCGACCGCTCGATCATCAACCTGAATAACGGTGGCGTATCCCCCTCGCCTCGCGTAGTCCAGGAAGCAATGAAGAGCTATCTAGATTACTCAAATCACGCGCCGGTCTACACGATGTGGCGCGTGCTCGAGCCGCAGGTCGAGACGGTCCGGGAACGGCTCGCTGCACAATTCGGCTGTGACCCCGAAGAAATCGCGATCACCCGAAACGCAAGCGAAGCACTCGAAATCTGCATCTTTGGACTCGATCTCAAGCCGGGCGACGAAGTGCTCACAACCAACCAGGATTATCCGCGAATGCTGACTTCGTGGGACCAGCGATCTCGCCGGGAAGGAATAAAGGTCAACAAGATCTCGTTTCCTGTTCCGCCTCCCTCCATGGATGACCTGTACAAGCGTTTCGAAGCCGCGATAACACCCCGCACAAGAGTCATCCACCTCTGTCACATCACGAATCTCACGGGCCAGATATTTCCGGTGCGTGAGATCTGCCGCATGGGCCGCGCTCGGGGTATCGAAGTAATCGTGGATGGAGCCCACGCATTTGCGCATTTCCCGTTCAAGCATGCGGATCTGGACTGCGACTACTACGGCACAAGCCTCCATAAGTGGCTGCTCGCTCCGCACGGCACCGGGTTTCTCTTCGTAAGGAAGTCGAAGATCCAGAAGTTGTGGCCGTTGATGGCGGCGGCGACGAATCAGAACGCGGACATTCGGAAATTCGAAGAGATCGGCACACACCCGGCGGCGAACCACAACGCGATCGCGGAGGCTCTTACGTTTTATGAAGGGATCGGTCCCGAGCGAAAGGGGGCAAGGCTCAGATACCTAAAGGATCGATGGGCCCGGAGGCTGGAACAGCAAAAAGGAGTGAGGGTGCTGACGCCATACGAACCGGCTCAATCCTGCGGCCTGGCTTTGTTTTCAATCGAAGGAACCGATCCGGTGAAGCTTGGAAATTTTCTATGGGACAAGCATCGGATTCTGTGCACACCGATCGTGCACGAAGAGTTTCGCGGGATTCGAGTCACACCTAACGTCTACACAACGACCGCTGAGGTCGATTTCTTTTGTGATGCCGTCGAGAGGGCACTTCGCAGCGGAATCCCAGCGTGAGACAGAGCACGACAGGTGTTGCTAGAATGGTTTAGGGTTTAGGGTTTCTGGTTCCTGGTTTGAATCGGTCTAAGGCAATCAGAACGTAGGGCCATCTGAACGGGGAAACCAAAACCATAAACTAGAAACCAGGAATCCGAAACTTGAAGCCAGAAACCCGAAACCGTAATCGAGGTTGTTATGACGTACAAGCCAACTCGTAGAGATATGCTGCGCGCTGGGCTTGCAACTGCGGGTCTGAGTCTCACAGGGATGGAAGGCTTCGAGAATGCAATGAAAGACGGTGATCAAAAGGCGTCCATAACGGACGTTGCGGGTATCAAGGTCGGCCACTATACCGATTCACGCCGGCCCACTGGCTGCACTGCGATCCTCTGCGAAGGCGGCGCGGTGGGCGGAGTCGACGTTCGAGGCGCCGCGCCGGGCACTCGTGAGACCGATCTGCTCAACCCCGTTAACACCGTACAGGAGGTTCACGCGGTTGTCTTGTCGGGTGGCAGCGCGTTTGGTCTTGATGCTGCTACCGGAGTAATGCGCTACCTTGAAGAACGCGGAGTCGGATTTCCGGTGGGAGTCGGCAGAGTTCCAATTGTGCCGGCAGCAATTCTGTTTGATCTGACGGTGGGTGACGCGAAGATCCGACCGAATGCCGAAGCGGGTTATCAGGCTGCAAAAGCCGCAACCACCAACCCGCCCGAACAAGGCAACGTAGGCGCGGGCGCCGGCGCTACAGTCGGTAAGCTGTTCGGCATGTCGCGGGCAATGAAAGGCGGAATCGGAACCGCCGCGATAAAGGTCGCGGGCATCACCGTAGGCGCGATCGTAGCGGTCAATGCAGTTGGTGACGTGTTCGACCCTTCAAACGGAAAAGTGATAGCAGGCGCCAGAACAAAGGACGGCAAACGATTGCTGAACACGATGTCGGCGCTTCTAAATGGAGAGGCTCCCGCTTCGTTGACCGAGGCCACTGCAAGCACGATTGGGCTGGTTGCGACCGACGCAGTCCTGAACAAAGCGCAGGCGACCAAGGTCGCTCAAATGGCTCACGACGGACTCGCGCGAACAATCAATCCGATTCATACGTCGTTGGACGGAGACACGATCTTCGCGATTGCTACGGGCAAGTCTTCCCGGCATGCGAACGTGACGCTGATCGGCGCGCTTGCGGCCGAAGTCATCGCGAGAGCGGTTATCAGCGCGGTGCGCTCGGCGAAAGGACTTCAAGGCCTTCCAAGCTGTAACGAAGTTCAGTTCTGAGTTCTGAGTGACAACCCCGAATGGGTTGCGTAACCCAGCCCTTCGGGGTTGTCACTCAGCACTCAGCACTTACCATGCCTCTCCTCATCATTCTCATAATCTACGCCGCGCTGATGATCGGCTATGGCGTATTTGTTTCGCGACGAGTACAGCAGGCCAACGACTTCTTTGTAGCCGGACGAGGTCTCGGACCCGGCCTCATCTTCTCAACAATGCTCGCAGCGAATATCGGCGCAGGCTCTACAGTCGGCGCGACCGGACTTGGTTATCGAGACGGTCTTTCTGCGTGGTGGTGGGTTGGCTCCGCAGGTATAGGCTCTGTAGTGCTCGCCGCCTGGGTTGGGCCGAAAATCTGGCGCGTCGCACGCGACAACAATCTCTTTACCGTCGGTGACTATCTCGAACATCGATACAACCGTTCTGTTCGGGGCATCGTTGCGGTCCTGCTGTGTATCGGCTCTTTGAACATTCTCGCCGGACAGTTGATCGCCGTCGCCTGGATACTCAACGCAGTCGTCGGTGTAGGTAAACCAGTGGGCTGCCTCATCGCCGGAGCGGTGATTACCGCTTACTTCACGTTAGGCGGCTTGCACTCCTCCGCGCGAGTAAACGTAGTACAACTTGCAGTCAAGTTAACTGGGTTCGCGCTCGTTCTCGGCTATTTGCTCGCCCAGAGCCACGGTCTCGGCGAGGTAAGGTCGGCCGCCGCGGCCGCGGTGGGTCAAGACAACGCTGCCGCTTACCTGGGGTTCGCCGGCAAAGGATGGTCTGCTGTAGCCCGGTATCTGGTGATTCTCGCGCCATCATTTGTAATCTCGCCCGGACTTCTGCAAAAGGCCTTCGGCGCTCGCAGTGCCCGAGCGGTTCGCGTCGGGGTCGGCGTAAACGCGGCCGGACTTCTCGCCTACGCCGTAGTCCCTGTGCTTATCGGGATCATCGCCAGAGGCAGGTTCCCTGGGCTGCCAAACCACGAGCTTGCGTTGCCTACATTGATGACCCTGGCCTTGCCGCTTTGGCTCGGTGCGTTGATGCTGGGCGCAATATTCTCCGCTGAGTTGAGCGCTGCCGACGCAGGACTGTTCATGCTGAGCACGTCGCTTAGTAAAGACCTCTATCGAAGTTTTGTTCGACCTCAGGCGTCGGATCTGGATCTGATGCGAGTGGCTCGCTTGTCTGCGATTGTTTGCGGAGTTATTGGAGCGGGACTGGCAATCGTGATTCCTACGGTGATCTCCGCGCTGACGATTTTCTACAGTCTGATCACCGCGGCGTTGGTATTGCCATTGATTGCGGGGCTGTACACAACAAGCGTAGGGTCACGACAGGCAATAGGCTCTATGCTTGCTTCGATCGGGGTGACGTTTGCGTTGGAAGCTTCGACTGGCGGGCAGGGAGTCTTCAGAATTCCTTCTACGTTGTTGGGCGTCGCCTCCGGCTTCGTAGTGATGGCGTTGAGTAGTAAACAACGTCAACGCAAGGCCGCCGAGGCAGAGTCTTAAGAGTGTCACAACCCCGAAGGGGTTGAGGCATACTGCCTACTGCATACTGCCTACCGCCTTACCTACTCGCGTCTTCAAGCAAAACGTCAGTAGCCTTCTCGCTCACCATATAAATCGCTGTCACGATGAAGTATCCCGGGATTCGCGGGAATACTGATGCATCCACGACTCGTAACCCGTCGGTCTTACGCACTCTGAACCGGCTGTCCAACACCGCCGCAGGGTCATCGTCCGCGCCGATTTTGCAAGTACACGATGCGTGATGTCCCCACGCCTCGTTCTTCACAAACTCGCGCAGCTCGTCGTCGGTTTCATAATCAGCGCCCGGCAGTCTTTCGCTTCTGACAACACCGACTGCAGACAGCCGCTTGTTCATATCTCGAACGAACTTGATCGCGCTTACCACCGCATCGAGGTCCGGATCGTTTTGGCGAGCGCCATCGCCGAAATACTGAAAGTTGATCCACGGTCTGTCACAAGGATTAGCAGTCGCAAGCACCACGCGGCCTGTATTCTGCGTGCGCGCCTTCAGAATCGCCCACGTAAACAGATTGTGATGACGCTCAAACTCTCGGGAGTACCCCGGCTTGTAGCCGCGAAAGAAACCGGGCAATCCAAAGATGTAGAGGTCAGGGTCCGGCAGGTCCGGCCGCGACCTTTTTACGATTCCCACCAAGGCGCCATTCGACGCGTACACGCCGGTGCCGTCCGTCTCCCACTCGCGCAGACCAGCGTCGGGCTCCTGACCCGCTTCCGGCGGTGCAAACGTAGCTCCTTCGAGTAACGCGAAGTTCTTGAGGAATTCCGATATTACTCCCACCTCGTATCGATCCTGTAGGTTCTCGCCCACGCCTGGAAGATCCGCGACGACAGGAATCCTAAACTTCTCCAACTCGGCTCGAGGACCGACTCCTGACAGCTTAAGCAGTTGAGGGGTGTTGAACGCGCCGCCGGCCAGGATGATTTCTCGCGTCGCGCGAACACTCGCGCGAGGCAACGACGAAGGGTTACTGACCGGTTGCGACTCGGGATCGGCGCGATAAACGTGAGGCTTGTCGATGTATTCGACGCCTACCGCACGAGTCCCCTCAAACAGGACTCGCGTCGCAAGTGCATTCTTTCTGATCGTCAGGTTGTCGGGGAACTCCTGCTGAACACGCAGCAGGTAGTTTCGAGGGCCGGACCTCTTTCCGCGCTCGACCGCAAGCGGCGTAAACGCCAAACCCTCCGGACTGTGCTTTCCGTTTCTGCTGTCATTAGGATCGAAGCGCGATTCGATGCGGACGAGCGGATTGCCAATGTGATCTTTCACTGCCGCTTTCGCGGCACCGAGCAGGAGTGCAATCAACTCGGGATCCTTCAACACGAGTTTCGGATCGGCTTCAGACGTCGGAAGCCATCCATTGAAACCATGGCCGTGCGTATGATCCCGCCAATCATCATGACCTCGCAACAGCTCGGCGATTGAAGATAACAATCCTTCGACCGAAGCTTTCAACGTGCCAGGGGCGGGCACGTACTTACACGCCTCAAGGCGCGTGAAATACGAGCGCATGTGTTCAGCGCTCCACGACTCATCGCCGGTGATCGACGCGATGTAGTCCCAATCGCTGTCCTGCGGGACTACGGTAATCATCGCGTTGTGAGCGGTGCAACCACCCAACGTTCCGGCTCGCGGATACCAGATCATGTCCCTGCCGTCGATCTCAACTTTTTTTGAGTCGCGAGCCTGCTGAGCATCGTCGGTGTAGTGACGGACAAAGAAATCCCACGCGCACGGCTTGTACTCGGTTGAATCGCCGTGAAAGATGGGGACTTCATACATCAGACGGCCGGTCTCGTTTTCGGTGCAAGGATCTCCGCCGGCCTCGATCACCAGCACTTTATACCCGGCCTTCGCCAGATTGGCGGCAAGCGGTCCGCCGCCCGCGCCCGACCCTACGACTACATAATCGAAGCTCTCGTCGCTCATACAGTCCCCCGTGGTGATGAGTTCTGAGTTCTGAGTCGTGAGATCAGAATCTCTTAGCCCCGTCCCATGATCTCAGAACTCAGGACTCAGAACTCAGAACTGAACAGCCGTCTCAGAATGTTTTCAGAAACTCGATGAGCGCTCGTTTGTCCTGATCGTTGAGACCGGGTTCCTCTTTGAAAAAGTCAGTCCCGAAGTAGTGGCCCCTGTTCACAACGTAGTCGGGACACTTGCTCACTTCCATCAAAGGCCCTACCAGGTTCGCAAAGACTCGCCGTGCATCTTCGTCGGTAGGTTTGTCCCCGAGCGCTTGCAGATCGCGCTTTATTTTGACCAGCAGGTCGAGCAGTTTTCGGTCGTGATCTATTCGGCCGGCAATGTCCGAATCATCGGCCAGAAGATTCAAATTGGCTATCAGGCCGACCGGGGTTCCCTGCGGAATCGGACCGATTTCGATTCCACCATCACCAAAAACTCTCGGGTAGACTTTCTGTCCCCAGTTCGCAAGATCCTTCAGCAGATCCGGCACGTAACCGGGCGCGATGATCAAATAAGACGTCGTCGTCGTGCGATCGATGAGTCCCGGTACTTTGTCACCCAGCACCGCATCCTTCTCGCGCCGCTCGGGCCATAGCATCTTAGTGATGGCATCCTGAAACGCATCCATTCTCGACTGCACCGACGGACTCGGGTTGAACTTTCCAACAGAGTTGTTGAGAAGGAACGGAGCCGTCGACCACAGGCTTATCAACGATGCCGGACGCGTAAAGCCTCGTCCTCCACCGGGCATCATGAACTGGCGCGGCTCGCCGGTCATCGGGTTGTAAACGGTTATCGTCCCAACCGAAGGAAGATCTTTGTAGGTCTCCGATGAGAAGTTGTCCCAGATGTTGTCTCTGATTGCATTCGTAGCCAGCGGGCTGCACGCGTTTGTCTGCAGCAGCGTCACCGGAACTCTGAACTCGGCCGATAGAAAATTGTTCTCGAGAAAGTCAGGCGCCAGTACGATGGCGCGCATCTTGGACTTGAAGTCTTCGGTCTTTGTCCACGCCCAGTACCTGTTCCAGCAGTTCATGTAGTCCGCGCCCGAGCAACCACCCGGGTCGAGACCTTCGGCGGGAGTTGGCAGCTTGCTTGAATGACAGCGCGCGCAGTTTTCAGCGAAGACAACCTTGCCGCGTTCAATAAGCGCGGTGTCTGTTGTCAGGTAGGCGTCGCCTCCCGGCGCGGACTTCAGTTTATGCGCACCGGTGCTCTTCAAGAAGAAGAGCGCCATATTCGCAGTCTGTGCCTCGGTCGCGTCCCAGTAGCCAGAGTTCTTTCGAGCGACAGCAATCTCTATCGGAGTTGTCTTTTTTCCGCCAACAAGTGGATTGAAATGCAGAAGCCATTCTTCGCTGAACAGACCAATGTTCAGATAGACGCGGTTTAGCGCCCCAAGCGCTCCAACCGAGTCAGCTCCGTCCTTTAATACCCGCGGCGAGTAGACGGTCGCCGGCGCAGTGAAGAATTGAGCCAGCGGAGAATCCGCCGGAACAAAATCGTTCAATTGTTTGTTGTTGAGACTGCCGCCGCCCAGCGTCTCTTTGCCGAACCGCTTTGCCTGTTCAAGCCTCGGACCGAGGGCGTAAATCGCGTTCATCGTTCGCGGGTTGTTGATGTTGTCGGTCGACACCAGCGACGTGTCGATCGTGCCGGGGCGAGATGTATGAAACATTTGAAAGATGTAACTCGAAGGGTCCGCCGCCCAATCAAAAACACGATCGACCCAGAAGTACTGGGCCCCGACATTCGAAGAGAGGTTCTCCCACTTCGGATTCTCCGGATCGTCCGGGGGCTTGATTGGATTCGGACCCACGTGACAGAACGCACACGACATGCCCACTCGGTAGGGACGAACAAGATCCTTTGAGTTGTAGTAGCTCGGATCGTTGTAATAGCGCTCTGCGTCCCACTTCTTTGCTGCAGTCTCGTCGAAATCGGGATTAGGAAACAGTCGAAGTCCTACCACACCGGACGCCCAGCCGTAGAACGAGCCCACCGGCATGTTCTTACCGCGCGCTCCAACCTTCACCCCCGGATACTTCCGCTCGTTTTCGAAAGGATCGGCGGGGGCGCCGGGCACTCGCTTGTCCAGCCACAGGCCAAAGCGATCAGGATCAGGACCGGTAGCCTTCGCGTATCCCGGTTCATTGACCAGTCCGAGATAGTTCCAGCGATCGTCGCGGCTGAATTTCAAACTTGGGTGATTGGAAACGATCTTCAGCAAGTCCAGCGCGCCAAAACTTGAAACGGTGAGCTTGTCCCACAACCGATCGTTGCCGCCGGTCCACACGATCCAGGTATTGCGTCCCTTGATCTCTTCAGGTGTTAACGCAAGAGCTCCATCCATGTCGTGAAAGAAGTCTTCATCCGCGGCTGGAAACGAATCTGTTGTTCGGTTGGCACGTCGCGCCTCATCAAGTACGGCTCCCGGGGGTCCATCGCACCGGCATCCAGACATCAAGATCAGACTTACCGATGTCACAAGAAAAACACCGAGCACGACGTACTTGATCAAGCTCTTCGTCATTCGACTCTCTCCTTAGATTTACAGTTTAGAGTTTCGGGTTTAGGGTTTCGGGTTCGCTGTCCTTGTTCACGTTAGAACGCTCGGCTGTACTTCACGCATCGCGATTGCGAAGTCGAAACCCGAAACTCTTATCTGTGTACATGAAAACTCTGGAACCTCGGATTTAGAGCTACAGCCATCTCCAGGTACTTGTCTCCCTCGTCTCGCTTATCGAGGGCCAGCAAGATACTCGCAGCCCGAGAAAAAATCCGCGCATCCTTAACACCTGACGCAATCGACTTCGAAATTGACGCCCACGCCTCCTCGAATCTGCCATCGCGATAGAGCGCCCACGCCAGCGCCGCCTGCGTTGAAAAATTCTCTCGCAACCCGAGATCCCGCCTCGCCCACTTCACCGCTTCTTCACCATCCTCTCGCACGTCTGCGAAAAAATCTGCGAGATGATGATAGTAATGAACGCAACCACGCCGCGCAGACTCCAGATAAGCAGTCACCGCTTTCACAAAAAACCATTCGGCCTTCTCCGACTCACCCATCAGCAACAAGAGTTCGCCCAGCGCCTGCTGAAACTCCGGTCTGGGTACGGTCTCTACTATTTCTTCATACATCGTGGCGGCATCCGCGTAACCTCCTTCGGCCCCGGTCAGTTCGGCGATGTGTTCGCACACCAGCCAATATCCCGGGTACGCTCGATCCGCGCGTTCGTAATGAACGCGCGCATACTCGTGCCGGCCCCTCGAGAGGTGCAGCAATCCTCTCTGGAGTTCTACCCACGCGAACGCTCGCATCTGCTTCGCGGTCAGCTCCTCCTCTGCTTCGACGAACAGTTTCTCGGCAGCAGCGTCGTCCCCGAGTTTCGCCTCCGCGTGCGCAAGCCGCGCGAGGTTGTCCCAGCTCCTGTCCTGCTCGACGACATGTTCGTAACCAAGCTGTGCCTCTTTGTATTTCCCTTCCTCGAAGTCCAGGTCGGCCATCAGAGCCCTTGCCTGGACGCTGCCTGCAAGGTTCGAATCGGCTGCCAGAGCCATTCTCGCGTCACTTATGCGGTGGAGGTTGAACGCGAGGCTCGCCTTAAGGAACCAAACGTCCGGTCCGGCTATGCCTTGATCGATCGCCCCGTCGAGCACCCTTTCCGCACGCTCCAGTTCTTGGAGGTCGCCAGTCAACGAGCCTCGTTGATACAACCTGTGCGCAAAACGGATGACGACTTCGCCGTCTGGCGGTGCCGCCATCGCTCGATCTCTGACCTCTGCGAGC
Source organism: Blastocatellia bacterium (assembly GCA_035315885.1). Classification (GTDB taxonomy): domain Bacteria; phylum Acidobacteriota; class Blastocatellia; order UBA7656; family UBA7656; genus DATFXM01. The sequence continues at coordinate 45,540 of DATFXM010000060.1, forward strand.
TCCTCATCCAGCCGTTGAAGTTCGCTCTTGAAATCTGCTGAAGCAACCATCGACATACTTGACGTTTTTTGTTTGGCGTCTCTGAGCACGAGCCCGCTTCGACGACTCGGTGATGCTGATGTCAAAGCCTGAAAATCAATCCACGGCCGACGTCTCTTGGAGAACGGATTGAGGCGACTTCACCAAGGCTCGGCCAGGTACGGGAAATGCGAAAGGAACTCTTTGTCGTTCCGCAGCGGATTGGGCGGCGTCTTTGGTTCTATCGGAGCAGAATCCCACAGCGATTGATTGTTCAGCAGTTCGATGTGGTATTTCTGGCCGCCGAACTCGGCGCTCATATCCAGGAACATCGACAGGAACCTGGTCGCCACCTGATCCTCGGGGCGTCGGCCATAAGGCCACGTCCCGGTGGTATCCATGTCGATAGCGCATACGTTGGGCACAAAGATCTCAAACGGTCTTCTCAACGGAATCGGCAGCCCTTTCTTGTTCCAGCCATCATCGGGCATGTTCAACTCCTGAAACAGCGTCTTCTTGATTCGCGGAAAGGCCTCGATGACGTTGGAGTAGGTCTTATGCACCGAGACCGGAGAATTGTCGTGATCGAACGAGGTCTTCAGTCCGAGAGCAGATATTGAGGGCCCGAACCCCCACCCAAGGTGCGCCAGTCTCTTGATGAAATGAGGCGCGAGCCAGAAGTTGTTCGCGCCGAGCTGACGGTTGTCCTCTCGCTCACTCAATGCCGCGTCGGCAAAAGGCTGGCCGTCGGTATCGACGAGTTTGTATTTTTTCAGCTCGTCGTCCTGGGAGAAGGAGTTGAGCAGCACCAGCGGGTGCTCGAGCCAGAAAGGATGGTCCGGAATTGTCTCGACCTTGTTGGCGGCCTTTAATACCCAGCTTTCACCCCAGGTGTTCACGATGCGTTCCTTCGATGGCGACCGCGTCAGGAACGCCAGCGGGATCTCCATAATAATCGCGTTCACGTTCTTGCCCGCCTGGCAATCGATTCCGCTGTAGACAAATCGGAAGTTGCCGTTTGCATCCTTGCGGAACTTGTTTCCGGTCCAGGTGAGCGGGCCCGGCGGCAGGTCCTTCTTGACGCCGTAGCCCCATTTCGGATTGGCCGGATCGTAGTTGAACAGATCATTGCCTTCCAGTTCGAGCAGGGTCTTGGGAATCGGCAGCTCACGCGCCCACTGCATCGTATGAGGAACGTGATAAAACTGCGGCGCGTAGTTGATGGACCGGAAGAAGCCGGTCAAATCATTGAAGAAGGCATCGTCGCGCCCGCCGATATAAGTCTTGATCGCGTACCCATCCGGCGAGTCGATGCTGAGCGACTGGTTAGTGGCGACAACCGAAGAAAAGCTTCCACAAGGGAAATTCATGAACTTTACGGTGGCACTACCTGCTTGATCTACGGTGACACGGATTTCAGAGGCGCCGAGCGGCCCGAGATACTTTTCTTTGATTGAGTCGAAATACTTTAGGAGTGCTTCGAGACTGTGATCGCCGTCGAACCGGCCCACGCGCGGGGCCGCGTGGATTTGGATACGGTAGAGCATATCGGGATCGAGCGTGCCGGTGGCTGGTACTGATGCGAATGTAAGCGCAATTACAACAGTCTCGTTGCCAGGGCTGTCGTCGCCCGGGAAACCGAAGATGTCGTAAAGGTCGGCAGCGCTGACGTCGATATCCGAGAAGATGGAATTCACGGCATTGGGATCGTTGTGGTCGGCCATGCGGCACCTCCGGGAAGGGTTAGAACCGTGATGGTCTGCGTCTTTGCATGTCAGGTCGGAGAGAGAGGCGTTGTACTTCTTATTGCTGAGTGACGGCCGGCACCAGTTTCGAGCCGATGTTAATTCAACGTTCTATAAACAGAGCCCTCCTGACGGAGGGACTTCGTAGTGTGATTGTTTGGTGACTTTTCCTCCAGCAAGGCAGGCGCGAGTCTATACAAACACCAATTTGTTGTCAATGGGGGGACGAGGAGACGAAGCGGCGAACCGGAGACGGGGGGACGCGGAGAGGAGAGACGCGGGGAGGCGGAGAGGGCCGAAGGCCGATGCTACGGTCACCGAGGTTTCCCGATTTGCCCCTTCGCCCCTTCGCTCCGCGTCCCCGCGTCTCCGCGTCTCTCCTCCCCGCTTCCCCGTTCCATTCCTTGACGATACAAGAACCCGATTCCTAAACTGAAAGTACCTCATAACGTGGAAGCTGTTCGGTCGTATATCGTGCAGGAGAACAACGGGTGATCCTTCAAGACACAACTCTGCAATCTCAGCCCGAGACTTTGTTTGAACATGCCATACGTCTGCTGAACTATCCGTTCATTAACCAGAAAGAGTTTCAGGTGTCTGTCCTGAGCCTGGCGCTCTTCTTCTTATTGATCGTAATAGCTGTCACCGTATCCAAACTCGTCAGAAGCATACTCGAGCGTCGGGTACTCCCGCGATTTGGGAATATCGATGACGGTCTGCGCTATACGCTGCTTCGAGTACTGCACTACCTAATTATCGTCGCCGGATTCCTGTATGGCTTGAAGCTCGGCTTCTCCGTCGATCTCACCAGCATAGCAGTGATTCTGAGCTTCCTCTCAGTAGGCGTAGGCTTCGGACTTCAGTACGTGGCCGCCGACGTGATCTCCGGATTCATCCTTCTCTTTGAGCGACCGGCGCACGTTGGAGACCGTCTCAAACTCGACGACGGAATCGAAGGTCGAGTCGAGCACATCAATATAAGATCGACCACCATCATCACGAATGAAAACATGGCGGTCATCGTGCCGAACTCCAAGCTGGTCCAAAACAAGTTTGTCAACTACTCTCACGGAGAGCCTAACGTCAGGCTTAACATCGCTGTACCAGTTGCGACCGGCAGCGATATTGATAACGTAGACCGTGCGCTGATCGAGGCAGCCAAGTCAGTCGACTCGGTGTTGGACTCGCCTCCGCCCCGGGTACATTTTGCAGGTATCACTGAAACCGCACTCAACTTCGAAATCAGGGTCTGGATAAACGAGCCGCACCGTCACCCGCAGATTCGCAGTGCCGTGAACTTTGCGATCGCCAGAATGTTTGAAAAATACAACATAGCGACTCCGGTCCCGCAGTTGGCTGTTAATCTGACATCGACAGCAGCGAGTTCGCAGGAGGCGGCACGCAGTAGGCAGTAGGCTAGTACGTTTAGGTTTCTGGTTTAGGGTTTCCGGTTTCGATTCATGGGAGTCAACAGCTCCTTGCTGACCACAGCAAATCAATTGAAGCAGTAAACGAGAAACTAAAACCCAGAAGCTAGAAACCGGAAAACCAGAAACCAGAAACTAGAAACCATGACACATAATCTCTTCAATACGCTGCAGGATCTAACGACCTCCACTCGAAGCGGCAAGTTCTACTCTTTACCCGAACTTGAACGTCAGGGAATAGGCCCGGTATCCAAGCTGCCCGTCAGCATTCGCATCGTTCTCGAATCTGTTCTGCGAAACTTCGACGGCAAACGGATCACCGAGGCCAACGTCCGACAACTCGCAAGCTGGCGCGCCAAGGAAGACCGCACCGAAGAAGTACCATTTGTGGTCGCCCGAATCCTGCTGCAGGACTTCACCGGCGTCCCGCTACTCGTAGACCTCGCGGCGATGCGTTCGGCAGTCGCAAAAATCAAACGCGATCCCAAAGTCATAGAGCCTCTCGTCCCCGTCGACCTGGTAATAGATCACTCTGTACAAGTCGATTTCTTCGGCGTACCCGATGCATTGCGCCGGAACATGGAGACCGAGTTCCGACGCAATCGCGCGCGCTATCAGTTCTTGAAGTGGGGCATGCAGGCTTTCAACAGCTTTAAAGTCGTGCCCCCCGGCATCGGAATCTGCCATCAGGTCAACCTGGAGTACCTCGCCAAGGGGGTTCAGGAGCGCGGTGGTGTTTACTTCCCGGATACGCTGGTGGGGACAGACTCTCACACCACGATGGTCAATGGGCTTGGAGTGGTCGGCTGGGGCGTCGGTGGAATCGAAGCCGAGGCCGGTATGTTAGGTCAACCGGTGTATTTTCTGACCCCCGATGTAGTCGGTGTTCACCTCCACGGAAGATTGCAGCAAGGCGTCACCGCGACCGACCTCGTGCTGACGCTAACCGAGATGCTCCGCAAGGCAAAAGTCGTCGGGAAATTTGTCGAGTATCACGGCGAGGGTGCGTCCTCGCTCTCGGCCACCGATCGCGCGACCATCGCCAATATGTCGCCCGAATACGGCGCCACGATGGGATTCTTTCCGGTCGACGATGAGACGTGCGCTTACTACAAAGCAACCGGACGTTCTGATGAAGACGTAGAGGTGATCAGAAGTTACTACCAGGCGCAGGGAATGTTTGGCATACCAACCCGCGGCCAATGCGACTACAGCACGCTTCTCGAGCTCGACCTCTCGGCTGTCGAACCCAGCGTGGCGGGACCAAAACGACCACAGGACCGCATCTCGCTCGGAGAGCTCAAGGAGAAATTCGCTGAACTCCTCGTAAAGCCGATGAGCGAGAACGGCTATAACAAATCGACTGAGGAGGTGACGCGCAGGTACAAAGCGCTGGTGGGCGGAAACGGTCGCCGAATCGAAGGGGGCGGCCAGCAGTCGCCTGAATCGGTGCCCGACGAGAAGACCGGTCAAGCCCAGAACACCAATCCCTGGACCGAAACCGAGATGGTCAACAACCGCCCGACTCCGGATCGCGTCCCGATTCCAACCGACTCAAAGCATGAGGTCGAGGTTGGTCACGGCGATGTACTGATCGCCGCGATCACTTCCTGTACCAATACCTCGAACCCGAGCGTGATGATCGCCGCAGGGCTTGTAGCAAAGAAGGCGTGGGAGAAAGGTCTGAGCGTCAATCCGGCGGTGAAGACTTCGCTGGCACCGGGATCGAGGGCAGTCAGTGAGTATCTGCAAAAGACGGGACTACAGGCTTACCTCGACCGAATAGGGTTCAACACGGTTGGGTACGGATGTACGACTTGCATCGGCAACTCTGGGCCGCTTGACCCAGGCCTCGAGGAAGCGATCGCAACTCACGATCTGGTCGCAGCGAGCGTTCTGAGCGGGAACAGGAATTTTGAAGCGCGCGTCCATCAGAGCATCAAAGCGAACTTCTTGATGAGCCCTCCGCTGGTCGTTGCGTTTGCGCTGGCAGGACGTGTCGACATAGATCTCGGGAAAGAGCCGCTTGGTAAGGGCCGAGACGGCGCTCCAGTTTATCTGCGAGACGTTTGGCCTACGCTCGAGGAGATTCGTGAGAATATGCACGCCGCGTTTGATCCGGACACCTATCGCCGGCTCTACAGCGACTTCTCTGAAGGGAATCCCTTCTGGAACGAGATTCCCGCACCATCGGGCGATGTCTATGAGTGGGATCCTGAGTCAACGTACATCCAGGAGCCGCCATATTTCGAATGCTTCGGCACAAGTGTTGAGGGCGCCGCAGGGATTTCGGCAGCGAATATTGTTGGGGCGCGAGCGCTAGCGATTTTCGGAGACTCGGTAACGACCGATCACATTAGCCCTGCGGGAGCGATAAAGCCAAACTCGCCGGCCGGCGTTTACTTGCAGGAGCATGGCGTGGAGCCCGCCAATTTCAATAGCTACGGCTCGCGCAGAGGCAACGATCGCGTTATGACACGAGGGACATTCGCCAACGTCCGAATAAAGAACCTGATGGTTCCGGGGGTCGAGGGTGGAGTCACCGTTCATCAACCGGACGGCCAGCGAATGAGCATCTACGATGCGGCGATGAAATATCAACAGCAGAACATCCCATTAGTCGTGATCGCCGGGCAGGAGTACGGGACTGGGAGTTCGCGGGACTGGGCCGCGAAGGGAACGCGGCTTTTGGGTGTGAAAGCAGCGATCGCCCAGAGCTTCGAAAGGATTCATCGCTCGAACCTGGTGGGCATGGGCGTTCTCCCTTGTCAGTTTAAGGAGGGGACTTCTTCTCAGACATTGAAGCTTGACGGTACAGAGACATTCGATGTCGTGGGACTCGAGGGTGGGATCAAGCCGCGGCAGGAGCTAACGCTCGTGGTTCACCGGGCTAACGGAACGAGCGAGCGAGCGCCGTTGACTCTGCGAATCGACACTCCAGTAGAAGTTGAGTACTACCTTCACGGCGGAATCCTTCCGTACGTCCTTCAGCAGTTGATCAGGAGCAGTAGGCAGTAGGCTTTACCCCGAAGGGGTGAAGATCGTAGCCCAGGGTTGCCGTCGGCGGCTACCCTGGGTACGGGGTTTAAGGTGACCCAACACCGAAGGGGTTGTAGAAGGCGTGATGCGCAAGCAAGTCCAGCACAAATTCTGCAACCCCTTCGGGGTTGGATTCTTTTCATCGCCTCGCCCCAGGGTAGCCGCGGACGGCAACACCGGGCTGTCATCTACAACCCCTTCAGGGTTGAAGCATACTGCCTACTGCATACTGCCTACTGCCTACTTCCCGGTCACCTTTCTCACTGCGTCGAGAAGAGCGTTGTCTTCCGGACGGTCGCCGGCGTTTGCTCCAACGTAGATGAATCGTATTCGTCCATCCTTGTCGATGATGAACGTTGAGGGTTTGGCGATACCGCCGTGCTCCTCGGCATTGAGTATGCCGTAGGCTATGACAGTCTTCTTGTCCTCGTCAGAGAGGATCTGAAAGCGCGCGCCGGTCGTTTGACCCATCGACCACGCGTACGATTGCGCGTCCACGCTGATTGCAACCAGCTCGGCGCCCACCGCTTTGAATTTCTCGTAGTCCTCAGCCAGCCTGGAGAGTTGCTGTACACAGCTCCCTCACCAGAATCCGCGATAGAAGACGATCACAACCGGCAATTTGGCGGTGAATTCCGCGAGGCTTACCGACTTGCCGTCGCCATTCGGAAGGGTGAAGGCTGGAGCCTTGTCGCCTACCTTAAGCGTCACCACGCCAGCCGGGTTTTTGGCGTTGGCGACAGGAGGAACAAGCGGCGACTGATTCGACTGCGCTCTCGCGGCACTCGTCAGAGCCAATAATCCGACTGTCCAAAGTACGGCTTTCATAACCGCGTAGAATCTAATTTCACGTCGTACTCATGTCAATTGCCGCGGACAGGATTGGGTGGCAAAATCCTGTTGAGTCAAAAACCAAATCTGCTTATACTGAGCCAATCTTAACGAGAGTTAATCCAGTAATGTCCGAGGAACCTCTAGCCAGGAAGTACCTAGCCAGGAAATACCTAGCCAAGGAAAGCCTCTCCGGCACCCACGTGGTCTCGTCTAATCGAAGGAGCTTGTTCTCATGTCGGGCCTGTGCGACCGATGCAACGAACGTACTAGTCATCTTGTAAACATTGCCAATTCACCCGAACTGGCGGCCGTCGCCCACCTCGGATACCGAATGGTCTGCTCGCCATGCTACGACGACCTGCTCGCCGAAGCAGGCGACGCGGAAGATCGCGAAGAAGACCGCAGGGCAGAACCGCGCGTACGCGTCTCCCTCAAAGCGCGAGTCGAGGGTAACACCTCGCACATGGACCCGTTTGCCGATGACATCACAATTGAGGAGATCAGCCCATCGGGACTCCGGCTCCACACTATCCGCGAATTAGACCCGGGAAGCGTGCTCAAGATCGTGGTGGCCGGCGTCGACGCAACCGCCATCGTCGAGACAGTCTGGCGCGACGCGGGTGAGCGCGCAGTCGGACTGAAGCTTGTCGAACCCAGCGAGGCCTGGGACAAGCTGTGGCACCAGTACTCTGGGAAGTTCTGAGTTCTGAGTTCTGAGTTGGAGAACTGCTCAGCTCGATTAAGATACTCCGGATCGCACTCAGGACTCAGAACTCAGAACTCAGAACTTATAAATGCCAAGTCTCCAATGCATTGAAGAGTCCTGCCTGAGTGAGTTTCCTCTCACAGCGAGGATCTACACTTGTCAGCGCTGCGGCGGCCTGCTGGACGTGAAGTATCGTTTTGAGTCCTCTGTTTCGGCAGACAGTCTCAAATCTCTTTTTGAGGCCAGAAGGAACTCGAACGCAGAGCTGGATCGCAGCGGCGTCTGGCGCTTCCGGGAGCTGCTCCCTTTTGTTTCAGATCTGTCTAACATCGTGACCCTTGCCGAAGGGAACACCCCGATATACCAGGCGGTGCGCGCTGCGGACTACGCCGGATTGAATGCGATCAGCTTCAAACATCTCGGGATGAATCCGACCGGCTCATTCAAGGACAACGGGATGACTACGGGCGTGACTCAGGCGCGAGCGCTCGGTGCTGCTGCGGTTGCGTGCGCTTCGACGGGCAACACTTCCGCGTCGATGGCTGCATACGCCGCGCGAGCCGGACTTCGGGCCTTTGTTCTTATACCGGCCGATCAGGTGGCCTACGGAAAGCTTTCTCAGTCGATCGAATACGGCGCGACGGTAGTCGAGATCGAAGGCAACTTCGACGACGCCATGCGCATTGTGCGGGAGCTCGCGGACGAAACCGATCTCTACCTGCTGAACTCGATCAACCCTTTCCGCCTTGAAGGGCAAAAGGCAATAGCGATCGAGTTGATGGAACAACTGGATTGGAAGCCACCCGATTGGATCGCAGTTCCCGGCGGAAATCTCGGAAACTCGTCGGCCCTCGGAAAGGGGTTAGCCGAGTTGTTTGAGCTTGGGTTCATTGCTGCGAGGCCCAGGCTCGCGGTGATTCAAGCCGAAGGTGCTGCGCCTTTCTTTGACCTGGTGTCTTCAGGGCGGGGCGCGGCGTTCACCGCAGTCGAAAAGCCTTCGACTCTTGCGACGGCGATTAAAATCGGCAACCCGGTATCGTGGAAGAAGGCCCTGCGAGCGCTCGAGTGGAGCAACGGAACGGTCGAAGCGGTCACTGAACCGGAAATCGCCGACGCAAAGGCGGTCATTGGCAGAGACGGTATCGGCTGCGAACCGGCTTCTGCGGCGACGCTTGCGGGCGTGAAGCGACTGACGGCCAAGGGCGCAATCAAACCTGATGAGTCAGTCGTTGCGATCCTGACCGGGAACCTGCTCAAGGATCCTGACTACACGGTGGGTTATCACACGGGGCGTTTGACGTTGGAAGGCCGGTCGATCTACGGGAGCTTCGAGAACCGCCCGATGAGAATTGCGGCCGACAAGGCCTTGATCCGCAGGAAGCTGCTTGAACAGTCTTAGTTTCTGGTTTCTGGTTTCTGGTTTCTAGTTTCTGGTTTCCAGTTCCATCGAGCTAGCGCGACTTTTGTGTCAAGGACCGATCAGAAACCGCGAACCAGAAACTAGAAACTAGAAACCAGAAACCAGAAACGACAAACTCACTTCCTCTTGATGGACGTTACCACGAGGCCGGTATCCTCGCTCTGCAACGTGAATTCCACCTGATCACCTACGCCCGCCACGTCAAGCATCGATTTGTCTTTCACTCGAAACGGCATGTCCATCGAAGTCATCAGCCCGTCGATGTCTTTGTGATCTATCTGAAGCGTACCGGTCTCGCGATCGATCGCCTGGACGACACCCACTCCCGGATACTTGCGCAACCCTCGAAGCTCGCTGAGGACCTCGACCGGTTTCCACGAGTTTCCGCTGTACAGCTTGACCAACCTTCCATTCTCATCGATCAGCGCTGTCCGCAGAGAATGAATGATCTGATCGCTCTCAGTCCAGTAGCTCATTCCAAAAAACGTCGCAATGCTCTTGATCTCCTCCTTACTCCCGCCCGCAAATTGCCAGTTCCCGAAATTCGCACCTACGCCCGCGCCGTAGTCGCGAAGCACTTTCGGCGAATCGTATTCGGGATCGATCGAGATTGTCAGCAAATGCGTGGGCGGAAAATGAACCGCGTCGGACTTCACCCCTTTGTCTATCTCAGCAAAATTGCCGGTCATCAACGGGCAGTAGTCCGGCAATGGACAACGCGTGTAGACGAAAGTAACCAACAGCGCTTTGCCTCGATACTGGCTCAGCTTTACCCTCTTGCCGTCCTGATCGGTGAGCGAGAAGTCAGGTACCGCTGCTCCCGCTTGCGGGTCGGCGCTGCTCCCGCCAACTGAAGCCGGGTCAAGTGCCGAGGTGCGCGTAGCTATGACGTCTTCGAGCCAGGACCGCGGCCCCGCTACAACGAGAGTCGCTTGAATCCCGTCGCCTTCCGCAAGGTCATTCAACATCCGCTTGTCTTTGATCGAGAAGGGCATCACCATCGCGTCCATGTAACCCGCAATGGCCTCGTGCGCGATCGTGACGGTCGAACCCTTCAAATCAACCGAAACGACTTTGCCTTTGAGTTCGTACCGCTGCGGCGCCTCCCGCGGTGTACAGGATGAAATCGATGTAAGCGTGACAGTCAGAATAAAGAGAATTAGGGCGCGAGCCCCGGACCAGTTCATATCATGGATTCTGCACGACTGCGCTTCCCGCTTCAATCCAAAGCGGTTTGGAGATTCAGGCACGCGCGGATTGAACAGGCCACAGAGCATATGCTAGAAATCTCGTTTGCTTAACCCAGCCAGTTCCAAACAATCGATTGATTAATATTGAACAGCAAGAAAGATGAACGCTAATGGTTAGGGATCCGGTGATAATTGTTTCGGGGCTGCCGCGATCAGGCACATCGATGATGATGAAGATGCTCGCGGCCGGCGGCCTCGAACCTCTGACCGACAACATTCGAACAGCCGATGAGGACAATCCAAAAGGCTATTTCGAGTTCGAACGAGTCAAGCAGATCGAGACCGACAATGCGTGGCTGGATGACGCGCACGGCAAAGTCGTAAAACTCATTTCGGCGCTGTTGAGGCATCTTCCGCCGGCCTACAACTACAAGATCATTTTCATGCGCCGAAGCATGGCTGAGATTCTTGCGTCGCAGCGTCAGATGCTGGTGCGTCGTGGAGAGCCGGCCGATAAAGTTCCCGATGACAAGATGGCGGCAATGTTTGAGAAGCACCTGTCGCAAGTAGAATCATGGCTCGCCGAACAAAAGAATATCGAGACGCTGTACGTCCGGTACAACGATGTTTTGAACGATCCGAGGTCCGAGGCTCAGCGAATCGGCGGCTTCCTCCAGGGGAGAGTCGAGGTCGAGCCAATGGTGGAAGTCGTGGACCGAGCCCTCTACCGCCAGCGACAAGGCGACCACAAGTAGGTGCCACAAATGCGCTGGAGTGTGCGGGAATTTTCACTTGCGTGCTCGAAGAAAAAGCTTGATCGGGTTAGCGATCACGTGGTTTCATTAGTGCATTCCTTTGAGTTTGCGTCACTGGAGGCATAGATGGCCAAAGCACGTCGCAGTTTGCTTTTCATGCTTTCGGCCGTCCTGTTTGCGGCCGCCTCGATTCTTACCCCTCTAACCCCGTCGGCAAGCTCCCAGACAGTCTTCGAGCTGACCGGCGAGTGGATCATGGTGTCGACGCCGATAAACGGACAGATCTTCTCGCGAGGAGGAAACTCGCTCGGCTTTCCCGATCGCGACATGGTATTTACCCAGCAGGGTGACATCCGAACCGGAGTTGTGCTCCGTGAGGATGCAGGACCAAACGTGCGACCGCTGGGTGTTTGGCGGGTCAACGGGAAGCATTTGAGCGCGACTTTTGAGTTGTGGTGTCCGGACCCTTCGACTTCGTGCGGTTCGGTCATTATGAGGGGCGAGTTTGTGAATCCCGACACGGTAAGAGGCACGATGACCGTGTTCTTCGACACTCCCGATCCCGGGCGTCCCACGGGTCTCGACACCTGGGTCTTCCAATACACGGGGAACCGGGTAGTACCCGGTACAAACTGATGCAGCACAGTCTTCGCTTTTTGGTGGTAGTCGTGTTGTTTGCCGCGCTGGCGGTGCCCGCGTTGGCAGACAAGAGAATCGAAGGACGCTGGATGGTGAATGTCACGATTCCAGTTGGGCCTGACACGAACACCAGGCAAACTCTCGCATTGAATTTTGAAGTCGGCCCGATGGGAGACAGCCTTCACGGGCGGATCGTGGTGACGGACGACGGGGGCCGAACCTATGGAGCGGTGTACCGACAAGTCGGCAAGAAATTCTCGATCACGTTTGAACTGCCGTGCGAGGGAAGCGGAGACAACTCGTGTGGGTCGGTAGTGCTGAAGGGCAAAGTCAAAAGCGGCGGAGTGAGGATCAAAGGCTCTGCCATCGTGATGTGGGACTCAGAGAATACCCAAAATCCCGCGTTGTTTGACACGTCAAATGGTTCCTTCTCCGGCGACAGAGTGCAGTGAGTTTTGAGTGTCACGACAAGATGGGTTGATACTCAGCACTCAGAAGTCAGCACTCTCGCGGAGTTGACCATCATTTTCCGATTCGCGACACCACGATCGGCATCTCTAACTTCTTTGCCATCTCGTTCAGAGACACCAGCTCAGTGTTGAGCAGCTTTTTCAGCTCACTCTCATAACCGTCCAGTTCTTGCTTCTGTTCAGCGAATACCTCGCGAACTCCTTGTGTCGGAACACCATCGCTGTCGGTGGTCGCGTCGTACAGTGACGACATTCGTGAATACAATTTCGCGCCGCCCTTCATCGCGAGAATGTCGTACACAACTTCCGCCTTCGGATTGTGGATTTTCGCCTCCAGCTCATCCAGCCGCTTGATCAACTCTGTGGAAGCGGTCATCAGCGACTCGGCCGTGGCAGACTCCTTCAAAAGCTCGTTACGAGTCGCCAATTGCTGCTTCACCGATCTCAGCTCCCGCACGTCGCGAGTCATCCGCGAGATTTCATTCCGAATAGAAATCGCGAGTCCGAATTGTGCCTTCAAATCCGCTTCAGACATCGATACTCGAGGATCCGGCAAGACCTTCATTTGTGTCGAAGCCGTCTGGCCATCCACCGTCAACTTCAAAGTGTAAACACCCGGGAGTGCAAGCGGACCGACCACCGGATTGCCCGCATCCAGCTTTGCGTTCTGAACTAGCTGGGCTCCGGCGTAGCTCAGGTCCCACGACCCCATGTTCACACCCGCTTCCTTGGGAAGCGCTGCCTTCTTCGCGGCCACTTCAGCCTCGTTGGTGTTGTCGCCGACGCCCGGCGGCGTCACCGGCTTGCTGCTGAGACTCCTCACCACGTTGCCTTGCGAATCCAGAATGTCCACGACAACGTCGCCTTTCGGAGCCGCTTTCAGCCAATAGTAAAACGATGCTCGCGCCGGTGGATTCTCACCCGCCCACTTGTCGGGAGGACCGGCCCCGATTCGCCAACGAATTGCATCCGGCGTGCTGAGCATGTGCACTGAAGAGGCTGTGATATTTGGAGACAGCTCACGAATGACCGAGAGATGATCGAAGGTCCAGATCGATCGTCCCATCGTCGCAAGCACGAGGCTGTTGTCCTTAACTATCAGATCGTGTACTGCGACGGTCGGAAGGTTGAGCCTCAGTGCTGTCCAGGATGACCCTCCATCCATTGAGTACATCACCCCGCGTTCGGTTCCCAGGTACATAATATCCGAGCGCACAGGATCCACCCTGACCGAGTGAAGGTAGACATCCTGCGGCAACGCGTTATCCAGCCGCCGCCACGTCGCACCATAGTCGGTGGTTTTGAACAGATAAGGATGCATGTTATCCAGGCGGTGAGCGTCTACAACCACCCATGCGGTGCCTCGATCGGTGCGTGACGGCTCGATGATCGAAACGGTACCCCATTCCGGAAACCCGGTCATCGCAGCGGTGACATTCTTCCATGTCTTGCCGTCGTCCCGCGTGACGTGCACCAGACCGTCATCGCTGCCAACCCAGATCACGCCCTTCTCGACCGGCGACTCGGCGATGGCAAATATGGTGCAGTAGGTCTCTACACCGGTGTTATCCCCGGTAATCGGACCTCCCGCCCATTTCTGTTTGGACTTGTCGTTGCGAGTCAGATCCGGGCTGATTGCGGCCCACGTCTGTCCTCCGTCTTCAGTCCTGAACAATACGTTGCCGCCGTGATAAATCACCTTCGGGTTGAAAGGCGAGATGGCAATGGGAGCAGTCCATTGAAAACGGTATTTCATGTCTTCGCCGCCGTGACCCGATGGATCTTCGGGGTAGACGCCCACGTTGCGCGATTGCCGGGTTCGATGATCGTATTTGGAGATGTATCCTCCGTACTCTCCGGCGTAGACGATGTTCGGGTCCGAAGTGTCGGACACAACGTGCCCTGCTTCTCCTCCACCTACTCCCCACCAGTCAGTGTTGCGGATTCCGCCGTTTCTGAGACTGTTGCTTGGGCCTTGCGCAGTTCCGATGTCCTGCATCGCACCCGCAACGTGAAATGGCGTTCGATTATCGGCCGAGACGTGATAGAACTGACCGAACGGCAAAGCCGGCGCATACCAGCTCTCTCCTCCATCTACCGACAGGTTCACCCCGCCATCGTCGGCGCCAATCATTCGTTTTGGGTTCTTCGGATCGATCCACAGATCGTGATTGTCGCCGTGCGCGATGCCGCTCACGATGTTGAAGGTCTTGCCGCCATCGATGCTTTTCAGCATGGGAACCTGCGGGCACCAGAGTTCGTCGGGGTTGGCCGGATTCACGGTGATCGTAGAGTAGTACCACGCGCGTTGCCTGAGCAGACGATTGGCGCTTAAGCGAGACCAGGTGTCGCCCCCGTCGTCGGAGCGAAACATGCCTCCTTCATCGGCTTCGATCAGGGCGTAGACACGCCGTCCGTCGGAGGGAGCTACGGCAACTCCGATCTTCCCCCAGATCCCCGAAGGCAGACCTTTTTCCGTAAGTTGCTTCCAGCTGTCTCCGCCGTCGCGAGAAATGTAAAGGCCGCTGCCGGGTCCGCCGCTCTGCAAGTCCCACGGGAATCGCCGCGCCTGCCACAGTCCCGCAAAAACGATGTTCGGATTTGAGGGATCGATTGCGACGTCCGAGGCGCCGGTATTCTCGTCTTTTTTCAGGACCTGTTCCCAGGTTCGGCCGCCGTTGCGAGTACGGTAGACGCCGCGCTGGGTGTTGGGTCCGAAGGCGTGGCCGAGCACTGCCGCGAATGCGATGTCCGGGTCTCGTGGATGTACGACCACGGTTCCGATCTGACCCTCTTGCTTCCAGACGTGCGTCCACGTTTTGCCCGCGTCCATGGATTTATAGATGCCGTTTCCGGCGGCGACATTGCCGCGAATATTCGCCTCGCCCGAGCCGACATAGACGACGTTCGGATCTGAGGGAGCGATTGCAATGGAGCCGCACGAGGAAATGGGCTGATCGTCGAATACCGGTTTCCAGGTGAGACCAGCGTCGGTCGACTTCCAGACTCCGCTTGCCGCTCCCGCTGCGTAATAGACATTCGGGTCGCCCGGGACTCCGGTCGCTCGATCCACGCGTCCGCCCCACGCCGGACCGAGTAGTCTGAACTTGAGGCCCTTGAGCTGTTGAGGGCCCTTTTGTTCGGCTTGTTCGTCGTTTTGCGCGGACTGATCAGGTTTCTGGGTCACCTGTTCGGGCTTTCGCGCTGGGGGTCCGGTCTTTTGCTCGGCTTGAGCCGAGTCTCGAGAATCGCTTGACGTGCGGAAGCTGTCTACACCACTGAAGGACTGATGGGCTCCCAACGCACCCGCGACGGTCTGAGTTTGGGTCCAGGTCATGCAGGCGGTCAGGAAGACAATCGTGAACGATGAGCAGAGTCGGTGTCTTGTTCGCATAGTGTACCGGCCGTGACTGGCGAATAACTTATCAGATTCCTGACAGTGAAATTGTCGTTCGTGATGTTAGTTCGCAGACTGAAAGTTAACAAGGGGAGGTAGGGATAGGTTTAGGGTTTCGGGTTCGTTAGATGGAGACTCGAAAGACGCCTAATGTGAGATAGAGTCATACTGAATCTAACGAACCCGAAATCCTAAACCCGAAACCTACTGCCTACTGCCTCAGTACTCAGAACTTTGATTTACCCGAGCGTGCTCCCTACAATCTCGGGCGTGACGTCTATCCCGTCAGAACAGGTGGCAATCGCAATTGCCGATCTCACGAAACGCTACGGGCACGTCGTCTCTCGAAAAAAGATCACCGCCGTAAAGAACCTGAAGCTGGAAGTCCGCAAAGGAGAGATCTTTGGTTTCCTCGGACTGAACGGCGCAGGCAAGACCACCACAATTCGCATCCTGCTGGACCTGATTCGGCCGACCGCGGGCGCCGCTTCGATATTCGGTCGGAATTGTCAGAGCAATGGACTCGAAGCTCGCTCATTGATCGGATATTTGCCCGGAGAGATGGGGGTTTACGCAGATCTCACCGGGCGGCGGCTTCTTGATCTTCTCGCCGGTCTCGGTCCGCACGCGATCGATCCGAGCTATCGCGGCGAGTTACAGGAACGGCTAGAACTGACGGACAAGGATCTGAATCGAAGGTTGCGAGAGTACAGCACCGGCATGAAGCGCAAGCTCGGCTTGATTCAGGCGTTTCAGACTGACCCGCCTCTGCTGATTCTCGACGAGCCCACTGAAGGGCTCGATCCGCTGGTGCAGGATTCGTTTTATCAACTGCTCCACGACCTACGCGAACGCGGCCGGACGGTATTCATGTCGTCGCACGTGCTCTCCGAAGTGGAACGCGTCTGCGAAAGGATCGGGGTGATTCGTCAGGGCGAGCTGGTGTTGCTGTCGACGGTCGAAGACATAAGACGGATGGCGCCACGGCGTGTCCGGGTTTTGTTCTCTCGTGCTGCAGCAGACACGCCGAAGTTGCCCAACGGCCACGAGCTGATCAGCGCAACAGAGCGCGAGTGGAACTTGCGCGTGCAAGGCGCGCTTGGGCCTTTGTTGGCGCTGCTTGATGGCCACGAGGTGAGCGATATTGAAATCCAGGAGCCGAAACTCGAAGACGTGCTGATCAGGTACTACCGCGAGGGACGCGCATGAGGGCCTGCTGGTTTCTGTTTGCCCATACGATGAGACGAATACGCACGCTCCTTGCGGCGAGCGGGGTTGTGCTTTCCGTATTTCAGATCTTCTTGATCGTAGTGGCTAGGTCAATCCACACGTCACGCGCGTTCGATCAAATCAACGCGCTGATTCCGCCCTTTATCAGGGCGCTGGCAGGGCCTTCGCTGCTGGCGTTCATGTCTTTTGGCGGCATCGTGTCACTCGGATATTTCCACGTATCGGTCATGAGCGCGCTGATAGCGTTCTCGATTTCGCTTGGTACTACGCACAGCTCGGAGGTCGAGATCGGGTTCATTGATTTGATTCTGTCGCGGCCGATGGCGCGGCATTGGGTGATAACGCGGACGATTGCGATTGTGATTTTTTGCACCGCACTGCTGCTTGGAATGATGATGGCGGGCACGTGGATTGGGTTGAAGACTTTGGCGCCCGAGGGCGCGGAATGGCCCAGCGTGAGACTGGTGAGTTCGCTTGCAGCGAATCTGGGGTTATTGATGTTGTGCTGGGGCGGAGTAGCGGTGGCGATTGGGTCGTTGTCGCGGCGCCGCGGTGCGGCTGGGGCAGTTACCGGGCTGATCGCGTTTGCGACGTTTCTTCTGGACTACGTTGCGCGCGCGTGGGAGCCGGCGCAGTCGGTGGGATGGGTTTCGCCTTTCCGGTACTACAATCCGTTGGACCTGGTGAGCGGCAAAGCGATTCCGATAAAGAACGTGCTGGTGCTGACTGGAATAGCGGTCGCGGGTTCGATCTTCGGCTACATCGCGTTCTCGCGAAAAGACACATAGGGAGTGCTGAGGGCTGAGTGCTGAGTGGCACTCAGCTCTCCCTTAGGGTTTCGCTTCCATCCAGTTGGAGCCCGTTCCAATATCCACCACCAAAGGCACCTCCAGCTCGTGAACGCTCTCCATTTCGTGCCTGACAATTTCACTGGTGGCCTCTACTTCTTTCGCTGGTACCTCGAGCAGCAACTCATCGTGTACCTGTAGAATCATTCTCGCGCTCAGTCCGGCCTTCTTGAGCCTTTCGTGAACCTTTATCATCGCCATCTTTACCAGATCTGCGGCGGTTCCCTGAATCGGAGCGTTGATCGCCTCACGTTCGGCACGAGACCTCAGATTGTGATTGCGGTTGTTGATGTCCGGAATCGGCCGAATTCGCCCGAACACCGTGCGCACAACCCCGCTTTCGCGAACGTGCGCCGGTGTCTCCGACATATATCGCCGCACCCCTTTGTAGGTTTCGTAGTAGTTCTCGATCACCTTCTTAGCTTCTGCCCGAGTCAGGCCAGTCCGCTGCGCAAGCCCAAAGGGCCCGATCACGTAAGGGATTGCAAAGTTCACTATCTTTGCAAGACGTCGAGCCTCGGCCAGCTGTTCCCTGGTCTCCGCGCCAAACACTTCCCGAGCCGTTCGCGCATGAATGTCTTCGCCTCGCGCGAATGATTCGGTCATCGCTTCGTCACCCGTGATATGAGCAAACAACCTGAGTTCGATCTGCGAATAGTCGGCCGACATCAAGACGTATCCGGGCGAAGCTACGAAAGCCGCTCGAATTCGCCGCCCCATCTCTGAGCGTATTGGAATGTTCTGCAGGTTTGGATTTGTCGACGAGAGTCTGCCAGTCGCAGAGACTGCCTGATTCAACGTCGTGTGGACGCGGCCGGTGCGCCGGTCGATCAGCTTCGGCAGAGCGTCGACGTAGGTGCTCTTCAGCTTCGAAAGCTCGCGGAAGTCGATTACCAACTTCGGCAGCTCGTACTTCGCAGCCAGCTCTTCGAGGACATCAAATGAAGTCGATATCTTTCCGGTCTTTGTCTTTCGCCCGACCTCGAAGTTCAACTTCTCGAATACGTCCCCGAGCTGGGCGGGAGAATTTATGTTGAATTCCTCGCCAGCCAGCTCGTAGATCGAATGAGTGAGCCGCGAAAGCTCATTCTCTATTTCCACCGCGGCCTTCTGGAGCGCCGCGGTATCTATCCGCACTCCTATGCGCTCCATCTCGAATAGAACTTCGACCAGAGGCAGCTCAATCTCGCGGTAGACAGATTGGAGGTCGGCTTTCTTTATCTTCTCGCGAAGCACCGGCGCCATCTGCAAGGTGAAATCCGCTGACTGCAGGGCTGCGCTCGCATCCCTGTCCAACGCCCCGGCAATTTCCTGCCACTCGATCTCGAGGTGTTCGCGAGTCATGTCCGGGATCTTGAAAGTAGCGCGATTGGGGTCCAGAAGATAACACGCCAACAGCATGTCGTCTTCGACACCGGCGATTCGCACTTCGCTTTTGAATTCTTGAATTCCGCCGTCTGCCTGTTCTCCGGCAAGCCTGAACAACGGCGCTTCGGTATCCTGACGACGTTCGTGCGCGTAATTGTCGAGCAAGGTGAGAGCGCGCTTCCAGTCGTAGACCACCTTCCGCAGTTTTGGATTCTCGAGGACACCCTTCAGAAGTTTGAGAGCCTCTCCCTTGGGTTCGAACCTTTCGAAGTCTACAAGCGACGCGTTTAATGACTTCCACGAGAACGCAATTCCAAAGACGCTGTCCTTGCGTTCGGCGATCGCAAACGCGAATCGCCCTGCGGCAATGATTGACTCGATCATTTGATCGAGCTCCTTGCGGCTGGATATGACGCGATACGAGGCGGCGCGTTGCACCCGTTCGGTTGTAGAAGCCTGGGTTGATGGCTCGGCGGCATCAACAAATTCGCGCTTCAGTTGAGCGAATTCGAGCTCGGAAAATAACTCGTAAGCGGCAGCTCGGTCAGGTTCTTCATACACGAGGGAGTTCAAGTCCAATTGAACAGGAACATCGCAATCAATCGTGACCAGCTCCCTGGACCGTCGAATGAGTTCGACGTTGTTCTGAAGACTCTCGCGATAGTTCTTTCGAGGAATCTCGGAGGCGTGCGCTATCGCTTCCTCGATAGTGCCGTACTGCTGGATGATTTGCCGGGCTCCCTTTTCGCCGATGCCCGGAGCGCCGGGGATGTTGTCGATGGTGTCCCCCCAGAGGCCGAGGAGCTCGACGACCTGATCAGGGCGGACGCCCATTTTTTCTTCTACGACCTTCGCGTCAATCAGCCGCATCTCTCCGGTTCGTTCGGTACGGAGGATTTTTACGTGATCGTTTACGAGCTGGCTGAGGTCTTTGTCATTGGTGACGATCAGGACGTCCAGTCCGGACTGCTCAGCCTGACGAGCGAAGGTGCCGATTATGTCGTCGGCCTCATACTTTGGATGGCGAGTGATCGGCACTCTCAAGGCTTTAAGGGTCCTCTGGATGTAGGGGAGCTGAAGCGACAGATCGTCGGGCATCGGCTGTCGGGTTGCTTTGTACTGCTCGTAAGCTTCGTGTCGGAACGTGGGTTCGGAAGAATCCAGCGCGACGCCGAGATAATCTGGTTTTTCGGAAGTGATCAGCTTCCGAAGCATCATAATGAACCCGTAAACCGCATTTGTAGGCAACCCCTTGGAGTTCGAAAGCGCGGGCAACGCGTAATAGGCACGATATATTTGCGACATCCCATCGACCAGGAATAGTCGCTTTCGTTCAGTTGGAGGCATTTGGCTGATAGTACGAGCCGAGTTTTCGGGGTGTCAACCATGGGGAGTAGGCAGTATGCAGTAGGCAGTAGGCAGTTGATTCGACCAGAGAACACTTCTGGCTGGTGTGCCAAAACCGCATACTGCCTACTGCATACTGCTGCCTACTGCCTACTGCATACTGCCTACTGCCTACTGCATACTGCCTACTGCCAGCTGCCCGCGACATGGTATCTTTACTTATGATTGATTGGACGAGACCCCCAGGCAGGCGACGAAATGACAATTTGCGTCATCGAATGAACAAATTGTATATCCAGGAGTTTCTACATTATGAAGTTGAGTCTACTAATGAATAGAGATCGGATTTCTGCGTCTCGTATCGTTCCGGTGATCATTGCCTTGATGGTTCTTGTCTCGCCCCTTGTCCCTGCAGTCGCGAATGGTCAGACCAGGACCACCCAGCGGCCCGAAATGGCGCGACGGACATCGGGCATATTCGACCAGGGCTACGGCAAAGGCTACGACGACGGTTTTGGTGCCGGTGAGCGCGACTGGGACAATTCGGCGCCCAGAGACTTTCTCGGTTCGGATGCCTATCTGAACAGACAGCAAGCTTTCGAGCAGCAGTACGCCGATTTGGAGCAGTACCGCCAGGGATATGAGCTTGGATTCGAGCTCGGCTACAACGACGGCTACTTTGGCAGAACTCGCAGCGCGGCGGTTCCCAGGAACGCCGAGATTCTCGCCCGTGCCGCCGCCCTCTCCGACGCCCAACGCGCTCGTGACCGGCAGGCGGGTACCGATCAGTCGAGGCCTCGCACGACCGGGGCTCAGGATTCCGGTGGACCTCCGCCGCCTCCTCCGAGCCAGACGGGAGTCCCGGCTTCGACGGAATTCAAGCTCCGACTTCAGTCGACGGTCGATACAAGCAGTGCACGAGTCGGCGACAAGTTCACTGCGAGCGTCATGAATCCTTCGACCTTCGAAGGTGCGATAGTCGAGGGTCATATTTCGAAGCTGAACCGGTCGGGTCGTATGACCGGAAAAACGGAACTCGCCCTTCACTTCGATTCAATCAGCATGAACGGTCAATCCGCACCGTTCCGGGCTGACCTGCTCAGGATCTACGAGTCCGATAAGGTCAAGAAGATCGACGAGGAGGGCAACGTCGAGACTGGCAGTCGAACCTCCGATACCACCAAACGTTCGGCGATCGGCGCAGTAGCGGGTGCGGTGCTTGGCGGCGTTGCGGGCGGTGGCAAGGGCGCCGCTATCGGTGCAGTCATCGGGGGTGGCGCAGGTGCCGGAACCGTTCTCATCGAGGGAAACAAGGATCTGCGCTTCGAACCAGGTACCGAGATGCTCGTTCGCACGGAAGGCCTGAGATGAGGGAAACGCGAGTGGGCGATGCGAGGCGCGAAGAGGAGAGACGCGGGGAGTAGTGGTGCGGAGTGGTGCGACGCGAAGCGCCTCTGGGTCCGCGTCACGCGCCACCCCCCGCCTCGACCTGCGTCTCTCCTCCGCGTCTCCCACCTCCGCGTCGATCCTTCGGCTGGACTGCTCCTCTTTTGCGTTGCTGCTGCGCTTCATCATTCATCGTCACAGGTGAACATCGAGCGCGGCGTATTCCTGTGATAGCGAGGGTTTCTGTGGTAGCATGAGCACCGCTTCGGACCTGAGAGTAGTGCAATTCACCTGTATCGAGCGCCTAGGCAACAGCGATGAATGTCGAGGAGTTTCGGAACGCGTTTTCCCGTGAAATAGATCAACTGCTTTCACGCGCCCAGCGCCGATACAATGTAACCCTGGAAGAAATCTCCGCCGCCCTCTTCTCCTCAGCCAGACGATACTTTGGCGAAACTGCCGACCAGAATTCTTCAGACCAGGAACTGCAAGGCGAGATAAGGCCCAGCACCGCGGGCCTGTTCGAATCGATCAACGCCGATGACCTTTGCCTCGCGCTAGCCTGCGCAAAGGGTGATGACGCTGCCTGGGAGGACTTCTACCGAGACTATCGCAGCTACCTGGTGAGCATTGCGCGGACGATGACTTCGGATGTCGGAGCGGCGGAACAACTGGCGGACTCGACCTTCGCAGATCTCTACGGCTTGCGCGAATCTGGCGGCAACCGAGTAAGCAAGTTTTCGTTCTATTCCGGAAGGGGATCTCTAAAAGGCTGGCTGCGGGCAGTCGTTTTTCAGCTTTCTGCGGATCATCACCGTCAAACAAGCCGGCTTGTTCAAACCGAAGAAGCCGATGATCTCGAGCGCATGGCTCGCGCGCCGGACAAGCCCAATGGCGGCGGAGTCGTTGCGACTTCGTTCGAAGCCAGTAGATACCGTGCCGCGGTTGGCGATTCACTAAGGCGGGCAATCGACGACCTCAACGAGCGGGAACGGCTGCTCATCGCTTACTACTACTACGACGAGCTTACATTGCGTGAGATCGGTTTGATGTTCGAGGTTCACGAGGCTACGATCAGCCGTTGGCTCACCAAGGTGCAGAAGCACATTCGGAAGCTGGTCGAGAAGAGCCTGGCTAGAGAGCACCGTTTCAACCGAAGGCAGATCGGGGAGGCGCTCGAACAGGCGTCTCAGGAGCTGGACTTCAGTCTCAAAGACTACCTGGTAGGGTCCGATGAGCCGCAGGCCAAACGGGAGCAGCCAGCGGGCACGACAGGCGGGGCAATAGCCCGACAATAATGGCAGAAACCGCGCAAGGCGGCCTGCAACTCCCGTTCTCTCAAGGGTGAAGAGAAAGGATGAAGCAGATCAAAAAAAGCGGGGAACTCGTCGGCGATCCGATCATCGATCGCCTCCTCCGCGCTGAGGCGAAACAGCACGGCAGGGTTGGCGGGACCTGTCCGGAATTTAACCCCGATCTCGTGAACGCGTACGTCGAACGGGTTTTGGGTGAGCGAGAACGCGCCAAATTCGAAGTGCACCTTGGGGCCTGCGCGCAATGCCGTCTGGCGGTTGTAACTCTCGTGCGACTGGCGAGCCCGGAGGCAGCAGTCGCCGGGTCGGGACCGGCATCGAGTGGGGCGGACAATCCAGGCCTGGCGGGCGCGCTGAGGGCTTTCGGCAAGCTGCTTGTGCGGCCGCAGTGGGCGCTCGCAGGCGCGGCGCTTTTGATCGTTGCCATCGCCCTGCCGGTTTACCTGTCGAGAACGAGTCAAAGAGCGGCGATGTCTCGCTCGGATTTAGTGGCTCAGCCTCGTGTCGAGTCCGAGCCGGCCTCGACGTCCGGAACGGGAAACCAGCAAGGGCAGGGTTCTGATCAAGCCAAAGCGGACTCTCAGTCCGGCGAGCCGGCCGAATCAAAGTCGCGTGTCGGAGAGCTCGCGTCAAACCGTACGTTCGCAGAAAAAAACGTCCCTGAACGGCAAGCTGCCCCGGCGGGTGTACCTTCATCGACTCCCAGTGCGGTTGGCGGCCTTGTTGCTCAGGCAACGATCGATGACCTGAAGAAAACCGAAGCGCTGCAAAGCCGAAGCGCAGGAGACAAGGATCAGCGGGATCAGCCGGCAGAAAAGCCAGCCGCAGAAAAGGATAAGTCTGATGCGGCGGGAGCGCGCGGGCGAGGCGGCCCACCCGCGGCGACGCCACCTGCAACCGACAATGAAAGGCAGCAGCAGGCTGGAGAAACGCAGACCCGAAACAACCAGCTTGCACGGATCGATGAGAAACAATCTCAGCGGCTGCCGCAGAACGAGGCGGACGCCTCGCAGGAAACCAAGCTGAAGCAAGGGCGATCGGATGGCGAGCAAAGGCAAAGCGCGAAGGATGCGACGATCAGGCCCGAGGACGCGAAACCTCCGGCGCCTCCGCCAACGTCGAGCAGCGAGATGCGCGCAAAACGCGGAGTGACTCAGGCTCCGAAGTTGTCCATGCGCGAGGGAATCTTGTCCGACTCGGCAAAGGCTGCGAGACCGGCCGTGTCGGAGAAGAAGGTCAGCAACAAGCGGTTTTGGCTGCGCGAAGACATCTGGACGGATAAGGATTACAACCCACTTAAGGAGATGCCGGTCGTTACGATCGTTCGCGACAGCGATGTGTTTCGTGAGGTCACCTCCAAGAGAACCGGACTGAAGCAGTACTTCGGCGGGTTTGGCGAGCACGATCGGGTGATCGTCGTCTACAAGGGAACGGTCTATAAACTTATCCCGCAAGCCAGCAAGTAAACGGTTCTGAGCCTTCGTTTTGATTGAGTCGGAGTTATCCCCCCAGGTAGACAACAGAAGTTCTGAGTTCTGAGTTCGTTGCTAGATGCGAGACTCCAGCATTGACCACTCAGGACTCAGAACTCAGAACTTCCCCTTGGACACCGATACTGATCTTTGGCGGGATCAAACCTTCTCGTGTAGAGTTTCGGTCAATGGGCGAATATCCATCGCACTATGAATCGGACATTCTGCTTCGCGACGGCTCTACAATGCGCTTGCGGCCCATAAGGCCGGACGACACTTCCCGGTTGAGAGAGTTGCACAGCCGCCTGTCACCACGCAGCGTTTATCTGAGATTCTTCAGTCCGCTTCCGGAGTTGACGCCTGAACGAGCTGCTGAGTTGTGTACCGTCGACTACCACAATTCGTTTGCGCTCGTAGGCGAGCTTTGTGGCCGGCTGGTGGCCGTCTCTCGATACTACCGGGACAAGGAGGCTAGAAATCGGGCCGAGGTTTCCTTCGTCACCGAAGACTCGCTACAACGCCGAGGCATCGCTACGCGCATGCTGGAGCGACTGGCAGAGATAGCTCGCGACAACGATATATCGACGTTCGAAGCATACGTTCTGGGCGACAACCGCGCGATGATGGATGTCTTCATGCACGCGGGCTTCGAAGTACAGCGAAGACTCGACGGCGGCGTCTTCAGCGTCGCCTTCTCCATAACTCCGTCTCCCGAATTCGAAGCGAAGTCGGCAGAACGCTCGCAGGCCGCAGCAACCGCGTCGATGAAAGTCTTCTTTGAGCCGACTTCCATTGCTGTCGTAGGCGCGGGCCGCAAGCGGGGCACGATCGGCGCCGAGGTCCTGCACAACATAGTGGCCAACGGCTTTCAAGGAGTTGTGTATCCTGTCAATGACAGGGCCCGCGTAGTCGGATCACTCAGAGCCTATCCGAAGGTCACCGATATCCCTGATGAAGTAGATCTCGCAATTGTCATCGTGCCAGCAGAGCAAGTCGAAGCCGTTGTAGACGATTGCATAACCAAGGGCGTGCGCGGGATCGTCATCATAAGCGCGGGATTCAGTGAGATCGGCGTCGAAGGCCGGACGCGGGAAGCCGCAATTCTCGACAAGCTTCGCCGATTCGGTGTCAGGCTGATCGGTCCGAACTGCATGGGGTTGATTAACACCGATCCCCACGTAGCGCTGAACGCAACCTTCTCTCCGGTGTATCCCCCAGCAGGAAAGGTCGCAATGTCCACGCAGAGCGGCGCGCTCGGACTCGCGATACTCGACAACGCCCGGATACTGAATATTGGTATATCGACTTTCGTGTCGGTTGGAAATAAGGCCGACGTTTCGGGAAACGACCTTATTCAATACTGGGCCGAAGACCCGCGCACCGATGTCATCCTGCTTTACCTTGAGAGCTTTGGAAATCCTCGGAAGTTCGGGAGGATTGCGCGGCGGATCGCCAGGATCAAACCGATCGTCGCGGTGAAGTCCGGACGCTCTACCGCGGGAGTTCGCGCGGCCAGCTCTCATACCGGAGCGCTGGCAGCGACCGACACCGTCGTTGGTGCGCTGTTTCGGCAGGCCGGAATCATTCGTACCGACACGCTCGAAGAGATGTTCGACGTGGCGAACCTGTTGGCTCATCAGCCGGTACCGTCCGGCCGGCGCGTTGCGATCCTCACAAACGCCGGAGGTCCTGGTATTCTTTGCGCGGACGCTTGCGAACGCAACGGGCTGGAGCTTCCGATGCTTTCGGACGCTACGGTGTCAGAGCTGAGGTCGTTTCTCCCCGCTACTGCAAGCGTAGCCAATCCGGTTGACATGATCGCCTCGGCGACGCCCGAGCAGTTTCAGCGTGCGACTCACGCGCTTCTTGCAGACTCAAACGTGGATTCACTTATCGTGATATTCATACCGCCGTTGGTGATCGGCGCGGAAGAAGTCGCCGCCGCTATCGTCGAGGGTGCTGCACGCGCCAACGGGAAGCCCGTCTTGGCAAATTTCATGAGCGCCAAGGGCGCGCCGGCAATCCTGTCGAGCATTCCGAGCTACGGCTTTCCGGAGGCGGCTGCTACGGCACTGGCCCGAGTCACCGGCTATGGCGAATGGCGTAAGCGGCCACCGGGCTCGCTGCCTCACTTCGACGATATAAAGGTAGAAGCAGCGCGGGCGGTGGTAGATCGAGTTCTTGCACGCGGAGGAGGCTGGCTGAGCCCCGCGGAAGTCGACGAGTTGTTCGCAGCCGCGGGCATTCCGGCGGCTCGCTCGATGTTCGCGGCCTCGGCCGAAGACGCCGCGCGCGCGTCACTGGAAATCGGTTTTCCCGTGGCATTGAAGGCGGCCGGCCCGGCGATCCTTCATAAGACCGAAGTGGGAGGCGTTTCGCTTGGTCTAACGGACGAGAAGATGGTCGCCCGCACCTATCAGGAGATGGCTGCGAGAATCGGACCCGACATGGCCGGAGCATTGGTGCAGGAGATGGTCCCTGGGGGAGTTGAAGTGATGATCGGTTCAACTCTCGATCAGACGTTTGGTCCGCTCGTGCTGTACGGCAGTGGAGGAATTCTGGTGGAGTTGCTGAACGATGTAGCGTTCAGGATAAATCCACTTACAGACGTAGATGTAGCCGAGATGTTGAATGAGGTTCGGGGTACCGCGCTGCTGCGAGGTTATCGAGGCGCGCCGCGAGCGGACGAATCGGCCCTCGCGGAAATTCTGCTGAGGCTCTCATGCATGCTCGAAATCTGCCCGCAAATCCATGAAATGGATGCGAACCCGGTTAAAGTGCTCGCGAAAGGAGCAAAGGTCGTAGACGCGCGAGTCCGGGTCGACCGCTTACCCGAAGCTACGGTGAACCGCCGAATCGCGTATTGAATTTTGCCGGCGTGAGTATTTCAATCAATCCCGCTGCCCAACCGCTCTAGCCGACAAACCGGGCGGATACACAACAGAAAGCCCACCCACCGAATAATCCCGAGAGAGATTCGGGAGCTGGCAGCGGTCTTTGCGATGGTTGTTCTTCGCGAACCTGGGTCTTTGTCCGCCGCTCATCCCATTGCGGATGTGCTGCGCGGCTCAATCCTGTAAATTACCCGGACCTCACCCGGCCCTCTGTAAGGGTACTTGTCGACGCCCATATACTTTTTAGCCATCTTGTCGATGTGCTGGTCGGCGCCTTCTTCGGTAATCTCGGCTACGCGGCCGCGGATCTCGAGATATCGATAAGGATTATCGGGGTCCATGATCGACAAGGCCACCGCATTGTTAGCCACCATGTTCTTGTCTTTTCTTCGTCCTCGCGCCGAATTCACGATCACGTGCTTTCCGTCGTAATCAACCCAGACTGGGGTTACCTGAGGCGTACCGTCGGAATTAATTGTCGCCAGATTTGCGAAAGCTTTCTTCTTGAAAAGGTCCGTATACTTGTCAGGAATCGTAGCCGACATTCTTACCTCCAATGATGCAAGCTGCGCTTGCGGGCCGATTGGCTTGAGTGTTTCACAAACGTCAAAGATCGTTAGCGCGTCTACGTCGAGGCGAGGAACTTCGAGCAGATGAGAGCCGCAGGTTATCCGGCGGCGGCTTTCGCTCCGCGAGATCGTATTCAACTTTGATCCGGAATTATTTGCACCGGCAGGCCGTCGCCCCAGCCGTGTTTCTCAAGTGCGAGTTGTTGAATCTCTTTCCAAAGAGACTCGTCCCGATGTTCATCCAGAATGCGTGCGGTGGCGCGGAAGCTCAGGTCTCCGATGCGGCAGTCCACTACGGGCTGAGCTTCGATGTTCCGGACCCAGTGCGCGTCGTGAAAACGCTCAGCCAGGATGTAAAACAAATCGTTTCGCTTCACGAACCAGATTTCAATTTCTCGAGGCAAACCGGTGGTTCTGCCGGTGGTGGTGAGATACAGGTACTGGTTTTGTGTGGCCTTTGTTGTAGGCATCGGCAAGATAATCGTATGCGCTCTGAGCGGAGGCGGGCAAGCTGGTGTGGCGAATCGACAGATGGCGGTGCAGGATGATGGACCGCTTTAGACGGAAGTCCGCAGAGCCAAGCGAGCCGCCTGTCCAGACCGAGCGTCTAACAGCTCGCTACTACGAACTTCCGCCTAAATGCGGGTCCTGCGCCTGCGCGTGAATGCCGCGCAGGTCAGCACATCCACTTGTTATCTGGAATCGTTTTTCAACAGCTCGATGCTGTCGCTCTGACGGATCAGTTTCAGCTCGAACTTCCTCAAGTCGAGCTGCACCAGGAAGTGTCGAAGAAAGTCTCCGCCAAGGATTCCATCTTGTTCGAAGCCTGTATCCTCGTTTATCGCCTCGAGGTTCAATACAAGCGCGCGCGTATGACTCTTTCGGAGGCGATCGACTGTCAAAGCACCCAGCTTGACCGCCTCGACGCCGTGGTCAACACCGGCAGCACCGACTACCTGTACTTTTTCGCCGGGTATTATCAAGTTCTCCAGCCGATTCCTTCTGAGCGCCGCCTGCGAGATCACCGTAGAGCTTGCTCCCGTATCGACGATGAAGTTCAACGGCTGATCCGTAGCCGCAAGCCGGGTCTCGGTGCTCGCCAGTCCGTCTCGCGTGCTTCGAAGAGCGATTGGATCGACCGGTTGATCGAGCCCGGCAATCTGTAACTGGTCAGGAGACTCACTTCGGTCCAGAGTGAGAGAGCCGTTCTTGTAATCTATCGTCACCAGGTAATGCGACAACAGTGAAAGGCCGAAGTAGCCGTCGTAGTGCTCTTCGGGTCGCGCTTCGGGCGCCTGATGAATCGTGCGGATATACACCGGCACGTTGTCGATGCGTGCGCCACCCATCGAAACGGAATCCAGAACGCCATAGACCAGCGGGAAAGCTCCCGTGCCGCCTACTGCTCTGCCCTCTCCGCCTCTTGAAAATGGCGAGATCCCGAGCTTACGAGCGGCATCGTCGGATATCAGCGAAAAGCTCGCACCGGTGTCCAGGACGAATCGCAGGGGACCCCGGCCGTTTATCATCACGTCGAAGTAGGGTCGGTTGTTGACCAGATCGAATTTGATCTTCGCGACCTCGGCGCCGCTCGGCAGGTTTAGTTTGCGACCCTCGAGTCTGCGGTAGAACTTCATGACGGCTACGATGCGATCTCGTTGCTTTGAATCGGTCAACGGCGCAACGCGAAGGAACTGTTCGAGGGCATCGGCTGCTTCGGCGTAATGCTCTAGCCGGGTACACGCCCTGGCTAAAGGCCTGTAGAAGTCCGGTTCATTAGGATCGAGTGCAATCGCCCTCCTGTAAAGGAGGTACGCGTCACGACTCTTGTTTTCAAACAACTCAATTTCAGCTATACCGCCGGCTGCGAGCGCCTCGCGTGGATCCAGTTCTGCGGCGTGATAAAGGTTGGCTTTGGCTTCGCGAAACTGGCCGGAGGCCAGCAGGGCAGCGCCCATCAACGCGCGGGACCGTGCATTGGAACGATCGGCGTTGGCTACGAGTCTCGCTTCTTCATACGCCTGCTGAAGCCGGTGCATCTTGAGCAATGCGTAGCTGAGACCGAGTCGCGCGGCGCGGTCCTGCTCGTCGAGAGACAGTAGCGAGCGATAAGATTTCTCGGCGTCCTCGTACATGCCCTTACGGATGTCGCGCGCTGCTGCTTTGAGTACGCTCGATCGGGACTGTGCGGACGCCGCGGGTATGAAAGCGATTGCTACAACGAGAATGACCGAGGAGGTACAGATCGCCTTCACCACTGGATTGATAAGCGGATGAACCTTCATTTGATTCCGGTTGCTGCTTTCGTTTTAATTTGCGAGTTAGCGGATTGGTCGGGGCCAGTCGGATTCCGGAGTCGCGATCGTTCGAGCATCGCGGCAAATACGACCGCGAGAATGACAGCGATGATCAGAAAATATATCCGAGCGTCGATGACAGGTTGATGTCGTTTGAACATGTCAACGACCACCTTCCTCTGGCATATCGGGCCGGCGCGACGGTCATGATTCTAAGAGTCAAAAGGCCTAAAGGCCGGATAAATGTCGTGAAACTTGTAATCAAGTTGTAAAAACTAGCCCGCGCGAAAAGGTAAGTTTGTTGTTTATTGTATATTTGAGCGTTAGTAGCCAGTAGGCAGATGGGGTTTCGGGTTCGCTCGAGCAATGCTGCGATGGAAGTCCAGTTCGTTTGACCAGAGTCGTGTGGAGATCGATTTAACCCTAACTTTCATCGTACGAACTCGAAACCCGAAACCCTAAACCCGAAACTGCCTACTTTCTACATACTGGAGTTCACACAGTGTCCAAGTTCAGGGGTCTGCTTAAACAGCGCACGCTGCTGATCGGCATGCTGGCCGTCGCAGCGTCGCTCGCCTTCCTATTGTATCGACAGTATGGGGCGCTCAGGGTCCTTGAACGCACTCTCCCAATTTACCGGAGAGGCATAATGCTCGATTTCCTTCGAGCAGTAGCCAACGACGTAGACTCGACCTACCGAAACGCTGCCGATCGCGTATTGCTCTTATCTCCCGATATGATTACCGACCGGGATGGTGGTATCGTCCGAGGAGACGAAAGCGGCACCGCCGCGATAAACGCGACGCGACAGGTCGCCGCCCACTTTGCCGAGGAACAATTCGAGGGTTCCACAAAAGTCTTCCTGGTGATCGATACCGAAGTAAAGGGCTGGGATCACCCCGCCGTCCTGTTCTTCAATCGTGACCGCCAAGCGTTGGAACCCGACCCCGCGGCTCCTGAAATGAGAGCGATCAACGTGGCCTGCGCTCCTTATCTGGTCTACATTCGCGCCCGAACCGAGCTCGACCCAAGAGCGATGGGCATCGATCGTGACCCGCGCACCTGTTTGATCGTCAAACCTGTTCTGGACGAGCACAAGCGAATCATAGCCGTAGCAGGCATGATCATTGATCCTATCTACTTTGATAATCGGGTACTCTTGCCGGCGATCGACAATCATTTGCCGGAGTTCTTTCCAACCGAGTACAAGGACGTTCTCATCTCGATCACCAACGAGGTCGGAGAACCGGTCTGGGGCGATGACCAGGTCAGCTACAAGACCGCTGAGGCCCGCACCCGATTCGGTCTGGTTTATCAACGAGCATTCCTGGTCAACAGGATGCGACACGAAACCGAAGAGCAGTGGGCTCATCGCTTCTTTGTCAACAATGCTGCGATCTGGGGCGTGATGGCAGTGCTGCTGGTTGGCGGTCTCGTGTTGACGCTGCGCGCGGCTTCGCGAGCGATGAAGCTCTCCGAGATGAAGTCCGATTTTGTCTCCAACGTATCGCACGAGTTGAGAACACCTCTGGCCTCGATTCGCGTCTTTGGCGAATTCTTCAAGCTCGGCCGCGTGAAGGACACGGAAAAGGTGAGAGAGTACGGCGAATACATCGAGACCGAGAGCCGCCGTCTCACTCAATTGATTAACAACATACTGGATTTTTCGAAGATCGAGTCCGGCCAGAAGGCATACACGTTTGAACAGGCCGACCTGATGGAGCTGGCTTCTGAAACGCTCAAAGTCTTCGAGGTGCGCCTGAAACAGGCCGACTTCGTGCTCTCGTTCGAAGCGCCGACCGGTCTTCCGCCGGTGAATATCGATCACGAAGCAATCACCCAGGCACTTGTAAATCTACTCGACAACGCGGTCAAATATTCAGGCGACTCTCGCGAAATCACCGTACGCCTGGGTCAAAAGGAGAAATGGGTGACGGTGTCGATTATCGATCGGGGAATCGGTATTCCAACCGAAGAGCACGAAAAGATATTCGAACGCTTTCACCGTGTAGGAAAGGGTTTGGTGCACGATGTCCGGGGAAGCGGGTTGGGACTTGCGATCGTCAAGCACATTGTGGACGAACATCGGGGCAAGTTGACCGTCGACAGCAAACCGGGTCGCGGAAGCACGTTTACGATCTGGCTACCTGCCGTCGACAACCCGGCTCATGGCGATCGGCGTCGAACCGAAGTTTCGAGGGGAGTCCTGAGTTCTGAGTCCTGAGAACTTGTTTTTGAGGGTTACAAGCACCCTAATTGACAATCAGGACGTGACTCAGGACTCAGAACTCAGTACTCAGAACTTAATCATGATGGGCAAACTTCTTATAGTCGAAGACGATCAGGCAATGGCTGTGGCGCTCAGAGATGGCTTTCAGTACGAGGGCCATCACGTCACCGTCGCGCGCGATGGAGCAAGCGCGTTGTCGCTTGCAAGCGAAAAACATTTCGACCTCATGGTGCTGGATGTAATGCTTCCCCGCCTGAGCGGCCTCGACGTTTGTAAACAACTTCGAAGCGCGGGTAACAATTTGCCCATCATTATGCTCACCGCGCGAGGTCAGGAAATCGATAAAGTAGTCGGGCTAAAGACGGGCGCCGACGATTACGTGACAAAACCGTTCAGCTTTATGGAACTGCTGGCACGCGTCGAAGCGGTGCTTCGACGGGTATCGAAGAGCCAGGACTCAATTGATGTGTTCGAGTTCGGCGATGTAGTGCTCGACTTCAAGAAGAACGTCGGAACAAAATCAGGCAAAACACTCGATCTTTCGCCGCGCGAGTTCCGCCTACTGAAGTACTTCATCGATCATCGGCACGAAGTCGTAACGCGCGATCAGTTGCTGGACAGCGTATGGGGTTACGACAGCTTTCCCCTCACCAGAACTGTCGATACGCACATCGCAAAGCTTCGACAGAAAATTGAAGACAATCCCTCCGATCCGCACTGGATAATCACAGTGCACCGCGTCGGTTATAAGTTTGTCGGGTAATCACCCGACCGCACGGGAAATTGCTGAAACGTTAGCGACTCGCCTGTGAGGCTCAGTTTGCAGCCTCAAGATACCGCGCAACCAGGTTAATGAGGTTGAGTCCGCGTGAAGAAATGAAAAATATTAAAGCGACTTGTAAAAACACGCCGGGACCCACCCCAGAATCGGCTGAGTGATCGCGGACCTAACCCGATTGACACGCGGCCGTGATGCACCTTACTATGTGACCATCTTTTAGCCGGACTGCTTTTGTAAGGCCAGCTACGCTTCGGATAGCGAGCTTCCAATATCCAGATTTTGAATCAGGGTGGGCTGGGGTGTAGTGGAGACCTTACAGAAGTCCGGGCAGAAATGTTAGAAGACTGCGATCCCGATCATCAATGAGCAGCTAAAGATAACATTAAGAACGGTGGCTGACGTCACGGATCTCGCATTAGCAAAGTCTCGGTGGCGCCGCCAGTAAAGGGCCGTCTCAGCATTGAAATCTGCAATGTTCTTGAATCTCAAACAGAGATTCGCTGCGTCGGTTGCCATACACTCCGAAAGGACCTGAGGACTAAACCAGGTGTGCCGGCGTTTTTTAGCCGATTAAGTGGGCAGGGACCAAGCAGCATTCGCCGGGCGCACTCTCCAACGAGGAGCAAATGCGCGTAACTTTGTACTCCTGGTGTCCGGTCTGTCGCGCCGCAAAGCCGATGATCGCGTTAGAGGAGGCAGCGGCCGCATCGGGCGTAGCGTCGTCCAGGCTGAATGAGCCGCCCGGTCTCAACGGCGCGAATGGTCTCCATTCTTCGTCGTCGGGGCTAAGAGCCGCTTCCGAGCTTAGCGGGCGCACCGCGGCAGCCGGGCTCAATGGCTCGGCGTCGGGGACAACTGACAAATCGCTTCAGACGTGGTTGTCGGTCAATAAGCTGCACACCAAGACGCTCTCAAACGGACATATCGTGGTCTGCAAGGACTCGCTTCCAAAGTCGGAGGCTAACGGGGCCGCGAACCCGCGCGTCGATCCCCGCGTAACTCTGGCTCTGAAAGCCATCTCCGAGCAATATTTCGATCCCGAGCTTTCACTGGGAAAACTGGCGAAGGAGATAAATCTCTCGGTGTGGTATCTGGCTCGAATCTTCAAGGAGAGCACCGGGCTCGGATTTCGCAATTATCTTCGTCGAACTCGTATGATGCGTGCTGAAGAATTGTTACTCCGAACTTTTATGAGCATCAAAGAGATATCGATCAGGGTAGGCTATAAGCACGTCAGCGACTTCGACCATCACTTCAAGGCGGACTATGGGAAAAGGCCTACCGAGTATCGGGATACACGACGAAGTATCCCGAAGGAGCAGCCGCTGGTAGTGTCAGCAAGAAACTCCAATAAATAGCAGATATCCCCAACTGAATGTTATTGCAGTAACGTTGTTAATATAACAAAATCCAAAAGTCGCTTTTCATCGTCCAGATGGGGAGCGAAATCCGACGCCCTGGAAAGGCACCACCTACCTAACGGCAATCAAAGGTTGCTTCGACGTGTCTAAAAGCACGGCTGGTGGTAGTGGTGCGTCTTGTCCAAACCAAAAGAAAGGAGAGCACCATGAGCGAGTTCTTGGATGAACTGCAGCCAGAGGAACTCGAGCCGAGGCTTGAGTTGCAAATACTGGTCGACCCGCTTGGAGCGATCAGCAACTCCGCGGCAGACAACAACTGCCGGGACGGTGGCAACTGCAACATTAAAAACGCCGAATAGGTGCAATCCGCGCCAAAGCGGCGACTAACTTGGTGTAGACTCGGTGATCTGGCGGCTTCTTGATCCAAGCGCCGTCAGATCACCTTCTGTGAGATGTAATGCAAACTCTCTACCGCCTGAAAGAGGCTTGCACCTTCTTCCCCTACGACGGACGCGCCGACGAATGCGCATTCATATTACGCGCTCCCGACAACCGGCAATTCAAGGTCTCAGCCCTCGCGAAGGAGATTCTGCAGCAGCTCGACGGCAGAACGAGCCTCCATCAAATTGTCGACCGCCTGAATAACCGAAACATCGATGTCACCCTTGATGAACTTCAGACGCTCATATCCACTCGATACCGCGCGTTGGGCATAGTTGAGGACCCATCCTCACCCACCGAGAACCCGGCGCCCGCGCGTCAAAACAGACCGCTGCCGTTCCTTCTACACTGGGAGCTGGTACCGGCTCACATAGTACAAAGGGCATCTTCAAAGCTTACCTTCATGTTCTCCAAGCCGGCAGCCCTGCTGTCGATTGCGTTCATATTGGCAGCTCACTTCCTGGTCTACATCAAATATGTAGCGCCCCAGTTCGTCTCACACGCCGGATTTCTGTGGGTTCTGGTGATTTGCCTTCTGAGCGTGTTGTGGCATGAGCTCGGTCACTCGTCGGCAGTGACCAGATTCGGCGGGTCGCCGGGGAAAATCGGATTCGGGCTGTTCGTGCTCTTGCCAAGCTTTTTTGCCGACGTGTCCGAGATCTGGCGCTTTCCACGCCGGCACCGGATGGTAGTAGATCTGGCGGGCGTCTACTTCCAGGAAGTCTTCTTCTCGCTGACCGCAATCGTCGGCGTCTTTACGGGAGCGCCCGAGTGTTTTGTCGTCTGCCGGTTCATAGACCTGATGGTGTTGCTCACCGTGAACCCGGTGTTTCAATTCGATGGTTATTGGTTCCTGGCCGATTGGCTTGCCTTGCCTAACCTGTATCGTCTGGCGTTGAGCTATCTTGGAAGCACCCTCAAGAAGCTCTTTTCCGGACGGGAGAGTGTTCGGCAACTGCCTTCAATGCCGAAGCACGCATACATCGTTTTTCTGTTGTACGCAGCGCTCTGCAACCTGTTTCTGGCGGCGGTGGGCTGGATGAGTTACCGGTACGTGTATTCGACTTTTGCCAAGGTTCATCTCATAGCGCCTGCAGTTTTCACGTCGATGGTTTTCGCGTTCAAGACGCATGACGTTGCGCTGTTCATAAACCGATTCCTCACCTTGTTTTTCGTCATAGCCTTCCCTGCCACCGCCCTGGTCGGCATCTTCCGTTACGCCTCAATGCTGGTGTCGTATCTGACGAAGAAGGTTCAAGTCGTAAGAGTTTCGCAGAGCTACCTGTCCGAAAAAACTGAAGACGTCTCTTAACCGAGGAGGTCGCCATGAAGATAACGCTTATGCACCCGCCCCTGGACGATCCGACGCTGCCGTATCACTCGAGCGCGTACCTCAAGGGAAATCTCGTTCGAAACGGCTTCACCGATGTTTCCATGCGAGACATAAACGTGGAGTTCGTTGATTACTGCGTCCGGCAAGAGAATGTGGATTCGTTTTACGAAGAAGGCGAGCGACGACTGAGAGACCTCGAACGAAAAGCGACGCTGAGCTTCGAGGAACAAGAGGAGTTCTACGGGCTCTGGGCGACCAATCGCATAGAGGCCGGTACAGTGCATCAGGCCGCGAAAGACTTCAGGAACAAGGCTGCGTTTCTCGATTTCCCTCGATACCTGAAAAATGTAAACACGCTCATCCGGTATTTCGGGTTTCTCGGCGGCCTTTCGTATCCGGCTGAGATCGCGAATTTTCGGCATTTGACGCGGGCGCGGTATTCGATTTACAACCTGCGCGATCTGTTTAACGACGAACTCGGTGATCGAGTCTGTTCCCCCTTCTTGAGATATTTTGAAGATCAGCTACGCAATGATCGCGAGCTGTGCGACTCGGACTGCTTTGGCATAAGCATCGTCTACGACCATCAGCTGTTTCATGCACTCACGTTTGCCCGCGCGTTAAAGCGGACCTGGCCCGACAAGATGGTTCTTCTTGGAGGAACCTCTATAAGCCAGCTCTACAAGCACCTGAAGGATAAGAATCAGTTGCGGCATTTCTTCCGGTGGTGCGATGCGATTGTGGTCGGCGAAGGGGAGACGGCGATTTGCGAGATCGCCGACACCGGAGGGGACCTCTCGAAGAAGACCAGCATCCCGAACACGATCACCTACGATGCCGTCCATGATCGAGTGCGGTTACCCGAACAGATTCACTACGAGAATGTCGCAGAACTGGGTGTGCCCATCTACGAACATCCGTGGCAGCTTTACCTGGCACCGGAGCGAGGCATCAACTACGCACCTACGCGGGGCTGTTACTGGAATCGGTGTACCTTCTGCGACTACGGTTTGAACAGCGACCGGCCCACCTCGCCATGGCGCGAACGGCGCATCGATCAGGTGATAAGCGATCTTCAACACGTCGGCAAAACTCAGGGCGTGAAGTACGTCTACTTTGCAGTGGATGTGATGGCGCCGGGCTATCTCGAACGCTTGTCAGACGCAATCGTCGATTCGGGTCTGGACATTCGCTGGAGCGCCGAGCTTCGGATGGAGAAGATCTTCTCCGCGCAGCGCTGCGTGAAGATGGCTGAGAGCGGCTGCGTCTGCGTTTCCTTCGGCATGGAGTCGGGT
This sequence comes from Blastocatellia bacterium, assembly GCA_035315885.1. Lineage (GTDB taxonomy): Bacteria > Acidobacteriota > Blastocatellia > UBA7656 > UBA7656 > DATFXM01. The sequence continues at coordinate 83,345 of DATFXM010000060.1, forward strand.
AATCAACGGATCCTCGACCTGATCGACAAGGGCACAAATGTCGGCTTCATGGCCGAAACAATGAAGAATTTCGCGGGCGCCGGCATCGCGGTGCAGTTGATGGCGTTCACTGATTTTCCCACCGAGACCGAGGGCGAACGCGCGGAGACATTCAAGTTCATCGAGAACAACAATGCGTACTGGTCTACGGGGGGCATGGGCACTTTCCTGCTGACCGGCACTTCGATGATTGCCAAAGATCCATCGAAGTTTGGGATAACCGTGATTGAAACCGCCGACGCGGATGTCACCCGCGCATTGGCCTACAAGGTGGAGGCGGAGAGCGAGCGAAAGGTTCTGCTCACCGAGGATTGCGATGCTTCTTTTGACGAGAGCGGCGGAGCGTTCCCCCCTGTGCTCGGCCGGCCATGGGCCGGTGGAACCGACACGCTCCACTCGATGATCTACTACGACACGTACGAACGAACTTTCTTCCGGACGCACCCACTTGATCAGCAGCCGCCCGATGAAGAGCTGAGCACGGTTGAGCTCGAGGATTGCACGATACATGTGCCGGGCAAACTCAGCCAATCGGTGTACGACATCAGTCAGATCTTCAGCACGCGCGGAATCTACAAGGACCGCATCAAGGAGCTGCTGCAGACCCCGATTGAGCCGACTTATGGAAGGTTCCATAAGTGGCAGTCGGAGATGCCCGACGTAAGAAACACCGGGGAAGAACTCACCTATTGGGTTACCAGCGGCGACCGCTGCATCAAGCTGGACAAACTTGTTTTCCGGATCCTGCAGGTTGCGTCAGCGCGACATCTGACGGTCAAGGATGTGTTGACCGGATTCAACGACCCGCTTCGAGCCAGACTCCTGGATTACTTTGCTCAGCTCGAATCCAGCGAGTTGGTCGTCTTTCACGATCCCGGGGAGAGCTGGGAGAAGAGACGGCGCGTGGTGCGAGTTGACGACAAAGCAGTCTGCCGGGTTGTGAGAGTAATGCCGCAAGGCAAACTCATTGACAGCTCGGCTACGACCGCCGGGTCGGCGGGCCAGAGCTGAAGGCACAGCAGATTCGTCAAATCACCAGAGGGTTCAAGCAACCGGTTTATCGGCGATATCACTCTCGAGCATCGAGTTTGAATCGCGACAGTTTCATTGTGTCCCTGGCCTCATCTATTGCTCGTGAAGTGACAGATTGTTGAGGCAATCGAGCGTCGGCCACCATAAAACCAAAACCACAAGGAGAAAGGAACATGAACTCTATCGGTTCCCAGTTGTTCGAGGACCTTTGTCCCGAAGAGCTTGATCCGCGTTTGGAGTTGCAACTGTTTGTCGATCCGATGGGCGCACTGACTCAAGCGGCCAGCAACAACTGCTGCAGAGACGGTGGAAACTGCGCTCTGCTTGGCTGTGACAATAACTGCCGGGATGCCGGGAACTGCAACGTGGAAGTCGCGTTTCAGCCGCTGACTCGCAAGATTTCCTGAGGGTATACGATCAAGGTTTGGCTCGGGACTGTGGCTCTACCGCCGGACTTCCCTGAGTACGACCGTAATCAGCCACAGTCCTTTCTGTTCATCATCGAACGCGACTATTCAAAGAGTAAAGTCATGACGTTCAGTCTCGAACTTTCCGAATCAAGACGATTGCAAGCTCGATCGATGGGCACGTGGCTGCTGGGCGTGGCGTTCACCGCGGCGGCTACCCTGAAAGCTATCGATCTGCCAGCTTTCATCGCTCAGATCGCAAGGTATGGTCTGCTGCCTGAGTCGGCGGTTGCTCCGATTGCGATCGCAGTGATCGTAGCCGAAGCGTCTCTCGGCCTGGCATGCATTCTTGGTCTGGTCTGGAGACCGGCTCTCGGATGTATGCTCGCGCTCCTGTTGATTTTCTCTGCCGCGACTGTTTTGAAGTGGCAGACTTTGCAAGGAACGAACTGCAACTGTTTTGGCAATCTGACCGGTGGAGGACCGGCGTCGGTCATTCTCCACGATGCGATACTGGCAGCACTGGCGATAGGCGTCTTGTTTATAACTCGCAAGGCAATTCTGGATCATCCGAGGCGGATTCTCCGAATCATGACTGGCGGAGTAGCGATATTGGCGACCCTGTTCGTGACGCAGTCCTCATCAGCCGGTGACTCATTGTTGCGTCTCGGTCCGGATACCGAAGATCAGATGAGAATTTTTCTTAGCGCAACCTGCAAGCATTGTCAGGAATCGCTGGAGAAGGTCCAGGAGCTGCGAATGGCGCCGGGTCTGCCAACCACGCGAGTGTTCATTGGAGCGAACAACCAGCAGGAGATCAGCGACTTCCTGCGAGACGTTGGACCTGACTTCGAATACACGCCGCTTACATTTCGCCAGCTCGGAAATGTTGTGCCTCGCGTACCCACCGTACAGTTCGTTCATAGCGGCAAGGTGGAGTCAGAATGGTCGGCGCAGGTGCCGACTGTGGATGAGGCGACCTCGACGGTGAGGGAAAAGAGTTCTGAGTTCTGAGTTCTGCACTCCTTGTAATCCAGGACACCAAAATCCCACTTAGGGCTTGCGCCGGTGCACGAAGGGATGAATAATACCCCGAGATTTGCTGCGGCAATTGAGTCCCTGATTCGCTTTTGCCCCGGTCTTCTGCGGCGGGCTTTAATTTTCAGGAAGAGAACCTGGCCTCCGAGTAAGGAACTCAGCGAGGAATTCGATGACGCGCTCTGCAGCACCAACTGGCTTCGATCGCGCCCTGACCATCGGGATCGTCGGCGGTATGAGTCCGGAGTCAACCGTCACTTATTACCAGCACATCGTACGCCGTCATCACTCCGCGTTCGGCGATCACAGCTATCCAAGAATTGTTATTTGTAGCGTTTCATTTCAAAAGTACATCGACTGGCAGCACCGCGGAGACTGGGACCGGATAGCAGTTGAATTGGAACGAGAATTCCAGAGCGCAGCCGGCGCCGGCGCAGAACTGGCCGTACTCGCCACTAACACTATGCACAAGGTGTTGCCCGCGATTCGGAGCCCGATTCCTGTTCTCAGCATCATGGAGGCGGTCGCCGACTTCGCCACAAACGCGGGAATCAAGACGGTGGGGCTGACCGGAACGCGCTTTACGATGAGCGACCGGTTCTATGCGGAGGGACTCGAAGCCAGAGGGCTGAAGGTCATCGTGCCGGACGCGGAACAGCAGGAACGAATACATCGAATCATTTATGACGAGCTGATTAAGGGCGACGTGCGAGATTCGTCGGTGGAGGACTTTGGCGCGATCGGCCGAGCCCTGTTGTCCCGCGGAGCTGAAGCTATTGTCCTTGGTTGCACGGAGCTGGAGTTGCTCACTCGCAATCGGGGACTCGGTATTCGGACTATTGACAGTACGCTTGTACACGCTGAAGCGGCATGGGAAAGAGCGGTGGGAGTCTCAGAACTCAGAACTCAGAACTCGGAACTTTTCTGCGACGAGGTGTAAGCCATGAGTAACTTTCTGCTGGACATCAAGTATGCCGTCCGGCTCCTGGTGAAAAGTCCTCTGTTCATGTTTGCGGCCATCGTCACGCTTGCACTCGGAATCGGGGCGAATACGGCGATCTTCAGCGCAGTCGATGCCGTCCTGCTCCGTCCCCTTCCCTTTTATCAGCAGCAACGAATCATCAAGATCTGGGAGAACAATCTTCAAAAGGGCAGGGAGAGAAATCCGGTCTCGCCGCCAAACTTTATCGACTGGCGCGATCAGAATAACGCCTTCGAGTCTGTTGCCGCCTACAGCAGCTTCAGCCCGAACGTGACCGGAATCGAGGGAGCCGAACGACTTCAGGGTGTTCAGGTGACTGGCGATCTCTTTCCGCTGCTCGGTGTGAATCCGTTGCTTGGACAATACTTCAGCTCGGAAAACGGTAAGGCGAACGACGAAAAAGTGGTGGTGATTAGTCACGCGCTCTGGAAGCGACGCTTTGGTGGAGATAACTCGATACTGAATTCCACAATCACCCTGAACGGATCGCCGTACACGATCATCGGGGTCATGCCGCCCGACTTTCAGTTTCCCATCGGCGCTGAGCGCAAGGACATTTGGGTTCCGCTGGTGTTTGATACAAGTGATTTGAAGGGCCGCGCGACCCGGTATCTTCAAGTTCTGGGACGACTCAAGCCGGGGGTCTCGATAGACCAGGCTCGCACTGATATGCAGAGAATCGCATCCCAGATCGAGCAGTCCTTTCCCCAATCGAACAGCGGTTGGGGTGTCACGCTCCTGCCGCTTTATGAGCAACTTGTCGCCGATAGCAAGTGGAATCTTCTGATCCTGCTGTGCGCTGTCGGACTCGTGCTGCTCATCGGATGTGCAAACGTAGCAAATCTACTACTCGCTCGCGCTTCGGCTCGGCAGAAAGAAGTATCGGTGCGATTGGCGATCGGTGCGAGCCGCGGCAGGATCGTGCGCCAGCTTCTCACCGAAAGCTGTCTGCTGTCGTTAATAGGTGGAGGCTTGGGCGCTGCGTTGGCGTACTTTGGAATCACCACGATTATCGCTTCAGCACCGGACAGCATACCGCGGCTCAAAGACATCACTATTGACGCTCGCGTACTGGGCTTTACGATCGGTGTTTCCCTGCTCACCGCGTTTGTGTTCGGGCTATTCCCGGCACTGCAGGCTTCCAAGCCCGATGTGAACGGAATGCTCAAAGAAGGCAGCAGGAGCCTCGCAGGCGGAACCCGAGGTCACCGGATGCGCAGATCCCTGGTTGTAGTCGAAGTAGCGCTTGCATTGATGCTGCTGGTGCTCACCGGACTTGTAGTGAAGAGCTTCTCGAAGCTGATCGGAGTCGACTCGGGCTTCAACCCAAAGGGCGTGCTTACCGCGCAGATAACGCTTCCTTCTTATAAGTACGAGAAGCCCGAGCAACAAATGACTTTCTTCAAACAGCTCGTGGAGCACCTCCAGACTCTTCCGGGAGTGCAGTCTGCTGCAATCATTTCCTATTTGCCTTTGAGCGGATCAAATTTCGAGTGGGTCCTCAGCATAGAAGGCCGCCCACCCGCAGACCCTTCCGAGAAACTATTCGCCGAGTATCGCCAGATCAGCTCGGACTACTTTCGGACCATGGGTATTCCAGTTCTGCGTGGCCGCGATTTCAACGAGCACGACGCCGCGGGCGCTCCGGCGGTCATCATCGTCGATGAGACTTTTGCCCGGCAATACTTTCCAAACGAAGACCCCCTGGGAAAGCGAATCGGCTTTGGCAGAAACCCGGAATGGCGCGAAATCGTCGGAATCGTTTCGGACGTACGGCACTTTGGCCTCGAGGCGCAGCCAAAACCCGAAGCCTACGTGCCGCACCTTCAGGACCCGTGGCCTGCGATGGCGGTAGTCGTCCGCTCCAATTCGGAAACAGCTACGCTGAGCGCCGCGGTGCGCGGCGAGGTCCGAGCGATTGACAAAGACCAACCGGTGTACAACGTCAGAACGATGGAGTCGCTGTTGGCCGACTCGGTGGCCCGGCGCCGGCTCGTGATGGTTTTGTTGGGCGTCTTCTCCGCTGTCGCTCTTGCGCTATCAGCGATCGGAGTGTTCGGAGTGATGGCCAACTCGGTCAGCCAGCGGACTCACGAAATCGGTGTCCGGATTGCTTTGGGTGCGACGCCTCGGTCGATACTTAAGATGATAGTTCTTCAGGCGGCACTGCTGGCTTTCCTCGGCATAGTAATCGGGGTGATCGGAGCGTTGTTGACCTTCTTTATATTCACCCACTACATCTCCAGTTTGCTGTATGAAGTCAGCAGCACCGACCCGCTGGTGTTCATGGTCGTAGCCCTGCTGCTGTCGCTGGTTCTGATGATCGCGAGCTACATTCCAGCACGGCGAGCCACCGCAGTTGATCCGATGAGCGCATTGCGCTACGAGTAGGCGCTGATCAGAGGGTCTTTGAGAACTTGCGGTTGCGCTCGGCTTTGGCTAGGTACGCGTCGAACAACATCGCGATGTTCCGGATGAAGATCCGTCCCAGCGGTTCGACTTCGATACGATCGGGGGTTCGGCGCGCAAGGCCATCACGTTCCAACTCTTCAAGGCCCTTCAGCTCGGCCGCGAAATGCGAATCAAAGTCGATGCCAAACTCCGACTCGACTTCGGATTTGACCAGAACCGCGTGACACAGAATGCGATTGATCACCGATCGTCGCAGTTTGTCTTCAGTTGAAACGCGCATTCCGCGCATCGTCGGCAAAAGACCTGCGCCTACCGCGTTGTAGTAACGAGACAGGTCGCGCCAGTTCTGGATATATGCATCTTCGGTCGACGAGATCGAGCTCAGGCCCATTGCGTAGATGTCGCAGCCTCGTCTTGTCGTGTAGCCTTGAAAATTCCGGTGTAGTGTCCTCTCATCCTGTGCCCGGCAAAGCTCGTCCTCGGGTTTTGCGAAGTGATCCAAGCCAATGAATCGGTACCCGTAGTCGGTCAACATCCGCACCGCATTTGCAAAGATCCTAAACTTTTCCAGCCCGTCCGGGAGGTGTCCGGCAAAGCTCCCCTGCTGCTTCTTCAGCCACGGCACGTGCGCATAGCTGAATAACGCGACGCGATCCGGATCGAGACTCACGATCATGTCGACGGTCTTTGCAAACCCATCGACCGTTTGATGGGGCAATCCATAGATCAAATCGACGTTGATGCTCTGGAATCCCAGCTCGCGGCACTGCGCAAATAGTCGCCCGGTGTCCTCAAACGACTGGATTCGGTGAATCGTCTTCTGCACCACAGGATTGAAGTCCTGAATTCCCAGACTCACCCGGTTGAATCCTACGCGCCTCAGAACGCGAAAGTGATCTGGGGTGGTCACTCGCGGGTCGACCTCGATGCTTATCTCCGCGTCCGGCGAAAAAGAAAACCGACGTTGAATATTTGAATACAGCGATTCGATCTGATCCGGGGACAAGTAAGTTGGTGTACCACCACCCCAATGTAGCTGCTCGACGTTGCGATCCGCAGAAACGTGATCAGCGACGCGATCGATTTCCTTGCCGAGCGCGGCGACGTAAGAATCCGCGGCGGTGTGGTTTTTATTAATGACTACGTTGCAGCCGCAGTACAGACAGAGCGACTCGCAAAAAGGGATATGAAAGTACAACGAGACGGGGTGAGCGGTCAGATCGGCGTCGCGAAACGCGGCAAGAGCGTCCTCAGGTCCAAAGGAGTCATCCCACTCTGGCGCGGTGGGGTAACTGGTATAGCGAGGTCCTGGGCGGTCATATCGCGCAAGCAACTCAGGCCGGACGTCTACTCGCTTTTGGCCAAATGCGAATTCGAGGGCGGCATCAGCAATCATCGAAAGTTTTCCCCATCGGCGAGGACCGGTTGGGTAATTTGACCCGGTCCGGACCCGAAACACGAGCACTGTTGGCACACGTGCAATTCCCGCGCCGAATGGGAAGTTCTGAGCTCTGAGTTCTGAGTTGGTTTGCTGTTGGACCGTATCAGCCGGCCGCGAAGACTCAAGAACCTTTCCGGTGTTTGCGAGTCTTGGTGCTCCTTGGGTGAGACCCACCTCGGTTAATGGTTGATAGCGGTGACATCGCGTCTTCTTCGGTCCAAATCAAATGAGGACAGAGTCCAATTCCCTTTTGCATTTCGAACGTTTTGTAGTAATCTATACCTTCCGCTCTACACCCGAACATGATCGCCAGCCTGCGGGCGGTCTTGGCAATAGTAAGCTCGGCCCTCCGCCAGCCGATATTGTGCGGCAACCGCTCACCGCGCAACTAAACCAAACATAACTCTGGTAACTCGCTGCGCGCTCGCAGTGTCGAATGGGATCTGTGTGCGCGGTGCTGAGCAATCAGGCACGGGAGTCCGCGGAATCTACGTGGGAGAGGTGACCTGTTGTCTCTGGGGAATCGCGGGCGAGTAGCCATAGGTGTGTAGTGGGGAGGGCATTATGATCGTTGCACAGAAGATGCGACTTCCGTCGCCTGGTTCGAAACCGCCCGAGGTGCCAGTGGCTGTTTTGGTCATTGATGAACAAGAGTTGTGGGATTGCGTCGGCGACAAAAGCAAGAGAATCCAGGACGAGAGCACCATCCTCTACGCCATGCGCACGGTGTATTGGGCGGCGGACGAAATCCTCAAAGGCAAACCTGGAGAGCCTTTGATCAGACGAGTGAGCATGTTGGCCGGACTCAGCGAAGACTCGCGATTCCAGCGATTGATTCAAGCGATGCTGACCGGAGTGGGCAGCGGCGATCCCAACGGAGTACTGGCTGCGCAGCTTACATCCTTGTGTGCAGTCCTGATGATGTCACACCACCAGACGCTTTGGCCTCGTGACTGGGAAGCACCGACTTATAGGAGACCCAGCGTCTGGGGATGTTCTCAAGTAACAGCCGGGCACACCGAGCAGCGCTTGCCGAGGCGCGGGCGACGGGCACAACGAGCGGGGTGACCGCTTGTAGTGAGGGTCCCTGTCATCTCGGGCGACCGGGACCTTCATCAAGTCGGGACCTTCACCAAGTCGGACCAGCGTAGTCGGGACGACCTGTTGCCATAAGAGCGAGAACTAGCCACTCGCTCTCACTATCCTCCTCAAGGCGGCTGCAAGGTCGTCCCGACTAAGCTGGTCAATGCGCTGGCAGCTTCATGTTCCCCGAGTGGTTCCGCGAACCAGGGGCGGCATTTCACGAGGCGAATTCCAAACAATCGCCTCGTACTGGCTGGTAGGTCGATTTGTGCCAAGTTCGGCAGTGTGACAAGCACGATGTCACGGGTGCAATCTGAAGCGCAACCGAAGCAAGCTTCAGACCTTGAGAGGAATGCGGTCACTCAGAACTCAGAACTCTTTTCCGCCCAGGACTCACAGAGCGGCCTGCTCGTAACCGTTCGAGAGCTCGCCCTCACCGGTTGCATCAAGCACGGGCTCTCAATAAGAACGGCGGGAGCAGGTCGCTCCGAAGCCTGCGCGGAGGTGTTATCTTCAACTGATTGTCGCTCGACTAAGAACTGGTCAGTCAGACCTCAACAACCGGTAGCGGCTCCGGCATGTGGCGTCGGCCGACAACGCGATTTCACTGGCTCATTCCCTTGCCAGAATGACAATCCGTGCACTTGTTCTCGCTGACATCCAGCTCGAGTGGGTGCTTGAACAACCCGTTGGTTATCGCTACAGGCGTGCCTCCCTCGGACTGGTCCAGCACCGTATGACAGATGTTGCAGTCTTTGCGGATCACTTTGCCGTCTTTACTCTTGTGCTCGCCGTCGTGACACCGGAAGCAGCCAACGGCGTAGTAGTGCCCCTGATTGTCATTGTGGGTTTGCCAGTCTACTTTCATCTCAGGGAAGAAATTCGTGCTGTAGATCCGCCGGATTTCCTCGATCGCTTGATTGATCGATTCGCGCTTGTTCGAGGACACCTCCGGATAAGTTGACTTGTAGTATTCTTCGATCGACGACCGGATCGAATCGAGGGCCTGCGTCCTCGTCTCATAAGGCTTCGTCAGTACCTCAACTGCCTGCTGCTTGAGAAAAGGAAGCGATGTGTCGAGCCTTCCCGCGTCGAACGCCTCATTGACCGAGCGGTCCGGCGGGTTATAAACATGTGACGGCCGGCTGTGACAGTCTACGCAGTCAACCTTTCGCTGAAACGATCGCTCGATCTCATCCGAAGTCAATTGTGCGTCCGGCGCGAGATACTCAGTCACGTTTCCTGATTGATCCTTGAGTCTCACCCATAAAATCGTCTGGCGGTTCTCATCAGACGCGATGTAGGTGATCTCATTGGCAATGTTCATGTGCCAGTGAATGCCACTCACCTTTCCATGCTCCGGGCTTCCCCCACCGGTATTGATCATCATTCGCGTTTGCCTGAGCGTGTTGGTTTCGTCGTATCCGTAGTGATTGAAGACTTTGAGTTGCGATCCATAGAACTTCTCCGGCCAGTGACACTGTTCGCAAGTGTCCTGCGCGGGACGAAGGTTGTGAACCGGTGTCGGGATTGGACGCGGATACTTGTTGAACATAACGGAGTAGACCTGATACGCGCCCGACACCTTCGAGCGAAGGTACCACTCCGCGCCGGGACCGACGTGGCAGTCCACGCATCGCACCCTCGCGTGTGGAGATCCCATGTACGCCGTGAACTCGGGGTTCATAGGGGCGTGACATAGCTGTCCACAGAACGTCACCGACTCCGTGTACTCGTAGGCTCGATAGCTCCCGAACGCACTGATAAACAAAAAGACCAGCAGTGTGAACACAAACGCAACAAACCGCCGCCGCTGACTCTTATCATTCAAGTCCAGAGTCAAGTACTTCGCGATTTCACCCGGAGCCAGCCTGTGTCTTCGCCGCCTTTCTTTCACTGCGCCAAGCAGCATTATCAGAATGCCCAGGATGAGAAACGCTGGGAAGATAATGAACAGAAAAATCCCGACGTACGGGGGATGGTGTGAGCTCAGCGCCGCGGTTATGAACAAAAGCAGGACTCCGATGATCGCCGCCATCGCGATGATCATTCCAAAGAGACTAGTGAAGTTTCGAAATAGGGAAGGTCTCGGCGCGTCTGATCCGTCGGTTTTGTCGGACGTCATCTTGATCTCCTCGGTGGGTGTTCGTTTCCTGCTTGTTGACGCAGGCACTATTGCGGACAGCCCGCTTATTCCATCCACGAGCGCCCAGTGGTCGGCTAGACTTCAATCCTTTCCGCGCACCTTACTTCCCGAACTGCGCCGGTGCCGCATCGAAGCGTAAATAATATCTGAGATTCCCCGCTACGTCCTCACTTCATGAAATTGTCGGACGTCGTCGTGAAGAAGCTCACCCCTTTAGTTTGCGGATATAAGCCACTAGAGCTTTGCAGGTGTCAGCGCCCAGGGACTTCTCGTATGGTGGCATCTTGTCCTTGCCTTTGGCGATGATCTGGTAGAGCTGGTCATCAGACATCCCTTGCACTTCGGCCGATCGAAGATCCTTCAATTTCAGACTTTTTCCGGCTGGAGTGTTTCCGCTGCCGTCTGCCCCATGGCAGCTTGCACACTTGGATTTGAATGTCGCAGCGGCATCCGCGGCGCCATAAGCGGCGACCGGGTTGGTAGCGCGGATTGCAACGACCATTGTGAAGACCGCAGCCGCAGCGACAGCGGTCACGACTTTGATCTGTCTGTTCTTGAGCGACATCTATGCGACTCCTTCCTTTCACATCTTGTAGTACAGATCTAATCTCTTATCGCGATTGGACTCGTTTTCGCAAGACGAGGGTAGTGCTGAGTGATGAGTGATGAGTCCTGAGTCCTGAGTTGTTGCGGCAAGACTTTACCGGTCACGACATCGCCGCTTCGCCCCTTCCTCCCTTCCCTCCTCTCCGCGTCGCCTCATCTCCTCATCCCCCTACTCCTTCGATCCGAAATGAATTCGCAGTGAAGTGTAAGGCAAGTGCGCCTGATAGAACTGTTTGTTGACGAACCGCTCCTTGTAGTCGAAGTACTGGTAGCCCGCTATCCAGTCCACGTTCCGGTGAAGCTTCACCGAAACCTTCACCTCCGGAGATTCGAACTGATACGGGAATGAGTTTACAAACAACGTCTGAGTCGAGAGTCGATCGCCCTGACCCCGGTCGTTGTGAATCCGAAAACCGCCGTACAGCCTTAAACGCGCAATCGGTTCCCAGTAGGCGGTGACAAACGCGAAATGATCCTTCATGAAGTACCGGCTCAGTCCCTCCTGCTGGACGCTGTTCACGAAAAAGATAATCGAGGCTTCGCTCGTTATGTGGAAGTAGGTGTACCCCGAGCTCAGATTGAATCTATCGCTCGGAGTCCAGTCCACTGAACCACTGAATATCCTCGTGTTGATGTCGGCGCCAAACGTCTTGAAATTCTCATCGAGAGAGGGATTTGTGTTGTCTTTCGTCGTCAGCGATCCGTTCACCGTCAGCCTGTTCGTCGGCCTCAGAATGCTCCGTACTCTGATGTTGTTGTAGTCGTAGTTCGCCGTGCGAGTGAAGACGTTGTCATTCGTCCCGTGCTCAAGATCGAAATACAGGCTCCATATCCTAAACGGCCGAGCTTTGAAGCCGAAGATCAACGCGTCCGTCTGGTTGTCGAAGAGTTCGGTCTCCGGCTCCGGTGCAACGCCCCCTACCGGGATCGTGTTCTTCACTTCCTCGATATGGCGTTTCGTGTACCGGTACCCCACGTGAAATGACAGTCGCGAACTGACATCATAATCCCCCTCGACTGTGTTCAGATATCTGCGGTAGCCGGTCGTCTGGAAGGCCAGAGTGTTCACCACCAGCGGAGGTAGAGGCGTCTGTCCGAGCGGCGTCGAGCGACTCCTCAGCAGCAGCTCGTTGAGCAGATTGCCGCCATCAATGTGGAACGTCTGCACTCGAAAACTGTCCGACATCCGAAAACGATCGCTGACCATAAGAGTAGCCGCTGCGTCGCCGATCGTGTTGGGCCTCGTCACGTCCCCGTTCACCGTGAAGCTGTCCAGGACGATTCTGTTTCCTGATGCATCAGTCCCGGTGACATTCTCAAACAAGGTGAAATCGGTGGTGGCCTTTGAATAAATCAGACGTCCGGTGATGTCCAACCGCTTTGCCAGAAACGTGTGCAGACTGAAGCGTGTGTAAGGTGTAAGGCCTCGCGTTGGAAGGTCGCGTTGGAACGTGTTTATCCTGGAAGTATTGATCGGATTGTTCCCCGGTTGTGGCTGATCCACGGTGTAGGTCGAGTCCTCGCGAAACACTCTCCAGCCCTGCAGGAACGAAATATCAAACACCGACAACTTCGCATCAAAACCGATGCGATAGTCGTCCGCCGATTGTCTCACCGGTTCCAGAATCGGAAACTCGTCGCGCTGGTAGTCGTAGGTGGTGACTGACGGCCCACTGTTGCGATCCAGCGAGTAGCCTACGTTCAGACGAAATTTCTCATTGGCGGGGAACAGCGTCAGATCGAAGTCGCCCTGGCGGTACTCGGTGTTTGAGATGTGCTGATTGAGCGCCAGATTGGTGAGACTGTTGAAGTAGTCAAACCGGCGATAGTTCGCGTCAAATTTGTACAGCTTTGTCTTTTCTGCGCTGACCCGTAGGTAACGGTTTGGATCATTGGACCAGCCGAACGTATTCACCATCAACTGATCGAACAGCGGTCCCCCACCCCCGCCGTTATCCTTCATCATCAGGCTCCCGTCGAAAATCTTGAACCCCGGTCCGTAGTTCAGATCGCTTCGATACTTGTTCTGGTTGCCGTTGACCGAAACGCCCCGCACTCCCAGCTCGATGCTGGACACTATATGGTAAGGAGCGCTGGGTTCTGCCGGCTGAGCGGGCGCGGAGCCTTTGTTGCCTTTGTCATCTGTTGTGTCTTTTTTCCAGGGAGGCTTGGATTGATTCTCGACTGTTGCCGTGGGCTGCGAGCGGCTTTCGATCTTCATCTCCACTTTCTCGCAGTCTTCCTTTGAGCTTTGCGGAGCCTGTCGGGCGCCCGCGTGTGGAACTATCCCGAGCACCATGATCAGCGCAGATAACAAGCTGAGTGCGGATTTATTCTTCATGACAACTCCTCCTTCGCACGTGGTCGCGGCGATTACCTGAAGAACACGTTGCTTGTGTTCGAGCCGTGAATTTTTGCGTGACACGTCGTGCAGTTCTGGAAGCGCGCCGTAGCCTGATTGTGGAAGCTCGGCGTATTCGGTGCGCCGATCTCGAAGGTATTGGAATGACATTCGAGACAGAGCTGATTAACTGAGTTGCGCTTCAGTAGCCGGGGGTTCGAGGAGCCGTGCGGATCGTGACACGCGGCACAGCCCTCGACCTTCAACGGTGCGTGCTCAAACACAAAGGGGCCCTGCTTGTCCGCGTGACACTTGAAGCACGCGGCGTCGGCGCCCACTGCGAGCCTCGCCTGTTTCAGCTCAAAGCCGCCGTGAGGATTATGGCAATCGCTGCAGTTCATCGCGCCCTCCAGCACCTTGTGATGGAATGGACGATTGAACTGCGCTTTCGTCTCGTTATGACACTTCATGCAGAGTTGAGGTTCGCTCTTGATGAGCATCTTTCGCGTGTCGATGTCGTTTGCGTGGGCGGAGAAGGACCCAACCGGGATGATGGAAGAGGAGGCGTCGCCTTTTGGCTCGATCTGAGTTCGAGAAGACGCGTGCGGCGAGTGACAGTCGGTGCAGCCTACGTCATTGCGCCAGTGTTCGCCTCGGCGGAAGTTGTTGTGCTCCTCTTTTCCCGAGTGGCACGACAGACAGTTATCGGAGATCTGTTTTGCGGTCTCACCTTCGAATGTTCTGATTTTGGATTTGTCACCGCCGCCATCGACGTGCGCCTTGCCGGGTCCGTGACAAGACTCGCAGCCCTGCCGTTCGGTTTTCCAACCGGCCTGGGCCAGTCGCGAGTGCGGGGTCTTCGAGAAACTGGTGAATTGAGCTTCGTGGCAGGCTTTGCAAGTTTCGCTGCCAACGTAGTCCTCTGAATTGTGGGCTTCGACCGTCGCCGGTGTTGTCCCGGTCGCTTTCTCGGTCTTCGATAGAGAGCTCGGGACGGTAAACAGAGCCGCGGCCGTCGCCCAACACGCGACGACAAGCCATTTTGTCAGCCCAAATCTGGTCATGACGCCTCCTCTCTTGATCGGCAGGTCAACCTGAGTCGGCCCTTCTTCAAACATCGCAGCAACTCACACTTTGATCGCACCACTACTCAAGAATTCATCGGGTGGGAGCAAGACTCATTCCCGAAGAATTCTCGACGAACTATTGAAAACACGCGGAGAGTCTCGGTGGAGAACCGCAAATTCCCACACCTCGTGCGTGGATTCTCGCAGTGCGATTCGGAGTGCTGTGTGCTGAGTGAGACGAATTACATCCTGACTGTCATCACAAAAAAGCCGCGCGAGAAGGAGTAAACCGCGCGGCTTGCTAAGGCGACTATCCGTGCAGAACCCACGCACAGTGCTATTCGCCAGGGAGAACAAACCTATTTTGACTTTCACCTCGATCTGCTTTGACTTTGCTTGCGCTTCAATGGACGGCACATCAGAATTCTTATTTCGGCTTGGTGGTTTTCTCCTCCAGTCGCGAGATCGCATTTCGCAGCCACGAGAGTACCGTCGCTTCGAGGTCCTGTTGGTCTCCGCGCTGTTCCAGCGCCTCAACTGTTTCTCCGGCGCCGGTCAGCGGAATGAAATGGCAGGGAACCGCCTCGGAACGGTGTTCGGGCGGAACAAAATTCATCAGAAGGCACGTGTCCTCATGTTGTCGATCCGGATAACAAAGACAGGTTGGAGAATCCTGGAACAACGATGTCAGTTTTCCGGGGTCGTGTACCGAGGGGTGATAGCCGCCCTTTTCCAGAAAATCCAGTTCAGACTTCAAGACGTCAAGCACTTGTCGCGGGTCCTGTTCGCCTTTCATAAAGCTCCTTCCAATGGGCTCGGCAGCTGTTGTAGAGGTGGCTTCGGGGTGTGCGCCGTTTTAGTCTGTTAACCTGACAAAGTCAGACCGATGTCTCGCGCAGCCCCGAAGCCTAAATCAGTTGCAGTATCCAGATGCGGGCGCATCCTTTGCTCGGATTCAGCAGTCTCGGGATAGGGATACTGCTGGATCTGCCTGAAGAAGGAACTCTACGGGACCAAATGGCCCTCGGTACTTCCGGCGAACTGGATCTCACGTACTTCGGAAATGTCAAAACTGCCCGTTCGGTGCGACACGATCATTTTGAACGCATCGGCCTTCGGGCGCTCGACTGGCTCGCAATGGAACGAAGTGACCAGGCGGCCGGACGCATCATAGATCCAGGTGCAGTCCTCCCCCTTCGCCATCTTTTCGGCGTCGTGAACGAACAGATACCGTCCGCGGAGAAACACACCCCTGAACTTGACGGTTTCGTTAATCTGCACAAAGGCTCGCTCATTCTTCGGCTGTTCCGCGGTGACACGCGCTACGAGACTTCCGCCAAGCAGCAAGCCGATGACCATCAACATAAGAAAATTGCGTTTCATTACTCACCTCCCTGGCAGCTTTCGCCGCTTGTTCTTGTTTTCTTGTGCGAATATAAGGCCTTTTCGATTCTCCGGATACGACCGGCATCACTCTGGAATTGTGATGGGGAGCACAGGGAAGGGGAAGTTCTGAGGCAGTAGGCAGTAGGCAGTAGGCAGTAGGCAGTAGGCAGTAGGTTTCGAGTTTCGGGTTTCGGGTTCGTTTGATTCAGTATGACTCTATCTCACATTAGGCGTCTTTCGAGTCTCCATATAACGAACCAGAAACCCTAAACCTACTGCCTACTGCTTACTGCCTACTGCCTACTGCTTACTGCCTACTGCTCAGAACTTCTTATACGACGCCAGGGTCTTCATGTAATTGGCGCGTTCAAATGCGGCGGGCTCCACTGCATGAGCCTGACTCATGCTTCCGATCATCTGCGAGACCGAGCTGTACTCATGCTCCTCCATCCATCGTGCCATCTGGGCTAGCACTTCGGCGATCCGGCCCACTCCGTTCTGCAGCAGCTCGCTCGCCATCATCGCAACGCGAGCGCCGGACATAAGGGCCTTCAGCGCATCCTCGTGAGTATGTATACCGCCCGTGATCGCCAGGTCAGCTTCAATCCGCCCAAACAGAATAGCCGTCCATCGCAACGGAAGTCTCAGCTCATCGGAGGTGCTCAATACAAGGCGCGGTACTACCTCCAGACGTTCCAAATCGATGTCAGGCTGGTAAAAGCGATTAAACAACACCAACCCATCCGCACCCGCCTGCGAAAGCCTGTTGGCAAAGTGCGCGGTGGAGCTGAAGTACGGGCTTAGCTTCATCGACACCGGAATCGACACGACTCTCTTCACGTCGTGCAGAATGTCGAGGTAGATCTGCTCTACCTCATTTCCGGTCAGATATGTGCTCGTCGGTATGTAGTAAACGTTGAGCTCCAGGGCATCGGCGCCGGCTTCTTCAATCAATGCTGCGTAATCAATCCAGCCTCCAGTGGAAACCCCGTTCAGGCTCCCGATCACCGGTATGTCAACCGCCTGCTTCGCCTGCCTAATCAGATCCACGTAGTCGTCAGGTCCGATGTTGTAGCCACGCATCTCGGGAAAATAGCTCAGCGACTCACCATAGCTGTCGATCCCTTGGCTGAGGTAGTAGTCGAGGTAATAGCTCTCAGCCGTGATCTGCTCCTCGAACAGCGAATACATCACGAGCGCCGAAGCCCCCGCGTCTTCAAGCGCGCGAATCCCGTCGACTTTGTGCGTGAGTGGCGACGACGACGGCACAATTGGATTCTTCAGCGCCAACCCCAGATAATTTGTCGTCAGATCCATGGAATCATTCCCCCTCGTAGCGCCTGGCCATTTGCTTATACAATCGCCAACGGCGTGCGATTGCTTGTTCGGCAAGTTCCAGCAGATGCTTTGCCGCTTCCGGATCGCTGTTCAACAGAATTCTGTAGCGACCTTCCCGGTAAATGTATTCACGCAGCGGTATCTTTGGATCCTTACTGTCGAGCTGAAGCGGGTTCGCGTCTGACTCCGAAAGACGCGGATCAAACCTGTAGAGCGGCCAATAGCCTGACTCCACCGCCAGCCTCTGTTGCTCGAGCCCTTTGGAAATGTCAATCCCATGCGCGATGCAATGGCTGTATGCGATTATCAGCGACGGACCGCGATACGCTTGCGCTTCCTGAATCGCCTTTAGCGTCTGCGCGTCGTCAGCGCCCATCGCAACCTGGGCGACGTAGACGTTGCCGTAGCGCATAGCAGTCAGACCCAGGTCCTTCTTTGCGGTGTGCTTCCCACCAGCCGCGAACTTCGCTACTGCAGCGAGCGGCGTCGCCTTCGACGCCTGGCCGCCAGTGTTCGAATACACCTCAGTGTCGAGCACCAGCACGTTCACGTTCTTCCCACTCGCCAGCACGTGATCCAGACCTCCGTAACCAATGTCATAAGCCCAACCATCTCCACCGATGATCCACACGCTCTTCTCGACAAGCGAATCCGCGACTGCCATCAAATCCCTGACCTCCGGCTCTCGCAGGTTCGCAAGTTTCGCCTTCATCGCCTCCACGCACTCACGTTGTATTGTGATTCCTGCATCCGTGGACTGGTCGTTGGTCAGCAGACTCGTCGCAAGCGCTTCTCCAATTCGATCCCGAAGTCGTTCGATCAACTGCTCCGCATACTCCCGCTGATGATCAAGCGCGAGACGCATGCCCAAACCGAATTCTGCATTGTCTTCAAACAGCGAGTTGCTCCACGCCGGACCTCGGCCTTCGTCATTTATGGTGTACGGCGTCGTAGGCAAG